>URMK01000084.1 GCA_900548905.1 uncultured Lachnospiraceae bacterium | reverse complement strand
CGTCCTTTGCAGCCTTAGTACCGCTGCGTGATTATCCGAGCGAAAGCGTCCCCTGCAAGGAACCTTGCAGGGCAGCAGGACGTACAGGGAAGCGGGGGCGGGCGACGCCAAACTTTTTTATCTGCACTCATTATCCATTGAAAAAAGCACCGGCTTACCGATGCTTTTCCAGATAATCCGGTAACTGTTCCATGCATTCACAGCTGCCGAATTCTTATTTTCTTCTTATTAAATAGATTACGCCTCCGCAAAATCCCGCTGTCAGGGATAGCAGCGCCGCCATTCCCGCCGTATTTATCGGAATTTCCAGAAAGCTTTCCGCCGCTGCTCCCAGAAGCAGGCCGGCCATAAGCCATACTGCGGTATTCAAAAGCAATATCAGTTTAGGCGGCAATTTGTACAGAAAAGCGAACCGACCTTTTTCCATGCCATATGCCCTGTTTTCCATATAAATTCCTCCTTTCCGGTTTAAGCGTAACAAATCCCACACTTTATATCTATCCGGAAATAGAAAATTTTATGTAAAATCAAGGTAAAACATCGAAACGGTTCCGATAAGCCTGAACCGTTCCGATGCTTTATGGTTTAGAGGTATTTTTTTAAATCCGCTGCTTTATCCAGCTTCTCCCAGGGCAAATCCAAATCATGACGTCCGAAATGGCCGTAGGCTGCTGTCTGTCTGTAGATAGGACGGCGCAGATCCAACATTTTAATAATGCCGGCCGGCCTTAAGTCAAAGTTATCACGAATGATTTCCACCAGCTTCTCATCGGAAAGCTTCCCGGTTCCGTAGGTATCCACCATGATGGAGGTGGGATGGGCAACGCCGATTGCATAGGACAGCTGGATTTCACACTTATCCGCAAGCCCTGCAGCCACGATATTTTTCGCCACATAACGGGCCGCATACGCTGCCGAGCGGTCAACCTTGGTGCAGTCCTTCCCAGAGAAGGCTCCGCCGCCGTGACGGGCATAACCGCCATAAGTATCAACGATAATTTTACGCCCTGTCAGGCCGCTGTCCCCATTGGGTCCGCCGATTACAAAACGTCCCGTAGGATTGATGAAAAACTTGGTTTGTCCGTCGATCATATCCCCGGGCAGAATCGGATCAAACACATACTTCTTAATATCGGCATGGATCTGTTCCTGGGTAACATCCGCATCATGCTGTGTGGAAAGAACCACAGCCTCCAGACGGATGGGCTTTTCGTTTTCGTCATACTCCACGGTTACCTGGCTCTTCCCATCCGGTCTCAGGTAGGGAAGCGTTCCGTCCTTACGCACTTTGGTAAGCTGTCTTACCAGCTTATGGGCAAGACTGATGGAGTAAGGCATATATTCCTCTGTTTCATTGGTGGCAAAACCGAACATCATACCCTGATCCCCTGCGCCGATGGCGTCAAGCTGGGCCTCTGTCATTTTATGCTCCGCGGAAACCTTCTCTTCCTGCTTTGCCTCAAGCGCCTTGTCAACGCCCATGGCTATGTCTGCGGACTGTTCATCCAGAGCCACCATAACGCCGCAGGTGTTGGCGTCAAATCCGTATTCGGACTTGGTATAGCCGATTTCCCTTACCGTATCCCGTACAATTTTCTGGATATCCACATAAGCCCTGGTGGTGATCTCTCCCATTACCAGAACCAGGCCGGTAGTGGTACAGGTTTCACAGGCCACACGGCTCATGGGATCCTGCTCCATCAGCGCGTCAAGCACTGCATCGGAGATGGCATCGCACATTTTATCGGGATGTCCTTCCGTTACGGATTCGGATGTAAATAAATGTTTCTCCATGTTTCCTCCTTACCTGTGCAGCAGATATTCCGTATTCTGCTGCACAAAAAAAGTCCGCTCTATAAGCGGACCCGATGTTAATGATAATCAAATCCTCTTATTGTTCGAATTACTCGCTCAGGTTGGCACCTTCCTTTGAGGGGTTGCCGTGGCTTCGCAGGTCCTATGTACCTCCACCACTCTGAATAAGAGATGATACAATATTGAATTTTCTTATCTGTGACTACGTTTCTTACAATACACCATAATCAACGCTCTGTCAACGGGACAAATTGATAAAATTGTGCAATGCGGTTCAAACGACTTTAAAGCGGAATTTCTTAATATCCCTTTCGTTATCCACCTTCTCAATCTGTGCGCCAATGCCGCGGAGCTTTTCGGGGAAATTCTCATATCCTCTTTCAATATAAAGAATATCATCCACCGTGGAAACCCCTTCTGCAGCAAGAGCCGCTATCACCAGAGCCGCACCTGCCCTGAGATCAGGAGCGGTGATGCTGGCGCCGGTATATCTGGTAACGCCGTCAATAATGGCGGAATTCCCTTCCACCTTAATGCTGGCTCCCATTCTGGTAAGCTCATCCACATATTTAAAACGGTTTTCAAAAATGCTTTCCGTCACGATGCTTGTCCCCTGGGAAAGCCCCAGCGCAACCGTGATCTGCGGCTGCATATCCGTAGGAAAACCGGGATAAGGAAGCGTCTTTACGTGGGTATGGTTCAACGGCCTGGAAGCAACCACCCTTACGGCATCGTCGGATTCTTCCACCTCACAGCCGATTTCCATCAGCTTGGCACTGATGGATTCCAGATGCTTCGGAATCACATTCTTGACCGTCACATCCCCCTGGGTCGCCGCCGCTGCAAACATAAAAGTTCCCGCTTCGATCTGATCGGGAATGATGGCATATTCCGTTCTGTGGAGCTTCTGTACCCCGCGGATACGGATCACATCCGTTCCGGCGCCTTTGACATTCGCGCCCATGCTGTTAAGGAAGTTGGCAAGATCCACCACATGGGGTTCCTTTGCCGCATTCTCAATAATGGTCATGCCGTCCGCCATAGCCGCCGCCATCATCACATTGATCGTAGCTCCCACACTCACCACATCCATATAGACATGGCTTCCCTTCAGCTTCGGCGCCTCGGTGATTATCAGGCCATGCTCGATCCGCACGTCGGCGCCTAACGCCTTAAAGCCCTTGATATGCTGGTCAATGGGACGGCTTCCGATGTTGCAGCCGCCGGGAAGCGCCACCTCGGCCTTGTTGTATTTTCCTAAAAGCGCTCCAAGAAGATAATAAGAAGCGCGTATTTTTTTAATAAAATCATCTTCTATAACAAGCTCATGGATATGGGAGGCATTGACTTTGACCGTATGCCTGTCCACACGTTCCACGATTACGCCAATGCTCTGCATAGCCTGCAGAAGGATATTGGTGTCCCTCACATCAGGCATATTTTCTATCAAAACCGTTTCGTCGGTCATAACCGATGCTGCCAGTATGGCAAGAGCCGCATTCTTGGCACCGCCTATTTCCACTTCTCCAACAAGCGGATTCCCGCCTTCAACCACATATTGTTCCATATTAACCTCATTATGCATGACGGACTTATGCTGGATAGTTCCATGCAGTTCCGGCATACCGATTTCAGGGAACCGTCCCGAGGCTGCTTCGCCAACTCCCAAAGTTACCTCCCGACGGTCACTCACTCATAATTTTTATAACAATCCAGGATTGAACTGTTATCATTTTTAAACCACTGCAGACGCATGCCTATGCGTACACCGTCCGTTCTGATTTTCTATCGATATCAATTATTATTAACTGTCCAAAATCCTTTATGCAAAACCCGATTAGTAAAATCTGACATACAAATTTTCGATTATTATACCATATATACAAATTTTTTGCCACCTAATAATCCAAATGCGATTATATCACATTTTTTTACTTTGTAAATGGAAATCTTTATGTAACTGTTCAGTCCCTTCACAGTTACTGCCAAAATCTATCCTAAATCGCCTTCGGCGATGGATTTTGGCACTCCTGAATCACTTTCTTACGGTCTGCGCAGTAAATGCGCAGGCCTGACTGAATAGTTACAACTTTATAACCATTCAGAAATCCCCCTGCCGGTTTTGCGGCGGGGGGACTCTGGTTTTTCTCAGTTCAGATATTGAAGCGGGTTGACCGCCTGTCCGTTGATACGGATTTCAAAATGCAGATGGGGGCCGGTACTGCGGCCGGTATTACCGCTTAAGGCAATTTTCTGTCCCTGGCTGACCTGCTGGCCTGCGGAAACCAGCACCTTGCTCAGATGCCCGTATCGGGTTTCCCTGCCGTCGGCATGCTGAATATAGACCACATATCCGTAGCCGCTTCCCCAGCCGGCCCTCGTAACGGTTCCTCCGGAGGATGCCATAACAGCGGTTCCCACCGGTGTCGCCCAGTCAATTCCCTTGTGGTTGGTGGAGGCTCCCTTTGTCGGGGCGTTGCGTCCGCCGTAATTGGAGGAGAGACGCCCGCCGGATATAGGCTTGATATAGGTGGGAGGCACCTTCGTACCCCTTTTTACGATTTTGGGGACCGCTTCATAATCCACTTCCTCCAGGACGATCTCCTCTCCCACTTCCTCTTCATTTTTATACGTAATTATGCTGGCCACCCTGCGGTGTCCTGCAGACGGCTCCTGCACAACCTCCTGTTTGGTGGTATACCAGTCGTCCACATCCACGTACTGGACCGGCGCATCATAACTTTCCTCCGCATACACCAGTTCCTCGTGTATGACGGAAAGCTCAGGCTCAGGTACGGTGATGATCAGCTCGTCCCCCACCCGGATGGTGGACTCCGCGCTGTCCAGGGAAGGATTGATGGCGACCAGCCCTTCCACGGTCAATCCGTTATCCAATGCAATCTGGGAAAGGGTATTGCCCGGCTGCACTTCATAGATCTGCTCCTTTTCCTGCTCTTTGGTCACCTGTTCGATGGCTTCGTCCAGGCTGGTAATTTCCTCCTCCATAAGGTAGGCTTCCACCACCTCCACCGTATCCGCATAGGCCAAATCCCGCAGCCCATAGTCCAGACTGTCGAAATCCCCCACGATTCCCGGCGCAGCCGCTTCGCATACCTCTTCCAGGAACAAGCCCACACCGGCGCTTGTTTCCACCTCATCAGGGCTTTTACGCTCCTCCTCCTTACAAATGGAGGTAGTGAGCACATTCAATTCACGAACCGGATCAACTACCAGATCAACCACATATTCTCCTGTGGGATCGTATTTTTCAAGACAGGCGTACAACAGCGCAAGAACCTCATCGCTGGTTTTCAGGTTTACGGTATATTCGTTAATCTTTACCGTATAAGCATGCTGAAGCGTTTTGCAGATGCTGCTGCTCAGTACCTCTTCCATATTGGTGCGGATGGCCTTCTCGCTGTCCACTCTTCCTACCACCATACGTCTGCCCTGCAGCTCCAGGCTCGCCGTCATGAATACAAGCTCCTGATTATCCCTGACAAGCTCCTCTCTTGCGCTCTGCAGAATTTCAGCCGCTTTTTCCGGCTCGTCCGTACACCCTACCAAAGTCCCGTTCAGCAGAATATCCGCCACATTGTTTTCCCCGCGGACGTACTTTCCGAAGGAAGGCACAAAAAGAACAGCGGCTGCTATGATGCAGAACGCCGTTAACAGGAATGTGGCTCTTAATCTTCTATAATATTTTGTAATACTTTCCATGAATCCCGCTTTTCTTCCCGCAAACTATTTTTTCTTCTTCGCTACACTGTATCCAAATTTCCCTATCGCCTTCCCAATGGCATAGTATATGCCGTGGGAATAACATATAGGATCCGCTTTATCCAGATGGAACCGGTTGTTCTGATCCAGATATGCCTCGTCCACACTGACGGAAACCACCTCTGCAACAAACATGGTATGGCTGCCAAGTGCCATCGCCTGTCTGACCCTGCATTCCAGATTTACCGGACTTTCCTTTATCAACGGCGCCTTTACCACCCGGCCCGGAACCGGTGTCAGGCGGGCCGCCTTCCATTTATCCGTATCCCTGCCGCTTTTCACACCGCACAAGTCCGTGGCAAACGCCAGCTTCTGCGTGGTGAGATTGATGACGAATTCCCCGGTTTCCTGCAGAAAGGTATAAGAGTACCTGTCCGGCCGCACCGAAATCGATACCATAGGGGGATTGCTGCATACGGTACCCGCCCACGCCACGGTGAGAATATTGCTGTTTCCGGCCTTATCCGCACAGCTTACCATAACTGCCGGAACCGGGTACAGCATATTGCCGGGCTTCCATTCCTGTTTTCCCATTAAGTCCGCCTTGCTCCTTCCTCTCCACTCCGTGCTTTTCCACAGATATTACGTTCCTTTTATATACCAAGTATTCCCAGAATTTGTAAAATAAACAAGGCAACGTTAGCCAGCGTTGCGGCAAGTGTTATGACCAGCATAGGCTTCAGACCGCGGTTGGCTTCCTTCAGTTCCTCTGTCTGTTTTTTGACCTCCTCCACAACGACGGCCTGCACATTCCGGTAAACCTTCACATTCTCCTTATGGGTAAATTCATCTGTCTGCTTCTGCATTTCCCGCAGGCTCTCCGTCTGTCCTGCCACCAGTTCACGGATTTCCTCCACCCTGTCGGCCGTTTCCACATTCCGGTTGTTCACTTCCTGAATCCTGGAAACACTTTCCTCCGCAAGGGCTTTGATCTGGCTCAGGCTTTCTTCCGTCAGCCCCTCCAGCTGCTGCAGACTCACCTCTGCCAGATGGGACAGCCTCTCAAGACCGTCCTCCGCCAGACGGTTCAGGCCGTCTTCTCCGGTTCTTGCCACCCCGGCTATCCCTGCACTCCCGTTATCTGCCATCTCCTGCAGGCTGTTGGTGCCGTCCGCAGAATACCTGCGCAGGCCCGATGCACATTCCTCGGCCAGCTTCTGTACACCATGAAGGCTTTCCTCCGCCAGCTTCTGCATACCCGCCGCACTTTCTTCCGTCAGCTTCTGGATCCCCGCCGTGCTTTTATCCGTATAACGCTGGATCACATCCAATGTCTCCACGTTTTTCATATTGGACTTTCTCATTTCCTGTAGGTATCCGTCATATTCCACCAGCTGGTTCCTCAGACGCTTTGCTTCCTGGGCGTCCGGCGTCATGCCGCCTGCGGGACCTCCCCGGTAAGCCGGGTCTTCTCTATAATTATCCATCTGACTTTTCCTCCTGCGTAAAACTAAACCTGAACCTGTATGACAAAACAGACATACACCCGCTATTTTCCCCATTTTAGCATCATTCCCTGCTTTTTACAACCGGTTATTCATGCCTCTTTCCGGCGTTCATACGGCTTTTTTGTATATTATGCACTATTTTTCATATTGTACATATTATTTTTTATTATAATTAACTATACATTTACAACTTGTTCATAATTTATTCATATTTGATTGTTATACTATGTTCATAAGTTCAAGAGAAACAAACGTAACAATCCATTAGCAAACATAGATAAATTTTTTCATAATAGCCCCGGTGCTTTTAGCATCGGGGCACTCCTCATTTTATAAGCGTATGGAAAGGGGATAAAAAAGCCATATAAGACCGAACTTTTCAGTCTTACACAGCTTCTCTTACCAACGCATATTACTTTTTTATCCTATTAATCTGTATCCTTTTCCCCGCTCAAGCTGAGAATCTCCTCATTCAAAGACAGCATTCTTGCATCCAGATCCGATACCATTCTCGCGCATTCCACAAGCTCCGTCTTGATATGCTGGGGCGCATTCCCTTCAAACTTGTAATTAATCTTATGTTCCAGACTGGCCCAGAAATCCATGGCAACCGTCCGTATCTGGATTTCCACCTTGACCTCCACGATCCGATCCGACAAAAATACAGGAACCGTAACAAGCATATGATAGCTCTTATAGCCGCTGGCTTTGGGATGCTTCATGTAGTCCTTTACGGAAATCACCTTGATATCATTCTGGTTCCTTATCATATCCGCTATCCGGTAGATATCGGACGTAAAGGAACAGATAACACGGATCCCCGCTATATCATTAATATATTTCACCATATTTTCGATGGTGGATTCATAGCCGTAACGCTTCAGCTTCTTAACAATGCTTTCCGAGGTTTTCATGCGGGATTTAATGTGCTCAATAGGATTATAACGATGCACATGCTGGAATTCATCGTTCAGGATTTCCAGCTTTGTATTAATCTGCTTTAATGCCGCATTATAGACCAGGGTGACCTCCTGCCAGCTGTCCACCTGGTTATCATTATCTGCCACATATTCCATTTTCTTCATCCTCAATTTAACTTTTTACAGGTTTATTATACCATAGATTTATCGCAAACATGGATATTTTACAGAAAATTAATAATCAAAGCCCCCACTGCAAGAAACGGGGGCTTTTTTACGTTTCGCAGTCAATGCGCAGGCCTTCCGGCCGGTTATCTAATTTCTTCCTTATCGCGAAAAAGCCGGTGTCTCCGGAAAAACACCCGCAAAACTATAATATGCGCCTTGGGTTATCTTTATGCTGCATATCGGAAACTCACGGGCAGGACGACTATTGCGTTTTTATCTGTTTTCAGCTACACTATGCTTACTCGGATGCTGAAGCGTTGCCGCATGGCATCCGGATTCTAATGACAAGGGGTGTTACCTATGTTCCGAATGTGGGCAAAAATATTTAAAGACAATCGCATGCTGAAGGATACCGTTATCTGTGACGATTCCGATGACACCAGAACCCATAAGGTTTTCCATGCGCTGGATGAAATCTGCTATCAGTTTGATTTGGGGAAACCCATGTGGCTGGATGTAACTGTGCAGGATTTTAAGAAACACAGTAAGGCCCGGTTTACCCCGGACAACTTCGTGGAACAGATTGACTTCGATTTTCTTGAAATACATGTGATCGAAGAGGATTAGGCACAGAGCGGCTGCGGATCCGTATGCATAACTGCTGACGGTCCGGCTGCCGCCCTCCTGTCCAGACTCTGTTCCTTATTTTTATATTGGGTTATCCCTTGAAAAGGACTCGTTATCCTCTCTTTATTCTTGAGAAAAAATCCCGTCAGGATTTTGTATATTTTTATTGACACTCGAAATAATATGCTGTAGTATCATAATATATATAACATAGTTTTCATAACTACGTGATACATTTTACTTTATCTTTCAGCTAGAGCAAGGAGGCATTTATTATGAGTGTAACAATAAGAGAACCCGGGAGTGCAATTACCCATTTCATCGGCATGATGATGGCAATCATCGCATCCACTCCCCTGCTGATAAAAGCTGTATTATCCAATCAGCCCGAGGTATTCGCGGCTATGATGGTATTTATCGCCAGCATGATTCTGCTTTACGGAGCAAGCGCAACCTATCATTCCATTAATGTGGGCGGACGTATCCTGCGTGTTTTCCGTAAAATTGACCATATGATGATTTTTGTCCTGATAGCCGGTTCTTATACCCCCATCTGTCTGGTTGTCCTGGGCGGTAAGCTGGGTTACACTCTGCTGGCTGTTGTCTGGGGGGTGGCAATTCTTGGTATGACCATAAAAGCCGTTTGGATTACCTGTCCCAAATGGTTTTCTTCCGTCATCTATATAGCAATGGGCTGGATATGCGTGGCTGTTTTCGGCCAGTTGTGGAACACCCTTCCCAGGGCTGCATTTATCTGGCTGCTGGCAGGCGGGATGATTTATACAATAGGCGGTATTATTTATGCATTAAAGCTCCCTATTTTTAATTCCAGGCATAAATATTTCGGTTCCCATGAAATCTTTCATCTGTTTGTGATGGGCGGAAGTATCTGCCATTTTATCTTTATGTTTAAGTATGTGGCATAAAAGTACGGATAACAGACCAAAAACTGGCGGAAGGCTTCCGGCCAGTTTTTTTGGGTCTGCTATCCGCAGGACAGCCGTTTCCATTCTTATACGGCGTAAGAGGATCCGTGTGGACGGGCCAATGGATTAAAGGGTATCGCCAGTGCTTCCCTCCTCCGTCGTCTGACGGATCACTCTGCAGGGGTTCCCCACTGCCAGGCTGTTCGGCGGAATATCTTTCGTAACCACACTGCCCGCACCGATTACGCTGTTGGCACCAATGGTTACGCCGGGCAGCACAATAGCTCCCGTGCAAATCCATACGTTGTCACCGATGGTAACCGGATGGGTATATTCAAGCCCTTCCAGCCGCTGTGCCACATCCATGGCATGCTCTTCCGTTACGATGCATACGTCAGGCGCGATAAACACATTGTTTCCGATAGTAATCTTTCCGCTGTCCATGAGCTTGCCATTGACATTCATGAAAAAGTTATCTCCCACCGTAGTGTTGTATCCATAGGTACAGAAGATCGGCTGCTCCACCACGCAGTTTTTGCCTGCGCCGCCTAAAATTTCCCGTATGGCGGCCTGACGCGCATCGCGGTCAAGAGGGTGAATGTGGTTATAGTCGTGCAGCTTCTTTACCGTTATGTCTCGGTCTGCCGCCAATTCAGGGTCGCCGGGCTGGTATAGCATTTCGGCATATGATTTTTCTTTTTCTGTCATAAAAGTTGCTCCTTCTCCATTTTTTTCTTCTTTCCGGAACCGTGTACCGGAATGTCTGTCACAGCACTTCCTTTTCCTGCTCATGCGTTTCCCGGAATTCCACATAAGCGGTAAACAAATCCGCCCGTATTTCTATGCGGAAGTTTCCCTGGCAGGCCTCCGTAAAACTTCTCGCTATGGATAGGCCCAGGCCGCTTCCGCCGTCGGTACGGCTGCTGTCCCCCCGGGTAAACCGGGCTGTGTAATCAATATCACCGGAAAGCTCCACCGCCGAGGTGTTGGTTACACTGGCCGTGAGCAGACCTTCCTTTTCTTCCAGAGATATATAGACCCGTGAACCGTCCAGGGAATATTGCAGGGCATTCTGGATCAGGTTCTGGAAAACCCGGTACATCCGCTGCCCGTCCGCCCGGATAAACCGCTCTTCCTCGGGGATCTGCGGCCTTACCGTCACCTTGGCATCCTTAATTACTTCTTCCATATCTGCCAGCGTCTGCCGCAGCAGCTTGGCAAAATCGATCGTCTCCAGCTTCACAGGCAGTTCCCCGGATGCGGCCTTACTCACTTCAAACACATCCTGTACCATAGTTTTCAGCCGCTGGGATTTGCTTTCCAGGATGGATACATAATCCTGTACGTGCTCCGGAAGCTCTTCCTCCTCCTTGAGAAGTTCCACGTAACTGATGATGGAGGTCAGAGGCGTTTTAATGTCATGGGAAACGTTGGCGATAAGTTCCACCTTCATCCGTTCGCTGCGGACCTGCTCATCTATCGCTTCCTTCATGCCTTCCCGGATCTCATTCATACAGGTAACGGCGTCATGCAGATCGGAATCTCCGGGCAGATGTAACGGGGCTTCCATATCCCCTTCGCGGACAGCATATATCTGGTCTATCAAATCTCCTATGTCCCTGGTATCCCGCCGCAGGGAATGGATGTATACGGCCTGTGTTACCGCCGTGACCAATACTGCCAGAATCGTCATGCTCCACATAACGACACCGGTAAAGGCTCCAAAAGCCGTATCTTTTGCCAGGATAATCATTACCGCTGCAAGCAGTATAACCATTCCGCCGGTTACCACCGGCAGCTTCCGGAATCTTCTCACCATCCGCTTCTGGAAGGGATATTCCAGTTCTTTTACAGACAGGCTGCGGTGGATTCTCACAAGGAGACTGTTTTTCCAAACCCGGCTGTTTTGCCTGGTATCATTCACTGCCAGCCAGATAAGCCAAAATACCGCAAGGATAAGGGGCCGCAGCTGGTATATGGTATATTGATAATAAATATCCGGATGCAGCCCGGCGTCATGAAGATTACGGAATGCCGGAGCCAGGTAATACAGCAGAAAACCGACAGGTACCAGTACTGCCAGCACCTTTACTTCATACCATAGCTTTCCGGTAATAAGGGCCAGCTTCCGCCCTGCTTCCCTGCTGTCCTTCCGGAAAAGAATGCCGATGATCAAAAGGAAAAGCGACACCATAAGAAGCCAGAAAGCCAGATACAGCGAAGCCTTTGTATCCTGCATCCCACTCACGATCTGATACAGCCGGTTTCCGCCGGTATAATAAGTATAGCCGCCGCCGTATACCGCAACCGTATATTGCAGGGGATCCCTGACTGCGGCAATGGTAATCCTGGCATCCTTATATTTTTCATCCACGGGGAAATTCTCATAACCGGGCACAAACCAGCTTCCGTCGTCCGTGTACAGGCCATTTCCATAGATGTCTATTTCTTTTCCATCCTTCTGCATATATACCCTGTTACCGTCAAAATAGAGAAGAAAATTGTAACCGTCGGGGAGGATCCGGCTCTCTCCGTCCAGGAGCATGCCGTCCGCATTGCTGTACAGTTCTTTATCCTGATAAGTAATGGTATACAGAAGGTTCTTGCAGCCCTTCAGCATTTCATGGGCTTCATCGGCCGCCTGTCGTTTATCTTCTTGGGAACTCATGGAGGATTCCGCAACATCCACGGAGCTGGAAGCATCGCTCTGCGAGTAAGACTGCTGCACCGTATCCGCCCCTTCCTGTTCCGCCTGATCCGATGAGCCCTCTGTCACGGTTCCTTCCCACGCGGATTGTTCCGTAGACACTTCATCCGCCACATTCTCTGAAGCTTCAGCCTCCGCTGTTACTGTCACAACGGATGAGACTGTGTTACCCGCATTGCCTTGGATCCCAAAAACCATGACGTTCCCGTCTCCTGCGTATCCATAGGCTTCCTGTCCATAATAGCTGCTGTAGGATATCCCTCTTGTGCGGCTGTCATTATTCCAGGAAAAACCAACCTCTCCTCCGGAAGCCATAGAAAGGAAATCCTCCAGATAACCTTCCATATAAAACCGGAAGGAAGAAGTTTTCTGATAATCTGACTGCATGGAGTCCCGGATATCCTCAACCGTGATACCTCCGGCAATCATGCCTGTCACCTGCAGGATATCCCCCAGAAGAAGGGTGATTCCCAGAAAAAAAGTGACTGCTCCAATCCATCTTTTATTTTTTTTCCATTTTGTATCCAATTCCCCATACCACCTTTAAATATTCTGGCTCCTTCGGATTCAACTCGATTTTTTCGCGGATACGGCGGATATGTACCATAACTGTGTTTTCCGGGGCAAACGCATCTTCTTCCCATACGCGCCGGTAGATCTCTTCCGCGGGAAACACTCTCCCCAGATTACGCATGAAAAGCTCCATGATTTTTGTTTCGGTAGCTGTAAGCTTAACCGCTTCCCCGTCCGCATACAGGATCCGTTCATCGGTGCGGAACAGCAGCCTGCCATTCGTCAGTTCTTCCGTCTGCTCCGAAGCATGGATGTCCCCGAGACTCGTATAACGGCGCAGCTGGCTTTTTACGCGGGCCGCCAGTTCCTGGGGATTATAGGGTTTTGTCACATAATCATCCGCCCCCATGGACAGCCCCAGTATTTTATCCGAATCTTCGCTTTTGGCACTGAGCACAATAATGGGCAGATTCCTTTTTTCCCGTATCCGCATCACCGCCGACAGACCGTCCAGACGGGGCATCATCACATCAATAATAAGCAGCTGCACATGGCCTCCTGCCAGAATATCCAGCGCCTCCATGCCGTCATAGGCCCGCAAAACCCTGTAGCCTTCTTTCTCCAACACAATGGCGATGGCCTTCACAATTTCCCTGTCATCATCCACCACCAATATACATTCATTCATATCCGGTCAGTTCCTCCTTTGAGCTTATCCTCAGTGTAATGCAGATGTCTTACGAACTTCCGACGGGAATTCTTACAAAAATCTTAACGGACCCATATCTTCAGTGTACTACAGAACCTCCCGCATCTCAATTACAAAAGGGACAGGGTCTTCCGGTAATTTAAACCAGGATACCCTGTCCCTTATGTATACGCATTCCAAACGTGCCGTGTCACTCAGCCGGATCCTTTACGGGAATACCAAACAGTATATTTAGTCATCATAGCCGTTAGGATTCCGGGACTGCCATTTCCAGGAATCGGCACACATCTCTTTAATGCCGTATTCCGCCTTCCAGCCAAGCTCCGCTTCCGCTTTGCCTGCGTCGGAATAACAGGTGGCGATATCCCCGGGGCGGCGTTCTCTGATGACATAAGGAATCGTAACGCCTGTGGCTTCTTCAAAATTCTTTACGATATCCAGAACACTGTAACCTTTGCCCGTTCCCAGATTATAAATGTTCAGACCGGACTTGTCTTCGATTTTCTTCAGTGCCTTGACATGGCCTCTCGCCAAATCCACCACATGGATGTAATCCCTCACGCCGGTACCGTCGGGGGTATCATAATCATTGCCGAATACATTCAGCTCCTTCAGCTTTCCTACCGCAACCTGTGTAATATAAGGCATCAGGTTGTTGGGGATTCCGTTGGGATTTTCCCCTATAGTTCCGCTCTTATGTGCGCCGATAGGGTTGAAATAGCGAAGCAGGACTACATTCCATTCCGGATCCGCTTTCTGGATATCGGAAAGAATCTGTTCCAGCATGGATTTCGTCCAGCCGTAAGGGTTGGTGCACTGCCCCTTGGGACATTCCTCGGTAATGGGAATGAAGGCCGGATCTCCGTAAACGGTAGCGGAGGAAGAGAAAATGATGTTTTTCACGCCCGCTTTACGCATCTCATCCACCAAAGTCAATGTTCCCGCTATATTATTTTCGTAATACTCCCACGGCTTGGCAACCGATTCTCCTACTGCCTTCAGCCCTGCAAAATGAATACAGGAATCAATATTTTCTTTTTCAAATATTTCACGCAGGGCAGCCCTGTCCAGAATATCCGCCTTATAAAAGGGCACATGCTTTCCTGTAATTGCTTCCACACGCTGCAGGGATTTCTCGCTGGAGTTGCTGAGATTATCTAAAACCACCACTTCATATCCTGCATTCTGCAGTTCCACTACCGTATGACTGCCAATATAGCCGGCACCGCCTGTTACTAAAATTGCCATAGTCGCTCCTATCTGCGCACAAAGGCGCCTATACTACTATTCAATTACCGTAACTGTTCAGTCCCTGCGCAGTAATTGCGTATGCGCAGTAAATGCGCAGACCCGGCTGAATAGTTACCCATTACATTTACCATAAAACATCAGGATATACGCCGTCCGCTTTCAGTCTGGCAATGGATTCCATAACAAAAGGCTTATCTTCCTTATAGGTTACACCGAACCATTTATCCTTGGAAGAAAGCACTTCTACCGTTGCCTTTCCCTGCTGCAAAAGCTTATCTACCTCGATGGGCAGGAAGCATTCCGCTTTCATGGGATTCCCCGGCACTTCATTCGCAAAGAATCTGTTGACGGCACTTTCCAGTTCATCCAGAATACTTGCGGAAAAGCCCCACATATTCATGGAAACAGGGGTATCCAGCGAAAGCGGCACATAGGTGGCGCCGTCGTCTTCCGTATATGCGGCACCCTCTGCCGTTTTCACGATTTTCGTCCGTTCCGCTATGGTCTTTAAAAATCCGTTTTCATCGGTTACACAGCAGCCTCTGGCTACAGAACCATTGTCGGTCAGCGTATTTCCCAGTTCATAACCAACCATGGCGTAACGGAATTTCTCATCGTCCTCATGAGTGGTGAGAAATGCGTAGAGCGTCTGGAACGCGCTTCTTCCATAATAATCATCCGCATTAATCACGGCAAAAGGCCCGTTTACCACTCCCTTGCAGCAGAGAATCGCATGTGCGGTCCCCCAGGGTTTCACCCTGCCGTCCGGAATCTGAAAGCCTTCAGGAACTCTGGTAAGCTCCTGGAATACATATTCCACTTCTATATGCTTGCTGACTCTGTCGCCCACGCATTCCCGAAAATCCTTTTCATTTTCCTTCTTAATAATGAAAACGACCTTTTTAAATCCTGCCCTGACAGCATCAAACATGGAAAAATCAATAATCTTGTGCCCCTGTTCATCCACAGGGTCAATCTGTTTCAATCCGCCGTAACGGCTTCCCATTCCTGCTGCCAGAATTACCAATACCGGTTTGTCCATATCCTGCTCCCCTTCTGCGTGCTTTAACACGCTGCAAAAGGGCTGTGAAGCTTGCATCCATCCTGTGAAGTTGTTGGATCGTTTTGTAAAGTCTGCAGGCCTGCTTCACTTTACCCTTTCATTTTACCCGGAAACCTGTATATTCTGCAACTCTTATTTGTTAGAAAGAGCTGTCAAAATGTTAACTCGGTTCCTCTACTCTTTGTTACCCTGCCGGCAGGCCGTAAACGGATTATAGCATTTCCCGCATCGCCGCCCGGCGCTATGGTTATTATAACACAAGCACAAAAGGGAAGCAAATTCCCAAAAATGCCTTTTTTTGTCACGTTTATACCCGCAGGCAGCTGCCGAAGCCGCAGCGGCAGACCAAGTGGCTAACCGGTCACCAAATGCCGGATAACCGGTATCTTTTCCAGAAAGAAGGTGAGGATCAGAGCCGGTATAAGCAATGCGATTGTTTTCAGCATATTTGTCCAGACCGAAAATCCGGGAAACAGCAATGCCATATATGGGACCAGCATCCAGCCGAATATCCAGTGGAGATAATAGATCCCAAGCGTCCTTTTGGCGACAGCGGAAACGGCCGTTTCCGCCATCCGGTTCCGAATCGTCATATCCTTGCAAAGGAGGAAAATCCCCACAGCTAACAGAACCACGGGCAAATGACGGTACCCCTGCACCAGCAGGATCCCGTCCCAGGCCATATTACGGCTGGTGTACCACTTCACACCCCACATACCCAGAAGCCCGGGAACGGCTAAAAGCAGGCCCAACAGCCTTTGCTTTGCCAGGCTGTCCCGAAAGGTTCCCGCCGTATGCAGCCAGGCGCCGAACAGAAAAAATCCCAGCATATTGGCATAGGTACCGAATGGATTGAGTATTTCCAATCCCTCAAGGGAATATACGCCAATCAGACCTCTGCCGGAAAGAGCGTCCAGCACCATCTGCAGTCCGGTAAGGCCGTTGGTCATGAGAATACCTAAGCCTGCAAAAAACAGGAGGATTTCCCTCCCCCGGCTGTGATCATAACAGATGCGGAACAGAGGAAATACCAGATAGACAGCCAGCAGCGCTTCAATAAACCACAGATGTCCGGTTCCTATCCCCTCCAGGCTGCCAAAGGCAAACAGATACAACAGGATCTGGTTCTTCCCGAAATTGGCCATCGGCACCTGGCACAGGGCGCCGATGGAGAACAGGTAAATCAGTCTCCACAGTACAAGTACCAAATATATAGAAACCGTTTTACGCACATGCCTGTCCAGCTTCAGGGGCCTGGTAAATAGAAGGGCACCGTTAACCATAAAAAACATGGGAACCCCCGCCCAGCAGGCTACCATGAGAATATTGGCGGTTACGGTTTCCGCCAGCAGGACAAAATGGCAGAAAACCACCAGAATAATAGAAATCACTTTTATAATATCCAGATACTGGATTCTCTTTTGCATTCTTTTTCTCCCGTTTTTATGATATAAAAAATCCTTATTCACGCTCATCGGACGTATTCCAGGCATAGGTAAAGGATAGTATCCGGACTGCCTTGCCCGGATGCTATCCTTAGAATATGTGATTCCTTATATGATGTCAACCTTACCGGTTGAAAAAGATATTTTGTGCAAGCCTGGTATTACTATTCCACTTTCTTAAATTTATCCGCTCCCTGACCGCAGACAGGGCATTTGAAATCAGCCGGCAGTTCATCTCCCTCATATACATAGCCACACACCTGGCATACCCATTTGCCGGTCTTTTTTTCCGGGGATGCTTCGCTTCCTTGGGATGCTTCGCTTCCATGGAATGCTTCGCTTCCATCCGTACCAGGCGCTCCGTCCACCTCCGGCAGATAGGTGGGGGCATTCTTGGGCGCTTTTCCTTTTACCACTTTATGGTAATAGGCATAGGTCATGGCATTATCCGGTTTGCCGTAACTCTCTGCTTCTATGACTTCTCCCAGGAAAACCGTATGTGTCTCGGTCTCCATGGTATCTATCACGCGGCATACCACGTAGCCGCAGGAGTCCTTAATCACGGGAAGCCCCGCCGCAAGTTCATAATCCACTTCTTTGAACTTGTCGGTTTCTTTGCTTGACTGGAACCCAAAGGTTCCTATCAGGGAAGGATCGGAATTCTCGGACAAAATGGAAAAAGCAAATTTCCCGGATTTGTCAATACAGGAATTCGTATAGTTATTATGATTTACACTCACGGCTATAGTAGCCGGATCCGATGTAATCTGCATTATACTGTTGGTGATGCATCCCACAGGACGGTTTCCATCCAGTGAGGTAGTTACATATACACCATAAGACATATCTCTGAAAATCATTGTGTTCATGTTTGCTCCTGTCTGCGTGCATCTGCACGCGTATCAATATCAGTCAATGAAGTCTTGTACCGTATTCCCGTCACATCAGGTCATCGCAGCACCGTCCACGGAAAGTACGGCCCCTGTAATATAGGAAGCCATATCGCTTGCCAGAAACAGAAAAGCATTGGCAATATCTTCCGGCTGTCCCATTCTGCCCAGCGGAATCCCCTTAATAATAGGTTCTATCATTTCCTTGGGGACAGCTTCCATCATATCCGTATGGATTACACCGGGGGCAACTGCATTTACCCGGATATGATCCTTCCCTAATTCCCTCGCCATGGATCTTGTCAGCCCATTTAAAGCAAACTTGGAGGCCGGATAACCCACACCGGCCGGCTGGCCGTACAGACTCACCATGGAACTCGTATTCAGTATAACACCGCCCCCCTGTTCCTTCATTATTATTGCTGCCGCCTTGGAGCAGCGGAAAACAGAATTCACGTTCAAATCCATGATTCTGTCAAAATCTTCTGTTTTATAATCATATAACGAATCCCTTGCGGATATACCTGCATTGTTAACCATGATGTCCAGTTTTCCAAAGGTATTCTTCACTTCGGCCAGCGCTTTCTCTATCTCTTCATATTTGTCCAGATCCGGTGCCATTCCAATTACCGGCCAGTCAGGATTTTCCTGACGCAGGCTTTCCAGTGCCTTATCCACCGTTTCCTGTCTGGATCCCCACAGAGCTACACTGGCCCCGTTTTCCAGAAAGCTTTTTACGATAGCATAACCGATTCCCCTTGTGCCTCCTGTCACTACCGCTGCTTTTCCCTGTACCATTTTTGAAACCCTCCTTTTTCTTTCATGCATTTATATCAAATAATAGTAATCATTACTAATTTTATAATAACATAAAGATCTTTTTTGTCAAGCGAAATACGGATTATTTTTCCAGATTTTAATATATCACGGTAACAGTTCAGATAAGTCCGAACCGTTACCATATCCTCTTCGGCCATGCCGAAAGGAAGGCGGCTTTATCTAAGCGTGCCGTTCCCCGAATTATGAATAACCTGGCTGTTCGGGAACCATAATTTGTAACACAGGCCCCGCTTTCTGACAAAGTCAAATACCCCGCGGGAATAAAAAATGAATGCCTGCTAAAAGCTTTCCCTTTCTATCGGGCTCCCATACTTTTATCAGACATTCACTTTTTATTTTCTTTATATAAATGGGGTTGTTATAAACGTTGCGCTGACATGATGTGGGGTATCCTATCTGTGTCTATATTTCCACAGGCTTTCCGTATTTTGGCTTGACCACCTTGATTTCAGGATACATCTGATCCATGGCTTTTTTAAACGATCGGGTATCCACCTCTTCGGATACCGGGGGGAAAGCATCGTCGAAATGATCCAGAAGGATGCGGCGGGGTTTCAGCCTGTCCACGATCTCCATTGCGGCGGCCGTCATATCTTCCCTTCCCTGGAAAGGGAGGATCAGGAGATCCGCGCCGGCCGGATAAACCGTATCCTCATCCAAAGCCATGCTTCCCAGTAAAAGTATCCTCTTACCCTCCGCGTCAATCTGATAGGCCGCTGTCTCTCCTTTTTCAGGAAACTTCGGATGTGCCCAGGCCAGGAAAAGAGCATTCCTGAAATAGCGGAACCATCCGGGCCGGAATAACCTCCGCAGTACGGTGCATACGGTAAAGTCCGTGTGTTTGCCTTTCAGCATGGTAATCTTCATATTCCCCATGCGCCAGCTGCTGCCCGGTTCCGTCTGTACCAGACTGCTGCCATCCTCCACCCAGCCTTCCAGCGTATCCATAACCGCTTTGGTTCCGTACACGGTGATGTCCCGCTGTTCCAAAAGCTCCGGTACAAAAAAAAGATGATCCACATGACCGTGGGTAATACATATATCCGCGTCCGGAGGGAAATCCTCCGGGGAGTTGGGATTACTTCCTCCCGCCAATTGTACAAAGGGATCAAATAACAGCTTTTCCCCTTCTGCCTCCAATAAAACAGAGGCTGTTCCATACCAGGTTATCTTCATCTTCCGTTCTCCTTTTTCCGCCCGTATGAGTGCTGCCGTTCCAGTGCCTGAAGGCTCAGACTGGATTCATTATAACCGAAAAGCCGGAAAAACACCACTCGTTCTTTTCGGGGTATGATTGCGGAAAGGATTGAAGGTTACTGGTCACGGAGTGAACCGTAAGGATTGAAGATCGCAGTATTCCAAGGGAGACCGGACAAGCCGCCGCCAGTCTTTCATGTTATGTACCCGGTAATGTTTTGTCTTTATTGCATTCCCGTATTACCTCAATTTCCTCTTTGTCATAAGGCCGGAAATCTTCATGGAAAATATCATGCATCCAAAGCGAGGTATCGATATCCGGCAGATTCTTAATGAATTCCCAGACAAAATTGAACTGGCTCTTCCCATTCACAAAACCGAAAAAGTAACTTCCCACTCCTTCCTTCTTCCATAGCGGCAGATGCGTCTGGATCAGACTGCGGAATGGTCTGTGCAGCCATTCCGTATTGATCAACGGACGGCCGAATCGGCGCAGGAACGCAATATACTGCCTGGAATGGGTATAATCACCGTAATAATGGAAGGTGATAATGTCGGAAAGAGCGATGGAATGTTCTTCTATTTCCGCATAGATTCCCGGTTTTTTCAGCCATCCGTAAGGATTGTCCGCCCCGGCGCCCCACACATCCGCAGTCAGGGGCTGCATCACATCCAGTTCCCTCAGCCAGGAAAATACGGACTCCATCATGGGCAGGGAGCGGGACAGCCTTCCGGAATTACCGGCCTCGTTCCAGACATTCCATATCAATATCCGGGGATCCTGCCCGTACCGGGTCGCCAGTTCCCTGACATACGCTTCTATGAGAGGGCGGTTTTCCGGATCATCGGTAATACTGTAGCCGATGCATTCCCCGGATTGTGTGCTGTCATCGAAGGGTGTTA
>URMK01000083.1 GCA_900548905.1 uncultured Lachnospiraceae bacterium | reverse complement strand
GAGAGCCCTGGCAGGGGACCAGGACCCGGGACGGAACTCTTCCCCCGGACGGCACCCGGAATTTTTATCTGTACCCATACGGCAGGTCGGCGACTTTGGGCAATTTCTATTAAGACATACCGGCGCCGGGCGTGCTACAATAAAAACAAAAAGGAAAGAGGCAATTAGGTATGAGTAAGGATTCACTTGTTACAAGTGTGCTGCACTACATCAGAGATCACCTCCATGAAGAACTGACACTGGAAAAAATGGCAGAAGAACTCAATTATTCCAGATTCTATATAGCCAGGACGTTCGCGGAACGCACCGGCTGTACCCTATATCAATATATCCGGGGACGGCGGCTTACCTTAGCCGCAGAAAAACTGGTAGATACGGCCGGGCCTATCGTGGAAATCGCGTATGAAGCCGGTTATGGTTCCCAGCAGGCGTTTACGCTGGCTTTTCATAAGATGTATGGGTGTACGCCACAGGAGTACCGGATACGGGGGGTTTTTGTCCCGAAGCAGGCGGAAATATCCCTGTGCGGCGGTTTCCGTGCCGGCAGCAGTACAATAGACAGCAGGAGGATGGCGGCATGAGCATGACAGTACCTTATGTGATAGAAAAAACGGGGAATGGGGAAAGAAGCTATGATATCTTTTCGAGGCTTTTATCCGACCGCATCATTTTTCTGGGGAGGGAAGTGGATGACGTTTCCGCAGAACTGATTGTAGCACAGATGTTATTCCTGGAAGCGCAGGACCCAGAGAAAGACATCCAGCTGTATATCAACAGCCCCGGCGGATCCGTCACGGCCGGCTTTGCGATTTATGATACCATGCAATATATCTCCTGTGATGTATCCACAGTCTGTGTGGGAATAGCGGCCAGCTTCGGCGCCTTTCTTCTGGCAGGCGGCACAAAGGGAAAACGGATGGCTCTGCCCCATGCGGAAATCATGATCCATCAGACGGCGGTGAGAGGAAGCGGCATACAGGGACAGGCCAGTGACATCCGCATCCTGTCGGATCACATACAGCGTTCCAATCAGAAGCTGAACCGGATTCTGGCTGAAAATACGGGAAAAACAGTGGAAGAAATCGAAGCGGATACGGATCGGGATCATTATATGACCGCAGAGGAGGCGCTGCAATATGGGCTGATCGATGAGATTTTTGAGGGAAGGAAGCAACATAGGAAAGATTTCTGACAGCGGCGGTAAAAAGGCCGGAGACAGCAAAAAGGGAGGAAACCGCACGGCGGTTTCCTCCTTTTGATCAGGATTCCTTCACAAGAATATCGGTTATTTCCGCAATGTAAAGCAGATGATACCCGCCTCCTAATCAGGAGGAAAGCGCATAAGCTGTTCCAGCGATTCGGCCGGCATAGGCCGGTAATAGTAAAAGCCCTGGGCAAGAAAACATCCCATCCGCAGAAGCTCCCGCGCCTGCTCCTGGGTTTCCACACCCTCGCAGATGACGGACATTCCCAGCGCCCTGACCATATTCACCAGATTCTCGATTACAATCTGCTCCCGCTTTCCCTGAAGCCCGTCGCCCACAAAGCTGCGGTCCAGCTTAAGCACATCGGCCCGGAGCCGCTGAAGCTGGCCGAGGGAGGAATACCCGGAACCGAAATCGTCGATGGCAATTTGAAAGCCCAGCCGCTTCAGCTCCGTCAGTACAGGGGCAATGCTGTCGGGCACGCTGGCGATGGCGCTTTCTGTGATCTCCACCTCCAGCAGTGCGTGGGGAACCTGATATTGATCCGCAATCGCCGCGATCTGTTCCGTAAAACCCGGACGGCCGAAATGAAGCCGGGAAAAATTGCAGGAGACGGTGGAAACGGGCAGCCCCCGGTCAAGCCAGCTGCGGATGGTCCGGCATACGGATTCAAATAAGAAAAGATCGACCTGGACGATGAGCCCCTTTTTTTCAAAAAAGGGGACGAAAGAGCCGGGCATCAGCAGGCCGTGTTCAGGATGGTTCCACCGGACCAGGGCTTCGCTGCCGATGATCGCTCCGGTTTCCATGTTTACCTTCGGCTGGTAATAAGCTTCAAATTCCCGCTGTTCCAGTGCGGCGGACAGGCGGCCCTCCAGCTCCTGGTCGAGCAGGGCCCTCTGCCTCATTTTTTCATCGTATAATACAATCCCTCCGGCGGTTACATCCTTGGCGCTGTGTCTGGCGTAATTAGCCAGATCCAGCATCTGCTGGAGATCATGGTTTTCATCATTCTCCACCCGGTAAGCGCCGAAGGACAGCCCGATTTCATAGGGAATCACGCCTTTTTCCCTGCGCCACTGGTTCAGCCTGTTTCCGAGCTGGGTCAGGCGGGAGGCCAGTTTATCCCAGTCCCCGCATTCCAGAAGCAGTACAAAATTGTCCGCCGAAAGGCGGGCACAGCATTCCCGGCTGTCCATGGACTGCTGCAGAAGCTGCCCGAAAGCCCGGAGGACACGATCCCCTTCTTCAAAGCCGAAAGTATCGTTAATCAGTTTGAATCGGTCGATATCACAATAAAGCACCGCATAAGGGGCTTCCCCCTTTTCCCGGAGCAGTTCCCCGGAACGGATATAAAAGCGGTTCAGGTTATTCAGCCCTGTCAGTTCATCCTTGAAAAGCAGATTCTGAATCCGCCGGTTTTTCCTGGAATTTGTAAACAGGTTAATACACAGCAGAAGGATAACGCTTCCAAGCACGGCGGTCACCAGCCCTGTCACCAGCCAGATATGCTGCCGGACGAAGTCATCCACGCTGATCGGCCTTGAAACAGTGGAATTCTTCGTCAGAAGGTCATCCACCTGTTCACTGGCCATATACTGGATATACTTATCCAAAATGGTAAACAGACGGGAATCGGCGGATTTGGATACCCCGATGCACAGATCGCTGGGATATTGGGTCAGGGTGGTGGCATTGAGCTTATCGTATCCGGGAGTACTGAGTAAATAATTGGCGGTATGGGTGTTGGTGTAGGTGGCCTGGGCCCTGCCCTCCAGCACAGCGTCAAAACACTCCTCCAGCGAAGAATAATAGAGGACGGTGCATGTCGGGTTATTCCGGGCAATCCGTTCGGATAGCTGGTAGCCCTCCGGCAGAGCCAGTGTTTTTACATCCCCTCCGTCACTGCCGGTGATTATCACGCCGGGCGCATTCAGGTAATACAGGGTAGTGTTCATATTATTCCGTTCGTCCCAGAGATAATCCCCGTCAACCACACTGAGCACATCGGTTTCGCCCTGCTTCAGCGCTTCCAGCGATTCCGCCGCGGTGCGGGCTTCAAATGCAAAGACAAGCCCGCTTCCCTGGGAAATCAGGCTGAAAATATCTGCCGCCACGCCGCCGAAGCTTCCGTCAGGCTTGCGGTAGGCCAGCGGTGCGAAGGAAGGATCATAGGACACCCGGATCGGCTCCGCCGTGCGGATATATTCCAGTTCTTCCTTGGTAAGCACAGGCTGCTGATTGGCGCTGGGAGCCAGATATTTATCGTACAGATCCATCTGGTAGCCGGGATTGCGCAGAAGGATATCGTTAATGGCACGGTTTATCCGGGCAAGCAGTTCCGGTTTCTTTTTGGAAACGGCGATATACAGCGGGTTGGGGGCAAATTGGGCCACACTGCGGAAGATGCTGCCGCGGCCCAGATGGGTGATGGCAACGCCGTCCAGTTCCCCCTCTTCCAGCGCCTCAAGAAGCGCGTCGGTTTCCTCATAATCTATGATGGACAGTTCCACCCCATGCTCCTCACAATACTGCCGGAAGCTTTCGCCATCCTCTCCGCCGCGGATGATGCCCACCCGCATCCCCTGAAACGCATCAAAATCTTCATAATCATAACGGGTATCATCCATGCGCACATTGAGAGTGGTGTAGATATTGCACATGGGCTGATCCGTAAAAAACATCTGCTCCGTACGTTCTTCTGTCCGGTAAACCGAAGGAAGAATATCGATTTCACCATCAATCAGCAGCTGGAGCGCGTTCTGCCAGCTGTGTGTGTCAACCACTTCGTAACGCAGTCCGCTCAGCTTGGAAATCTCCTGAAGGAACTCAAAATTATAGCCTTCATATTGCCCCTGGGCATTGTAATACATATAATCGCCGTCCTCATAATAGCCTACCCGGACAGACGGCGTATCCTCCGCCCGGGCGTGCAAAGGCGGAAGACAAAGGAGAAGCAGGATAAAAAAAGGAAGTGCCCGGATAAAAACTTTTGTTCTGGATGACATGGTATCAATTCTCCCATATTGGCGGCATTCGGACTCTGAATCCATAATAACACTGCGATGAAAGTAAAGCAACGCAAAACCTTTTCACAGGTAAAATCGTTACCATTTACGTTACTGGTTACGGAGTGAACAGTAATCCATTTACACTGCGGCCGCTAACCCGTACCCGCGCCGGTGTGTAGCCGCCGGATAAGGATTGCGCCCCGGCCCGGATTCTCCTATAATATATTCTATAGGAAACAGGTAAAAGATATTTACGGATCATAAGAGGAATTACAAAAATGAAACAGGAAATTTTAATAGCCGAGGACGATGCCGATATCAGCGGTCTTTTGAAGCGGATACTGGAAACAGCCGGATATGAGACGAGGCAGGCTTATTCTGGAACAGAGGCATTGCTGTGTTTTGAGAAAAAACAGCCGGATCTCGTCTTGCTGGATCTCATGCTGCCGGGTATGACGGGAGAAGCGCTGCTGCAGACACTGCGGGACGGGGGCTGTGATCTTCCCGTTCTCGTCCTGTCGGCAAGGGCGGCCCTCCGGGATAAAGTGGCACTGCTGAAAAACGGCGCGGATGATTATATTACGAAACCCTTCGAACCGGAGGAGGTAGCCGCGAGGGTGGAGGCGGCGCTCCGGCGGCGGGGGCGCCGGGAAGAGGGAGAGCGGGGAGAACCCGTGTTTACCTATAAGAATATGAAGCTGTATCCGGATGGGAGAAAGGTTCTGGTATCGGGTAAGCCCCTTTCCCTCACCGCATATGAGTATGAAATATTATATCTTTTCATTCAGAATCCTGAAAAAGTGTATTCCAGAGAACGGCTTTATGAGCAGATATGGAAGGGCGGGTACTACGGAGAAAATAATACCGTAAATGTACACATCAGCAATCTGCGCAGGAAAATAAAGGAAGCCGATGCCGGAGAAGGCTATATACAGACGGTATACGGAATCGGCTTTAAGCTGGAATCATCTTTATAACTTCTTTAAAAGTTCTTGCGTACTTATTACAATCCCATGGGATATACTACTTTTGCTGCCGGGGAGCGCTCCCCGGCGGACAGACGCTTTGGATCCGGTAAAAGGGAGGGACCAGATGAACGAATATGCGGCCGAGCTCAGACAGGCATCCAAAGCCTATGGCTCTTTATATGCACTGCAGCAGGTATCCCTGCATGTGAAACAAGGGGATATTTACGGGCTTATAGGTGACAACGGAGCGGGAAAAACCACGCTTCTGAAGCTGCTGACAGGTCTTGCCCGGCCCACGGAGGGGGAAGTCCGGCTGTGGGGACAATACGGAAAAAAAGAACTGGAACACTGCCGGAAGCGGATAGGCGCCATGGTGGGCCGGCCGGGCCTGCTGCCTGATTTATCGGTGGAAAAAAATCTGGAGTATTACCGGATCCTGAAAGGAATCCCGGGAAAGGAAAATACGGAGGATGTGCTGAAGCTCGTGGGATTGCGGGACAAAAGGCACATGACGTGCAGGAAGCTTTCGCTGGGAATGAAGCAACGTCTGGGCCTGGCAATGGCATTGCTGGGAGAACCCCGGCTGCTCATACTGGACGAACCCGTCAACGGCCTGGATCCCAGCGGCATCAGAGAATTCAGAAGCCTGATGCGCAGGCTGAAAGAAGAACAGGATGTCACCATTCTGATGTCCGGCCATATTCTGACAGAGCTGCAGCAGACGGCGACGGTGTTCGGATTCCTGAGCCAAGGAAGGCTCCTGGAGGAATGCACGGCGCAGGAACTGGAAGAACGCTGCTCCGGCAGCATCCTAATCCGGGTTACCGAAAACGATACCGAACGATACGCAGCCCTTTTGGAACAGGCTTTTCCGGCGATCCATTACCGGGTGCTGGCGGATAACTCTATACGTATTGCCGATTTTGACGGGGAGGAAGCGTTGGTAAGCCGGCTGGCTTATGAAAACGGTATTCTTGTTACCGCGCTGGAACGCCGCCGGTATTCCCTGGAGGACTATTATATAAACCTGAAAAACGGAGGCGAAGGCGTATGCAGAACTACATAAAAAGTGAAGCCTTCCGGATCGCCCACAGCAGGGGCATGTACCTGTTGACCGCCGGTGTTTCGGCCGTCATTTTTTGCCTGCATCTGCTGCTGTTCTGGCTGGGGAAATCCTCCGGCGGCACATACCCCTATGCCACAGCCCGTTTTTCTTTGGGAATGCTGGTGAGCAGCCCTATGCTTTACTGCTATATGGCATTTTTGTCCGCCGGCATTATGTTCGGGGAAGATCGGAAAAACGCAACGGTGAAACAGGCGGTGGTCTGCGGAGTGACAGGAGCCGGCATTTTTGCAGGAAAATGTATAGTGGGAACCGCCGCGGCGGCCTGCAGCCTTATAGCAATCATGACGGTGTATGTAGGGAGCGCCTGGCTCTTGCTGCCTGTGGATACTATGGAAATACATGCGATTCTTCTGCAGATACCGGCAATGTCTTTGATCGCCATGGCGGCGATGATGCTGGGAATCCTTGTATTGGACGGCTTTGATAAGAACGTGACGGGAATCGCCGTATGGTTCCTTACGGTAACCATCCTTCCCCGGGTGCTGCTCTGCCTCGCCCGCGGACTGCAGTCGGAGCTGCTGTGCCGGGCCGCTTTGCTTCTGCCGGGAAATTTCCTGACACAGGAAGTGCGGGTTACCCTCAGTGGTTATGAGCTGTTATGGAATACCCCGCAGGGAATGGCGAAATGCCTGCTGACCGGAGCCGCCGGGCTTCTGGTAGTCGCTGCGGCCGGGATATACACTTATGAAAACAAAGAATTTTGAGTCAGGTGCAGGGGAAAGCGGTAAAACCGGTTTTTCAGTTTCCCTGACAGCTGCACGCGCAAAAGCCACAGATGGGAGCAAAAATGATATATCTGCTATTAGCGGCAGCGGCAGCGGCGGCTGTCCGGACCGGCATCCGTTATCATAAGCTGAAACACGCGCTCAGAGAAGCGCAAAAGGAGCTGGAGCAAATCCGGACGTCTCCGGAACAGAACCGGATGCTGCATCTGCCGGTTCCCGACAGGGAACTGGAACAGCTTCTGCATTCGATGAATCTTGCGATGAATGACATGCGTTGTGCAGGACAGGCCTATAAAAAGAGAGAAAAGCAGTTTCAGGAGCAGATAGAAAATATCAGCCATGATCTGCGGACCCCGCTGACGGTTATACTGGGATACCTGCGCCTGCTGAGAGATAAGGAAATCAGGGACCGGGATTACGGGGAACTGGAGGAAATGCTTGGCCTGATGGAACGAAAGGCCCGCTCCCTGGAACAGTTGGTCAGCAGCTTTTACAGCTTTTCCAGGCTTACGGCAGGGGATTGCCCGCTGAAGCTGTGCAGAATAGATGCGGGGAGAATCCTGCGGGAAACCCTGACGGAACATTATCAGGTGCTTGCCGCTGCCGGCCTGGATGTGGAAGCCGCGATCCCGGATCACCCGGTGTGGATATGGGGGGATCCGGAAGCCCTGGAGCGGATTTATTCCAACCTCTATCAAAATGCCGCAAGATATGCGGAAAGCTTCCTTCGTATTTCCATAAAAGAAGGGGAAGGGCGGACTGCTATCCGGTTTGAAAACGATACGGTAAAAGTGACACTGGAGGAGGTATCCCACCTTTTTGACCGGTTTTTCGTGCGGTATAGTCCCGGAAACCAGGACAGTACCGGGTTGGGCCTTACGATTGCCAGATACCTGGCACAGGCAATGGCCGGGACTTTGGAGGCCGGACTGGCGGATGGACCGGGGAACGGCGACGGACGGCTGGAAGCAAAAGAGGCGGGCGGAGTGCTTTGTTTTACGCTGTGTTTTCCGGACAGCGGCGGGGCGGCGCCGGAATCAGAAGCAATTGAAAAAATACAAAATTAACAGATAGGAGATCTCATTCATGAATAGAAAACATATGATAGCTATCGTTACGACAGCGGCCCTTTGCACGGCCCTGCTGGCAGGGTGCGGCGGTAAACCGCTGCCGAAGGAGTCTTTGTCTGCCTGCCGAACCGATATCAGCGCACTGACGGTTCCGGAAACAGTACAGATTGCCGGATTAGGGGAATCCAGCCATGGCGTGAAGGAGTATCATCAGATGAAGGCGGAGGTATTCAAAGCCCTGGTGCAGAATAATGGCTGCAGAACCTTTGTTATCGAAGGAGATTTCGGCGGCGGGCTGAAGGTGGATGCGTATATCCACGGCGGGGAAGGAACCGCACAGGAGGCGGTGGCCGAACTGGGATTCGGAATCTACCGCACGCAGGAGCTGGCCGGTCTGGCCGACTGGATGCGCAGCTACAATGAACAGGCACAGGAAGGGCAGGATCTCCATTTTTACGGGATGGATATGCAGCGGTATGATAACAACAAGGAATATCTGTTTTCCGTACTGGAGGAAGCGGACCCTGCTCTGAGTGAGCAATACCGGGCGGCCTTTTCGGAACTGACGGATGAGAAACGTCCCCTTCTGGAGGATGCCGTGCTGAAGCAGGGCCAGACGGATGCCGGGGCGCTGCTTGAGGCCATGGATAAAAGGGAAGAAGCGATCACAGCCGTCTCCGGGAAACGGGCGTTTGCTTTTGCCAGAGAATGTGCCAACAGTATTCTGGAATCCAGTGAACTTTGTGCCAGCGGGACGGACTACAATACCCTGCGGGACAGCCATATGGCGGAAAAGGTGGACTGGTTTGTGAACCAGGGAGACGGCAGTCTTATTTTTATCAACGGACACAACGGCCATATCGGAAAAAGTTCGGTGTCAGGCTATCCCTGCCTGGGGGAACTGCTGGCCGGGACCTATGGCGGCGGTTATTTCGCAATCGGGACAGACTCTGCGGTAACCCGGTTTAATTCCCAGAACAACAGCGGCGGTTTTTCCGTTATGGAGGTTAAAAATACGAATGATCTGAACTTGCAGCTGGACGGCCTGGACAGTGATTTCTACTATCTGGACTTTTCGGAGGTGGCAGAGGATGAGGGCTGGCAGGAAATTCTGAATGCATCCGGGAAAATCACGTCCCTGAATGTGGGGATTGAAGGCTGGCAGAAGCTTTCCCGGATGTTTTATACACAGGCTGTTGTCCCTTCCAGGTCGTTTGACGGCATGATTGTATTCCGGGAGGTTTCGCCGTCCACGTTGTTTGAATAGTTGAGGGAGGATTTTTCCCGCAATTGTTTGCGCCTGTTTTCCGGGAGGATCTGATTGCGGCCGGCAGGAACAGGGGGTATAATGCAGAAGGAAACTGTTTTATGCCCTTTGGTATCGGGCCGGAGATGATAGAGGTGATTTGCCGGAATGGATGATAAAAAAGAACAGGATACAACCGATGTGCAAAAGAAAACGAAGGAAACGCCTGTGGAGAAGAGGAAAACGAAACGGGCGGGCAAGATAACAGCTACAGTGCTGCTACTTTTTACAGGGGCGGTGCTGGGGAGCGGGGCGGTGCTGTACCGGAAAGTAGTGCTTCCGAGAGGACTGAGCTGGCTTTATCCGTGGATGGAGCCGGCGGTCATTGCGAGCGTACTTCTGGCGGCGGCGCTGCTTCTGGTATTATGGCTGCCGGTTGGGAAAAAAGCGAAGGGGCTTCTGGCAGGCTGCGGGTTTCTGACTGCGGTGCTGGCGTTAGTCTGCGTTACGCTGCTCCTCCCGGAAACGGTCAGCGTACGGAAATCCCCGGATGAAAAGAATACCCTTGTGATAGTGGAAGACAGGGAAAAACATACGCTGGCTGTTTCCCGGGTATATTATGGATTTTGGAAACGGGAAAAGGATATGCTGCCGTTTCAGAGGTTGGAATCGCTGAAATACCAGTGGCTGCAGAACGATGTCTGTGCGGTGACCGGAACGGATGGGGACGGAGTTCTTCATCAGTATCTGGCTGCGTACGGGGAGCGGGGGGACGGGATTTCTTATATGGATCCCCTGGCCGCCATGAGCGGCAGCTGGGAAGCGGAAGTTGACGGAGAGAAGTGGCGGCTGCGTATAGGCGGTACGGTGGAGCTGGAAACGCCGGAGGGCCTGCAGTCTTTTGACAGCGGTGACAGCGGACGGTACGGGACCATTGCCGTGACCCTCGGGAAAGGAACCGGCGTGCGGTGGAGTCTGGTCATGAATCAGGACTGCCGGCTGAATGACGGAAGAATTGCACAGGGAGGAACTCTGACCCTTTGGGCTGCAGATACGGGGGAAACAAAACCTGTTGTTTTTGCCAGTACGGATGAACGGGAAGCGTGGAACGAAAGTGAGAGGGCTGCAGAAGGCGGGGAAGAGAATAAAATCTGGGTAAAGCTGAAGCAGTATCTTAGCGGAAACAGCCGGGAAAAACAGAATCCGGAGGAAACCATCGTAGAAAAAATGCATTTCCTGGCAGAAAGTAATCCATCCGGAGAAGGGTATGCCCCAAAGCAGGATGGGATCTTTTTTGTGGCGGCAGCGGACACGGAGGAATGTTGGAATGTACGGAATATCCTGAAGGAGTTTGCTAAGACTTACCGGGTGAACGGGTATGACTGTGCGGTTCAGATTGATTCCATACAGTGTCTGGCAGGCGATCAGGAGGACGGCAGGTATGAGGTGCATACCACAGAATTTATCGCCGCCCCGGGGATTGCCGGCCAGGTGGCGGAGGGAAGCCGGGTGGAAATGAAATATACGTTCCGGATGGTGAAAACTGCGCTGGGATACTATGTGTACCGGACCTTCGAAACAGGCGGCAGCGGGGGGCTTGAGGCGGATCCGGGGGAACTATATGTATTGTCGGATAACAGCGGATATTCGTATTTCCTGAGCGGGGAATATGATACGGCGGACCGATACGGATTTGCCAAAGCGCCGGAGGAAGGGATGCGGGAGCTGTACAAGGAAATGCTGGAGGAACGGTATCCGGCTGCTGTGGAAACCACCTATGAGGAGTCCCCTGCCATGCGGCTGGACGGCAAGGCATCTCTGTATCTGCTATATGACGGAATCACGGAGGATTGTCTGCATTACCGTTACCGCATGGTGCAGTCGCAGACGCCACAACTGCAGCCGGACAGCAGACTGCAGACAAAGGAGGTATATCAGACCGTCATCAAGCGAGGGATGACCGGCATTGCTGCAGTGGGGGAAACGGCAGAGAACGCCCGGACGGCGGAACACGCACAGACGGCGGAACACGCACAGACGGCGGAACACCCATCAAACAGCGGAGGGGACACATCGGATCCGGGGAAAAGGCGAAGCGGGCCGAGAGAAGGGGAAGTACGCTGGGACAGCTATAACGGGGATTACGCCAGGGAAATGGTGCTTAAGGAGCAGGGGATCACCTTCCGTATGGTGGTGCTGGATGCGGCACTGGGAAGCCGGTTTTACGGGCTGGCGAAAAGCTATGACGGCGGGGAAACCTGGTATAAGGTGGGAACGGATCCTTTTAACTCCCGGACGGGAATGGATATTGATTTTACGTTTTTGGATGAGGACTTTGGCTTTGCCGCCCTTGCGCACAACGGAGGCGACAGCGCACAGCTGTATGTGACGGAGGACGGGGGATTTTCCTACAGCCCGGTGGACATGGAAGAGAAGCTGGTGACCCTGGAAGGGGGAGGGACCTTCGCCCCCTATGATTATCCCCGCATGCCCTATTGGGAAAACGGCGTTCTCTACGTACTCTGCGGCCAGGGAGCCGACGGCGATTATGACGGCGGGGATGCATGGGCGCTGGCAAGATACCGGTCGGAGGATCGGGGGAAAAGCTTTCAGTTTGATGAAATGGTACCCGGGACAGGGAAGTCGTAAGAGAATTCTCTGCGCATAACCGGCCGCCCTATGCCTGCAGGCGGAAGGAAAATAAAAGCGCCGCCAGAAAATAAACGGCAAACATAAGATTATACCAGCCGCCGTACACAACGATCAGGAAGGGCTGGGGGATTTTTACCCACAGATATTTCAGGAAATACAAAACCAGGGGAGAAAAGAGAAACAGATATCGGGGATAACAGGTCATTCCTGACAGGATACCTATGGAAAGAAACAGGAGGCCTGCGGCGAGGAACAGAAAGGATATGCCGGAGAGCAGCCGTAAATTCCTTATGACCTTTTCCATTCCGTCCCGGCAGTCCGTTTTCCCTATAAGCCCGAGGTAAGTGCATTGGGAATGGTATGCGCCGCTGATTATCATTCCCATGGAGCAAAGCAGCGTAATACAGAAAGCGCCGGTCCGGTATTGCCCCGGTACCATGAGGGTAATATGGTAAAAACCGAGGCAATAGAAAAAGGAGGCACAGGGGCCGATCAGGCCGCCCAGCATCAGGCGCCGGTCCGGCAGCCTTTTCATAATGGAAATAACCGGTTCCAACGTCCCGTCCGGGCGGTAGCTGCCGGCGGTAAAATATAAAAGCATATCACCGGAAAACATCAGTAGGGCGGCAAATATACCAAGGATAAGGGAAAGCTGTAACGTCATGGGGATACCTCTTTTCTTTCAGAGACGGCCTGCCGGAAGCGGGCTTTTCTTGTATTTTAACAGAAAACCGGTTGGAAATACAGACAGCACTGTCATTTATTCTGTCTTGACAGAAGGATCTGCTTATAATAAGGTTAGATTATATGTTTCTTTTCTATATTTGCGGTGATAATAGCTGCAGCGGTGATTTCCTCTTTCGGAGGCCGGAAATCCAATTCTTATGGGACGGCCGGACAGCAGAATGCACCGCAGAGTGAGGAGACACAGACACCTTCCCCAACCGTACAGCAGAAAGCGGAAACGGATTCCGGTAAGAAGGAAACCGGGGTGGTCCCCACCGTGGCGGAATACTATACCGACAGGCTGGGATGGATAAAGAAGGCGGATACGCTTAATATAGGTATGGAAGCTTTTTTCAGCAAAACCGGTGTCAAACCGTATCTGTATCTGACGGACAGCGTGAATGGAAACACAGAGCCTTCCGGAGAAGAGATGGATGCGTTTGCCAATGCCCTCTATGATAAGCTCTTTACGGATGAGAACCACTTCCTTCTGGTATTCCAGGAATACGGCGACTATTACATGTCCTGGTATGTATCCGGCAGCGATGCGGCTGAAGTGATTGACGAGACGGCGGCGGATATCATTCTGGACTATGTGGACGAATACTACCGTTCGGATATGGGGGAAGAAGAGTATTTCAGCAATGTGTTCTCCGTGTCGGCGGAAAAAATAATGGAAAGCAAGCCGTAAACTGTTTTTGGCAACAGCTCCGGGCGGAAAGAAACCATTTCGCCCGGGGTCTTTTTAATTTCTGCGGAAAGAGGGCGGCCGGAGAAAGGACGTTTTGGTGTGCGTTCACAAGTGTGTTTCCGGGCAGGTGTCCAGGGTATCCACATACAACGTGGCATCCAGCTGCAGCTCTTCCTTCAGCCTATGCTTTACTTCTTTCAAAGTATGTAATGTCTCCGGGGAATGGGGGGAGCCGGAAAAACGTACTTTGATGAATGCCAGTTTTTCCTCCGGCCCGTAATCATGCAGGTTGATCTCTGCGGTCTCTTCAAAAATGGTATATTCCGACAGGATCTTCCGGATTTGCTGCTCGGTTTCCGGAGTGGCGCCTTCCCCGATAAGCAGAACCAGATTTTCACCGAAGGAGGTAATTCCGGACCAGAGGATGGAGAGTGCCACCAGAATTCCCAGAATACCGTCGAGCGGAAGGCGGGTGAAAGGAATCAGCAGGATACCGGCCAACGTCACCGCAGTTACAAGGGAATCTGAAAGATTGTCATTTCGCACGGCCCTCAGCGCGGCGGAAGCTGCCGTCCGGTTGATACGGTTTACGTACCAGGCCATGGCAAGCTTGATCCCGATGCCCAGGATCAAAGGCAGCAGGATAGCCGGGGAAACCAGGACGACGGACGGGCGGAGCAGCCGGCCAAGGGAGGATTTCCCAACGGACACTGCAGTCAGCAGTATCAGTATGGAAATCAGAAAACCGCATACATATTCCATGCGTCCATGACCATAAGGGTGTGCCCGATCCTTTTCCCTTGCGGACAAGGTAAAGCCGGCTATGGTCAAAAGAGAGGAACCGCAGTCGGTAAGATTATTCAGGGCATCCGCGGTTATGGCAATACTGTTGCTGAAATAACCCGCGGTAAGCTTTATCAGGACCAGCAGCAGATTCCCGCAGAGCCCCAGCCAGCCGGTTCTGCGTCCGAGGGCATCACGGCCGGTGTTTTTATCTATGACAGGATAAGTTTGTTCCATTCGATGATATCTCCTTTACTGATAATACAGGTGTCCGGACGGCGGGTACTGTTGCCGTAACTGCTGGCCGGAAGAAATGCTAGGTACCTTGCAAAGTATAACGTATCACTTTATGAGTAAAATGTCAAGGTACCTAACTAAAAAAGAAAAAAGGACAGGGATGTGTACGAGATGCGGGAAGAAGAAATGGAAGGAATAAAGAAGGAGTCTTTTCGGTTATTTTATGGGGGCGGGGAACTATGGATTGAGCATCTGGACGGAATTCATGAGGCAACGGATGCGGCTATCCTGAAACTGAGGGCAGATTATGCAAGGCTTAAACGGCCGTCAATGCCCGGAGCCGTAGCTGTCAATCTGGAAGGAACCCGTGTGAACGCCCCACTTATAACGGAAATTGCCCGGTTATTTATGAGCGGGGAGAAGAGTATTACGAGAGTTGCCTTTCCGGGTGTTAACAACTTATTTACATTGATCCGTTATCATAGAAAAAAAGGAACAAAGGCGGTAATCCCATGGCGAGAATACTGGTGGTAGAAGACGATAAACGTCTGAATATATTAATATGCAGCAATTTGAGCCTGGTAGGCCATTCCTGCGAAAGCCTGTACGACGGTCCGGCTGTATATGAAAGGCTCTGTGAGCGGCAATATGATCTGATAATCCTGGATGTAATGCTTCCGGGTATGGACGGCTTTGAAGTGCTGGACAGCCTGGAGGATCCCCATCCGCCCGTTATCTTCCTCACTGCGAAATCCGATCTGAAGGACAGGGTAAAGGGGCTGCGCCTGGGGGCGGAGGATTACATTGTCAAGCCTTTTGAACTCCTGGAGCTGCAGGCCCGTGTGGATGTGGTTCTGCGCAGGTTCCATAAAACAGAAAAGATCTTCCTTATCGGGGATGTAAAGGTTGATTTTGAGGCACGGGCGGTCTATAAAGGCGGCAGGCCTGTGGACTGTGCACCCAAGGAATTTGATTTGCTGGAAATCCTCATCCGCAACCGGAATATCGCGTTATCCCGGGACAAGCTGAAGGAGCTGGTCTGGGGATATGAATATGCGGGGGAAACACGGACGGTGGATGTGCATATCCAGCGGATCAGAAGCAAACTGGGGCTGGAGGATTATATCAGGACCGTATATAAAATCGGGTACCGATTGGAGATTTCCAATGAAAATTAGGACATTTACAGTGACGTTTCTTCTTTTTCTCACCGTTTTTTTTACCAGCCTTACGCTCATTTCCGCCCTCTTTTTCCGGATGCAGGTGGAAACCGCCATGGAGCGGGGAGGAAACGAACATTATCTGATATCCTCCTCCATGGGGAAGGAACTGAAAAGTCTGATGGAAAGAGGGGCAAAAAAAGAAGATGTGATACAATATCTGTTTACTTATTATTCGGAGCATTATGCCAGGCAAAAGGGATATCTTGAAATATTTCAGGGAAACGAAATGCGCTACAGCAGCTTCCCCTTTCCCTGGAAGGGAAAGCTGTATTCGGATAACGGGGAAAATGACAGAACGGCGCTTCTGAAACGTCTGGACGGAAAAGAGTATATTATTGTGACCGGTTATTTTCCCCATACAAAGCAGGAATATAAAATCCAGTATATTTCGGATATTACCTCCATGATAGGGATGTGGGAAAAGCTGCGTAACACGCTGCTGGTGATTGGAACGGGCTTTTCCGCATTGGCGGGGGTGCTGCTCCTGCTTCTTCTTAATCTCACCTTCCGGCCTTTTTCCCAGGTGGTGGCAGCCTCCGGGGAAATCGCCGGGGGCAATTATGAAAAAAGGATACCGGTGCCCGGTAACCGGGAACTGGCCGTGATGGCGGACAGCTTCAACGATATGGCCCAAAAGGTACAGGAGGCTGTGACAAAGCTTTCCCGGGACGCCAGACAAAAACAGCAGTTCATAGATAATTTTTCCCATGAAATACGTACTCCTCTCACCTCCGTCTGCGGCTTTGCGGAATATATGCAGAAATCCGTATTAAGTGAAGAAGAACGGATAACCATGGCAGGATATATCATTGAGGACAGCCGGTATATCCTGAATATTGCGGACCGGCTTCTGACACTGGCAACCCTGACCAACGGCTCATGCGAAAAGAAAAAATGCCTCATACGGGAACTGTTTGACGGAGCCAAAAAGCTGCTTCACAAGAGGCTGGAAGAGAAAAAAATCCGGCTTTTATGGGAAGACGACTGCGGCTGTTTGTATGGAGATGAGGATTTATTGCAGAGCCTTCTTGTAAACCTTACCAATAATGCCGCAGATGCCTGCAGCTGCGGCAGCACTGTCCGCTGGCATGCATACCGGGAAGGGGATAAAGCGATCCTTTCCGTATCGGATCAGGGGAAGGGGATCCCGGCAGACCAGCTGGACAAGATAAGAGAACCTTTTTACCGGGTGGATCCGTCCCGGAACAGGGAGTCGGGAAACGCGGGCCTGGGACTTGCCATATGCCGGCAGATCGCGGAGTGCCACGGCGCGGAAATGATATTCGAGTCAAAGGTTCAGGTCGGGACTACCGTTAAAGTAATATTTACATTGCCGTAACAACTTATTGACCGTTTCTTGCAAATGCTGTTTTATACTGCGTTTATCAGAAGGGACAAAAAGCGTGATAACGTAACCACGAGGTACAAAACGGCTATGTCCCCTTTTAAAAACAGAAAGGAGTTTTTACGGATGAGAGAAAGAAAACGCAGGAAAAAAGGAATTTACAGAGGGCTGCTTGCGGGAGGGCTTGCGTTATGCCTGTTTGGAGGAGGCTTTGCGGCCGTTAACCGTTATGTATTTGCGGCCGCCCATGACAAGCCGGTAAAGCTGCAGGCATCCTGGCAGGAACCCGCGGCCGCGGCGCCTCAGACAGTGGGGTATACGAAAGCAGACTATAAGGTGCAGGTGGATCCGATGTATCATGCCACCAATTCCAATGCCGTTTCGGCGGAGGAAGCAGCGGAAATCGGTGCCCGTTATCTATGGGAGGTGTTCGGTGTTGATTTGAAAGGCTGTACGCTATATATGTATTATTTCATGGATCCTTCCCGGGCAATCGGGTATTGGTACGGAGATGTGATTACCGAAGGCGGCGACAGGCACAAAGCGCCCTATCGGTTCGGTATCGAGGCGGTTTCCGGTGAACCGGAATCCATCACTCGCCAGGATTTCCCGGCGGAAGGCAAGGAAACCATTCTTTTCAAGGAAGAGAAAATAGAGGAATACTACCGGGCTAACAGCGACGAATACAACGAACTTGCCAAAACCTACGCCCGAAAGCTGCTGTCTGCAGAACCGGTAAAAGCCGAATTCCTGACAACAGGGGCGCTGTTGGCGCCGGGATATGATTACGAAATGCCGGAAGGTGCGGTTATGACTATGGAACCGGAGGAAAAGACTGCCGATTCGGATGTTATCCTGGTTCCCTGGGGGGAAGAAATACCGGCTTCCTATGTTTATATAACGATTCTGGTTACGGATGCAGGCGGGAATCAGGTGCAGGTGGAAATCGACCGGTCGGACAAATCCCTGGTATCCCTGTCGAAACAGTATAATGGTGTGGATTATGATCCGAATAGTGTGGGATAACCGGCAGTGCCGGCGCGTATAAAAATTTATTCCAATGCGACAGCTAGATGTCACATTAGATATGTTATAATTCTCCTAAAAAAAAGGAGAAAAAGAATGGACAGATGGCTCTATGTAGTATTTATTGAAAAAAACAAAACGTACAACAAGGTTACCAAAGCGGTAATTGAACGGCATGTTGCAAACTTAAAGTGCCTGGATGACAAAGGTTTTCTGGAGCTGTGCGGAGTATTTAAAGGCTATACAGGCGTTGCCGGTATGTATATTATCAGGGCAAAAAGCTATGAGGAGGCCGAAAGCCTTTGTAAGCTGGAACCCCTTGTCCTGGAGGGATACGCCACATATAAACTGAAAGCATTGCAAGTGGCAGACAGAGAAAATAACTATTTACTGCCCATTTAGAACTCCGAGTTTATGCGAGACATGCCCGCAATCCTCCCTGTTGGAAATCAAGACTTTAGCAACGTTGATTCCAACAGGGAGGATTTAATTTTGTTGGGAAGCCGTTAAAGAGCCGTTTTCACTGGCATATCCTTATTTATAGTTCTTCTTACCGATCGGATAGCCGGTTTGAAATACTTCGGCCAGAAACAACGGGCAAGTGGATTGGCAGATTCATAACTGACATGGATATGAGATTTCCCTTTTTCATGGCAAAAATTAAATGCTTGTTCTAACAGGACAGTTCCTAATCCTTTTCCCCGGTAATCCGGGTGAATAAAGGCACCAATTGTTTTTATATATGCACTGTCAGGAGTAGTCAGACGCTCAAAGTGATAATCTTGATGGATGGAAAAACTCATTACACCGATAATTTTACCGGCATCCCATGCAAGCAGGACATAGTCCTGAATAAGTAAGTGCATAATTTCATCTTTTGTGAATTTGCCACGTTTTAGAAATATGGGACTTTCAGCATAATAAGCGTTTGTTGTGTCAGCAAATTCCAGCAGACTATCCGCATCGTTTACGGAAGCAAACGATATTCTGTAATTTGTTTTTGCACTGTGGGGCGCTAACCCGGACGATTGGCAGGCATCTATTACATAGGATGCAAACCCTAAATTATATAAGCTGTTTTTCAAAATTTCATCATCGAAATATGTCATCCACATATGATTCAATTGGTTATCAGATACCCATTTCTCAGCAGCATAACCGTACATTTCTTCATAGATTCTGTCCTCATTATGTAAGGAAGCTGCATGACCGGCAGCAGGCAGAAATGCAGTTCTTTCGTTGTGAAAATCAAAATACAACCATGCCATGAAACCGATAACCGTATCGTTTTTTATTGCAGCTATTACGTTTCCTTTATTTATCTGCTCTTTTAAATAAGTTTCGATTATTTTGTCTCCGCCATCCGTAAAATCCGGAAAGGATGGGCAATGGCAATAATGGGTAAACTGTGCTTTCCAAAGGTTGACTGCATCAGGTATATTTTCGGTTTTCATAGAAGATATTTTAATCATGTTGGATTCTCCTGTTAAAAACTGTTATTTATTGGTATATGCTTTGTAACGTGTATAATATTCTATGCTTTATCAGTCGGTGAACTATAGAGGATGCGGAACTCCTTGTGTATGATCCAATCGCTGCCGTTTATTTTGCAGGGAAGCTTCATCCCCCATAATAGGAAGTAGTGCCGGTGACTCCATCAAGCGCACCAGGGGTTAGGATACAAACCATAAACCCCTCATCTCCCCATTTTTTTCTGTTTTCATGATAAATGCCATAGTTACAAGACGGTTCAAATCCAAATCTGCCATAAACAGCAGGATTGCCACCCAGGAATACAGCACCATATCCCAATTCTCTTGCTTTATTTAAAGCATAATTTACAAGTTCTCTCATAATACCATGCATTCTATATTTAGGTAAAACCGCAGTCTGGGAAAGCGTTAATTGCGTATTTCGGTCCGAACCTGTTACAATATCAGTTTCATGAAGCGCGACTTCTCCGACAACCGTTTCGTTTTCCGTTAGTGCCACAAGAGAAAGTTCCGGTATAAAAGTTTTTTTCTTTCGTTCTTCTATAAAATGTTCCATCATAAATGAGCCTGTATCTGTGCCGTAATTTTCGGAAAATGCCTTATAAATTAATTGGTTGACAACTTCATATTCCGCCTTCATTTCCGGTCTTATAATAATATTTAATCCTGATGATGTTTTTAGAATCATAAGTTTATTTCCCCTGAACACATATAATTAGAAGTACCACGTTGTGAGAATATCTGAACCTATTTTACAATATTTTAGCCGGCATTACCACTGCTTTGAATGGTATTCAATAGTAAAATCTGCTGTGGTTTGGGGAAGCTTCCCTTTTCCACGCTTTGTATGCAATGCCATTCTGCCAACAAGTCCGTTACGGCATGTTGGTACGCAATATACCCTGTTACCGGCGCTTTCCAGGCTTATACCCCGGAAAGCGAGCAAACTTATACGTTCTTTTACCAGAAATCCTCCGTTTCCGCCAGAATATCTCCGGTGGGAAGAAGCGTTGCTTCATATATATTCCGGCCTGTCTTTTTCAGGTAATGGCGGATCAGGGCGTAGCCGCAGGCATATCCGGCACAGTAGGGCATTCCCACAGGAATACCGCCCTGCAGGGCCATAATATCGTCGCCGTACAGATACGAGGACAGTACCTGAAAGTCCTTTTCCTGTAAATGGGCTTTTATGGCTGGCTTTATAGTATTCTGCAATACCTCCCCCGTTGTGTTTTTTACCCATATTCCGATGTTATCTTCTCCGAACAGATATGCCGCAAAGTTTTCCGCAAGGCCTTCGGACACCAGCATATCGGCCAGGGTAACGGCGGGACTCCACTGCATAAACTGCCATCTGACATTATGGTTTGTTTCGTGGGCCAAAGCCACCGGCAGCATTTGCAGGGAGTGTTCCCTGGGAATAATCGTGCCGAAAATATAGCCGGGGATACCGCCGTCCCCGCAGTAATCGCCGGTCATCCGTGACATGGGATTACCGGGATCGTTTAATAGAACGGTAAATAAATAATCCTGTACCGGAAGCCGGATGCCATGCTCCTCAAAGCCGTTGAGTGATGTACGGATACTGTTTTCGCAGGCGTTCCAGAAAGCGTTGCTGCTGATTTTATCGATTTCAGGAAGAAGCGCCTCCGTAATCCCGGATGGTGCATATCCCCCGCTCATACGGCTTACCGACACCACATCACAGCCGCCGTCCCCGGCCTGCAACGGTATTCCGATACAATTCCATTTGCAGGCGAAGGGTTTCATAAGTTCATAACGGTAGATCGTTTCTTTATCTTTCTCAGATGCTGCCGCCATCCGGCGGTACAGCACATCGGAGCGTATCGCTTTTATATACATAATCAATTCCTCATTTCTTTTCTTTTATTTTATATAGGGTTCGAACCACAAGCATAGCTTACACTATGACGCTGCGTCAAAGTCAATAGCTGCAGACAGGGAATCCCTAAAATGTAATAGTTAATTCTTGTTTCACCATGTAAATTCGTGTTAGATGATT
>URMK01000082.1 GCA_900548905.1 uncultured Lachnospiraceae bacterium | reverse complement strand
GGAAAAGGAGGGGAGGGGGATGCCACAGGACACAAGGGGCCGTCTGAACTGTTACGAAAATAGCTATTCAAGCTATTCATATAATAAAAAAATGGATTGAACCCTCATTTCATTTGTGATACAATTAATCGATTATGGGAAAGGATGTGCAGATGAAAATGAAGGCATTTTTGATACTGGAAGACGGCACGGTATTTGAAGGAATTCATATCGGGGCCGAAAAAGAGATAATCAGCGAAATCGTTTTTAACACGTCGATGGCCGGTTATCTGGAAGTGTTGACAGATCCCTCTTATGCCGGACAGGCTGTATGTATGACGTATCCGCTGATCGGTAATTACGGCGTATGCAGGGAAGATTGCGAGTCAAGAAGACCATGGCCGGATGGGCTCATTGTGAGAGAACTGTCCAGAATGCCCAGTAATTTCCGCTCCGACTGTACCATTCAGGAGTATCTGGAGAGCTACGGCGTGCCGGGTATCGCAGGTATTGATACAAGGGCGCTGACGAAGATCCTGAGAGAAAAAGGAACCATGAACGGGATGATTACCACCAATGTGGGCTTTCGTCTGGAGGAAATCCTTCCCCGCCTTGCAGCCCTTGTTACAGGGAAGGTTGTGGAAAAGGTAACCTGTGAAAATAAGTATGAAATCAAAGGTGCGAAGGATCTGGCGGAAAACGGGCCGGTGTCCGGAAGCGCCGTATTTAATAAGGAAAGCTTTTTGGCAGGATCCAGGGAAAAGAAGCCTTCCCTTGTAAAGCAGTTAAACGGCGCCGGCAGCAAGGTGGCGCTGCTGGATTTGGGGGCGAAGGACAACATCGCCCGTTCCCTTGCCATGAGAGGCTGCGATGTAACCATATATCCGGCGCTCACACCGGCAGAGGAAATCATAGGGGATAAGCCGGACGGCATCATGCTTTCCAACGGCCCCGGGGATCCCAAGGAATGTGAAAGCATCATTGCGGAAATACGGAAGCTGTATGAGACCGATATACCGATTTTTGCCATCTGCCTTGGACATCAGCTCATGGCGCTGGCGACCGGAGCCGATACCTTTAAAATGAAGTACGGGCACAGGGGAGGTAATCATCCGGTAAAGGATCTGACCACGGGAAGGGTATATATTTCCTCCCAGAACCACGGTTATGTGGTGGATATGGACAAGCTCGATCCCCAGGTGGCGGTGCCCGCCTTCATCAATGTGAACGACGGTACGAACGAGGGACTAAGCTATACGGGAAAGAATATTTTTACCGTCCAGTTCCATCCCGAAGCCTGTCCCGGGCCGCAGGATTCCGGTTTTCTGTTTGATCGGTTTATTACGATGATGAATGGAGGAAATAAGGATGCCTAAAGATCCCAATGTAAAAAAAGTTATGGTCATCGGCTCCGGCCCTATCGTTATCGGACAGGCTGCCGAATTTGATTATGCTGGCACACAGGCCTGCCGTTCCTTGAAAGAGGAGGGGGTAGAGGTAATCCTGGTAAATTCCAATCCGGCCACGATTATGACGGACAGGGATATCGCGGACAAGGTTTACATTGAGCCTCTTACCGTCAAGGTGCTGGAACAGCTCATCGAAAAGGAAAAGCCGGACAGCATTCTTCCCACACTGGGGGGACAGGCCGGGCTGAACCTGGGAATGGAGCTGGACGAGTCAGGTTTCCTTGCTTCCCATAATGTGAAGCTTCTGGGCACCACCTCACAGACCATCCGCAAGGCGGAGGACAGACAGGAATTTAAGGACACCATGGAAAAAATAGGCGAGCCGTGCGCTCCCTCCCTGGTGGTCAGGAATATAGAAGACGGCGTTGTTTTTGCTAAGAAAATCGGTTATCCGGTCGTGCTCCGCCCTGCCTATACCCTGGGAGGTTCCGGCGGCGGCATCGCCCGCAGCCAGATGGAACTGGAAGAGATTCTGGCGAACGGCCTGCGGCTTTCCCGTGTGGGCGAGGTGCTTGTGGAGCGCTGTATCGCCGGCTGGAAGGAGATCGAATATGAAGTGATGCGCGACAGCGCAGGAAACTGTATTACGGTCTGCAACATGGAAAACATTGACCCCGTGGGTGTGCATACCGGGGACAGTATTGTTGTGGCGCCTTCCCAGACGCTGGGCGACAAGGAATACCAGATGCTGCGCAGCGCGGCTTTGAATATTATCGACGAGCTGCAGATCACCGGCGGCTGCAACGTACAGTTTGCCCTTCATCCCGTAAGCTTTGAATACTGCGTCATCGAAGTGAATCCCCGTGTGAGCCGTTCCTCGGCCCTGGCCAGCAAGGCTACCGGTTACCCGATTGCCAAGGTTGCGGCCAAGATAGCCCTGGGCTATACGCTGGATGAGATCAAGAATGCCATAACCGGAAAGACGTATGCCAGCTTTGAACCCACCCTGGATTACTGCGTGGTGAAGCTTCCCCGCCTTCCTTTTGATAAGTTCATCACCGCCAAGCGGACGCTGACCACACAGATGAAGGCTACCGGAGAGGTTATGAGCATCTGCAACAGCTTTGAAGGTGCCCTCATGAAGGCTATCCGTTCCCTGGAGCAGCATGTGGACTGCCTCATGAGCTATGATTTTTCAGCCCTCTTGGCAGAAGAACTGAAGGAGCGCCTGAAGAGGGTGGACGACCAGCGGATATATGTGATTGCGGAAGCTATCCGCAAAGGAATCGACTATGATACGATCCATGAAATCACCATGGTGGATCACTGGTTTATCGATAAGATTGCCATTCTTGTGGAAATGGAACAGGCCCTTGCCAAAGGCCCCCTTACTCCGGAACTGCTCCGGGAAGCAAAGCGGATTGAATTCCCGGATACGGTTATCAGCCGCCTTACCGGCCTTCCCGCGGAGGAAATCAGGCAGCTGCGTTATGAGAACGGTATTGTGGCGGCCTATAAGATGGTAGATACCTGTGCCGCAGAATTTGAAGCGAGCACCCCTTACTATTATTCCGTATATGGCGGGGAAAATGAAGCCGTGGAAACCTCGTCCCGGAAAAAGGTACTGGTTCTCGGCTCCGGCCCGATCCGGATCGGCCAGGGGATTGAATTTGACTATTGTTCCGTACATGCGACATGGGCGTTTGCCGCGGAAGGGTATGAAACCGTTATTATCAATAATAACCCGGAAACGGTGAGTACCGACTTCGATATTGCAGATAAGCTGTATTTTGAACCTCTCACTCCCGAGGATGTGGAAAATGTGGTGAACATGGAGCATCCCGACGGGGCGGTGGTACAGTTCGGCGGCCAGACAGCCATCAAGCTGACGGAAAGCCTGATGAAAATGGGAGTTCCCATTTTGGGCACCAGCGCAGAAAATGTGGATGCGGCCGAGGACAGGGAGTTATTTGATAAGATTCTGGAGGAGTGCGGGATACCAAGGCCTTCCGGCGGAACCGTATATACGGCGGAGGAAGCCAAAGCCGTGGCAAACAGGCTGGGTTATCCGGTTCTGGTGCGTCCTTCCTATGTGCTGGGCGGCCAGGGTATGCAGATCGCCATTTCCGATGAGGAAGTGGAAGAGTTCATGGAAATTATCAACCGCATTGCGCAGGATCATCCCATCCTGGTGGATAAATATCTGCAGGGCAAGGAGCTGGAGGTGGATGCGGTCTGCGACGGGACCGATATCCTGATTCCGGGAATCATGGAGCATATTGAACGGGCCGGCGTGCATTCCGGAGACAGTATTTCCGTATACCCTGCCCAGACAATCAGCGAAGGCGTGAAGGCAACCATTGCGGAATATACCAGAAGGCTGGCGAAATCCCTTCACGTAATCGGCCTGATTAACATCCAGTTCATCGTGGTGGGCGAGGATGTCTATGTGATTGAAGTAAATCCCCGTTCCTCCAGAACGGTGCCTTATATCAGCAAGGTGACAGGCATTCCTATTGTGGATCTCGCCACCCAGGTTATCATCGGAAAAACAATCCGCGAGCTGGATTACGAGCCGGGGCTTCAGCCCGAAGCCGGATATGTGGCGGTTAAGATGCCCGTATTCTCCTTTGAAAAGATCCGCGGCGCGGAAATCAGCCTGGGTCCGGAAATGAAATCCACCGGCGAATGTCTCGGAATCGCCAAAACCTTTCATGAAGCCCTCTATAAGGCTTTCCTGGGAGCCGGCATCGATCTGCCCAGACACAAGCAGATGATCATTACCGTAAAGGATGCGGATAAGGGAGAAGCGATTGAAATCGCCCGCCGTTTTGAAAAACTGGGGTATATTATCTACGCCACCAGAAGCACCGCCGCAGCCCTGAAGGAAGCGGGAATTAAAGCCCGTAAGGTGAATAAAATCAACCAGGAGTCGCCGACGGTGATGGACCTGATTCTGGGACACCGGATCGATCTGGTTATCGATACCCCCACCCAGGGCAGGGATAAATCCAGGGATGGTTTCCTCATCCGCAGAACCGCCATTGAAACGGGCGTTAACTGCCTTACCAGCCTGGATACCGCGAGAGCCCTTGTGGGAAGCCTGGAGACAAAAAGTAAAGAATTGTCGCTGATTGATATTGCAAAGCTGAAATAAAAATTATGAATAAAGTGAACTATCAGAAGCGGATGGAGGAAATCCTCCGCGGGCTGCCGGAAGAAAACAACGGAGGCAGCGCTTCGCAGGCCGGGCCTGTGACCGGAAAAAAAAAGCTGCTCCTCCACAGCTGCTGCGCACCCTGCAGCAGTTATGTGCTGGAAAGCCTGCGGAGCCATTTTGCCATTACGGTCCTGTATTATAATCCCAACATTACACGGCGTCAGGAATATGACATGCGGATGGCGGAGCAGAAAAGGCTGATTGAAGAAATGAACGGGGAAGCCCCATCCTTTATCGCCTTGGAAGCGGGCCGCTATGAACCGGAGGTGTTTTTTGCCGCGGCAAAGGGCCTGGAGCAGCTGCCGGAGGGCGGGGAGCGGTGCTTTCGCTGTTATGAATTACGCTTGCGGGAAACCGCCCGGCTTGCCGGGGAAAAGGGCTTTGACTACTTTACCACAACTCTCACCATCAGCCCTTTAAAGAATGCGGACAAGCTGAATGAAATCGGAGAAAGGCTTGCCGTGCAGTACGGTGTCCCCTTTCTTCCGTCAGATTTTAAGAAAAAGAACGGCTATAAGCGTTCTGTGGAGCTATCCGAACATTACGGACTGTACCGCCAGGATTACTGCGGCTGCATTTTTTCTGAAAAGGAGCAGCACACGCAACCGTTCAGACAGCTCTGAAGGGTTGCGTGATAGGCGGGAAGAAATGTGCGGGCGCCAGGAAAACCTGCCTGCCGCCCCGCAGGTTATGCCGGATTAACAACAAAAAGAGCAACAAAGTGAGGTTGGTATCATGAAAAAAATTCTGGAAGCAATTTCCGAAGAAATGAAAAAAGCATTTGCGGATGCGGGCTACGACGAAGAACTGGGGAAGGTAACCCTTTCCAACCGCCCGGATCTGTGTGAATACCAGTGCAACGGCGCTATGGCCGGGGCTAAAAAGTATCATAAGGCCCCGATTGCTATAGCCGGCGAAGTGGCGGAGCAGTTAAAGGACAGTCCGGTTTTTTCCCGGGCGGAAGCGGCGGCCCCCGGATTCCTGAACCTGAAGCTGTCCGATGATTTCCTGTGCACCTATCTGAAAGAGATGCAGGCCGGTGATAAATTCGGCATGGAACTCCCCGATAAGGAAAAGACCATTATCGTGGATTACGGCGGCCCCAACGTGGCAAAGCCTCTTCATGTAGGCCATCTGCGTTCCGCTGTCATCGGGGAAAGTATCAAGAGGATTGCCCGTTTTGCAGGCTACAGGGTTATCGGCGATATCCATATGGGAGATTGGGGCCTTCAGATGGGGCTTATCATAACGGAACTTCAGGAAAGAAAACCGGAGCTGGTGTATTTTCAGGAAGACTATACCGGTGAATATCCCCAGGAGCCTCCGTTTACCATTGCAGAGATGGAGGAAATCTATCCCACAGCCAGTAAAAAATCCAAAGAGGATCCGCTCTATAAAGAAAAGGCCATGGAGAATACCTTCAAGATCCAGCAGGGAGTGAGAGGACACAGGGCATTGTGGGAGCATATCATGAATGTGTCCGTGACGGATATGAAGCGTATTTATGATAAGCTGAACGTGGAATTCGACCTTTGGAACGGAGAATCCACCGTACAGTATCTGCTTGCGGATATGGTGGAGGGGATGAAGAAGGGTGGATACGCCCATGAGAGCGAAGGCGCGCTTGTGGTGGATGTGAAGGAGGAGAGCGATACCAGGGAAATCCCTCCCTGCATTATCCTCAAATCCGACGGGGCGGCGCTTTACAGCACCACGGATTTGGCTACCATCAGTGAACGTGTGACAAAATACGATCCCGACAGCATGATTTATATTACCGACAAACGGCAGGCCATGCATTTTGAGCAGGTATTCCGCTGCGCCCGCAAGACAAAGCTGATAGGCGAAGACGTGAAGCTGGTCCATATCGGCTTTGGCACGGTGAACGGCAAAGACGGAAAACCGTTCAAGACCAGGGACGGCGGTGTGCCCAGGCTGGAAAAGCTGATAACGGATATCGATGAGGAAATGCTGCGCAAGATTCTGGAGAGCCGTCAGGATATGTCGGAAGAGGAAGCCCGGAAAATTGCAGATATCGTAGGACTGGCGGCGCTTAAGTATGGCGATCTGTCCAACCAGGCCGCCAAGGATTACAGCTTCGATATCGATCGTTTCACCTCTTTTGAAGGGGATACCGGCCCGTATATCCTGTATACCATTGTCCGTATCAAATCCATTCTGGCAAAATACCAGGAGCAGGGCAAAACGCTGGAAAACACGCAGCTCTGTCCGGCTGTCAGCCCGGATGAAAAGGCTCTGATGATGGAAATTGCCAAGTTCAATACCATGATGGAGGCCGCTTTCACGGAATGCGCGCCCCACAAGGTATGCGCGTATATTTATGATCTGGCGAATGCCTTCAACCGCTTTTATCATGAAACGAAGATTATCGCGGAGGAAGACGAAGCGAAGAAGGCCGGTCTGATCGCGCTGCTTGTTCTGACCAGGGATGTCCTGGAAACCTGCATTGATTTGCTGGGATTTTCAGCGCCAGACCGGATGTAAAAAGAGGAGGGATAAGGCTCTTTGAAGCGTTATCCCTCCTTTTTTATGTGCGCAGGGGCGTAACGCAGGACACAAAAGGCTGTCTGAATTGTTCCAAAACACATGTACTTATTTTTTTTGATAAAGCTTTTGGTATTCTTTTGGGGAATAGGAGGTAAATTTCTTGAATATTTTAGAAAAATATCCCTGGTTCATGAAACCGCATTTTTCACCGATGCTTTGAATGGAGGCGCGTTCCGTACGGAGCAGATCCTTTGCTTTATCCACACGCGTGCGGTTGAGGTAATCGGAAAAATGCTCCTGCGTATTCTGGTAGAAAACAGTGGAAAGATAGGTGTAATTCAGATGAAATTGTTTGGCAAGGTCATAGAGCTTCAGGTCCTGGCTGCAATTTTGCCGGATGTAATCCTCTATCCGGTAAAATATAGTATCTTCTTTTTCTCTTGTGCCTTTCCGTATGATTTGGTGCAGGGCTTCAAAGGTTTCGTCCAGCACCTGCTTCAGGGAATTACAGTTATTGGAGAGATCCATCTTTTTAAATAACATCACCTTTTCCGTATTGATTCCTTCGGTGGGGAAGGATGCGTCGGTGAGTGGCTGAATCAGGGTATATATTGCATTTTCCACCTGTTTTTTCAGGGTGAAAACATCCGTGCCCGCTTCTCTTTGCGCTTCATTGATATAGCTGCAGAGGAGGGAATAGGCAGTCTCCGGCTGAAGAGGATCCAGGCATTTGGCAAAAAGAGCTTCCGGGAAGGGAGTCGCTTCTTTATGGATATCCCCGGAGGACAGTACTTTTTTCTCCGGGAAATAAAAACCGTAGGACAGCAGGCGGCACATTTCCTCGTAGGTTTGGGAGAGCTTTTCCAAAGAAAAGAACGGGAGAGAACGCGCGAAAAGGAATGTGCTGTCCCATTGCCGCTCCAGCTTTTCTATGAACGGATACAGTTCCCGGCCGGCTGGAAGCTGGGTACCGGAGGCCGGCTGGAGGAGGATACACAGATATCCCTGGTTAGTGATGCAGGAAATACAGGGAAAACCGGGAAAACACTCCAGGCAGGCATTGGTTAGGGGAGGCAGAATCCTGTGCATAGGGATGGTGCCTTTATAGGCGGTGACCAGCAGGGTATAGGGAGCGGTTTCCCGGAAAAGGATACCCCGTTCGCGGAATTCCTCCAGGCACTGGCTTTCCTGCATGGTATAAAAGGTGAGTACCTCCTGAAAAAACTGGGAGGCTGTGCTTTTTTTGTCGGCAGCATTGGAGGAGGTCCTCAGTTTTTCCAGCAGGTGCAGCAGGTCGGATGCTTCCAGTTCCGGTTTCAGAAGGTAATCCTCTATACCCAGTTTAAAGCTGGATTTGGCATAGGAAAAATTGTCATAGCTGCTCAGGACGATGATATGGATGTCGGGAAAATGTTCTTTGATTTGGGCGGTGAGACTGATTCCGTCCATTCCGGGCATGACAATGTCGGTAATGACGATATCCGGCCGCAGCTGTTGTACGAGTTGAAAGCCTTCGATTCCGTTTGCAGCCTCTCCGGCTATGGTAAACCCGTGGGATTCCCAGTCGCACAGGTATTTCAAACCGTTTCTCAATATCATTTCGTCATCAATGATGACTATTTTCAGCAGATTTTTCATACGATATTCCCTCCCCCGGAAGCGGTTACAGGCAGGCTGATGGTAACCTGTGTGCCATAACCTGATGTGCTTGTTATGGAAAGCCCGTAATCCGGTCCGTATATCATCTTTATCCGATCTTCTATATTTTTTAAGCCGATTTTGGTCAGGCCCTGCCCTGTATTTTCCCGGGATACATCCATGATATGGTCCAGGATAGCGGGCGGGATTCCGATCCCGTTATCCATGATTTCCAGCTTAAGCTGTCCGCCGCTTATGCAGGCATAAATACTGATGGTCCCATTTGGCGTATTCGTGGAAAAACCGTGGAATATGGAGTTTTCCACCAGAGGCTGCAGGAAGAATTTGGGGACCGGCACCGCCAGGCAGTCATCCCGGACGTTCAGGTTGAGCCGGATTCCGTCTCCGTACCGAAGCTGCTGGATTTGAAAATAATCCCGAAGCAAAGCCAGCTCCTGGGATAACGGGATCGTTTCCCGGATGTCCCCCAGCGTTTTGCGAAGCAGCTTTGTGAGGGAATTGATGCCTGTTATGACTTTATCCCGTTGGCCCGCCATGGATAAATATTTGATGGAGGTCAAGGTATTGTAGATAAAGTGGGGATTGATCTGATGCTGCAGGGAATTCAGTTCTGCCGTATGCCTTGCCGCCTGTTCCTGCATCAGCGTCTTGGTATAGTATTCCAGCCTGGCAAACATTTCATTAAAGCTTTCCCCCAGCAGACGGGCCTCCGAACAGCCTTTAAACTGTATGCGTTCCGGACGGTAGAGCAAATCCCTGTCCGATACGTTCTGCATGGCGATGGAAAGCTGATGAATGGGCCTTGTTATTTTTTTAAACAGATATACGAGTGTGGCGGTGACAAGCAGCTGGGCGAGGCAGCATAGCTCGATAATCCGCATGAGGGAAGGCGAAACCCTGGAGGTAATGGTGCTGTACTTTGTCAGCTGGAGAATATAAAAATTAAAGTATCCGTTATAAACAGCGCTGGAAATCCATTTTTCCCCGCCGTAGATCAGGGAGGCGTCGTCATCGGTCCGGGCGATGGAAAGAAGGGCGGGATCGGTACTGTTCAGCAGTTCCCGTTTGCTGTCTGAGATAATGAGTCCGTCCTCAGTGATGACGGAAAAATGCGTATTATCCTGTACCAAATCAGAGTACAGCCTGGAAAAACAGGATTCGTCGATCACGATCAGGATGGTGCCGTAATAGCGGGAACGATAGGGATCGTATAACGCATGGGCGATATACATGTACTCATTGTCCGCCGTATTAGGGGTCAGGCCGGGATGAAAATAGGATACCCCCAGACGGCGGTGGTTTTTTTCCGCTTTTTTTATGAAATCCTCTTCCAGGATACCGGTATCTTCCAAATACAGCGTTTCATTATAGCTGGTATACGTCTGGCCGTTTTCCCCGTAAAGGATCAGGTGGATGTTGGAATTGGGGAAAAAACCAATATAAGCCTGCAGAAAATCATGAACATATCTTTGCATCTGATAATATTCAAAACTATCCTCCGGCTCTTTCGTGAGATATTGTTTTAAGGTGGAATCCTCTGAAAGCTGAATCAGAATGTAAATCAGCTGCTGGTAAAAAACATCAAAGCTTTCATTGAGCTGGGTGATGGAATGCTGCTGGGATTCCTGCATGATATCCGTTACGTTCCTGTAATACAGCTGTGTGGTGAGGACGGAGAAGAACAGGAATAAAACAACAAAGGATACGATAACGGTAATGATGATCTGAAACGAAATACTCTGCTTGTTCTGCATAACTTTCCCCCCGGTATGTAACAGTCCAGACAGATCATCTGAAGGGTTACTTTGTACTATATTTATTATATAATACACAAGTGTAGTTGGTAAACCTCTTACTATGTATAAAGTGCACAATCCGAAAATAAGAGAAAACAATCAAAAAATATTATAAAAATAATTATGCACATAAAAAATGAGTAGGATATTGTGAATATATTTTAAATTCACCAGTAAATCGAAGAAGATTTTTCACCGGACAAATGATAAGATCGGACTACACGGAAGGCCTTCGTAACAGTTCAGGCAGTTTTGCGCATTTACTGCGCAGACCGTAAGAAAGCGTGGCGGAGACTTGCCTTCGTCTTATGAGAAACAGGAAGGAGAGGGAATTATGCGGAAAAAAAATGTTAGTAAGAGGGTTTTAGCGGCAGCGCTGAGTGCGGTCATGCTGGCAGGGTGTGCAGGCAGCAGGGATGCATCGGACGCTGTGCAGGGCAGCAGTGCGGCACAAGAGGCGGCACCGGATGAAAAACAGGCGGACAGCGGGGAACAGATAACAATCCAGTATTGGCATCAGGGAACTTCCCAGATAGATACGGAGTTTACCCAGAAGTGTATCGACTCCTTTGAGGCCAAATATCCCAATATAAAGGTGGAAGCCACGGGAATGTCCTCTACCATTTCCGATCAGGAAACAAAACTGAATGCAGCGGTTTTGAGTGATACTTACCCGGATGTAATCCAGTTGGTGCTGGCAGAGGTGGGATCAAGAGGGGCGCTGGGAGATTTTGAGAAGCTGGACAGCTATATAGAAGGCTGGGAAGACAAGGACGATCTGTTTGACAGTGCCTATGAAATGGGAAAATATCAGGGGGATCAGGTCGCGCTGGGGATATTCCCGATTCCCCAGGTTTATACGTTCCGGAAAGATAAATTCGAGGAAGCAGGTCTGGATCCGGACAATCCGCCTGCCACTTGGGAGGAACTGAAAAATGCAGCACAGCTCTTGACGGAGCGGGAAGGGGACAAGGTGGTCTTTGCCGGGATGGATATTCCTTCCATTGACAGTTCCCTTGTATTCACAGAACCATATATGCGCAGCGCCGGTTCTGCGGTGATCGATGAATTAAATCAGAAACCGGCATTTACGGATCAGGGAGCTTTGGATGCCTTCACTTTTCTGGGAGAGATGGCTCAGATGAATGTCTCCATTCCCCATGATCAGCAGAAGGGGGATGAAAGGCCTTTTATGAAAGGCATGTCTGCTATCAGCAATCTGTCCCCACAGCAGATCGGCCAGTTTATGGCGGATAACCCGGAGGTGGAGCTGGGATATCTGCCGGTGCTTTCCAAAGACGGGAGCGAACCCGGCGTAGCCTTCTGCGGATATAACCTGATCGCGATGGGGGCCACCTCCAAACATAAAGAAGCGGCATGGCTGTTTATGCAGCATATGCTTTCCAATGAAATCGTATGGATGAGAACGGAAGATTTCAAAATGCCTATCGTTAAGAAGTCTCTGGAAGATAAGTTTATCCAGTCCGGGGATCAGGATATGAACAGCGCCATTATCCGTTATGTGGAAAGCGGTAAGGGAAAAGCCACGGTTCCCTGGATCAGTGTGTATAACAAATATGTCTCTGTCGCCTATGAAGAAGTGATTAACGGGAAAAAGACGCCGGAGCGGGCTTTGCAGGATGCTATGGATCAGCTGGAAAAGGAAATTCAGTAAAGATATTGCCAGAGCCTGGCTTCTGGTAAGGCAGATAAAACATTCCTGGCGGGCGGTGCAGAACCTGCCTGTCAGGAAACTTGATAATAGAAAAAATCTGGCGGGGGTCGGAATGAAAAAGAAAAAAAGTGTTACGACGGACAGATGTGCCTATTGGTTTATTACGCCCTATTATCTGTTTTTTGTCCTGTTCGTACTATTTCCCATTGTTGTGAATATCGTTTTGAGCTTTACGGATTTTAATTTAAAAACAATCTCTTTTACGGGTTTCAAAAATTATATGGATCTGGCCCGGGACGGCCTGTTCTGGAAATCGGTGGAAAACACGCTGATTTATGTGGTTTTTACGGTCTTTATAACACTCGTTATCGGTTTTGTCCTGGCGCTGGCCCTGAATAATGCGGCGATCGCGGGGACCCGTTTTTTCAGGGGCTTTATCTATCTGCCTTATGTTACCTCCATGGTATCCATGTCTATGGTCTGGCTCTGGATGTATGATCCCACCCACGGGGTATTCAATGTCATACTGGAGGCGCTGGGACTAAATGCCAGGCAGTGGCTGTATGATGAAAAACTGGCGCTTGGTGCCGTGATTGTCATGGGCGTCTGGAAGGGGGTGGGCTACTATATGACCCTTTACCTGGCGGGCCTCAATAATATACCCGGCTATCTGTATGAAGCGGCGTCCATAGACGGGGCGGGCAGTCTGCAGAAGGTTTTTCGCATTACCATACCTATGCTGCGCCCTGTAACTTTTTTTATTGTTATCACCGGGGTAATTAATGCGTTTAATGTGTTCGAACAGGTGAATGTGATGACCGGAGGCGGGCCTATGAATGCCACCACAACCATTGTGCATCAGATTTATACCCGTGCTTTTACGGAATACCGAATGGGGTATGGAGCGGCGGAGGCGGTTTTCCTGCTGTTGATAATATTGGTTTTTACGTTATTGAATTTTAAATATGGCAACCAGGGCCAGGATTTGGATATCGGATAAGGGGGAATGAATGTATGAAAAAGAAGAAGGCCGCCCGGTTCCTGTTGTTTTTATGTATGCTGTTTTTTTGTATCTTGATTATCGTGCCTTTTCTCATCATGTTTTTTACGTCATTAAAAACCCAGGCAGAAATATCGCAGGCCGCATTCCGGCTGCTTCCGGAACAATGGCTGTTCTCCAATTATATAGAGGCCATGCGGTCCTCAGATTGGGGGCGGTTTTTCTGGAACTCTTTTTATACCACGTTTTTGGCTGTGGCGATAAGCCTTGTGATCAATTCCCTGGCAGGTTATGCATTTGCCAGAATGGAATTTAAGGGAAAGGATCTGTTATTTCTTCTCGCGCTTGTGGGGATGATGATTCCCCAGCAGGTCACAATGCTTCCCAATTTCGCGGCTATGAAATACGTGCCGCTGGCAGGGGGCAATAACCTGTTTGGGCAGGGAGGGACAGGGCTGATCAATACGTATGCGGGGATGGTGGCCCCCTATATTGCGGGAGCCTTCGGCGTATTTTTATTCCGCCAGTTTTTTATGAATTTCCCAAAGTCGCTGGACGATGCGGCCAAAATAGACGGACTGGGCAGGCTGGGGGCTTTTATCCGGGTATATCTTCCTCTGAGCAAAGCCATATTTGCCACGCTGATCGTTTTCAAGACAACAAGTACCTGGAATGAGTATACCTGGCCGCTGATCATCACCACCAGGAAAAACATGTGGACGGTGCAGCTGGCTCTGAGTGTATTTCGGGAAGAATTCCTCACCCAGTGGAATTATCTGATGGCGGCCACCACTCTGATTATGCTTCCTCTGCTCGTCATGTATGTATTTATGCAGAAGTATTTTGTGGAAGGGATCGTAACAACGGGAATAAAGGGGTAGAGGGAGTATAAAAATGAAGACGATACTGGTATTGCTGGATACGCTGAACCGGAGATATTTAAAGACCTATGGAAAACATGCAAAAGGGATAACGCCGAATATGGATCGCTTTGCAGAGGATTGTGTGGTATACGACAATCATTTTATCGGGTCGGCGCCATGTATGCCGGCAAGGAGGGATATTTTTACAGGGAGGATGCAGTTTCTGGAACGGGGCTGGGGAGGAGTGGAGCCGTTTGATATCACGCTTTTGTCGAGGCTCCGGGAAAAAGGCATCTTCACGCACATCACTACGGATCACACCCATTATTTCGAAATAGGCGGGGAGAATTACTGTTATTTATTCAACACCTGGGATTATCACAGAGGGCAGGAATTTGATACCTGGATATCCCGGGTGAGACAGCCTCCTGTTGACTGTGAAAGCTACGGGAAGAAGTCATCCCAGTATTTGCTGAATAAAACGACGTTTGTTTCGGAGGAGGAGTATCCGTCCCCAAGGACGTTTCGTTCGGCCTGCGAGTGGGTGGAAAACAACAAGGGATGCGATGATTTTTTCCTGATGGTGGAAAGTTTTGATCCCCATGAGCCTTTTGACTGTCCGGAAAAATACCACCGGATGTATCAGGATACCTACAGCGGCCGGGAATTCTGCTGGCCGTCCTATGCTAAGGTGACGGAGCCTGCGGATGCGGTGGAGCATCTGGAGAAATGTTATCTGGGTACGTTGAGCATGGCGGATTACTGGTTTGGGAAGCTGCTGGACACGTTGAAAAAGAATGGAATGTATGAGGACACGCTGCTTATTTTTACCACGGATCACGGACATATGCTCGGGGAGCATGGCTTTACCGGAAAAAATATCATGCATGCCTATAATGAAATGGCACATATCCCGCTGATGATCCATTTCCCCGGGAACGAGGGGGCGGGGCAGAGGGTAAAGGCCCTGACACAGAATATTGATATAATGCCCACCATTCTGCAGCATCACGGATGTGATATTCCGGACCGGGTAAAGGGGAAGAGCCTGCGGGACATCCGTGACGGGATTGCTGCACCCAGAGAACAGGTGATCTACGGATGGTTTGGCAGGGCCGTCAATGTTTATGACGGGAGATATACCTATTTCAGGGCTCCTGCAAGCGTGGAAAACAGTCCGCTGTATCAATACTGCGGAATGCCTTCCACCTGCTGGCGCTATTTTGATGAAAGATATGCGGAACGTATGGAGATGGGGCGTTTCCTGCCTTATACCCGGTATCCGGTGTATCGGATACCGGCGCTGTATCCGGAGGATTACTCCGGGAACATAGAGCTTGTTATGCAGTCTCTGCTTTTTGATCTGGAAACGGACTATGCACAGCTTCATCCCCTGAAGGAGCGGGAAATCGAGACGGATATGTGCAGGAAGCTGACGGCAGGTATGCGGGAGGCACAGGCGCCGGAGGAGCAGTACCGGAGATTGGGACTAAATGGTTCCGGCGGATAAAAGGAACAAAGGAATCAGCTCTCCAGCCATATTTTCCCGCAGATCCCCATAGGATGCAGCCCGGTATTCACGGAAGGATGATCCTTGACGTACGGGAATACCGTGGTGACATTTTCAATGCTCAGATGGTTTTCCCCTTCTTGCAGGAAACTTCCCACTTCAAAACGGTAGGGAGGGCCGATGCGGACGGGAGCTTCCTGCCCGTTCAGGCGCAGGGTGACGATTTCATTGGCACCGTCCAGGAAAATGGTTTCCTCTCCGGTGTGTTCTCTGCCGGCGTGGAAGGAAAAGTCCAGCTCATACCGGAGGGTACCGTGAAAGCGGAGGAAGCTTTCCGTCATGGCCAAGTCGCAAAGACGGTCCAGGGTCCCTTTCGGCTGAAACGTTTCCTTATTCTGCATTTCTTTATCCGATACGGAGGAAGCCGAGAGGCGGAAAGGTCCCTGAAGCTCCTGTCTCTTTACCGGCCGGTGTCTGGGCGGTTTGGGAGCGGCGGTTTCGTCGGCCGGGAAACCGGAAATGTAAATCCGGGCCTCTCCGGGTTCCAGATCTAGAGGAAGGCTGTTATCCGTTTTTGTTATTTCATATAATCTGTTTTCATAGGCATCGTATTCCATAACCGGATCCATGGAGGTAAAGACAGCCTTGTCATGGACGGCCCTGCCTGTGGATTCGTTCATAAGCATGACGCATTCATAGCCCCGGCCTGTATACTGATAGGCGCGCAGATCCTTATACTCCATACCGGAGGGGAAGGTGACGACGGGGAGGGAATGCTGCTGCAGGTAATCCTTTATGGAAGCAAGAGGTAAGACAAGGGCTTTCTTTTCAAGGATATCCCGTTCTTCTGTTATATCGCTGCCTTCGCTGGAGGCGGAGGGCAGGGCGTCCGCAAAGAGAACCGGAAAGCCGAGGGAAGAAAGCTGCGCCAGGCAACGGATCAGGTAATGGGGCAGGCGTCTTGCATAGGGGATGATCAGACAGCGCAGGGTCAGGTCGCCTATGGTCAGCTCACTCCCTTCTGTCAGGCCTGCGGTCAGGCTGCCGGCATCCCGGAATAAGTCGGCGGGAATGACGTCATAGTCGGTCTGGCATTCCAGGCAGATACGTCCCGGTTTCTGGAACAGCTGGGCTTCACCGGACCATTCCGCCTCTGCATGGTAGAGGATGCCGGTGCGGGAAGCGCTTTTTCCGCCGCTCAGGATATGGGACACCCGGTTCATATAGAGGAACAGATATTTCAGGTAAAGGTACTGCCTGTTATTCCCGTGGGCATAAAAATGGGGCGGACAGTCCGGATCCGGGAAGTTTCCCGGAGAAAAAGCATGGGGGACAAAAACATTGATGCCTCTTACCAGCATGAAATCCGTCAGCCATTTCATGAGCTGGGCACCCTCCGACCAGCCGTAATTGCCGAATATTTCACACATGGCCCGCCCTTTTTTCTTCTTGTCCAGGTGGGCGTCGCCGGCACCAAGCTTGGAGAGGGCGTAATGATAGAATTCCCCGTCCGCTTCCGTGTTCAGGGCGGCATTAGTGGTATGGGTGTTTATCCGCCCGGGAAGGATCTGGTTGGTCACCACATCGATGCCTGCCATATCCTGGCCGGTCATAGCCCGGAAATAGTGGCCGGCACTGGGGCCAAGCCGGGAGGAGGAATTGTTGTCTTCCAGGATGTGGCCTATATATTCCACGCCATGCGCCCGGCACCAGTTTCCAAGCTGGAGGGAAAAATTCTTTTCATAAAGCCTGGTTACCGTATCCATATACCGGTAACGGAAAGCGGCATCCTCATCGGGGGAGATGTCATACCAGAGGCGAATCCAATCTTTGCAGGTACTGCCGCCGGCAAAAAGAAGCTCCTCCAGCTCCGGGGACCAGGGAAGCGGCATTTTCTCTTTCCCGATTACGGCATTAAAATTAAAGACGGTATCAATGCAGTTATAGAACCCGGGTTCGTCGGAGAAAAAGCCGGCGATGGTTTTGCCGAAATCCTCCTGATATCGCTTGAAATGGGGTTCATAAACCGCATCCAGCAAAATTTTTACGGATTCCTTTTGCAGCAGATTGATGTAGCTGTTGTTGGCAAGCCCTGCATTCCGTGATTTATATACCAGAAACAGGCGGTAGAAGCCTTCCGGAAGAGAGAGAGGCAGCAGGCCGTTTTGCAGGGAATCGGTTACAAGCTTACCGCCGGGACGGAGGGCGTTGGAATATTCGTCCCGGCGTTCATATAATACCGCACATATAAGCTCTTTCTTTTGGGAAAGGGGGCCGTCCGGAGGCAGAGGAAATCCAACACCTAAGCCGGACAACAGGGAATCCACATCCACCCGCAGATCGGCGGGGCCGGCCAGATCCACCATCAGGTGGTAAACCGTCCATTTCTGCAGATCTTCATCCGCATCCGCCATGGCTCCGTTGGCATAGCCGGTGGGAAAGTGACAGTCATCCAGAATCCATACCTTCATGTCCCTGCGCCTTGCCTCTGAAAGGATCACGTCCATATCCTCCCACCATTTGGGTCCGGCAAAATCGGGATGGGGGCGGGATTCCAGGCAGACGGCCTGAATGCCCATGTCCTGGATAACGCCCATGTATTCCCGCAGGGTTTCTTCATCCTCTCCATGCTGCCAGAAGAAAGGGAGTATGTAGTTTCCCTGTTTTCCGGCCAGTGCTTCGTGAATTCTTGTTTTCATAAATCCTCCTTGTTTTTTTTCCGGTATTCTCCGGGGGTCATATCCGTATACTTTTTGAATAGAGTGTTGAAATATTTATCATTGCTGTAACCCACCTGTTCCGATATCTGCTTTGCGGATAAATCGGTTTGAAGCAGTAAATCCCCCGCTTTGTCAAGGCGGAGCCTGTTTATATAATCCGTAAAGGTACAGCCTGTTTCCAGTTTCAGTATCCTTCCGAGATACAACGCATTCAGGTGAAAAGCTTCCGCTATGGTTTTCAGGTTCATATCCTGTGTATAATTTTCATTCAGATACAAAAGTATCTTCTTAATATTGGTGGAGCCGGACGATGTTTTGCAGGAAGGATTGCCTTCCTCGCACAGGAAAATCCGGCATATGATTTCCCTGGCCCAGCGGTGTATCGAATCATAATCCGCAAGGGTGTATGCATCCTCCAGATGATTTTCCAGCTGCAGTATTGCTGTGTCAGGATCCGATCCGTAAGCCCTGCTGTTGGAGTAAATTTTGGAAACGATCATGGAAGCCAGCATCTGCAGCCCGTCCAAAGGGATAAAGCGGTTTGTGGAAAAGATTTCATCCACAATAGCCAGTACATCATCCTGTTTTTTGTATAGGAATTTTTCATTTAGCTGCATCAGCTGATCAAATTCAATGTGCGGCAGCAGAAGCGCTTCATTCCCGCAGGAATCTTCCGACCAGCGGATGCTGTGAGGACTGTTGTAGCCTGCGGTATTAATCAGGGCGGAGGCCTTTGCACAGCTGGCGGGTATGGAATCAATGCTGTCCGCAAGAGGACCTGCGGCCGCAAATGCATGAAAAGGTGAGGTGGCAAGGACGTATTGGAGGAGCTGTTCCAAATCATTTCTGACGGTTTCCCGTAAGCCTTCGCAGAATAATAAATACAGCAGGCGCCCGCCGAAATCAGTAACGGCATGAATATATTCCTTTTGCTCCAGATGCCGGAGAATGGACTGGATCGGAGGTTTTTGCTGTCCGGGCCGCGCGGTGTCCGGGTTTTGGGGCAGGAATTTTACGATGGCAACACGGTAACAGCCGTTATTGAAGGGAACAGGAAGATATTCTTTTCTCTCTTCGATTTCATCGTAGGAAATTTCTCCGGTTATAAGACGGTATAGCAGGTTGTTGCGCAGAATCCGTATCCCTTCATCCAGCAGTATTTCATTGTGGCGCTGGGCCTCGATTTTGCGTTTTACCTGCAGGAGGGTCTGGGACATTTCCTGTGTGTCCACCGGCTTGAGCAGGTAATTTTCAATCCCCAGCCTGGCGGCCGTCTTTACATATGCAAAGTCGGTATAGCCGCTGAGAACAATAAACTTGGCGGGAAGATTCCTTTTCTGACATTCCTGCATGAGCTCAATTCCGTTCATAACGGGCATTTTGATATCCGTGATGATAACATCTGCGGATTGTTTTTCCAGGTACTCCAGGGCGAGGGCGCCGTTGGGGAAAACCGCATTTACCTGCATCTGGTAATCCTTCCAGTATACAAGTTTTACAAGGCCGTCCCGTATTAAAGGCTCATCGTCTACGATAATGACATCAATCAATTCCTGACTCTCCTTTGTATAGAAATGAAAAAATAATTTCCGTTCCTTTCCCATATTCCGAGTGAATCTGCAAATCGCAATCCTCCCCGTAGAGAAGCTTCATCCTCTGGTAAATATTTTTCAGGCCGATACGCTCCACCGTATCGATGGATTTTTCCAGAAAGGAGAGGTGCAGCTTGTCCAGATCTTCTTTTTTTATTCCAAAGCCGTTATCCCGGACCCGGAAGACGGCGTATCCGTTTTCCACAGCACCGGTTATGCTGACGCAGTTATCCTTCCGGTTGCTGTCAAAGCCATGCATAATATAATTTTCAATCATGACCAGGAGCGCATGCTGGATAATAGGTTCCGGCAGCAGCGCGGGATCTATCCGGAAATCATAGCGGAAAAGGTTTTTATATTGTATATCGCACAGGCGGAGATAGTTTTTACAGTTTTCAAGTTCCTGCCGGACGGAAAGGATACTTTCCGTTTTAATGGAGTTCCTGAAGATTTTGGAGAGGATATATATCATTTCTCCGATTTCCGGCTCTTCCTGAAGCACGGCTTTCATCCGGATGGCCTCCAGGGTATTGTAGAGAAAATGAGGATTAATCTGGGACTGCAGAGCCTTCAGCTTGTAGCGCTGGTTTTCGATTTCGGTTTTATAAACCTTGTCGATATACAGATTGAGGTTGTGCAGCATGTCATTAAAGGAAACGGAGATATCAACCAGTTCGTTTTTTTGTTTCCTGTCAATGGGAATATAAGAGTCCAGTTCCCCGTTCTGTATCCGCAGCATGGTATGATAAATCCGGTTAAGCTGCCGGGAGCTGCTGTTTAAGTAAAGATAGATGCCTATGCAGGTAAGAAGAGTTACACCTGCGGTAGAAACCAGCATCAGGGCTATATTTTTGCGGATATCTTCAGACAGCGTTTTCCGGGATACAAGGCCGATAACCCGGAGGCCTGGGTAGGAGTGGGATTCCATGTTCACATAGTATTTTTCATGATCCAAAGTGATAAGCGCGTCGTCCAGCTTCTTTTGGGAAACGAACGTTTCTGAATAAGGGAAAGGTTTGTCGTACCAGGTCCCGGAGGTATCAAACAGGACATTTCCCTTCACGTCGATAACAAGGAAGTCCCCTTTCACACCGGGATAATTGGAGGATAGGAAATTTTCAACCTCATCCACACTGTAATCTGCCTGAATGGCTCCGATATTGACGATTGTTATGACATCACGCAGACAATAGAGAAAGCTGTAACCCCGCGGAATCCCCAGAATTTGGGAGGAGCGCGACGGCATTACCTGAAGGTTGGTATATGGATCATTATAACAGTCAATAAGCGGAGAGAATTCGGGCAGGGAGGCCGGAAAATTCTTTCGCACTTGTTTGGTTACCGAATAGATCTGATTGTCGCTGGCGGCGTATATGGTAAGGGAACTCATTTCAGAGCTGGGCGGAAATGATTCGTTCAGAAAGCGATAAATATTCTGCCTGTAGGGGAAGGATTCATGCCTGGAAGAGTTCATCCAGGAAAAAAGCCCTTCTTTATAAGCGTAATAAGACTCGTACGTACTGTTCAGCTGCTGCAGGAAATAATGCTCCTGGTCCGCAATCAGTTCCTTAAGCCCTTTTACGGCGGACATATTGTAATCCAGGGTATATTGTTGGTTCTGCCTGGAAAAATTGTAGTTGATTATCAGAATCAGCATGGTGACAATGAGAAGAATGAGAAAAATAATGAACCGGTATACATTGGATATAAAATGCATTTTATGGTATGTATTTTTTTCTTTCTGCATAATTCCTCCGGCTGTCATCTGAAACGTAAGCTTACTATACTCGAACTTCGCAGGAACAAAATGGCCTTCCGCCCGCTGGCAGAACGGGGTCCCCG
>URMK01000081.1 GCA_900548905.1 uncultured Lachnospiraceae bacterium | reverse complement strand
AAAACCGGGAGGGCAAACCGGGCAGGCAAAACCACAGGGCGGCGGGCAGAGGGGCTGTGAACGGTAACCTGGCAGCCGTTTTAATACAATTTTAACACCATACCTATTTCTCTAACCCTATCTTTTTATCCGCTCTGTTATACTTCATGAAGTAATCACACAGTTATGAGCGGCCGCGTCCGGCGGCGGAAGGGAGACAGATATGGATATACTGATTTGGCTTATAGCGGCGGCAGGTATTGGTATGCTGATTTATTACTTAATTATTTTATTGAAGGGAGAAGACAGGTAATGGAAAGCTTTATTCAATATGCGGTTTATCTCATGGTACTGATAGCGCTGGCCATTCCGCTTGGGGCCTATATCGGAAAAGTTATGAATGGAGAAAAGGTATTCCTTTCCCGGATCTGCGGCCCCTGCGAAAAGCTGATATATAAAATAATGCGCATTGACAGCGGGGAAGAAATGTCCGCGAAAAGATACATACTAAGCGCCGTTATTTTTAATGCGATCGGTTTTCTGGTATTGTTCCTGATGCTTCTTTTACAGGGGATTCTGCCGTTGAATCCTGAGCATATACCGGGGAATTCCTGGCATCTGGCGTTTAACACGGCGGTCAGCTTCATGACAAACACGAACTGGCAGGCTTACAGCGGCGAAAGTGCATTGAGTTACTTTTCCCAGATGATGGGACTTACGGTACAGAATTTTGTATCTGCGGCGACCGGTATGGCAGTGCTGTATGCGGTTATCCGCGGTTTTACCAGAGTGAAACACAACGGCATCGGCAATTTCTGGGTTGACCTCACCCGGACGGTTATCTATATTTTGTTTCCCATAGCTATTGCGGGAGGGATTCTCATCAGTTCACAGGGCGTGGTACAGAGCTTCAGGCCCTATGACAAGGTACAGCTCCTGGAGCCTGTCGCGCTGGACGAAAATGGCGAAATCATGGAAGGCGCAGTGGTTAATAAGGAGACGGGAGAAGTTACGGTAGACGGGGTTCCTGTCGAAGCTGCCGATATTGTTACGGAGCAGGTAGTACCTCTCGGGCCGGCGGCGAGCCAGATTGCCATTAAGCAGCTGGGCACTAACGGCGGTGGTTTTTTCGGACTGAACTCCACCCATCCCTTTGAAAATCCCACCATATTCAGCAATCTGATACAGATGCTTTTTCTGCTGCTGATTCCGGTGTCGCTGTGCTTCACCTTCGGAAGGAATGTAAAAGACAAACGGCAGGGGACAGCGATATTTGCCGCCATGCTTATTATGCTGGCGGCAGCTATGGCCATCTGTGCGGTGAATGAACACAACGGCACTCCTCAGCTGGAACAGGACGGTGCCGTGGCTGTGGACAATACGGACGGTACCGCAGGCGGAAATATGGAGGGCAAGGAAACGAGGTTCGGTATAGCCACTTCGGTTACCTGGGCAACCTGGACGACGGCGGCCTCCAACGGTTCCGTGAATTCCATGCATGATTCCTATACTCCTATAGGCGGCCTGGTACCTATGCTTCTCATGCAGCTGGGAGAAGTGGTATTCGGCGGCGTCGGATGCGGGCTGTATGGCATGCTTGCTTTTGCTATTCTGGCTGTATTTATCGCAGGACTCATGGTCGGGCGTACCCCGGAATATCTGGGTAAAAAAATCGAACCCTTTGAAATGAAGATGGCGGTACTATGCTGCCTGGCTACCCCCATTGTGATATTGGTGGGCAGCGGCGTGGCAGCCCTGCTTCCCTCTACGGCAGACAGCCTGAATAATGCCGGGGCACATGGCTTATCGGAAGTGCTGTATTCCTATTCCTCCGGCGGCGGAAATAATGGTTCCGCATTTGCGGGATTTAATGCCAATACCCCTTTTATCAACGTATCCATTGGTCTGGTTATGCTGGGGGCAAGATTTATCCCTCTGGTTACCATGCTTCTTATTGCGGGAAGCATGGCTAAGAAGAAAAAGGTTGCCGCTACGGCGGGAACATTGTCCACCTGCAACGGGCTGTTTGTATTCCTTTTGGTATTTGTGGTCCTGCTGGTTGGGGCTTTAAGCTTCTTCCCTGCATTGTCGCTCGGGCCGATAGCGGAATATTTCCAGATGATAGGCTGAGTATTGAAAGTTGATAGTTCCCGAAAAGGAATCCTTATAAATGGAGGTAATTAGAATGAGCAGCGGTATGAAGACAGAAAATGCTCTGCATGATAAAAAAATGGTCACGCGCGCCGTAAAGGATGCTTTCCTGAAGCTGGCGCCAAAGACCCAGATAAAAAATCCGGTAATGTTCCTGGTGTTTGTATCAGCCATTATGACCACGGTCCTCTGGGCTGTGTCCCTGTTCGGAATCAGGGACGCGGCGCCGGGATACATTTTAGGGATTACAGTCATCCTCTGGTTTACCGTTTTGTTTGCCAACTTTGCAGAAGCGATTGCGGAGGGTCGGGGCAAAGCCCAGGCAGATTCCCTGCGGGCGGCGAAACAGGATGTGGAGGCCCATAAGATCCCTTCCCCTGATAAAAAAGAAGCGATCACAAAGATCCCTTCGGCAAAGCTGGTAAAGGGAGATCTCGTTATTGTAAGGGCCGGGGAACAGATCCCCGGCGACGGGGAAGTGATAGAGGGTGCGGCGAGCGTGGATGAAAGCGCCATTACCGGCGAATCCGCACCGGTTGTCAGAGAAGCGGGAGGGGATCGCAGCGCGGTGACGGGAGGTACCAGGGTTCTTTCCGACTGGATTGTAATACGGATCACGAGCGAACCGGGACAGAGTTTTCTGGATAAAATGATCGCCATGGTAGAGGGTGCGGCCAGAAAGAAAACGCCTAATGAAATCGCGCTGGAAATATTTCTGGTAGCCTTATCTATTATCTTTATACTTGTTGTTATGGCTTTGTATGCGTATTCCCTTTTTTCGGCTAAGCAGCTGGGAGAAGTGAACCCCACATCCGTTACCTCCCTGGCAGCGCTGTTGGTTTGCCTGGCTCCCACCACCATCGGGGCGCTGCTTTCTGCAATCGGTATTGCGGGAATGAGCCGCTTAAACCAGGCCAACGTGCTTGCCATGAGCGGCCGTGCCATAGAGGCGGCCGGTGATGTGGATACGCTGCTTCTGGATAAAACAGGAACCATTACGCTGGGAAACCGCCAGGCTGCAGAATTCATTCCGGTGGACGGCAATACGGCCCAGGAACTGGCAGATGCGGCCCAGCTGGCCTCCCTGCCGGACGAAACGCCGGAAGGTAGAAGCGTGGTAATCCTGGCTAAGGAAAAATTCGGTATCCGGGAAAGAAATCTGTCGGAAACCCATATGGAATTCATTCCTTTTACAGCAAAGACGAGAATGAGCGGTGTCAATACAAAGGGCACGGAAATCCGCAAGGGCGCCGCCGATTCCATGAAGAGCTATGTGGAAAAATACGGCGGGATATACAGCAAAGAATGCGATGAAGTAGTAAAACGGATTGCCAATCAGGGCGGTACCCCGCTGGTAGTAGCCAAAGACCATATCATTCTCGGAGTCATCCACCTGAAGGATATCATTAAGGCAGGGGTGAAGGAAAAGTTTGCAGATCTGCGGAAAATGGGCATACGTACGGTTATGATTACCGGAGATAACCCGTTGACTGCCGCCGCTATTGCAGCGGAGGCGGGAGTGGACGATTTCCTGGCGGAGGCAACGCCGGAAGGAAAGCTGTCCATGATCCGGGAACTGCAGGCTAAAGGACATATGGTAGCGATGACCGGCGACGGTACTAACGATGCACCGGCGCTTGCCCAGGCGGATGTGGCGGTAGCCATGAACACCGGCACCCAGGCAGCTAAGGAAGCCGGAAATATGGTGGATTTGGACAGTTCCCCCACCAAGCTGATAGATATCGTAAGAATCGGCAAACAGCTGCTGATGACGAGGGGGAGCCTTACCACCTTCAGTATCGCCAACGATGTGGCTAAATACTTTGCCATCATACCCGCATTATTTATGGGGCTTTATCCCGGCCTGGCCGCTTTGAACATCATGCGTCTGCACAGTGCGGAAAGTGCAATTTTCTCCGCAGTTATTTATAACGCGCTGATTATTGTGGCATTGATCCCCCTGGCCCTCAAGGGCGTTAAATACCGGGAGGTATCCGCCGGCAGACTGCTTTCCAGAAACCTTTTAATTTACGGGGCAGGCGGGATTATTACACCGTTTATCTGCATTAAGCTGATTGATATGCTTCTCGTTGCATGCGGGCTGTTTGTATAAAGCGGCGCAGGATAGGAAACATGGTATAGAAAGGGAGATAACTGTGAAAGTACGGAACAGTTATGGAGGAAAAAAATGAAAGATATAAAAAAGGTGTTTGGGAAAACAACCCTGTTATTTTTTATCATGATGTTGTTATGCGGTCTGGTTTATACCTTGGTCATGACCGGGATTTCGCAGTTGTTTTTTAAAGACAAAGCCAACGGAAGTATTATTGAAGTGAACGGGATAAAATACGGAAGCGAGCTGTTGGGGCAGAAATTTACGGATCCCGCTCATCTGTGGGGGAGAATCATGTTTGTGGACGTGGCTACCTACACGGATGAGGAGGGAAACCCGCTCCTGTATGCGGGGGCTTCCAATAAATCACCGGCAAGTGAGGAATATGCACAGCAGATCGCGCAGCGTGTCGCCATGATAAAGGAGGCAAACCCCAATGCGGATATGGAAGCTATTCCGGTGGAACTGGTGACCGGGTCAGGGAGCGGCCTGGATCCCCATATCTCCCCTGCTGCGGCGGAGTACCAGGTTCCCCGTATTGCGGAGGCAAAAGGGATGCCGGAGGAGGAAGTCAGGGCGGTTATCGATAAGTATACAAAAGGGAAGTTTCTTGGTATACTGGGGGAGAAAACCGTAAATGTGCTGGAAGTGAATCTGGCTCTTGACGGAATCCTTACCGATTAATAGTAAACAACGGATACGGCTCTTTGCGAACCATCCCTACATTCAACAAAAGCCGACAGTTTCCGGACTGGCGGCTTGCTGTGTTTTTGCAAAAACAGCTGTGGCTGGGAGAATATAGTATGGAAGATAACAGGCCCGATCCCGATAAGCTTCTGGAGCAGGTGAAGGAAGAAGAATCCAGGGGAAAGCAGGGAAAATTAAAAATATTTTTTGGGTTTGCCGCAGGAGTGGGCAAAACCTATGCGATGCTGGAAGCGGCCCATCAGGCGGCGGAATCAGGAATTGATGTCGTTGCCGGATATATTGAACCGCATGCACGTCCGGAAACCATGGTTCTTCTCGACGGACTGGAGCGGCTTCCGGCGCTGGAAATCCCGTATAAAAACATAGTACTGAAGGAATTTGACCTGGATGCGGCGCTGAAAAGAAGGCCCCGGCTGATCCTGGTGGATGAACTGGCGCATACGAATGCGGCAGGATGCCGCCATACCAAGCGATACCAGGATATCCAGGAACTGCTGAAGGAAGGGATCAGCGTATATACCACGGTAAATGTGCAGCACCTGGAAAGCCTGAACGATATTGTCGCATCCATCACGGGGGTTACGGTACAGGAAAGGATACCGGATTTTGTTTTTGACCAGGCGGACCAGGTGGAGCTGGTGGATATCGAGCCGGCGGAACTTCTGGAAAGGCTGAAGGAGGGGAAGGTATATCGGCCGCAGCAGGCGGGCACGGCCATGGATCATTTTTTTACCGTGGATAATCTTACCGCCCTTCGTGAAATTGCCCTGCGCAGGACCGCGGATCAGGTCAACCGTGTTACGGAAAAAAACCGGGAACAGAATAGGGAAAGTGATTATTATACAGGGGAACATATTCTGGTCTGCCTGTCCGCGTCCCCGTCTAACGCCAAGGTAATCCGTGCCGCCGCCAGAATGGCGAATGCATTCCGCGCCCGTTTTACGGCGGTGCATGTGGAAGCGCCGGGTGGGGAAGGGATGGGGGATGACGATGCCCTCCGCCTGCGGATGAACCAGAGGCTGGCGGAGCAGCTGGGGGCTAAAACCGTAACCCTTTACGGCGGCGACATCACCAGGCAGATTGCGGAATATTCCCGGATTTCCGGCGTCTCCAAAATCGTTCTTGGGAGAAGCTATACCAGAAATAAGCTGTTCGCCCCGAATGTAAACTTTGCAGATCAGCTGACGGCTCTGGTTCCCAAACTTGAAATATACCTGATACCCGATACCTATACCAGGCGTTATGCCAAAAAGAAAAAGCTGGAACGTATACTTGCGGTGAAGGAGCAGAATTATCTGAGGGATACCCTGGCTATGCTTGCCGTTTTGGGGATTTCCTCGGTTCTGGCATTTGTATTCCGGCTGCTGGGCTTCGATGAGGCCAATATCGTTACCATTTATATTCTGGGAGTTCTGCTCATTGCGCTGATAACGGAAAACCAAATCTATAATCTGCTCGCCTCGGCGCTCAGCGTAGTCTGCTTTAATATCTTTTTTACCATCCCTTACAATTCGCTGAAGGTCAGGGATCCGGGGTATATGATAACCTTTTTCATCATGTTCCTGGCAGGTTTCATTACCGCGTCTCTTGCCAAAAAAGTGAAATCCTACGGACGGCAGGCCGTAAGAAAGGCATGGAGGATGGAAATACTCCTGGATACCAGCAGGAAGCTGCAGATGGCCTCCGGGGAAGAAGCCATCGCCGAAACGGTTTCCGAACAGCTGGTAAAGCTTCTGGATAAAGATATTGTTTATTACTCCGGGGAGCCGAGGGAGGGAGTCAGGCCCTATTGTTTTCCCAAAGAAAAAAACAGCACCATCCGGCTGCTGCTCACCAAGGATGAAACGGCGGTAGCCTACTGGAGCTACCGCAATAATAAGCATGCGGGGGCTTCCACGGGGACCCTGCCGGGAGCGAAGGGACTGTATCTGGCGGTAAGGAGCGCCAATGCGGTATACGGCGTGGTGGGAATCTGTCTGGGAGACGGCTTTCTGCCCGCCTTTGACGAAAGTATTCTGAACGCTATGCTGAATGAGGCGGCGCTGGCCCTGGAAAAGGAAAAGAGCGCGGAGGATAAAAACCGTGCCCAGCTGCAAATCAGGCAGGAACAGCTCCGAAGCAACCTGCTGCGCAGCATATCCCATGATCTGCGCACGCCGCTGACCAGTATCTCGGGAAATTCCGGCATGCTCATGAAGCGGGGGGATAACCTGAACCGGGAACAGAAGCAGAAGCTTTATGAGGATATTTACGACGATTCCGTTTGGCTGTATAATCTGGTTGAGAATCTGCTGTCCGTAACCAAAATTGAGAACGGCAGCATGGAATTAAAACAGCAGCCGGAGCTTCTGGAGGATGTGATAAGCGAGGCACTCAGCCATATCCGCAGGCGTCTGAGAGGGCATAAGATCCGGGTCCGTCTGGAGAATGAATTTCTTATGGCCTGGATGGACGCGAAGCTGATCATGCAGGTAATTATGAACATTGTTGACAATGCCATTAAATATACCCCGGAGGATTCCCACATAGACATATCCGCTAAGAAAATAGGGGACAGAATCTATGTAAATATCGCCGACGACGGGCAGGGGATTCCGGATGATCGGAAAGAAAAGGTATTTGACCTGTTCTATACGGGGGAATACCAGGCGGCGGACGGAACACGGAGCATGGGAGTGGGTCTGTCTTTATGCCGTTCCATTGTGGAGGCCCACGGCGGCAGGCTGGAGGTAAGGGACAACGTCCCCAGGGGGACCTGTTTCCTTTTTGATCTGAAGGCGGAGGATGTGGGACCGGACAGCGGCGTATAACAACACAGAAATGAGGATACCATGGAAACAAAGCATAACCTTCTTATAGTAGAGGATGAAAAGGCGATCTCCAACCTGATTGCCACCACCCTGGAGACGCAGGGCTACCATTATGAAAAAGCATCCAACGGAGCGCAGGCCATGCTGGCCGTTACCTCCCATAGCCCGGAGATTATCCTTCTGGATCTGGGGCTTCCGGATATGGACGGCCTGGATATCATACGAAAGGTAAGAAGCTGGTCCCCTGTGCCCATCATCGTAATCAGTGCAAGAACGGAGGATCAGGATAAAATAGAAGCCCTGGATGCAGGGGCCGATGATTATCTCACCAAGCCCTTCAGCGTGGAGGAGCTGCTGGCAAGGCTGCGTTCCACGTTCCGCCGGATCAGCTATATGCAGACGGAGAACGGCGGGGTCAGTACGGTGTTCACAAACGGTGACCTGAAAATTGATTTTGCTGCCGCTGCCGCCTATATGGGGGAGCAGGAGCTGCATTTATCCCCTATTGAGTATCGGCTCCTGTGCGAGCTGGCAAGAAATGCGGGTAAGGTCCTCACCCACCAGTATCTGATAAATAAGGTCTGGGAAAATGTGAATGTGAGCGATATTCCTTCCCTGCGCGTCTATATGGCGACTCTCCGTAAAAAAATAGAACCCGACAGGGAAAATCCGCGTTATATCCAGACAAGGGTGGGTATCGGCTATAAAATGAACCGGCTGTGAAACAGACGGAAAAGGGTATGGAAAGTGTAATGGAAAAAAATTGGAAAAAGACGGGAAACCGGTTTATCTATTTCACGGAATCGGCATTGTTTCTGCTGGCGGCCACGCTGCTGGGTATGGGTTTCCGGGAAATTGGATTTAACGAAACCAATGTGGTGCTTTTGTATATCCTGGCCGTATTTGTCACTTCGAGCCTGACCAGAGGGTACATATGGGGGATTCTGTCGTCTTTGGCGGCGACGCTTACCTTTAATTATTTTTTTACAAAGCCCTATCATTCTCTGCAGTTTTACGATGCGGGATATATGGTTACCTTTGCGGTGATGACCGTGGTGGCTCTGGTAACCAGCGCGCTTACCTCCAGGGAAAAGGTGAACGCCAAAAGGGCACTGGACAGGGAACGCCAGACACAGGCGCTGTATCTTCTGACAAGCCATCTTACCGAGTCCAAGGAGCTTTCCGATGCGGCGGAAACCACCGTTTCCATTATCAGTGATCTGCTGGACTGCCAGGCGGCATGTCTTTGCTATGATGAAGAAGGGTGGCCGGAAAAGACCTTTCTTCAAAGGACGGAAGAGGGGAAGCTGATAAGAAGAAGGCTGGAAAACGGGGAGAATCTGAAGAAAAGGCTGGAACAGCTCCGTGTCCCCTGTGATGAGGGGACGGAATTTTATGACTGGCCGGTATACGGCGGTGAGGGGATCCTGGGTGTGGTGCGTATTCCCAGGGAAAAAGCCTCGGCCTTTGAGGAGACCCAGAAGATTTTTCTGCATTCCATGCTGGAATGCGTGGCGCTGGCGATGGATCGGATCCATGCCGTGCGCAGGCAGGTACATTCCCGGCAGCAGATACAGCAGGAGAGATACCGCGGGAATCTGCTCAGGGCGATTTCCCATGATCTGAGGACTCCCCTGTCCGGAATTATGGGGACTTCAGAAATGATTATGGATATGTCCTGTAAGGAGGATCCCCGATACGAATTGGCGCAGGGAATCCATAAGGACGCTATCTGGCTGCACTCCCTTGTGGAAAATATCCTGAGCCTGACCAGGCTTCAGGAGGGGCATATGCGCATCAACAAGCAGCCCGAGGCTGCAGAGGAGATCGTGGGAAGCGCCGTCGCCCGGATGGCGGGACGTGCCCCCGGACGGGAAATCCAGGTGGAGGTGCCGGAGGAGGTGCTTATGATCCCCATGGATGCCAGGCTTATTATGCAGGTGCTTATCAATCTGCTGGATAATGCGGTAAAGCATACGCAGCCGGAGGAAGAGATCACAGTTACGGTCAAAAAGGATCCGAAAGGGGAAAACGCCGTATTCCGCGTGGCGGACCGGGGAGAGGGCATCGCGCCGGAGGATCTGCCCCATATTTTTCAAACCTTTTATACTTCACAGATGAAACCGGCGGACGCCCAGAAGGGGATTGGCCTGGGGCTTACCATCTGTGAATCCATTGTGAGCCAGCATGGGGGGCGGATGGAAGCGGGCAACCGGACGGACGGGCCGGGGGCGGAATTTATGTTTACCCTGCCTCTGGAAACGAAACACCTGCATGACCTTGGAGGAGAATGAGGATGGAACAGTATCATGAAACAATTCTGGTAGTGGAGGATGATGTCCAGATCCGGAACTTTATCTGCTATGCCCTGAAGGCGGAGGGGTTTACCTGCCTGACTGCGGGAAACGCCGCCACTGCCATGAAGCAGCTGGTAACGGAGCAGGCGGATCTGATTCTGTTGGATCTGGGCCTTCCGGACATGGATGGGGAGGCGGTCCTCAAAAAGGTGCGGGAATGGTCGGAAATGCCTGTCATTATCGTATCCGCAAGGGATCAGGACAAAGAAAAAGCAGCCATGCTGGATCTGGGTGCGGATGATTACCTGACCAAGCCTTTCTCCGCCACGGAGCTGACGGCCCGTATCCGTGTGGCCCTCCGCCATCTGTACCGACAGGGACTTCCCCGCCCCCAGTCCGTATACTGTGTGGGAGGGCTTGTACTGGATGTGGAAAAACATGCCGTCTCACTGGAGGGCGAAGCGCTTCACCTGACGCCTATGGAATTCAGCCTGATGACCCTGCTCATGAAAAATGCAGGAAAGGTTCTCACCAGCGGCTATATCCTGAAGGAGGTATGGGGAGCAGCCTATGATTCCGATACCCAGGCTCTGCGTGCCCTTATGGCCGCCCTGCGCCGCAAGGTCGAGAAGAATCCGGCAAAACCGCGCTATATCCTTACGGAAATAGGGATAGGCTACCGCATGGCCGACGAATAAAAAATGGAGCTCCTAAGGCATTTTTTCTGCACATGGAAAGCAAGATCAGCCTTCCTCCCCATAGAACTGAATGTAAAAGTTCTCTCCGGTACGAACAAATTCTATAGTCAGGCAGCGGTAATAATCGGCCTGGGGGGAGACTTTGTATTGGAAGGAGATTACGCAGGGGGTATTCTCTTCCAGAACGCCTATATCCGAAAGGCCTTTCAAGGAGGTGTCCGTTATCATGCCGGCTTCCTGAGGATTATCATAAACGGTTATGTCCCATTCGTAAGGATCTGTCAGACAGCCTTGGAGGCCTGTCAGGTCTGCGTTAAAATAAGCTGTTAAAAATTCTTCTGTCATTGTTTTTATTTTCTGTGCATCTTCGGAAAGCTCCGGTGAAAGAGCGGCCGGTTCGTCCGGTATTGTGGTTTCTGGTGTCTGTTCCGATTCCCTGGAGGGAATTTCCCGGGGGATAGGGGCACCCGGGGTTTCGTTTTCTTCCGGGCGTATGGGGGAGTCCATATCGGTGCCGGCAGCTGCCGTAGGAGTGGTACAGGCAATCAGGCTGCCTGTGGTCAGAGTCAGGAGCAGCATTACGGACAACAGGAGCATACCTCTGCGGCCCATCTTTTTTTTCAGGATATTTCGGAATCGTTTTTTCATAAACTTTGTATCTCTATAAAAATGAGTGGTGTAATAACCGTCTCTGCCCTTCTGCTTGCTCAGGGCGGTAAAAATCACCTCTGCATATGCCTTTCGTCCGGCAAAAGAAGTATTTTTGATCACGTCTTCATCACAGGCCATTTCCAAATCCGTATTTGCAGCCCGGACCATCAGATAAATAACCGGATTAAACCAATGGACGGCATTTGCCAGAAGCAAAAGCAGTTTATATAAATGATCGCGTCTTTTGATATGCAGCAGTTCATGCTTCAGGATAAACAGGAGTTCATCCTGCGTGTATTTACAATCCGGGAGGATAATCACCGGGGATATAAGGCCCACGGCCATGGGGCCGTACTTTTTACTTCCTGTCAGGAGTTCTGTTTTTTTATGTAAACCAATGTCGAGAGACAGATTTTTGGCCATATCCAATATACTGTTATTTTGTATGGTACGGGTTTTGTGGAATATCCGTTTCTTATTTATCTGCCATAATATTGCGGAGAGACAGAGATAACCAATAACACCTGTCAGCCACACTATAGGGATTATTTGCCATACTTGTGAAATTCCGTGAGCTATTGTTTCGGATGTCCTGCGAACAGGAGTTTTATCAGAAGGAACAACGGATGTTAAGCCCTTCTTTTCCTCATTTTCATAAGTGCCGCTCCCTGTTTCATCATCCGTCGCATATCCCTGTTGCCCGTCAGCGGCCGTCTGGGGTAAAAAGATACCTGGCACAGTAAGGCTCCAATGATATTCCGGTATATTTATATTTACAGGGATTAACAGGCGTACCGCCAGTGCCGCCCAAAGCCAGTACCTCCACTTCCCGGCATATCTTTGCTCCAGAATGGGAGACAGTGCCAGTAGGATGCCGGCTGTTAACCCTACGGAAAGAGATATTTCCATACAAGTCAGAAAAATTTCTAATGCCATTCCTCTGATTCCTCCAATTTATCCAAAAAAACGCGCAGCTCATCCAAGTCTGTATTTTTCAGGATTTTACTGTTATATAACCCTGTAATAAAATTTTCTACTGAATTATCATAAAGCTTTTCCAGAAACTCCCTGCTTTCCTCCGCCATATACTCTTTCTCTCTTATGCTTGCCTGATACAGATTGGTTCTGGTTTGCCGGTCACAAACCAGGAAGCCCTTTTTTTCCAATCTGGTTAATACCGTCATCAGGGTAGAAAGCTTCCAGTTTAGTTTGCCGTCCAGCGCTGCCAAAATATATGTGCTGGACACCTTATCCCCTGCCTTCCATAAAACCTTCATAATCTCAAGCTCTGCGTCCCCTAAAGATTTCAATTTGTTTCTCCTTATCCTATCAGCGGATGATAATTTGATGATTCCCGTTAAAATGCATTATACATCTGTATATTAATTATATAGTTGTATAATAACCATGTCAAGTTATTCTCACAGGATTCTCACACCCTTTCCCCAAACTCTCACACCCTCCTCACAGGTTATAAGCTAGAATAAAACCATCAAAAGGAGGAGTAAGCAATGAAAACAACGAGAGAAGCAGAAACTGAAAAAGAATATTTGAACCAGCTGTGTGAAGAGATCCGCAGCCTTATCTGTGATTATCATATAGAAGAATCCCGTGAAATAGTCTGTGATGCCATGAAGAAATATCCGGATGCGGCGGAGCCGCATAACCTGTTCGGCATCCTTATGGAAAAGCGGGGCAACCATATATCCGCGATGAAGCATTTCCGGGCGGCATGGGCGCTGGATCCCACATTTTTGCCTGCAAGAAAAAATATGGAGAATTACGGAAGCTTTGCCCGTCCTTCGGAAGCGGCATATACTATGGAGGACTGCAGGAGGGAGGAAACGAAGGAACGCTTTAAGATAGAATACGATGAAAACGGGGTGGGCCATGTGGTGAAAAGAAAACATAACGACAAACAGGGTATCTTCTGTTTTTAAGTGCCGTACGGAGGAAGGAGACGGGTGGTATGCGCCATAAATGTGGTGGCCGGCATCATAGAACAGCAGGCATTTATGGATGAAATGGCGACAAGGATCTCTTTGGAAACCGGAAAAGTGGGAATCACGGAGGTATGGATAACCAATATATGGATGGAGTGCGGGTGCCGCATCCTCTGTGCGCAGGACTTTTTCAGTACAGTCAACATATGGAGCGTAAACCAGAACGGACAAAACACCGCATTTTATGACATGGAGTTTTGAATGCCGGTACGATAAAATAAACGAGTACTCCATCCGGCCAGAAATGCTAAGATTATGAATTGGATACGGATCCTGTCAAAGGCACCGTCAAGGGCGCGGTGGGGAACGCTTTGAATACAAAACAATATCCGCCATACGCTTTGTCGGGCGGCTTCGGAAAGCAGTGGGACGAATGGGCTGGCGGAAATCGATTTGCAGTGATGAAGCAGGCGGTTGGGATTTCGCCGTTTGACGAGGACAGAGGACACGCTCGGTCTAATGACGATGCGAGGAGATGGGAGAGGCCGGCTACGGCAAATTCCGGATGTTTCAACGGATGACCTTGGGGAGATTCAGCGGCTTCTCTGCGAGGAGCATGCATACGTAATACAGAAAAAGGAGATTATCATGGGTACATATCAATACCATTCCCAGCGTCAGGCGGAGGAATTGGCCAAAGAAATTCTGCCGGTGCCGGTCGATTACCCCCTAAACCCCATCTTGCCGGAGAATTACCGTGAGAGCTTTGCGCGGCTGTGCGAACTCGCGAAAAAAAGTTACCTCGATATGGCAAAAGAGCCGGAAGCTTACGGCCTGGCGCTTCTTCCCATCGACTCAACAGACAATGACCTTGCGCGGGAGAGCTACAATTCTGTTTACCGCTTTGTTGAGACGCTTAATGCACTTTTTGCTAACGGAGAGGTCAATAACCACTGCCTGCGGGTAGATACGGCGAAATTCCGCAAGGCGATCAAGTCACCGGTGGCGATTACCGGGTATGGGCGGATTCTTACAAAGCTCTGTGAATTCGGTTTTACAATCTCCAACTTTAACGGCAGTGTGATCGCGAGGGGCGCGGAATCCTTCCTTGTGGAATTCCCGGACAGCCCGGAGATGGTCGACACCATAAAAGCCTACTGCCAATGCTGGGCTCAGGTGGACAGGTTCCGGGGAGGCTGCAAAAACAGAGGAATACGAAATGAGCTTGTCAAGCTGAGCCCGCAGGAGTTCCACCACCATTTTTACCGCTTCGACTATAAAATCACCGCCGACCTCAGGGAGCTGCCTATGCTGGCTTGGGTGCGGGACGAGGCCGATATCATGCAATACGGCCCGCAGCTGAAAGAATTCAGTATTGCCTTTTTTGAGGAAATGCAGAAATACGGCGGCGTTGCGTTTAACGGTGATTATATGTATAAGGGCAAGCGCATCGCCCGCATCACGAACACCATATCTCCCGCGATGGGCAAGAATTATATGCTGATCCTGAAGCTGAAAGGCGTGAACAAATACATCGATTTTGTGGAACAGCTGCCTGCCGCCGTAAAGGAGCCGTTTACAAGAAGCTGCTGCCAGTATTGCGGTTTTCAGGGATCCACAAAGGAATACTGCAAGTTCCGCCTGCACTGGACGCTTGACGGCGAGTCCCATGACGGCTGCGCTTTTCAATGCTTTAACTTCAACGCCTTCGACACCGGGTATGTCCCGCTTTATACGCAGCTTCTGGAACTGGAATACGGGCTGAAAAAGAAATAATAGAACGGAGGTGGTATTTTTGTTGAAGACTGGCAGGGTCAATATACGGCAATTTCAGGAAAACGATCTTGAAGATTTAATCCTTTTAATTCACGATAAGTTGTCGTCAAAATATGCGCCCTATGATACGCAGTGGCCGATTGACAGCCCCAAGGATATCTTAGCATATTTTATGAACGATGACGCTTGGTACGCCGTGGAACTTATCGATGAAAAGAAAGTCATTGGCTTTGTTGCCGCAAGCCGTACGGATGATGAAGCGATACGCGACCTTGGGTATACAATACGTTCAGATTACCAAAGCAAAGGCTATGCCTGTGAAGCTTCTTGATAAACTGGGCTTTATGAAAACACGGTCTCTGGAAGCCGGTTTTTGTAATGATGCACAGGGAAATCCTGTCAGCTTCTTAGCGAGTGCATATGAACGTTTATATAAATAGCACATTAAACATCAAAGGAGGGAAGATCAAGATGAGCCTTGCCGAGAACCAGGTCATTTCAAATCAGCTGCAAAGCACAGTTGTTGGTAAAACCATCGTCAAAGTAATTGCGAATCAAAATCCGCACACCTTTGTGTGGTTCGCAACAGAACCGCAATACGCTTTTGCGGCGGCGGAGGTTTCTCACAGGCAGGCAGAACAATATAAAGCGCTGCTGACCGGCAAACTGGTTGAGGATTCACAGGTGCATTTGGATAGCTACGGCGTTTATAATTTTCTTTACGTCGGCGACCGTGCGCTGATGTTCAGCCTGCCGACACGCTATTATGCTGTGGGTGAAAAGCCGCCGAAGCGTCACCAACTGTATCTCATCTTTGACGACGGCTCGTCCCTGGCTCTGTGCGGATCTCTTGGCGGTGCGATCTATTTATTTCGGGTAGATGAAAAGGGCCTTGCCGTTGGTTATCCGCCGCCGGATGCCCCGTCGGTGTTGTCGGACGATTTTTCTGAATCTTTTTTCCTTGACCTGATAAAAAACACCGATCTGGCAAAATTAAAGCCCGCCAAAACCGTCAAATGTTTCCTCGCAACAAACAACCGTATTCCGGGTTTGGACAACTCCATCTTGCATGAAATTCTGTGGGAGGCGCAGGTGAATCCCAAGAGTGATATGGCGGCCTTAGGTGAAGCCGGGTATAAGCGTCTGTACGCCGCAATCAAGAAAGTATTCCCGGCGGTGATCGAGGCGGGAGGACTGGATACCTGGAAGGATATCTTCGGAAATCCCGGAGTTTACGCTGCCAAAGTCAGCCGAAACACCCTTGGTAAACCCTGTGGCCGCTGCGGCGAGCCTATCGTTAAGGGGCCGCATTTGGGAGGCGTGGTTTACTACTGTCCTAAATGCCAGCCTATTCATAAAAATAAAAAGGAGCGACTGTACGATGAAACCTGAAATAATGAAAAAGGAATTCTTATTGGTGGGGCTGGAAACACAGATTGATTTCAGCAAGGATTTTTCAAAAACGTTGGAGGATTTGCGGGAGAGGCTGCGGCAGAATCTAAATCAGATCCCCAATATGTCCGTGCCGGTTCGCATGGTTGGTTTTTGGCAGCCAGGCGGGCGCTATTTCACAGGCGTTGAGGTATCGGAGGAGGCTCCGGTGCCAAAGGAGCTTGTTGTGAAGGCTTTGCCCGAAAGCCTATTTGCAAAATTCCGGGAAGAAAAGAGGGGGACGGTAGGCGGCCCCGGTGGATACGCATACAACCAGTGGCTCCCGGAGTCCGGCTGCCGAGTGAATGAGGAATTGCCGGGCGACTTTGAGATATTTGACGATATGGAGCATTGCGGTGAAGATGACGGATGCGATATTTTGATTCCAATCCGGCCGAATACAGAAGAGCAAAAGCAGATCCGTGGCGTCGTTCCATTCCCCTGCGACGCGGAGAGCGACTCTTTTTTCAGCGCCTTGGCAAGCGCGCTTCTCCCCATACTCGGATATTCAGAAGAAACGCCTTATTGGTGTTCGCCCAAGGCCGCATATTGCATAGGCTGCGGTGGCTGCGGCGATAAAACCACCTTGCAGAAACATCAACTGTCGGTTTATCATGCGCTATTAACAGCGACCGGGACGGCCTTCGGCTTTGATTATCCGGAGGATGACGAGGTGGATTGCCATTCTTTTGAAGACGTGGAAATCGGCTGGCGCTGGCCCGATGCATTTATCGGCTATATCATGGGCTTTGCCGGGCTGACGTGGAAAAGAATTACGCGGGATGCAGATCAAAGTGAAATTTATAAGGCCATCACAGCTTCCATCGATTTGGGATATCCTGTGCTTGCCCGGCTGGGCGGCCACGGGGTATTTCCGGGGGAAACCGCATGGCAGGTCGTTACCGGCTATAAAGACGGCGCCTTATGCGGATTGGATGCGAATTCGCTTTCGGAAACCGCTGCATATTCCGACGGATTGTTTCTTTTGCGAAACTGGCAGGACAGCTTCATCGACGCAGTGATCGTCACCGGGCACCAAGAAAAAAGCGTTGCCTATATGGATGTGCTCGACCGTATCATCAGAACGCTCAGCCATCCCTCTCACGCAAAGCTCGAAAGTGATATCATGGCGAAGCTGGACGCGGTAACGCCTGAAAATGCGGAGCAAACCGCGATGATGATGTGCGGGATTACCGGCGTCCCGATTGAGGCAAGGTGGCACGCGGCAGAGGCCTTTTGCTCGATGGATAATATGATAAGCTGCCTGACGGAGGAACAGGCATTAAAAAGCAGGCTGTCTGATCTTTTCTTCAAAAAATATATTGCCGATCACAACGATGAAACCCACGGAGTTTGCTGGAAGATATGGGGTCTGCTGGGTGTTGGGCCGGAAACTGGATACTGGATAACGCCGGAGTCGGCCGAACGCTTGCTGAATCCCGAAACGCGCAATGAAATCAAGAGGCTGTTCCGAATTGTGTTTGATAACGATCGGGCTGTTTTGGCGGAGCTGACGGCAGTTTGCAAATGAGAGGGCAGGAATTTTGCCGTCGAAGCACCAGGCGGCGTGGAATGGTTCTTTATCTCCCCTCCTCCTTTGACCTTACCCGGGTGAACGCCGACCATGACGACAGCATCTGCTATGTCTTTGCTTATGCGGGGTATGGCTGCGGGATCATGGAGAAGAACGAGTAAAATATGGACGAATTCCGTTTTGCTGTTACAGAGAGCATCAACGCGGGCCGCCCGTGCTGAGATATAGTATAAAATGGCTGTAATTCCGGCTGAACAGAAAGAAAAGGATGGGATGAGAACGGAAATTATTTTAGCAACAGAGGAAAACGGATTTATTATAAAAAATATGTATCCCTTATATTTGCATGATCTGGCAGGCATACACGGAACGCTGCCAAATAAATATGGTATCTTTGAAGAAGGGAATATACGTACATTGCAGGAACAGTACGATGTCCAGCAGGCCTGGTTTGAGTATCCGGAGGAATTATTTCCATATATTATCATGACGGATGGACTGCCCGCAGGTTTCTGTCTGATAGGAAGCGGAAGGTTTGTACCGGAGGAAACGGACTTCCATATTTACGAAACCTTTATCCTGAGACCTTACCGAAACAGGGGGATTGCCGCCCATGCGGTCAAGGCAGTTCTGGATCGGCATCACGGCCGGTGGATGCTTTTTACCCAGTCGGATAGCAAAAATGAAAAAGCGATGCACTTCTGGACAAAAACGATTGGAGAGTATACCGGAGGCCGTTATAGTAATATGGAAAAAAGAATAGAGGGTATGCCCAAGCTGGTTTTCCGGTTCGCCAATTAAGATGAAAAATATGTGCCGGCAGCTGTTTTTTCTTTTCATGGCCGCCCCTTTTGTGTTATGATGGGGGAGAACGGCAGACGGGCCGTAAGGAATGTATAAATTCCGGTAAGAAAAGGAAAGAATAGGATTATGGAAGAACGGACAACCAAAGAAAATATATTATTTGACGGGCTTACAGGGGATGCGTTTTCCAGGATTTTGGAAGGGGAACGTCCGGAGGAGATCCTGGAGAATGCCATACCCTTTATTGCACTTATGAGCAGATACCGCTGTGCCATGATGGAGGTGGAAACCAAGCTTCGGGTACTGGATGAGGAATTTTCCATCACCTATAACAGGAACCCCTTTGAAACCATTAAATCGCGGTTAAAAAAGCCCATGAGCATCATTGATAAGATGCGCAGGAAAGGGATTCCCCTCTCCGTGGAAAATATAGAAAAGAATCTGAATGATATCGCGGGAGTCCGCGTGATCTGCTCCTTTCCCGACGATATCTATGCACTGGCCGCCATGCTGGTGAAGCAGGATGATATCCGGCTGCTTGAGAAGAAGGATTATATTGCGGAACCAAAGCCTAACGGATACCGGAGCCTTCATCTGATAGTGGAAGTGCCCATCTTCCTTTCCAACTGTAAGAGATACATGCGGGTAGAGGTACAGTTCCGTACCATCGCCATGGATTTCTGGGCCAGCCTGGAGCATAAGCTGAAATATAAAAAGGACATCGATAATCCGGACGACATCGCACGGGAACTGGAGGAATGCGCCAGGATTATCAGCAGCATGGATGAACGGATGCAGGAAATCCGAAACCGAATAGAACAGGGATAGGAACAGTGGACAGGCCGGAGCCGGGAAAAACTCCGGCCCTTTTTTGTGGGTTGCATTTACAGCAAAGTGCGTTATAATATTCTACTATATACAGCGGAAACAGGAGTATAACCAGTGAGAATAAAAGCAAAACAGATGGTACTGATAATCGTGGTGAGTATTATCGTATATCTGGTGGCAGGGGCTATGGCCCCTTTTATGAAATATAAGGGTGTGAGCAGACAGGCGGAAGAGAATTACCTGGCAGACAGCTTCCGGAGCAGTGAAACGGGGCCGGACCGGGCCATGCTTTTGGAAACTAGCGAGAGCGCCCTGGAGCATCGCATCCGGTTAATGAATGGAGCAAAATCCCGTATCATACTCAGTACTTTTGATATGAGAAATGGGGAAAGTACGAAGGATTTACTTGCCGTGCTGTGGCATAAGGCGGAAGAAGGCGTAAAGGTGCAGATTCTTGTGGACGGATTCAGCGGCCTGATACGCATGGAGCCGGATCCTCTTTTTTATGCGGCAGCATCCCATCCCAATATCCAGATCAAAATCTATAACCCCATCAATCTGCTGATGCCCTGGAAAAGCCAGGGAAGGATGCATGATAAATATGTGATCGTGGATGACAATGCCTATATACTGGGGGGAAGAAATACCTTTGATTACTTCCTGGGGGATTACGATTCTAAAAATAAGAGCCTGGACAGAGAGGTTCTCATCTATAACACCGCACATGGAGGGGCAGACAGCAAAGAAAGCTCCCTATTCCAGGTGGAGGCTTATTTCCATCAGGTCTGGAATCTGGATGTATGCCGTCTGTTCCATGACGACGAGAGCCTGCAGAAGAAAAAGCGGGTGAGGGAACAGATAGATATGCTTGAGATCCGTTATGAAGAACTTAAGGAAAAGCAGGAAGGGTTATTTGACGGCACCTACGATTACAGCAACAACACCTGCCCTACAAACCGCATCCGTCTGGTATCGGGTCCGACGGGCATCTACGGGAAAGAACCGGATGTTTTCTATACGCTGGCCGAACTGATGAAGCAGGCCGAAGAGCGGGTGGTTATTCATACGCCGTATGTGGTGACCAACGACTATATGAACGAAACGCTAACGGAGATTGCCGACACGGTCCCGGATGTGAAAATAGTCATTAATTCCGTGGAAAACGGGGATAATTTCGTGGCCTCCAGTGACTATCAGTATCATAAAAAGGATGTGGTGGCCACAGGGATCCGGCTGTATGAATACGACGGCGGGATTTCCACCCATGGAAAATCACTGGTTATTGACGACGACTTGTGTGCCGTTGGTTCTTATAATTTTGACCTGCGCAGCACCTATATGGATACCGAACTCATGCTGGTGATCCAGAGTGAGGCGCTTACGGAGCAGCTGATTCATTACATGGATGACATCGAAAAGGACTGCCGCACGGTAGTGGATGAAACGAACTATATCGTCCCCGATCATATAACTGTGGCGCCGGTGCCGTTTTTAAAACGGGCGGCATGGAAAATAGTGGGCTTCCTCCTCCAGCCCGTCCGGGTACTCGCATAAAAAAAGCATATGAGAAAGGAAAGGACTAAAATGGAAAAGATAAAAATGCGGATGGCTGCCGCAGAAGATGCTTCGCAAATCCTGGGGATATATGAGCCTTACATAAAAAAGACGGTAATTACTTTTGAATATGAGGTGCCGTCTTTGGAAGAATTCCGAAGCCGTATGACCGGCATTATGGGTTCCTACCCTTACCTGGTTTGTGAAGCCGATGGAAAAATCCTGGCCTATGCCTATGCCCACCGTTACAAAGAAAGGGCCGCGTACCAGTGGAATGCGGAGCTGTCCGTATATGTGCATGAAGAGTATACCGGACTGGGAATGGGAAGGGCGCTTTACCATGCGTTGATAGAAATTCTGAAATGCCAGAACGTGAAAAACGCCTATGCGCTGGTTACCAGCCCCAATGAAAAAAGCGAAGCGCTTCACCGGACAATGGGATTTAGCCTGGAGGGGATTTCCCGGCAAACCGGCTATAAGATGGGGAAATGGATCGATGTTTCCTGCTTTGTGAAAAATATTGGGATGCATGAGAAGGAGCCGGAAGGGATTCTTCCCTGTTCTGCAGTCGAATGCGGGAGAATTGAGGATATTCTGGAAGAAAGTATGCAGTTTATTAAGGCGTAAAAATGTAATAGTCCAGACGGCCCTCTGAGCTGTTATGTAAAAATAAAATTGCTGTCGGAAAATGAAAATGCATCTTGACAGATAAAAAGAAAATCGGTAAAATAAGCAATGTTGCAGATTACAGTAATAATTTATTGCAGCAGGCCCAGATAGCTCAGTTGGTAGAGCAGAGGACTGAAAATCCTCGTGTCACTGGTT
>URMK01000080.1 GCA_900548905.1 uncultured Lachnospiraceae bacterium | reverse complement strand
ACGCAGCGTAAGGACTGGCGTTTTTAAACGCCCCTTACAGGAATCACTGATTGCCTGGAGACGGCAGCCGGGAGAGCCCTGGCAGGGGACCAGGACCCGGGACGGAACTCTTCCCCCGGACGGCACTCGGAATTTTTATCTGCACCCTGCCGTATCCCTGCATTGATCCCGTCAGCCGCCTGTGCTAATATGAAAAGCAAAGGTAACGGTGGAGGTACTGAATCGTTACAGGAAAAGAAAACAAAGGCGGTGCTTCATGCAGAAAATCATGATTATAGAAGATGAACCGGATGTGCGGGAGGAGCTGGCATTTCTGCTGGACAATGAAGGCTACCGGGCGATTGCGGTTCAGGATTTTACCGGAATACCGGAACAGATCGCAGACGCTGCTCCCGATCTGGTTCTCCTTGACCTCGGGCTGCCCGGACGGGACGGTTTCTCCCTGTGTGCGGATATCCGCAGCAAAACCGCCGTGCCGGTTATTTTTGTCACAAGCCGCAGCACTGCCATGGACGAGCTGCGCGCCCTGAGCCTGGGCGGTGATGATTATATCACAAAACCGTACAACATACCTGTCCTTTTGGCCCATATCAAAGCTGTACTGCGCCGGAGCGGCGGGTTGCAGGAGCCTGATGTGCTCACCGCGAACGGACTCAGTCTCCATCTGGCGAAAGGCGTGGTTTCCTCCGGAGGGCGGACAGCGGATCTGACGCGCAATGAAATCAAAATCCTGGCGCACCTCATGAACCATCCCGGAGAAATCATCTCCCGCAGCGATTTGATAGAAACCTTGTGGAACAGTCAGATCTACATTGATGACAACACACTGAGCGTCAACATGACAAGACTCCGGACGAAGCTGGAGGAAATGGGATTTCCCGGCTACATTAAAACCCGGCGCGGAATGGGGTATCAGATATGAAAGTAAAGGAATTTCTGTCCGACCGGCTGGGGCGTCTTATCCTCCTGACGGTATCTATGGCGGTCATGGCTTTTTTCCTGCGGGTAACGGGAACGCAGCCGGGCATTCTGGCGATTCTGCTTATCACCTGGGGCCTGCTGTTTTTCTTCCTGCAGGTATGGGATTATCTGAAATGCCGCTCTTATCTGGAAGAATTGGAAGCTGTCATGAACGGTCTGGATCAAAAATATCTTTTCTGTGAATGTGTGCCGAAGCCCCGGAACGCATACGAACGCAGACTTTTCCAGCTGATGCGCCGTTCAGGGAAAGCCATGATAGAAGCCGTATCGGATGCCCGGTCCGCCCAGCGGGATTACCGGGAATATATCGAAAGCTGGGTTCATGAAATTAAGACTCCCATCACGGCTGCCCAACTCATCTGCCGGGGCGCCGATCCCCAAATCCGTCCCCGGCTCGCCCGGGAGCTTGCCGAGATTGACAACCATGCGGAACGGGTGCTCTTTTATGCCCGGGCGGAAAGTCCGCAAAACGATTTTTTAATCTGCCAGACATCGCTTTCTGAAATAGCCGATCAGGCCATAGAACACCACCAGACCCTTCTTATACAGAGCGGTATGCGTATCGAGACAGATAACCTGGCACATACCGTGTATACCGACGGAAAATGGGTATGCTTCATTTTAGGGCAGCTTCTGCAGAATGCGATCCGCTACCGCAGCGAGACTCCCGTTATCACCTTGTCCGCCAGACAGCTCGGCCGACAGATACAGCTGACCGTCCGCGACAACGGGATCGGCATCCCCTCCCACGAACTGCCCCGGGTTTTTGAGCGGGGGTTTACCGGAAGCAACGGCCGTTCCCGGGGCGGTTCCACCGGTATGGGGCTGTACCTCTGCCGCCGTCTGGCCGGTTTTATGGAAATCGATCTGCAGCTTGCCTCCGAGGAGGGGCACGGCACCTGCGTAACCCTCACGTTTCCTTCCAAAGAATCCCTGTCCGCTTTTCCCGTACGGCCGCAGTAAACAGCCCCGGGCACAGAGATGCCACGCACCGTAACAAGCTTACAAAAATGTAAGAAAAAGCAATAGGAATTCGATACCGCCGGGCCTTCGTTTGAGGTATCCTTAGGCAAAGATAGCTATAACGAAGGGAGATAACATATGCTGCACATAGAAAACATAGAGAAATATTATGGAAGCAGAAACAATGTGACAAAGGCGCTGGATCGGATCAGCTTCGATGTGGAGGACGGGGAATTCATTGCCATAATGGGCGCTTCGGGCAGCGGAAAAACCACCCTGCTCAACTGTATCTCCACCATTGATACTGCAAGCGCCGGCAATATCCTGCTGGACGGGGTGAACATTACGGAAATCCCCCCGAATGAACTGGCCCGCTTCCGCCGGGAACGGCTGGGTTTTGTGTTTCAGGATTTTAACCTACTTGATACCCTGACCCTGGAAGAAAACATCGGCCTTGCCCTCACCATCAACCACGCGGATTCCAAAACAGTCCGAAAAATGGTATACGATGTGGCGGAGAAACTGGGAATCGAAGATTCCCTCGGGAAATTCCCCTATCAGGTTTCCGGCGGGCAAAAGCAGCGGGCCGCCTGCGCCCGTGCCATGGCCGCGGGGCAATCTCTGATTCTTGCCGACGAACCTACCGGCGCCCTGGACTCCAAATCCTCCAAAAATCTTTTGGAAATCATGACACGGATGAACCGGGATATGAACGCCACCATCCTTATGGTCACCCACGATGCCTACAGCGCAAGCTACGCCTCCAGGGTACTGTTTTTAAAGGACGGGCGGCTGTTCAATGAACTGATCCGGGCCGAGCGGACACGGACGGTCTTTTATCACGAGATCCTGGATGTCCTTGCTTTGCTGGGAGGTGATATCAGTGACGTTATCTAAACTTTCCCTGCGCAACGCCAGACGGCAGGCCCGTGATTACCTGGTTTATTTTGTCACCATCGTCATGGCGGCCGCCCTGATTTATGCATTCAACGGCCTGGTATTTTCCGAAGAAATCCGCACGCTGTCAAGCATGATGGAAAGTATGCCCCTGGTGATCGTGCTGACCAGCATCGTGGTCGTCTGTATCATCGGCTGGCTGGTGCAGTACACCATCAACTTCATGCTGGTACAGCGCGGCCGGGAACTGGGCACCTATATTCTGACCGGCCTGGAAAACAGGCAGGTAGCCAGAATGTTTTTTATGGAAAACCTCATCGTAGGCGGAATTGCACTGGCATTGGGAACGCTTCTGGGGAACCTTCTTTTCCAGGCTCTGCGGGCGGTTTTGCTGGCACTGTTCCGGGCACCCTATACCTTCCGCTTTTCTTTTTCTTTCCAGGCGGTGGGACTGACGGTTATTTATTTTTCAATGGTCTATCTGTTTGCCCTCCTGCGCAGCAGACAGCGCATCCGCACCATGAAAATCCACGACCTGATTTACTTTGATCACCAAAATGAAGAAGAGGTGATTAAAAAAAGCCGGATCCGGCGGAAAATCTTTATTTTTTCCCTTCTTTTCGGCCTGGCCGGAACGATTCTGCTGATCCTGCGGAATCTGGCGCTGGGTATTCTGGGAGCCGCCTTCCTCATTATGTTTTTATACGGCTTTTTTATCAGCTTTTCCTCCGGTGTCCCCGCGTACTTTGACAAGCGGCCGGAAAAAAAATACAGCGGGCATGTGCTGCTTATTTTCCGCACGCTGTCTGCCAAGCTGGGCACAATGGGCGTGGTAATGGCGACAATCGCCCTGCTTTTTACTGCAACCCTCATCTCGGAAGGTACCGGAATGCTGTTTCATACCCTGCTTCAGAGCAGGAATGAACAGACTACCAGCTTTGATCTGTATATTGCTTCTACCGGAAGGGACGAGAACCGTTTTGACGACTACCTTGCCTATATTGACTCCCATGTGCCGATCCGGGAATCCCGGCAATATGATATTTACCGGGGTGAAACCATGCAGGTAACCAATTATGTCATAGCAAACGAACGTTATTGGGAGTCCTTCGGTTACGACACGCTGATGAAAGAAAGCGATTACCGTGCGCTGCGGGCTATGCTGGGCTATTCCCCGGTAACCCTGGAGCCGGGCCGATATCTGATTCACTGCATGGCCTATCTGGAAAAAAGCATGGAAAGCTACACGGAACCGCTTACCATCGGCGGCCGGACACTGCTCCCGGGAGGCATCCGCACGGAAAATTTCACCCAGTCTTTGTGGGACGGCAACGGCCGGGGTTTTATTCTTGTTATTCCCGATGACGCCGCCGCATCCCTTCCGGTCAGCCACAGCGTATATGCCGCAATGACGGCGGAACCCATGCGTATGGAGGACTATACCCGGATAAGTGACTTACGGGATGTAAAAGACGAAGGTATCGATGGCTACGATACGATTTTCTGTAAAACAGCGGTGGAAAATGAGAACGCCTCCTCCTACGCTATCACGGTCTTTCCGCTCTTTTATCTGGCGTTGGTGCTCACCATGGTGTCCGCCACCATCCTGACCATCCAGCAGCTGAGTGAAACGGCACGTTACCGGCGGCAGTTTGCGCTGCTGCACAAGCTGGGAATGGACCGGGTGGAGATGAAACAGACCCTGCGCAGGCAGTTTGTCCTTTTTTATACTATGCCGGCTTTACCGCCGCTGTTAATCGGCATCCCTTTTATCCTGGCCCTCGGAAGTGCCTTTGATCCGGGTGTCGTTACCGGGCCGGGGCAGCTTCTGGGTATTCTGGGAATTACCCTTAGCCTGTTTTTATCCATTTACCTGCTTTATATCGCAATGGCTTATCACAGCCTGAAACAGAATGTGCTTCCTGATGAGGATTGAGAAGAGGCACAGGGGACGGAGAAGGGAAGGCATCAGGGGAGGCCTTCCCTTCTTATTTTTATTCGGCTTTCAGCTTCCAGCCGGAGGCGGCCTTACGGCCGATGACAAAGTCCGCATAGATGCCTTCCTGTCCGATCAGCTCCTCATGAGTGCCCTGCTGGACGATCCGTCCTTCCTCCACCACCACAATCTGATCCGCATGGCGGACTGTTTTCAGGCGGTGTGCGATCATGATAATGGTTTTATTTCTCGTCAGGGCTTCTATCGCCGTCTGCAGCCGATCCTCATTCTCCGGATCCACATTGGCGGTTGCTTCATCCAGAATAACGACAGGCGCATCCTTCAGCATGGCCCGGGCGATGCTGATCCGCTGACGCTCTCCTCCCGACAGCGAGGCTCCGCCCTCACCGATAACGGTGTTATAGCCCTCCGGAAGGGCCTGGATAAACTCATCACAGCAGGCCTTCCTTGCCGCTGAAACAACCTCCTCACGGGTGGCCTCCGGCCTTCCGAACTTAATGTTATTTTCAATCGTATCCGCGAACAAATATACATTCTGGAATACCATGCTGATCTGATTCATCAGGGCTTCCAGCGTGTATTCCTTTACATCCCTTCCTCCGATTTTCACACTTCCGCTGTCGGTATCCCAGAAACGGGCGGCCAGGTTGCACAGAGTGGTTTTTCCGGAGCCGCTGGGACCTATGACTGCCGTGGTGGTCTTATCCGGAACAGTCAGGGAAATATTATGTAATATCTCCTTTTTTTCATAAGAAAAGCTCACATTTTCAAATGCAATATCATGCTTTCCAGGACGGATATCCTCTCCCCCTTCTCCCAACTGGGGAATGGAATCCATCTCCTGTGCATGGTCGATGCAGCTGCTTACAATACGCAGCATAGACAAACCGCTGCCTGCGGACTGCACCTGTGCAAATACCAGAAAGGACATGATAACCACCATCAAGGCATCGGCCGCACTCATGGTACCTCCAAGGAAGAACAGAACAGCCGCTATTATCATCCCTATGCCGGACAGCTGCAGAACAAATCCCTGTATTATTACATACGGTGTAAAAAGCTGCTCCAGATCCAGGTTACTTTTCCGGTTGAATTCCAAAGCCTCCTGTACCTTTTTATCTCCCCGGCCTGTAAGATTGAAGGATTTAATCACGCTCATTCCCTGTACATGCTCCAAAACCGCTCCTACCAGCACAGCTTCGGATTTCTGTCTCCTGGGTGCTACGGAAACGGATTTCTTCTCCATACGGGATGTTACCGCAAGGTAAAAAAACGTTCCCAGCACCACGATCAGCCCGATACGCCAGTCAAAGCCAAGAATCATAACCGTAAATACCAGTGTATTGATAAATCCGCTGAGAATCCCTACCAGTACCATAGGCGCAATATTCTCCACATTATCCAGTACGGTGGTGGATACGCCGGTTATTTCCCCCAGACTGTTTTCATTAAAATACCCCATGGGAACACTCTTCAGTCTGCCGGCGATATCGATCCGCTTATTGGCGGCCATAAAATACCCTGCATGGGTTTGTTCCAGCTGGGAAAAATATTTGGTTACCGCATTTCCAATGATCCCGGCTATAAGCAGAGCAAGAGCCATCCATGCGGTTTTGCTTCCTGTTTCTTTGTTCATCATAGCCTGCACCACTATATAGATGGCACAGATTTCAAACATATGAAAAACCGCATTCAAAAAGCAGAAAATTACCGATTTATTTATATTACTCTTTTCTATTCCCGCAAATTTCCATATTTTTTTCAGTGCTTCCATCATTCCGCATCACCATCCTTTACCCCTATATGCGCCTGCCACATAGTCTTATAAAGCGGGCAGGATTTCAGCAGTTCTTCCTGTGTTCCCCTGCCTTCCACGGTACCGTCTTTTACGACCACGATCTGATCCGCATTCGTAATGGTGGACAGGCGGTGCGCAATAACAATTACCGTCTTTCCCTGTACCAGCTTTGCCACTGCCTGCTGGACAATGGCCTCATTTTCGGGGTCCATATAGGCTGTTGCCTCATCCAGAATCACGACAGGAGCGTTTTTTAACATTGCACGGGCAATGGCGATTCTCTGCCGCTCCCCGCCGGAAAGGTGCGCCCCGCCACCTCCCACCTGCGTATCATAGCCATGCTCCAGGCTGCGGATAAACGTATCACAACCCGCCGCTTCCGCCACCGCCTCCACCTCCTGATCCGTGGCTGAAAGCCGGCCCATACGTATATTCTCACGAATGGTTTCGTCAAACAGATAGTTATCCTGGGATACAAATGCGACCTGATCATACAGCTGCTTCAGAGGGATTTCCTTTATATCCACACCACCCAGCAGCAGCCTTCCGCCCGATACATCCCAGAAGCCTGCAATCAACTTGGCAATTGTGGACTTTCCTCCTCCTGACGGGCCTACCAGCGCAGTCATGCTGCCTGCCGGAATCGTAAACTCCACACCGTGCAGGATTTCCTTCTCCGAATGATAGCCAAAGGATACCTTTTCCAGTACAATGTCCCTGTCTCCCAGTTCCACCGGCGTTTCCCCATGCTGCTGCTCTTCACCCTGAAGAAGCTCATCTACGGAAGCCACCGTCGTTCCCACCTTTGCCAGATTATCCACAAACCCCATTGCGGCAATCAGCGGACCAACGATACTCAGCGAAAGGATTATGGAAGTGAGGAAGATTTCCGCACGGAGACTTCCTCCCTGATATAAAAGCCAGCCAACAGGAAGGACGGTTATCAGCGTGGTAGGCGCTATTGCATAAGCAAGCGACATATTAAACTGACATTTTTTCATCCAGTTATAATAATAAGCCGCGTTAGCCGTTACTCTGTCTGTGAATTTAGCATAGGAATTTTTCCCCTGATTAAAGGCCTTGATAACTTCAATGCCCCCTATGTATTCCACGATGGTTTCATTCATTGCCTGTGTGGTACGGACCGCCCCTTCATAATCCTTCCCGTAACCCCCCATAATAACCATCATGAAAAACATTCCAACCGGTATGGAAACCAGTGATAAAAGAGCCATTCTCCAGTCCAGCAGAAACAGATAAAACAAAACACAGACCGGGGCTATCAGGTTGGAGGTCATCTCCGGAAGCAGATGGGCCAGCGTAGTCTCCATACTGTCTACCTGATCCACAATAATCTGCTTGATTTTACCGCTTGACATATCCATTATGGTTCCCAGCGGCATTTTAGGTAATTTTTCCAGAACACGTTTCCTGATATTTTTTAATATGGTAAAAGTGGCCTTGTGGGACATTGACAGCGCCAGATTATAAAGAAGTGTGCGTACCAGGTATCCGGCAAAGCCGACAGCGCACCACATAAGATAAAACGACACATCCTTTTCCCCGTTTATAATCCCGACTATAATCTTCGCCGCTGCGATATAGGGAAAAATTCCTCCGATCACTCCGATAAGAGCCGAGATCATTGCTTTTATCAGACCGGCATGCTCCTCTTTTCCCAACTCCCATATCCGGAGCAAGGGATTTTTTTGCTGCATATCAGTTCCTCCTCACTATAGTTAGTCATTACTAACATTTGACCATTTTACAGGCTGCCCCTGCTCACCGGTGGGAACCGGACCAGGAAACAGCCCGTTTAACTCAATATTTTTCCGGGAAAAAAATAGTATCAAAGCCGGCCATATGGTATTTCTCCAGCATTTTTATATATCTTCCCGCAGCCTCACGACTCATGTTATGACGCACCACCTCAAAGACGCTCTCAAAAAATGCAGTGGTGATAATATGCAGAAATTCCTCCGTCACCGCGCCGGAACGGACGCTTTCACAGCCGATGGTATCCATGTATTGGTAGGTGGACTCCACCTCCATCCGGGTCAGCTCATCTATAAAGTTCTGGAACCTCGTCCCATAGGAGGCATCCAGCAGCAGACGGAATGCATCAAATTTCCCATACATAAAGTCCAGTATCTCATCCATGCTGTTTATCGAATACGTCCCCATAACTTCCTTCTGTGTCTCTGCATCAAGCCGGCTGAAGGTATCCAGTGTTTCCGTAAACATACACCGGAATTCATCTAACACCGGTTCCACAATCGCCGCAAACAACCCCTCCTTATCCCCGAAACGGGTATAAATGGATCCGGTGCTTGTGCCGGCCTGCGCCGCAATTGTCCGCAGCGACGCATCCGGGAATCCCTTCATCAGGAATTCCTGTGCGGCACATGCCAGGACCCGTTCATACACGCCCTCTATCTGTTTTGCCATTTTCCTTTAACCTTCCTGCTATGCCGCTGCAGACGGCATCAAATAAAGCACATTCAAAACAGTGTTTCGAAACACCGTTTTGAATGTATCATATCTGTTTGGCTCTGTCAATACTGAATGTGATTTTTCCCCTGTGATCCAAGCCTTATGGTAACCGTTCAGACATGGCCGGCCGTCATGTACACTTTGCATTTTAGATATTCATTCCCATATCATACGCCTGTTTTATATATTCGGGATGCTTCCTGATATCTCCCTTTTCCGTCAATCCGCGGCCATGAACCACTCCTGCCATCCCGGCCTTCTCAAAGCAGGCAATCCATCCTTCAAGGCCTTTTACCGCACCGTCCATGGCACGGTTCTCATCTTCCGCCGATGCTCCAATGAGATAAATATCCCTAAACTTATAATCCACACCATACAGGGGATTCGTCCTGTCTAAAAAGGTCTTCAGCTGTCCTGCCATTTCATAAAAATAGATCGGTGTGGCAAAAACCACAACATCTGCACGAACCATCTTATCCAGAATCGTTTTCATATCATCGTGAATGACACACTGGTATGTACTCTGGCATACCAGACAGCCTTTGCAGAACTGAAACTGTTTGTCGGCAAGGTTAATTTTTTCAACTGTATTCCCTGCTCTTGCCGCCCCTTCTGCAAATTCTTCCGCCAAGGAATCGGAGTTTCCTCCCTTCCGCGGACTTGCTGACAAAATTAATACATTTTTACTCATTATCCGTTCCTCCTGTATTCTTTCTATTCTGTTATCTTTCCTGCTGTGTATTTTTTTCTTTCAGTTCATAATACCCGTGCCTGTTCAGAAATACTTTGTCAAAATCATTTCTCAGTGTACAGCCTTCCGGCCTGGTTATCTTATTTTTTCTGTTATCTTTATTCATAGTAATTCCATTCATCATAGGTATCTCCTGCTCTCCACGTCTGCATTTTTCATTCAACATATTATTCATCCAGTTCCAAAAATACATCGAAGGTTTCTTTTTGTGCCGCCAACAATTCAATTCCCCGGACAATTCTGCCCATTGGAACCATATCTGTTGAATAGCTGTTAGAATCCCCTTTATAATAAATTGCATGGTTTCCCCATGGCATATAGCAATCTACATCCCCAACTTGCGGCGCATGGCCTGCCGGGGCATTGGAAAGATCCGGTTCTTCCGTCTGTTGTATGCTTATTTTATCGGCCTGCATCCGGTCATTCTCCGAAGAACAGCCTGTCAGCCGTTCACTTATCATTCCTGCGAAGGCTCCTGTTCTATCCGGAAGGTATATCCCGTACTATAATTTTCCCGGTGAAAATAGGTCATTTCTTTTGTTTCCTGGTTCATGACAATACTCCATTCTGTTGATTCAAATTCCCCGAAATTATCCTTGCTGACACTGTCGAGGGCATCTCTGACTTCCCCGGCATCCATACTTTCTTTACCGCCTAACGCTTCCTGCAGAATGTCATAGCGCAGATGGGACTGGGAGGTTCCGATTCCGTATTTTTCCCCCTGGGCGATATAAAAGTTAGTCACAACCGGGGTATCCGTCACCACCATTTCATTTTTCACATACTCCACCACTACACTTCTCCCGTTTGCATCCGCAATGGCAAAATGGACCATCATCCCCATGGAGGCATGCATATCGTACTGCTCCAGCAGGGAAAGTGCTTCTTTTGTATCTGCGGCCTGATTGAGCAGAAGTCGGATAGCCGTCGTGGTGGTAATATCCGGTTTATCCGTATTCTGTTCTATGGTATCGGAATCTTCAATCATATTGACGGAAACAGCGAGCCCCTTTTCATTCATGCCATCCAAAGGCGCGTACAGGCCGATGATCGCCTGTATGTTATCCGGCAGTGCGGAAATATCCACCCCGCCCGCCTGTATGAAATCCAAGTTTACTGTCGAAATAGATGCATACCCCCGGGATGGCCGGGCACTCACAATGAGGGCATTACATGTATTCCAGTCAAAATTTCTTCCGAAATAATATCCGCCCGCCCTGTTTGGTACGGATAAGGTACTGCAGCCGAAGGGATTGCCTCCGAACAAAAGCCCCGGCAAATCGGAAAGAAGCCTGTCTCCAAGATATTCCACCAGTTCACGATCCGAGGCTGCGCCGCCCTGCGAAAGGAATTGCATAAAGCCATCCTCTCCTTCAAATGCCACTGCGGACAGGCCGTCTTCCAGCTCCATAATATCTTCCGTCAGGGATATGATATCCGCGACTGCTTCTTTTTCTTCCGCCGCATCCCCTTCCAACGCTCTTTCCTCTGTTATATGCCGCTGTCCGCCCGTTTCTGCGCATCCGGTCAAAAAGATCTGCACCGCCAGACACAAGGCTCCTAAAATGGTCATTCTTTTTTTCAATTCCTGTCTTTTCTCCTTTCGCCGTCTATATGCTGCTTGTTAGTACTACAGCATCCGAATCAGCACGACTGCACCAAACAGAGTGAGCACGATCCCGAAGAACCGGTTCATACCCTTACGGTAATCTTTTTTTACTTTTTTCTTCGCTAACGCGACTGCCCCGGATAATATTCCCCACCAGATATAGGTTCCGAGGAACACACCTCCCACCAGGCAGACGCCTTCTGCCATCCCGGTCCTTCCCGATATCCCAAACCAGGAAAAGGCAAACAGGAAGGTAAGGACAGCCGCCGGGTTCGTGATCCCCACTGCAAAGGAAGAGAAAAACATCCGCATACCTCCGTTTATACTATCGGGAGCGTCATTGTTTTTACCGCTTTGTGCACGCAGCAGACGGATTCCCATCCACAGGAGCAGACTTCCGCCGGCCAGGTTTAGCACCACCTGATATTTCAGCAGAAAATCAGAAACAAGGGTCAGGCCAAAGGCTCCGATGCAGGCATAGATACAGTCTGCAACCGAAGAGCCAAGCCCTGTCAGCAGCCCGGCTTTTACCCCATAGCTCACGGTCCTTTGCGCCGTCATCGCCCCCACTGCCCCGGCCGGCATACCGAAGAGAAGGCCAATTACGATTCCCCGTACTAAAAAACCACCCATTTGTCATACTCCTTTTCTCCGTCCGGCCCTCCAATCCATATCAGCTGCGCCGTTTGGTATCCGTTATGCACATTCCCCGTCTGCAATATGCCCGACTGCCCGGCAGATAAATCTTGTTTTTTCGGGATTGACTTTATCTTTTTCCACCACCAGTTCCCCGATCGCATCGGCCCGTATCGTGCCTCCGGAAGGGTTGAGCACACTGTCGATTTTTCCCTGTATCTGAACATCCACCGTGGAATATTCAAAAGCCAGTGTGGTATTCACCAGTCTGCAGTTTTTCATGATAAGGTTATCGATATAGCACATTCCCTGAAGACTTTCTATCGTACAGTTGATCAGGGTCAGGTTTTTTGCATTCCAACCCAGATACTCCCCGGAAAGAAAGGAATCATATACGGTCACATTTTCACTGTTCCAGAAAGCGTCTTTGGAGAGCATTTTCGCATGATGGATTTCCACATTTTTCACCCCGTCAAAGGAATAATTCCCTGTAAGCGTGAAATCATGAAGCTCCATATCACAGCTGCCCATGGCGAAATAATCGCCCTTTGCCGTAACCTGATCCATGGTAACCCCCTCACAGTTCCACAGGGTTTCCGCCGCATTGGGGAGGTTCACATTCTGCAGGATCAAGCCGCGGCACCGGCGGAAATTCTTGGGGGCCTCAATTACCGCATTTTTTACCGTGATATTATCCGTATACCATACGCCGGCACGCGCCATTTCGAACCAGGTACAGTCCTCTGCCAGAATATTTTTGCTGTACCACAGCGGATATTTCCATTTAAACATGCTGCCGAAAAGTTCAATATCATGGCTTTCCTTCAGAGGCGATTCCCCGTCCGCAAAAATAGTATCGTAAATTTTCAGATTTTCCCCCTGGAAAAGTGCGCGTTCTCCTGTTAAATACTCCTGTCTGATTTCTTTCATTTTGAATTCTCCTTTTTTAATTTTTATTCCACTCATACTTACGGCCGGGCAATTTGGACGATCTTATTCCCCCAGCCTTCCAGCACCGGGTTTTCTTCCACTGCGTTCACAAATTCTTCTGTTGCATCAAACGTACCTATTTTTGTATATTCCCCTGTTATTTCCGCATCATGGTAAAAAAGGACGATACGGTTAGGATCCGAATAGTATACTTCTCCGGCTTTTTCTTCCGTCACAGTCTCCGGATCCGAAGGGATCTCATATCTGCCGGGGATATCGTAATACTGCATGACATCGTAATCCGCATTATCATCCCTTTCATAAATCGGCAGCCTCCAGTCAGAGGTTCCAACATAGCGGGCAATTGCCGCGGCGGTTTCATTCTCTTCAAGCTGCATCCTAAACGGTTCCCCGCTATCCCCGAACCGGACCTCCAGCCCGGCGCCTGCCGGCTCCTGTCCAGTGCCTTCCTCTGTCCCCTGTCTCAAATCTGTGTCCGCGTCCGGCTGTTCCCCCGGCTCCCTGTCCGAGTCCGGCTGTTCTCCCGGATCCGGCTCCGCCGCAACTGCTGCACTTTCCGCAGCCTCAGATATACGCTGTCCGGCACCGGCTGTATCCCGGCTTTCTTCCTGCTGTCCGCAGCCGGCAAGAAGCGCTGTGGATACCAGTATTGCCGCTGCTGTTCTTAAAAGCTTTTTAAAGATGTTATGTTTCATAAATTGTCCTTTCCGGGCGTCATACGCCATCTTGTTTATTCTGTTATCAGTACCGTCATATCCGCCTTCTTTATCCTCCATGATGCCAGCCAGGAAAAAAACAGGAATAAAAGGATAACCGTGATGCCGGGCATCAGCAGACTCCCGGCGGCAGGATGGGATGCAAAGTTGCTGATCCCTGCAAGCCGCATCACACCGGCTACAATCGGGTCTGTCAGGAGGGCCGCAAGGATGGTGCCCTGCACCGCGCCGATGGCGGCGGCAATCCCAAACCGCAGGGAAAAAGTCCTCCGCAGCATATCGGCAGAGCAGCCGACAGATTTATAAATCCCGAGATCCTTCCGTTCCGCCGCGAGTACCCTGCCCGCGGTCATAACTGTTGCCAGAAAGACAAATACGGCTATCATCCCATACATAAACCACAGAAGCCCATGCATGGCCGTAATGATTCCGGAAAGTCCCGGCCAGGAGTTTTCGTGGACATGGATATCGCCCCCATAGGCATCCTCCAGCGCCTTCGTAACCGCTTCTTTTTGTGAAGCATCGGCAAGAAAATAGTGGCGGCACCACAGCTTGGAATCCTCCTCCCCGATGGAAAGATACCCCTCCCTGCTCATCCCGATATTAGCCCCCATGTCATTTGCACAATGGTAAATGCCGGAAACCGTAAATTCCTTTGCTCCTTTATTTCCCCGTACTGTTACCCTGTCTCCCACGGTAACCTGCAAATCGGCGGCAACCGCTTCCGTCAATACTACCTCATCCGCATCCCGGCTGGTTTCTCCCCGGCTGATGTGGAAACGTTCCGGCTCAGTAATTACATTGGCCGTATAGCTGGTTCCGTCTATGGATACCCCCGGCATCGCAAGGAGATAGCTGTCGGTTATATCCGTAAAGGACCGGATTCTTTCCTCCGCCTCTTCCGGGTCAAGCTCTCCCATTACCTGTACGCCAATATCCAGATCCGCCGGGTTAAAGGCATCCATCATGCCTTTTCCATCCGGCCCGAGCCAGGTATTCATCCGCCCCGCCAGCGATGCAAAGAATACCAGCAGCAAAGCGATCAGGCAGGCGCTGACATAGCGCTTTTTCCCGGAGGAAAACTGACGCAGCGCCAGACGCAGGGAAAGTCCTTCCGCCTTCAGCCGGAAAACCCTTCCGGGCCTCGGTACGGTTTCCCCTGTTTCTCCACGGATGGCCTTCATGGGTGTGACGGCAGTGATTTTTTTCAGTTTACAAACGGTGAAACCGGCAAGCAGCAGGAGAATCCCTGCAAAAACCAGGATGCATGGGTAAACCGGCAGTTCAGCCGGCAGGAGAACCCCGGTTGAAGGCAGTGTCATCCGGTTTACGGCCCTCGTGAGAGGAATCGCGGCTGCTATTCCGAAAAGGGTTCCTGCCCCGACAGCTGTCATATATTCCGCAAGCTGCAGGCAAATCAGCTTTTTCCCGGTAAAACCAATCGTTTTGAAAATCCCAATATTTTTATATTCCTGCTCCATTACCCCTTCTATGCTGTATCCCAGAACCACCATTACCACCGCCAAAAGGATACATGCGAATGCGGCCAGGAGTCCGCAGAACGCATTTTGCAGGATACCCATAAATCCTTCTATTGCGGCAGCGCTGTGTATAAAATCGGCGTATTGGGAAAGGGATGTGTTTTCATTTAAAAGGCGGTTTATCCGGGATAGGGAACCGCTCCCGGCCTTTATGGAAATATGAAGCATTGCCCCGCTCCGGGCCAGCGCGTCCATTCCGCTTTCTTCGATTTCCCGGAGGATTTCCTGATAATCCGCCTCCGAAACCAGAAAACCTTTCATGCCAATCATGGAACTTCCCATAAAGGGATCTTCGTAATACCCGGCAACCGTAAGGCTTATTGTTTTTCCGCCCCTGGCAACAGGGAAGGTTATGGTATCTCCCGGCTGCAGGTTCATAACGGATATCATGGACGGGGAGACATATACTTCGCCCTGCCCGATTTCCTGCGGCGGATCCTGATAACCGGAAAGATCCTCCGAGAAGAAACGGTATCTCTGCTCTACGGCTTCCCATAGCAGCAATTGCCCCTCACTGTCCGACTCCACGCCGTTTGCTTGATATTCGGAAAAAATAAGGGGCTGCACTTTAGTTTTTTCGATCCCTTCCTGTCCGCCGATGCTCTCCGCCAGTGCATTCATGTCCGGTACTTTTGACACCCATGCGGTAAAGTCTCCGAAGCCTGCCCGCCGCATTTCCTGACGCAGATAGCTTCCTCCGCCGAGGAATACGGTCAAAACCGCGGCAAGGGACATCGCTGCCGGAAACATGAGCAGGGCGATTCCTGTGAGGTTTCCTTTATGTTTCCTGAACCCCGCCCTTATGATCTTTTTGTTTTCCATCTGCCGCTCCTCCTACCACTCCAGTCCGGAAAGCCACGCACCGACCCTGCTTTCCCGTTCCTTTTCCTCTGCGTCCCTGTAGAACGGCAGTATCAGCTCATCCATGACCTTTCCATCCTCCAGATATAAAATCCGGTTTCCCCGTACAGCGGCGCGCAGGTCATGGGTGACCATTAAAATACTCTGCCCCTCTCGGTTCAGTTCCGTCAGCAGATGTAATACCTCCACCGTATGGGCTTTATTCAAAGCGCCGGTCGGTTCATCGGCGAATAACAGCCCCGGTTCCCCTATGACAGCCCTTGCGATGGCCGCCCTCTGCGCTTCTCCCCCGGATACCTGAGCCGGGAGGCGGTCCGCCGCCCCTTTTACCCCCATCTGTTCCAGCAGCTTCCCGGTTCTCTCATCTACCGCCGCCGATGTTCCTGTTTTGGCCACATAACCGGCAACCGCCACATTTTCCCTAAGAGTCAGGTTACTTACCAGGTGGGTCTGCTGAAATACAAAACCAAATTCTGCGGCCCGCAGCTTTGCCATTTCTTTTTCTTTCAGACGGCTGATCTCCTTGCCTTTATAGAAAACGCTTCCTCCGGTAATCCCATCCATTCCGCTTAAGGCATACAGCAGCGTGGATTTTCCCGCTCCGGAGGATCCCATGATAATGGTGAAATCCTTTTCATAGACTTCCACATCCACCCGATCCAGTACTGTGTTTTCCGATCCGCCCTGTACGAAGGTTTTGCTGATCTGCTCACCCTGCAATATCGTATTTTTCATCCTTCCATCCTCCTCCTTCCCGGACGACCAGCGCCTTTTTCCCCGTCTGTGGATCCGGAAGGATTTCCTCCACAAAATGAATATAGAATTGTACATAATCCAGTTTTTTTTCAGACAGTATCTGTTTCATGAGTGCTAGCATTTCTATTCGGATCGCCTCTTTGGAAGCCGTATCTGCAATTTGAGCATCCATCTCAAACGCATCCTTTTCAATCTGCCGGAACCGGTAGTCCTTCAGCCCTTCGATACAAAAGCCCTCTATGGCGAGGGGATGCAGGAATTCCTTCTTTCCATTCCCGTCTTCAAACCACAGGATATCTTCCTTCCGTCCCAGGAGGCCCACCGCTCTGGTAAACGGATAAGCGCTGTTATCATCCGCCGCCCTGAGCGTCATTTTGTCGGAGAGCCGATATCGGATTAACGGCTGTGCAAAATTGTAAAGACAGGTCAGGTACATCACCCCGCTCTCCACCTCTATGACATTCAGGTCATCGAACAGAAGCATTCCTTCCTCCGGATTCGTTTCCACCCCCATAGCAAGGGATTCACTGGAACCGTAAAAATTAATCACATCCGTCCGGAATACTTTTTCCAGGTAATGCCGCAGGCTCGCCCCCAGCGGTTCCCCGCAGGAAATAACCCGCACCGCAGCCACATCCACGCTCCCCTTTTCCACAAGCTCTGCCAGAATCTTTATGGCGGAGGGATAACCGATAATGATATTGGGGTTAAACTCCTTTATCTGACGGATCCACTCCTCCAGGGGGGCTTTGATATCCAGATACAGCTGGCTGGCGCCCACGCCGTCGATCCCGTCCCCTACCGCCATCGCGCCCCCGTAATGACCGTCCGTTGCCGCGATATAAGCTATCCGGGGACGCTTCAGCAAAAGCGCAAGAATCTGCGGCATGCTCATGTTCCAGAGCGCTGCGCGGATGATGCCAAGCAGCATGCTGTTCCATCCGTTTTCATCATAAATAAAATACCCCGGTTTTCCTGTGCTTCCTGAAGAATGTACCATATGGTATTTTCCCTTATATGGTCTGCGGTCTGTATTGGCCCGGGCATCGAATTCCCGAAGCTCCTCCTGCGTCAAATTCCCCACAGTGACCAGCTCGTCAAAATGATCCAGCAGCATTTTTTTATCGATTGTGGGAAAACAGGATAACGGAAGTTCATCCAGCTGCTCCTCCGTAATCCCCGCCGCCTGAAAAGTCCTTTTATAATAAGGGGAACGGTTCCATACATGATGAAGCATCTGCCGCAGCTTTTTTTCCTGCAGGGCACGCATTTGTTTTGTATTCAGCATGGACTGCTTTTTTAAACGGTATAAATCCAGCAATGTTTTTACATAATTCATAGTGGTTTTTCCTCCTGAAATTCGCATTTTTGTTTCCGGTCATGTTTCCTTTTCTTTGCTTTATCTGCTTATACTTTACCCTGCACATATAACATGCCTCTAACACAAACATAAACAATTTCTAAACGAATTCCGGCATATTTTCCGGTACTATAAAACAGACGGGAACATTCCGTTCCGGCACAGGGCCATCATGGATGTTCTCGTCTGTTTCGTATAGTACATATCTTTCGCTTTATCAGTTATTTCGATTACACTGCAATGCCTGGAGGATCGTTCTTAAGCAGTCCTCACAAGCCCATCAAATTATGATCAGTCAATCCGGAAACGGTACCCCGCTCCCCAGACTGTTTCAATATACTGTCTTTGGGAAGAGCCCTTTCCCAGCTTATCCCGCAGGCGGTTGATATGCACGGTTACGGTAGCTGCATCGCCCATGGAATCCATTCCCCATATCCGGTCAAACAAGGTATCTTTGGAGAAAACAATATTAGGATTTTCCGCCATAAAAAGTAAAATTTCAAATTCCTTATTAACAAGCACCACTTCTTGTTTGTCCAGATAAACCATTCTGGATTTAGGAAGGATGGTGAGGTTTTGGTACGTGATTGCGGCTTCTTCCTCTCTTGCTTCTTTTGACTCCGTAAGCAGCCTGTGGATGTGGATATGGGATTTTACCCTTGCCACCAGTTCCGCAGGGCTGAATGGCTTTACCAAATAATCATCCGCCCCCAGTCCGAGGCCCCGGATTTTATCAATATCTTCTTTTTTAGCAGTTACCATAAGAATAGGCAGACGTAAAGAACGTCTTAGCTCCCTGCAGACATCAAAACCTGTTTTCCCGGGAAGCATTATATCCAGCAGAATGGCATCATAACTTCCTGTCTTTGCTTTTCTTTCCCCTTCCGTTCCATCAAATGCCATATCCGTTTCATATCCGTTGGCCTCCAGGTAATCCCGTTCCAGTTCTGCAATCAGTTCATCGTCTTCTATGATTAATATCTTCTCCATCTGTGTTCTCCCTGTCTGCCGGAAGGTGGATGATAACTGCCAGGCCTTCCCTGTTTTCCGCCCGCACCTTTCCTCCGTGCCCGAGGATAATCTCCTTCACCACGGCCAGGCCGATACCGCTCCCTTTTTCCGACTGGCTTCTTGAATCGTCCACCCGGTAAAAGCTGTCGAAAATCCGTTCCAGGCTCTCCTCCGGCACTCCCGGCCCGTCATCCTGAAAAGTAAGTTCAATATCGGTTCCGGCCAATGTACGTTTCAGGGATATCAGGACACGTGACTTGTCTGCGGTCCGGTATTTAACCGTATTCGTAAAGAGATTATCAAATACCCTTTTTAATTCATCCCGGTCAATTTGCACCGGGTATGTTTCTTCTCCGTATAAAAAAGCGATATCCACGTGATTATGCTGCGCATCATGCCGGTTGATTTCCAGGTACTGCTCCATGAATTCCCGGAAATCCGCTTCCTCCATGTGATACCGGAATCCGTTATCCAGCCGGCTGTATTCCGAGAGGCTGTCCACTAATCTTACCAGGTTCCCGGTTCTGCTTTTTATCGCCTGTAAATACCGTGTTCTTTTATCCGGTGTATCGGCAATCCCTTCCAGCAGGCCGTCCAGATAGCCGATAATGGAGGTCAGGGGAGTCCGCAGATCGTGGGAAATCCCGGTAATCAAATCCCGCCTCCGCTTTTCATCCTTCAAACGCTGTTCCACCGACTCCTGCAGATAGGCGCGCATATCATCAAAATCCCTGCACACATCCCCGAATTCATCCTTCTTCCGGTATTCCATTTCCGTATCCAGGTTTCCTTCCCGTATCTCTTTTGTCCCCGTACTCAGCAGCCGCAGCGGTTTTAAAATACTTCTTGAAATCCACCACGAAAGAACGCCGTTCACACATACGGTAAGGACCACGAAGAAGATCACAATACCATACAAATATGTCAGGATATAATTCTTCAGGTAATTTACCACGGTCTGATCTGTCTTCTGCCTATGTACCGCCGTAATACAGAAGGCTTTTTCCCCATGGTAAAATGTATTCTTTATGACAGACACCTCATGTCGGCTGGCCGTCAGTGTCTTGGCCGAATCAATGGCCTCCCCCGCCACGGAACGGGCCGCCTGCATGTCTTCCTCCGACATATTGGAGTAAATGAGATTTTCATTTTTGGTAATCATAATCTGATAGCCCATTCCGGATAGTTTATTCTCCAGATGGTTCATCTCGTCAGTCCGCGCGATTTCACCGGATATACTTGTATGTTCTCCCTGTCCCCAGTTATTTTCCCATAATTCCTGTTGGTAGGTATAGATCATGCTCTGCGCAAACTGGATACCGTTTTCATCGCTGTACATTGCTTCCAAAGTATACCAATAGCTTCCCAATGAAGTATGCAGACACACAATGATGACCGCCGCCGTAAACAGAATGGGAATCAGAACCATCATCACGTTTGACAGCCTTATTTTATTCTTTATGGTCACAAGCGGCTTCTCCCAAATTCTCTCAATTCCATTAATTTAGCCTCTGATTTATTCTGCTTTGTTTTTATTATAAAACGCAGATATTATAATAACAAATATTTATAATTAATTAATTTGTATAGTTGAATGCTATTCATATTCGTGTTAGACTGCGTTTATAAGCAATAGGTATCATCACCTGTAACTATACGGAACATAAAAAACGGATAAAATATTTCTAAAAGGAGAATGACTAAATGGAATTACGGGTACTTCAATATTTTCTTGCAATTGCACGGGAGCAAAGCATCATACGGGCCGCCGAATCCCTGCATTTATCCCAGCCCACTCTTTCCACCCAGATAAAAAACCTGGAAGAAGAGCTGGGAAAACAATTGCTGATCCGGGGCACGAAAGGCTCCCGGAAAATAACCCTGACGGAAGAAGGCATGATATTAAGGAAACGGGCCGAAGAAATTTTAGACCTGGTTAAAAAAACGGAAAATGAAGTAACTGTCTCCAATGAAATAATTGTGGGGGATATCTATATCGGAACCGGTGAAACCGACGGCATTCGCCTGATCGCACAGGCCGCTAAAAAACTGCAGGATACCTGCCCCGGAATCCGTTACCATATATCCAGCGGAAATTCCGTTTTCGTTATGGAACAACTGGATAAAGGACTGCTCGATTTTGGCATTGTGTTCGGAAACGTGGACTTAACCAAATATAACGCTTTTAAAATGCCTGTTACAGACATATGGGGCGTACTGATGCGCAAGGATTCCCCTCTGGCATCCAAAGAGACAATTAAACCCGAAGATCTGTGGGAAGAACCGTTGATTCTGTCCCAACAGGAAGAACGTGGAGGCATCTTAACGCAATGGCTTCAATGCCCGGTGTCCTCTCTGCATATCGTGGCTTCTTATAATCTTATTTTTAACGCATCCCTGCTTGTAGAAGAAGGGCTGGGATACGCAATCGGCTTTGATAAAATAATTAATACGACGGGCAGCAGCAACCTCTGCTTCCGCCCTTTAGCCCCAAAACTGGAGAATGAAATGCACATCATATGGAAAAAATACCAGATGTTTTCCAAGCCCGCCGAGAAATTTATTGATACCCTTCGGGAAAATCTGGCAAAATCTCAACGACACTGAAGGTTACCTGTACATCACTGCTTCCAAGCGCCTCTGCCCATCCCGATAGGTCATCAATTTTACCGAGCCTTGTATAGTTCCAGGAATTAGAACCGTAGAATATGACAATTTGGTTTCCGTTATATAATACAATGTCACCTGACTGGGTAGTTGTCTGCTTATCGGCGGCTGTAAGGCTCGTTCCCAAGGATCCTACTTTCTCAAAACCTGAATAATCACTCATAGAAACGATAACCGGAGCTTCCCTCATCATTTGGATGAATTCAGTTACTGCGCAATTACGTTCCAATGTCGCGGTAAAAACAGCATCTCCAATCTGTATATTCATTTTTTTCACTGCATTTTCCTCTGCTTCTGTTTCATTCAACTGTTCTGCAAGGGATTCTTGTATCGGCCTATCCGCTGCCTCTGTGACAGATTCCTCATCACTACTTGCAGTCGGTACGGAAATCTCCGGCGACTTGCTGCCGCATGCAATCAAAGAAGATATAAACAATAAGCAGCAAAGTATTGATACGATTTGTTTCATTTTTTATCCTTTCCTTTTTGTCTTCAATTGCATCTCTTCCCGGATATTATAGTGTTATCTTTAACAAGGTATTTTTGAAAAGAAACTCTTGCTATGTATAAATTAACCTGTTGTGCTAGATAAAATAAAAAACTTCAACAAAATATGCTAT
>URMK01000079.1 GCA_900548905.1 uncultured Lachnospiraceae bacterium | reverse complement strand
GCGTAAGGACTGGCGTTTTCAGACGCCCCTTCCAGGAATCCTTGCAGCACCGCCGTCCCCAGGGTAAAGCCGGGTGGGGGAGGGGATGCCGCAGGACTCAAAGGGCGTCTGAACGGTTACACAGCCAGCCATTTTATGGCAAACTTGTACTTGCAATGTATAATCGTATTGTGTACAATAAAATATGTGTGCCGGAGCGCACACTTGCAGTTTGGAAAAGGCACAGGCAGGGGAATTCTCTGCCTGTATTTTTCCTTTAAGGAAAGAAGAGGTGTATCAATGCTTGAAGTAAAACATCTTTCATACACGGTGACGGAAAACCAGGAAACACTTCCTATTGTTACCGATATCAGTTTTACCGTGAACGACGGGGAGATGCTGGTGATTACAGGCCCCAACGGCGGCGGTAAGTCCACCATTGCCAAGCTCCTTATGGGTATTATCAAAGAAACGGAAGGCACGATCCTTCTGGACGGGAGGGACATAACTCCCATGGGCATCGACGAGAGAGCCAACGCAGGAATCGGCTTTGCGTTTCAGCAGCCCCCGGCTTTTAAGGGGATGACCGTCCGCCGTCTTTTAAATCTGGCGGCGGGAGCTGTGCTTCCGGAGCATGTGAGCTGCCGGCTGCTCGGCAGCGTGGGGCTTTGTGCCAGGGAATATCTGGACAGGGAAGTGGATGCGACGCTGTCGGGCGGGGAAAGAAAGAGAGTGGAGATAGCCACAGTAATGGCAAAGGACCATAAGGTGAGTATCTTCGACGAACCGGAGGCGGGAATTGATCTGTGGAGTTTTTCCATGCTGGTGAAACAGTTTGAGCAGATCCACAGGGAAAAGAAGGAAAGCCTGGTCCTGATTTCCCACCAGGAGAGGATCATCCGTATGGCTGACCGGATTATGGTGGTGCGGGACGGACGTGTGGAGAACTGCGGCAGCAAAGAGGAAATCGCCCCTCAGCTTTTCCTTGACGGGGCCGGCTGTGCATGTCTGGACAGGGAAGGAGGAGACGGCAATGAAGCTGGATGCAGTTACTGACGGCGTATTACAGAAAATAGATGATATGGGATTTAAGCAGGAAGGCGCCTATAATCTGCGTTATAACGGGCAGCCTCTTTGTCATGGGGATACGGAGCATATCAGGATCCGGAGGAAAGAGGACAAGCAGGGGATAGACGTATATATCAGCAGGGAAGCACAGGGAGAGCAGGTCCATATCCCGGTGGTGGTTTCCGCTTCGGGCATCACCGATGTGGTGTATAATGATTTTTACGTGGAGGATGGAGCCAGTGTTATTATTGTAGCCGGCTGCGGGATCCATAATGACGGCTGCAATGACAGCCGCCACGATGGCATCCACGCCTTCCATGTGGGGAAAAATGCCAATGTGACCTATGCGGAAAAGCATTACGGAGAGGGAAAAGGAACCGGAGAAAAGATCCTGAACCCCGTGACGCAGATCTACCTGGAGGAAGGTGCCGTCTTTACCCTGGATACCGCCCAAATCGGCGGCGTGGATTCCACGGTGCGCAAGACAGAGGTTCATATGGAGGCGGATGCCAGGCTGTATGTGATGGAGAAGCTGATGACCCATGACAACCAGACTGCGGTATCGGATATGACGGTGGAAATGAACGGTGCGGGAAGCTCCGCCCAGATCGTTTCCCGTTCTGTGGCAAAGGGGCATTCCATCCAGACGTTCCATCCCATTGCCATAGGCAACGCGTTATGCCATGCCCATGTGCAGTGTGATTCCATTATCATGGATAAGGCCCAGATTTCCTCCATTCCCGAAATCAACGCCAGGGATATCGATGCCCAGATTATCCATGAGGCGGCTATCGGCAGAATCAACAATGAGCAGATATTGAAGCTGCGTACCTTCGGTATGACGGAGGAAGAAGCGGAATCCGTTATCATAGAGGACTTTTTAGCATAAATGAAGATATAAAAGGACGGCGGTGCCGGAACAGGAAGCTTACTTCCCTGTGTCCGGGCACTGCCGTTTTTTTGTGGTTTTATCTGGTCCGGAAGCATACGGATATGTCCGTGGATCAGCGCTCCCGGTATTCTGTAGGGGACATCCCCATTTCCTTCCGGAACTGCTTGGTGAAATGAGACTGGTATTCGTAATCCATCCATTCCGCGATTTCCCTTACGGGCAAATCCGTTTTTTCCAGCATTTCACAGGCTTTTTCCATGCGCATGCGGGTAATGAACCGCTGGGGGGAAAGACCGGTTTTCTTCTTGAATATCCGGTATACCTGGGACGCGTCCAGCCGCATATAATTCGCCAGGTTTTCTATGGTGATCCGGGAACGGATGTTTCTGCGGATATATATTACGGCATCGTCAAAACGGGAGAAACGGACGATGTCCGGTTTTTTCTGTTCCATTTCTTCACGCATCTGTGTCAGGCGGCCTGCGAGCAGATAAAAGTATCCGGTAATAGAGGCGATGTTTTTTCCGGTCCGGCTTTCGTTGTATATATTTTTGATGCAGGTTTCCAGAAAATCATCCCGGTCATAGCGGAAAATCAGATGATCCTCATCAAGCCCGGCTTTCCGGAGAAGCTCTTCGGCTTTTCGCCCAAAGAAGGCCACCCAGCATAAATCCCAGGGATCTGTTTTGTCCGCAGTGTGTACAATCGTGGTGCCGGGTGTTATGAGGAAGCCGTCGTTTTCCTTCAGCTGCCATTGCCGGTCTCCCACCTGATAGGTCCCTCTGCCCCTGGTGACATAGTGGATCAGATAGTAATCCCGTGTGTCCTTGCCGTAGCTGTAGTTAGGCGTCGTGGAACAGAAGCCGGAGTGGTATACAAGGATATCGTCATCCGTGTCCGGCTTTTCCGGATAAATATATTGATCGTAGACGAGCATGATATTGTTTCCTCCCTCTGCGGTAAGGTTCCCGGCCTCCCGCACCATAACTCTGTACTCAGTGTAACGGACAGCGGGTAAAAATACAAGATTTATATAAGCTTGTGCAAGGATTTATTATATCATTTCCTGGGACATTATCGTATAATGGGCCTGTAAATAGGAAAAAATCCGGGGAACAGGGGTATTTTATGCGTGAAAATGTATAAATCTCCGGTAAGAAAAGGAAGGATGGGAACCTATGGCGGTAAAGATATATGAAAACGAAATCTATGCACTGCAGACCAGAAATACCTCCTATATCATACGGGTGGGGGAAAACCGGATACCGGAAAATGTATACTGGGGAAAACGGATTGACCGGATAGCGGATTTTGCCGGAGAGGCCAGCCCGGCACCGGTGAATATGCAGGCGCCCCACTGCCTGAAAGAGGAGTGCGCGTCTTTTGGAGGCATGCGGTTCAAAGAAGCTTCCCTGAAAGTGGTTTTCTCCGACGGCGTCAGGGATTTCCGGATCGGCAGGGTAAGTGCCAAAGCGGAGGGAGATTATCTGGAACTGGTTTTGGAGGATGCATATTATCCGTTCCGTGTGAGGCTCTGTTATCAGGTGTTCGAAGAAGAGGATGTGATTAAAAAATGGCGCACGGCTGAGAACACCGGCGGGGATCCGGTGGTGCTGGAACGATTTTTTTCCGCCCAGTTCGGGCTGCCGGGAACCGGCTATGAATCGTTGAACTATAACGGCAGATGGGGCATGGAATTCCAGGCAGTGAGCGAGAAAATCACCAGCGGAAAAAAAGTGTATGAAAGCGTGCACGGCCTTACCGCTCACGGGAATAATCCGGTATTTATCATACAGAGAGGGATGGGGGAGGATTTCCGGGAAAATCAGGGGGAAGTATGGTTCGGGAGCCTGGAATATTCTGGAAATTTCAAAACCATAGTAGAGGCCGCAGATGCCGGCTTCTTAAATATTGTAACGGGGATCAACGATACGGATTTCGCCTGGACGCTGAAGGGCGGAGAGCGCCTGGAAGCCCCGGCCGTATATGCCGGCTACACTGACGGCGGGCTGGAGGCCATGAGCCACAGAATGCACCGTTTCTGCCGCAGGCAGCTCATGCCCGCCGCCCTGGCGGATAAACCTCTTCCGGTATTGTATAATTCCTGGTATTCCACAGCCTTTGCCGTAACATGTGAGGAACAGATCGCGCTGGCCCAAAAAGCGGCGCAGCTGGGAGTAGAGCTTTTTGTGGTAGATGACGGATGGTTTGCGGGAAGGGAGAATGACCGGGCGGGTCTGGGGGACTGGTATGTGGATCGGAAGAAATTCCCGGATGGCCTGAAGCCGCTGACAGAAGCCGTAAGAGGGCTGGGAATGCGGTTCGGCCTGTGGATAGAGCCGGAAATGGTAAATCCGGTAAGCAGGCTGTACCGGCTTCATCCGGACTGGATTTACCGCTATCAGTCACGGGAGGTTCTGATGGGGCGCAACCAGTATATCCTGGATATGTCCCGGCAGGAAGTGCGGGAATATCTGGCGGAGTGCCTGGATACCCTTCTTTCCGAAAATGATATCTCCTATATTAAATGGGATATGAACCGGTATGCATCCGAAATGGCGGGCGGGGGACTGCCGGCAGAGGAGTGGAAGTCCCTCTGGCACCGTCATTCCCTGGGTGTGGTGTGGCTGATAAAGACTCTGCGGGAAAAGCACCCTGCGGTGGAGTTTGAGGCGTGTGCTGCCGGCGGGGGCAGAGTGGATTACGGCGCTATGCGCTGGTTTGATGAATATTGGCCCAGCGACAATACCGATCCTCTTGACCGGTTATTCATCCAGGAAAATTACAGCCATCTGTATCCGGTGAAGTATATGCGTGCATGGCTGACGGATGATTTCGGTATGGACGCAAGAAAAATCCCTCTCTCCTTTGCCATGCATGCCGCTATGTGCGGAAGCCTTGGGATCGGTACGGATCTGAACCGTACTTCGGAAGAAAAACGGGAAGAAATCAAGGGTTATGTGGAAACCTATAAGCGGATCCGGAATACGGTCCAGCTTGGGGAACTGTACCGGCTGCGCTCTTTGAAAAACGGGGATATCCAGTGCGTACAGTATGTGGGGAAAGGCCAGTCTGCCGTTTTTGTATTCCTGGATCATGAGCGCTTCGGCAACCCGCTGCAGCGGATCGCTTTAAGAGGACTGAAAGAAGAGGCCCTGTACCGCTTTGTCCTGGAGGACCGGGAGTTTGTGAAATCGGGGGCCTATCTCATGCATGCGGGCCTGGAAATCCGCCTTTGCGGGGACTACGACAGCCGGCTTTTGCTACTGGAGGAAACCGGAGACACAACAGCGGGGAAAGGGATGGAAGAAGGCTATGCTTACACTGGAAAATGAAAAGCTCGCCGTCCGTGTCCTGCCGGAGCTGGGCGGGAAAATCCTCTCCTTCCGGCTGAAGGAAAAAGAGTTTGAACTGGCCGCGCCGAACAGGACCGGCAGCTACCGCTTCCCCGGCGGGGACGGGGAGAAGGAACTGCCTTTCGGGCCGGATTTTTCCCAATATGATGCGTCGGGAATGGACGATGCCTTTCCCAATATTGATCCCGGCCTGGTGGAGTGGAAGGGGAGGCAATTGGTTTATCCGGATCACGGGGAAATCTGGAGCCATCCCATGGAGGGACGGGAAACGCCGGAGGGGATCCGCCTATCCTATACCGGCAGCCGGTTCGGATATCGGTATGAAAAAAGGATGGGGCTTAAAGGCAGCAGCCTTTTCCTCCATTACCGGATAGAAAACCCGGGACGGGAGGAAATCCCTTTTTTATGGACCTTCCATGGGCTGCTGCGTTACGAGGAGGATATGAGGATCCTTCTGCCCGGTGATATGGATCGGATACGGAATGTGCTTTCCCACCCGGTTCTGGGGAAGGAAGGGACGGTATATCCGTTGAAAAACGATGTCTTTGACTTCACCCGCGTCCCGCCGGCGGCAAGCCGATCCATGGTAAAATACTATGGGGAAGGACGGAGCGGGGAAGGACAGTGCGGCGTCTGGTATCCCTCCCAGGGGGTGAAAGGTACGCTGCGCTATGATGCAAAGGCCCTTCCTTATCTGGGCGTCTGGATTACGGCGGGAGGGTACCGGGGGGACTATAATTGTGCGCTGGAGCCTTCCAGCGGTTTTTACGACGGGATATCCAGGGCGGGGGAAAACGGCACCCTGCAGGTGCTCAGATGCGGCGATGTTTTTTCCTTTTCCCTGGAACTTTGTCTTGAGAAAGCGGATCCGGAGTGAGCGTTTCCCCGGGGGCGGCTTCCGGGCCGCAGCCCCGGTATGTTGACATACGGGCAGAATGGATTCCTGTACAGTACGGCAGCTTCTGTAATATTTTGGGAGCTGCCGTATTTTTGTGCTGTTAAAGGAGGATGGTTTACGCTATAATAGAAATGTTGCCAGAATGAATGGGGAGGCTTGAAAATGGTACGTATTGCAGTATGTGATGATGTCAGGGAGATGCTGGGGATTTTATCGGAAATGGTGGGAAAAGAGGCGGAAAGGCTGTCTGAGCCCTTTGAAATATGCTGCTTTACAAAAGGAAACTGCCTGCTGGAGGCGCATCATAAAAAGCCGTTTCAGATTATTTTCCTGGATATATCCATGCCGGGCATGAATGGGTTTGAAGCGGCGGGAAGAATCGGCGAAATGGACAGGGACAGTAAGCCGTTCCTGGTATTTGTCACTTCAAGGGAAGAGCTCGTGTTTGATTCCTTTGATTACCGCCCGTTTTATTTTGTGCGGAAACGGGATATGGACGGTATGTATAAAGATATGGAGAAGATTTTCGACAAGGTCAGGGAGTATCGGCTGGAGGAAAAGGAATTTATTCTGGAACTGCCCTATAACCGAAAACGGAGTGTGCTCTGCAGGGATATTTTGTATCTTATCAGCGACGGCAACTATATGGTCTATATTCTCAATACCGGTGAAAATATTAAAATACGGGGTACGATGAGGGATACGGAAAAGGAACTGGAGGATTACCACTTTGTCAGGATCCATAAGCGGATACTGGTCAACATGAGCTACATACAGACAATCGATACGGCGAAAAATGAAGTGTTCGGTGATAAGATAGGTTATCTGGAAATCGGGCGGAACTACAAACGGGATATTCTGGAAAAGTATTTCGCTTATACCAGGAGCGTGCTATGAATGCTCTCATGCTGAATGTGACGCAAAATATGCTGTTCTTTCTGGAAGCCTTCAGTGTCTCTTATTTTCTTCTCCGCTTCTGCGGCTGTAAATGTAAAGAGCATCAGAGACAGGTACTGGTGTTCCAGACGATGGTAATGGCGGTTCTGTGTACCTTGTCCCCTTATATTCCGCGGTATCTGTTTTTTGTCGCGTTTGCCTATATGCCCTGCATGATACTGTTTACTGTTTTTTTCCTTGACGGAGGCTTCAGACAGAAACTGAAGGCCTGCCTGCTGGTCCTTTGCGTTAAAATGCTTACCCTTCTCGCGGCTTTTTTCATAACGGCGCGCAGCGGCGGATGGACTGCACAGGAGTTATATAACGGGCATGGATGGCATCATATAGCGGTTATGATCCTGCAGAGAGGCTTTCTGGTGGTCATGCTCGGCTGGATTCTCAGGACCGAAGGAAAATACCGGGTTCAGATGAAAATACTGGAAAAGGGAGTGGTGCTGTCCAACCTGTTCATGTCGGCGGCCTCCTTTGCCATCATACACCTCATCAGCTACGGGAACATCAACAGGGAATGGAAGGCTTATCTGTTCATCCTGTCCCTGCTGTGCCTGGTGGTGATGAACGGCATTACTTTTTATCTGTTGGAGAAGCTGACACAGAAAAATGAGCTGGCTTCGGACAACAAAATGCTCCGGCAGAGAGTGATGTATTATGAGAACCATCTGGAACAGGCCTATGACCAGATTGAAGAACTCAAACAGCTGCGCCATGATATCCGGCACTCCTACCAGCTTATCAGCAATCTGGCCGGACAGGGGAAAATCAGGGAGGTGGAACAGTATGTGTCGGAGATTCTGGAGGTGGTCAACCGGGAGGATTATGTGGTAACCACAGGAAACGAATTTGTGGATTCCATGCTCTGCTACAAACTGAATTTTGCGGCAAAAAAAGGAATACAGGTCAGCCATACCGTCACCGCCGGCCTGGAAGGAATCGACAACGTGGATTGCTGCAACCTGATAGGAAATCTGATAGACAATGCCGTGGAGGCAAGCCTGGAGCTGCCTGAGGAGAAGCGGAAGCTGGAACTGCTTATTAAAGGCGATCCCCACAAGCTTCTTATCCAGGTGAAAAACGCGCTTGGGGCCTCGGTCCTGGACACCAATTCGGACCTGCTTACCCAGAAGGAGGACAAGGATGTCCACGGCTACGGAATCCGGATTATCCGCAGAATTGCGTCCCAATATAATGGATTTGTACGGTTTTCGGAGGAAGACGGCTGCTTTTGTGCCGAAGTCATGCTTTTCCGTAATACGTAAACGTTACGGTTCATTCCGTAATTAATAATACGGAATCTCCCAACATTTGACCGGATCTCCCATTATTATTGACAAAAAGCTAAAAATTGATACTATTATTTATGTATTTTTGTTTGTTTTTTGCCAAATATAATGTGAAAAGGAGAAGCAGGTATGACAGCGAGGGGATCCGGTATGGAGGAGTACGTGGCATTTGTATCGGAACTATACAAAATGCCATTTTCTATTTCCGATATGCCGGAGAAGAAAAAGCAGTATCACCGAAAAAAGGGGTTGGAGAAAAAAGGAGCCTCCGAAATGATGTTTTCGGACGGAAGCTTTATAAACTATGGTTCGGGAAATTCAGGGCATCAGGGGATGCCGTCCGTCCTTACCTTTCAGGACAGCTGATTTCGAAATCCGGGATTTTATTCCCGGATTTTGTTGATCCCGGGGGCAAACGGGATTAAAATGGGAACATGTTGACAGCTCAAAAAAGGACGGTATTACTATGGATGAAAAGCAGGTTTGGCTGGTTCTGGAAACAGAGGCTACGAAGGACGAAGAAGCGATTAAGATGGCATACCGGCAAAAGCTGGTCCGCACCAATCCGGAGGATGATCCGGAAGGGTTTAAACGGCTGCGGGAGGCGTTTGATCAGGCGCTGCGTCTGGCGGCAGAAGCGGATCGGGCTGCGGAGGAAGTTTGGGAGGGGCCGGTAGGGGACTGGCTTTCGGAGATCCGGGAAGTCTATGCCCGGCTGCCGCTTCGGACGGATGAGTTGCTCTGGAGGGAACTGCTTAACAGGGATGTCTGTGTAAACCTGGAAACCATGCTGGACGCCAGGGAAGCTTTGCTGCAGTTTTTGACGGATCATTTCCGGCTTCCGGGGAACATATGGAAGATCGTGGACGAAAAGCTGTCCCTGCAGGAGGATATGGAGGATCTGCGGAGGCGTTTCCCGGAGGATTTTCTTGCCTATATCCAGAGCAAATGCACCCAGGAGGAGTGGTTCCCTTTCCGGCTGTTCGAAGGGCCGGAGGACGGGGATTATGATACCTGGCTCAACTGCTTCTATGAAATGAGGAATGCCTGGAGAGAGGGAAAGACGGAGGAGGCGCAGGTCCTGTACCGCGATTTGGAGAAAACCGGCGTTTACCACCCTTACCAGGATGCCGTATATGCGGCGGTGCTGGTACAGCAGGAGGAAAAAGAAAAAGCAAGGGAACTTTTGCTGGCTGTTGTGGAAAAAGCGCCTGAGGATGCCTGGCTGCGGGATATTTCCGGGCAGGTGAAAGCGGCGGCGGGGGATGAGGAAGGTGCTTACCGGGATTTCCTGGCGGTTCTGGAAACGGATCCCGATAACTATATGGCAGGCCTTCGCTGCGGTCAGTATGAGAGCGGGCACGGGGAAGAGGAAGAAGCGAAGAAACGCTTGCTCCATCTGTTGGACAGCGGCTATGACACGCCTGATGTGAGAACGGCCATCCGTGAAGTGAACAAACGGCTGATTCCTGTTTACCGGGAAAAATGGGAGGCGGACAAGGAAGATCTGTCCCTGTTTTTCAAGCTGGGCTGGTGTCTTCTGCAGAATGAAGAAAGCGGGCTTGGAGTCCGGCTGATGGAAGCGATTGTCCCGGATGATAAAAACGAGGCGGAATACCACAGTCTGCTGGGACGCTTTTTTTATAATGAAAAGGCGTATTCCCGGGCGGAAAAGCAGTTCGGGGAGTGGATCGAAAGCATCCGCAGGGAAAAGCCGGAGGAGGAAACGCAAAGGCAGGAGCTGCCCGCCCGGTTTGCAACCGCTTACAGCCTTCTGGCCGGCTCCCGCAAAATGCAGGAAAATTATGAGGGAGCCCTGGAGGCGGTGAAGGAGGCGCTGTCCCACAAGGAGGAGACGAGTTACTTCCAGCTGGAGGCGGACGCCCTTCTGAAGCTGGGAAGGTATCAGGAAAGCGTGGATGTATGCGACCGCATTCTGGAAAAGGATAAGGGCTGGCTGCCCGCGCTTGTGGTCAGACAGGAAGCTTATTACGAACTGCATATGGCCCAGCAGGTAGTGGATGATTTTTATGCCATAAAAGAGATCTATGCGGGACTGGCCAAGCCGTATGAACTGGCGGCTGAGGTTTTCCACAGGTACCGGCAGTATAAGGATGCGCTGCATATTCTGGATCAGGCGGAGGAAGCCGGCGTAACCAGCAGGAAGCTGGAACTGCTGCGGATAAAGGCGCGGCGGATGACGGCGGAAGGAAAGGAAGCTAACGAGGAAGTGTATCAGCTGGCCGCAGCGCTTCTTTCCGGGCTGGAAGAAGAAGAGAAGCAGCTGAAGGCGGAGGCGGAGGACGGCGTCCTGCCGGAAAAAGAAAAAGAGAGGCTGGAACAGCAGGAAGCGGAGGTGTTCCGGGAAATGGCCCTGTGCCTGGCAAGCGTGGGGGATCTCAAAACGGCCCTGGAGCGGATCGGGGCGGCAGTCCGGCTGGATCCCTCCTATACCCAAATCTGGGTGAAGGGAGATCTGCTTTACCAGAACGGTTCCTGGTCCAAGGCGCTGGAGGCCTATGAAGAGGTAAGGGAAATCATCCCGGAAAATGCGGATATCTGGACGGATATGGCAGCCTGCTATAAGAATACCTCCCGGGAGGATAAGGAAATCGAATGTCTGGAGCAGGCGGTACGCCTGAATCCCGGACATCCCCGGGCTTACGGAAGGCTGGCGGCCTGCTACCGGGAAAAATACGGGCAGCAGGAGAAAAAGGAAGACTACGACAAGGCGCTTGCTTACAGCAATAAACAGCTGGAACAGACGCCCGAAGCCTATTACTATATTGAACGGGGGCAGCTTTTTATAGAAAGCGGCGAATGGCAGAAGGCGGAAGCGGATTTTGAGAAAGCGGCACAGCTTGATCCGGAAAATGCCTATGCGTATTATAATTGGGGCTGTTCCTGCAAATACAGCGGCAGGTATGAAGAAGCGGTACAGCTTTTGGAAAAGGCGGTTTCCCTGCGTACACCGAAGGAATCCCTTGTCTTTTTCAGGGGGCTTGGGGACTGCTATGAGCGGCTGCGCCGGTTTGACAAGGCTGCTGCCGCCTATGAGCAGAATAAAGCCGAGTTCCCGGAAAATGCATCGGTGCGCTGGGATTTGGCGGAGCTTTACTGTAAAATCGGGACCGGGGAGATGCTTGACAGAGCTGTCCGGGAAACCGAAGATATCCTGAAGCTGAAAACGATACGCAGAGCCTATTATCTGGTGAAGCTGGCAGGGATATACCAGCTGAAGGAGGCGTATGCGAAGGCGGAAGAATTATGTGAAAAGGCCCTGCAGGAGGAGCCCGGCTATTCCCGTGCCTGCATGGAGCTGGCGGAGCTTTATCTGTATGGGATGAAAAACAGCAGAAAGGCCCTGAAAACCATGAAAAACGCATTCGTATCCCTCCGGGAAAGCGACGCCCTCTACGAAGACTGCCTCCGGGTGATGACGCAGATCCTGGGAACCAGGGGCAGTTGGAAGGCGGCCCGCAGCTACGGGGACAAGGCCATCGGCGTCTGGGAAAAAGAATACGGATCCCTCCGGGCTTATCTGGGCATGAAAAAATACAGGAATGCCAGGCTGTATCTGTTGGGCAAGATCTATTACTTTTCAGGACGACTTACCGAAGCGTCGGACTGTTTCCGGGCCATGACCCCGTGCCTGAAGGGACCGGAAGACGGAGGGAAGGAGCCGGCCGGCGGGGAAAGCGGAATGTGCCGGCACTGCAGCAGCCGGGACTGCTGGGAATATTATGCGGGACAGGGCCTGCTGGCGGAGGCGGCGGGGGATTATACGGCGGCGTGTGCATATTACAGGAAGGCGCTGGAAATTGACGGCAGTGACAGCGGAACGAGAAGCCGGTTCCGGGCGTGCAGGGAAGAGGCGGAAGGAAAGAGCCGGCGGACAGGCTTTTTTCTGAAAAAGAAAGCTGGGAACGGCTGCGGAAAGGATAACGAGCATGATAATAGGAATTGATCTGGGTACGACAAACAGCCTGGCAGCATATTTTACGGAAGAAGGACCGAAAATAATTCCTAACCGGCTGGGGAACCGTCTTACCCCGTCCATCGTGAGCATTGATGAAGAAGATCAGGTATATGTGGGAGAAACCGCAGGGGAGCGGCTGGCGCTGTACCCGGATACGGCGGCGGAGGTGTTCAAGCGGAGCATGGGAAGCGGCAGGAAATACCGTCTGGGGAAAAGGGAATTCACCGCAGAAGAGCTATTTTCCTTCGTCCTGCGATCTCTGAAGGAGGATGCGGAAAGCTATCTGGGAGAAGAGGTGACAGAAGCTGTCATCAGCGTTCCCGCCTACTTTAACGATACGAGAAGGAAAGCCGCCAAACGGGCAGGCGAGCTGGCGGGGCTTAAGGTGGAACGGATTATCAGCGAACCCACAGCGGCGGCAATTGCCTATGGCCTGTATGAAAAAAAGGGCGGCAGCAAGTTCCTGGTATTTGATTTGGGCGGCGGAACCTTTGATGTATCCATTTTGGAAATGTATGATCCGATCCTGGAGGTTCGGGCCGTTGCAGGTGATAATTTCCTGGGCGGGGAGGATTTTACGGAGGTGCTCTATGACCTGTTCCTGAAGCGCCGTGGGATCCCGGAAGAAAGCATAAGCCTGAAAAAGCGCCTGTATATAAAGAAGCAGGCGGAGCTTTGCAAGCTGGGATTTTCGCAGGATCGGGTGTCTGCCATGCGCTGTGTCCTGGACGGAGAGGAAATGGAAGAAAGCTTCAAAATTACGGAATATGAAGAGGCCTGTGCCCCTCTGTTCGAAAAAATCCGGGGGCCGGTAAAACGGAGCCTTTCGGATGCGGGGATCCGGCTGTCCCAGATCGATGAGGTGGTTCTGGTGGGAGGAGCCACGAAGCTTCCCATTGTCCGGCAGTTTATCGGACGGCTTTTTGGCAGGGTGCCGGATACCCATATTAACCCGGACGAGGCGGTCGCCCTGGGAGCGGCCGTACAGGCGGCCATGAAGGAGCGGAACAAAGCGATACGGGAAGTGATTCTGACGGATGTATGCTCCTTTACCCTGGGAACGGAGGTGGCGGTGAAGGAACGGATATCCGGGCAGTTTGAAAGCGGGCATTTCTGTCCGATTATAGAACGGAATACGGTCATTCCCGCCAGCAGGACGGAGCGTTTTTATACGATTTATGACGGCCAGACGAAAATCAGCATCCCCGTCCTCCAGGGAGAAAGCCGGTTTGCCTCCAACAACCTGCTTCTGGGAAAAGTGGAGCTGGAGGTCCCTGAAAACAAAGCCGGGGAAGAGGCGATAGACATCACCTATACCTATGATATCAATTCCATCCTGGAGGTGGAAGCCACTGTGGTATCCACCCGGGAACAGACCAGGAAGATCATAAAAGGGGAAGAGGCCGGCATGACGGAAGAAGAGATCGAAGAACGCTTCCGCAAACTCTCTTTTTTAAAAATCCACCCCCGGGATCAGGAGGAAAACAAGCTCCTGCGTTTAAAATGTGAACGGCTTTATGAGGAAAGCCTGGGCGATAAACGCCGGCTGGTGGAGATGGAACTGCGGAAATTTGAAGAAGCATTGGATACCAGGGACAATGGCCGGATTGAAGAAGGCAGGGAGGAACTGAAGAAGGCTCTGAAGGAACTGGAAGATTTTTGGGAGGATTAGAGTGCGCTTGAAAATCCCTCCCCTGCGTTTCCTTGGGCCGGCGTTGCTGCAAGGTTCCTTGCAGGGGACACTTTCGCTCGGCCAAAAACGCAGCAGTACTAACGCTGCAAAGGACGCAGCGTAAGGACTGGCGTTTTTAGACGCCCCTTCCAGGAATCCTTGCAGCAACGCCGGCCCAAGGAAACGCAGGGGAGGCCGCAGGGCACAAAGGGCCGTCGGATCTGTTCCCCCTGCAAAAGGATGACAGAAAAACACCATGCCGTACCATTGTATAAATGGCGGGCATGGTGTTTTTACGGTTCCGGATCAGATATCCAGCTTCATATCGCCGGGCTTAATCCAGCCTTTCCTGCGCATGAGCTCACTGAACAGGAGGGCAAGGACGGCGGGGGCGACGACGTGCATAAGGAGGATCTGGAACAGGACCGGTCCCGCGCCCATTCCATCCCCGGTCATGGTCTGGAAGGCCATGATCTGGCCTACAAGCCCGCAGGTCCCCATACCGGATCCGGTGGCGTTGTTGGTCATCTGCAGGACGCAGGTGGAAATGGGGCCGAGGATAATGCTGGCAAAAATGGCGGGCAGCCAGATGACCGGCTTGCGGATGATGTTGGGCATCTGCAGCATGGAGGTTCCCAGACCCTGGGCTACCAGCCCTCCGGTTTTATTTTCCCGGAAGGATGCCACGGCAAAACCTACCATATTTGCGGCACAGCCAACGGCGGCAGCGCCGGCAGCGATTCCGCTCAGGTTTAAGGATACGCCGATGGCGGCAGAGCTGATGGGAAGGGTGAGGGCAATTCCCATCAGGGCGGAAACGATGATGCCTGCCCAGAAGGGCTGCTGGACGGCACCCCAGTTGATCAGTTCCCCCACCTTGGTCATAAAGGCGGCGATAGGGACACCGATGGATAAACCGACAAGAGAACCTGCCGCAATGGTGGTGATAGGGGTTACCAGGATATCCACCTTGGTTTTTCCTGCCACCAGCCCGCCGATCTCTGCAGCCAGATATGCCGCAACAAAAGCACCCAGAGGCTCTCCTACCCCGGCAAGGGTGAAGACTCCTTCCGTGAGGATGGAGCCGCCGATGATGGTTTTGGCATAAGCACCTATCATGCCGGCTGCGGCGGCGGATACAGTTACAAGAGGCGGCATCCTGAATTTGCTGGCAACGCCGATCCCGATCCCGGCCCCTGTAAGCTTTTTGGCAACGGTGGCCACTACAATGATATAGGCGCCAACGCTGCCGCCTATCAGATTTCCTGCCTGCTCCAGGATTGTTCCGACCAGAAGCGTGGCAAACAGGCCCTGCGCCATGCCGGAAAGGCCGTCGATAAATATCCGGTTGCAGAGTTTCTTTACTTTTTCCATACTTTTTCCCCTCTTAAGAACTGTCTGAACGGTTACGTTCTGATACCCTTACGGGCATGTTACGTACCGGTTCCGGCTTCCTTTGCCAAGGAAGCTGTGCTATGTGATTGGACATATGTAAATACAGGTGTCTTGTCACCTTGAGGTATAAAATAGCACATAAGGGTCACGAAAGCAAGTACTTTTTTTCTGCCAGCATCTTTTCAATGGAGTCCAGGAGCGCCTCGCTTTCCGCTTCCACGGTGTGGTAGTGGATATCATCCGTGAGTTCCTTCAGGGGTTTCGTCTGTTTGGTTTTTATTTTATGGACAAATTCCTGTACGTCTTTCCGGCTGGATATAATAAGGTTTACCGTGATGGTACCATATATGGGATGGGTGATAATGACATCCAGTACCTTGCCCCCCAGATCCACAATGGTGTTCAGCTCATCTGCAATCTGTTCCGTGGTATGGGAAACCATGAAGCAGCGGTTGCAGCGTGCCGCGGGAGGCGCGTAAAGCAGGTATCCCCTGGCGGTGGACAGGATGTCACGGTTGGTTGCCCGTAGTAAGGCGATATCCTGTACGATTACCTGACGGCTTACCCCCAGCCTTTTAGCCAGTGCGGATCCGGATAAGGGTTCCCCGGCAGCGGCAAGAAGTTCAAGAAGAGCCTTTCTGCGGTTTTCTCCGTCCATGCGGATCCCTCCTTCTTTTTTTTACGATAACCGTTCCGAAGCGGTCGGATGCCTGCCGCCGCCGCGTTTTCTCACGATCTGTGCAGCGAAAGCCGGGACCTGTCTGAACGGTTACCTTTTGTTCGATTGTAGCACAGGGAGGAAAGGGGCGCAAGGCGGACGGCACTCAGAATTTTTATCTGCACCCGGAGCGGTTTTGTCTGACGGGGAGGTATGGAAGGGACTAAGTTAAAGATATTACCAAAATATCAAGTATATTTCATAAATTATTTGAAAGGTACCCTTTATAATGAAGAGGGAAAGATATGGTAATAAGTGGAAATAAAAGGAGCTGTTTCGCAGGCCGGGATATGGACTGTGAAGTTTGCGTTTATAAAAAGATAAAGGGGCGTACGGGATGCTTCGATTTTTAACGGAAAGGTTGCGGGAGAGACATAAAAGGCTGCTTCATGAGTATGTGGGTATTTTTATTATCATGGGGACGGTGCTTTTTCTGTCTTTTCTTGTTATCGGATATATTGCCAATTCCACTACGATGGAACAGTCCCGCAGTTCTTCCCGGGTGGTTTATAAGCAGGCAAGGGAGCAGATGGAGCAGTTCGAGGAAGAACTTAAGAATATGCAGATGAACGTGGTGAAGAATGAGGCGGTGCTATCTTTCCTGGAGGCTGCAGATGTGTATGAGAGGCTTCAGATGCTGGAGAGTGTCCAGGGTATGGTGGGCATGAACCGGAGGATTAACCGGAATCTGGAGAATATTATTTTTTATGACAGAGACGGAAATCTCATATTTGCTTTGGGGAATGTATTTCTGGACAAGCCGGATCTGGAGCTGAATGAAATGTTGAATTTTTCGGGAAGGATGTGGGATGAAACCACGAGGCAGGCTTGTTTTGAAGTGGGGATGCCTATATTTAAAGAGGAGGCGGGAGGCTATACTATGCTGGGGAGCGCCTACCTGCTGTTTAATGTGGGAAATCTTCAGGAGATTGTGGACAGGGCACTGCTGAATGAGGAATCGGCAATCGCGCTTGTCGACAGGAGCGGGAGGGCGATTGTCAGGGCGGGAAAGTGGGAGGATTACTACGGGGAGTATGAGACGGATCGGGAGGATAAGAGCAGGCTTGTCTATGCGGATTATGTGGGGGCAACAGGCTGGAGGATCGTTAATGTCATTCCGAAAAAAGCGCTGCTGTCGGGGGCTTCCCAGATGCGCAAGATCACATATGTTACTTTTCTGGCGGTAGTGTCCATGATGGTTTTTCTGTGTGCCATGCTTTACCGGCACATTCTTTATCCGATTTCCCGGCAGATAGCTTTTATGGAGGGGTTTACGAAGGATCCAAACCGGCGGATCGAGGTGCTTGAGGATAACGAAATCGGGGAAATGGCCCGGAAAATGAATCAGATGCTTGACGATATTGAAAAGCTGAACGACGAGATCATAGAGTCCAACCGGAGATATCTGGAGATGGAATATGCCAAGAAGCAGACGGAGATGATTGCTTACAGGAGCCAGATTAACCCTCATTTCCTATATAATACCTTCAATTGTATCCGGGGGATGGCTCTGTATCATGGGGAAAAGGAAATTGCGGATCTGACCATGGCCTTGTCCAGCTTTTTCCGGTACAGCGTGCAGGGGGAGGAAACGGTGACCGTGAGGGAGGCACTGGAAAACCTGCAGAGATATGCGCAGATTATCCGATACCGGTTCAACGGGAAGCATAGAGTGACGGTGAATGCTTCCCGGGAGGTATTTCTGATTAAAATCCCCAAAATGCTGATGCAGCCCCTGGTGGAAAACGCGGTGCTCCACGGCCTGGAAACAAAGGTTGGGGAGGGCACGGTGCGGGTGGACGTCTGGCAGGAGGAACGCAGGCTTGTGATACGGGTAAAGGACAATGGGTGCGGAATTCCGGAAGAAAAGCAAAAGGAACTGCGATGGGCGATGGAATGCTTTGACAGAGAGGAAACCATACCGGATAACGGGCACGGGATTGGTTTTTTGAATGTTTACAGACGTATGCGGCTTTTTTACGGGCAGGATGCGGTATTTACCTTAACGAGCAGTGAAGGGGAAGGTACGGAAATAAGGATGGTTTTACCGGTGGGAGGAAGATGATATGTACCATGTGTTTTTGGCGGATGATGAGCCGTGGGCTTTGCTGACACTTAAAAATATGATTGCATGGAGTGATTACGGCTTTGCTGTCAGCGGTGAGGCGGAGGACGGGGAACAGGCCCTGGCGAGGATCAACAGGACCAAGCCGGATTTGATTATTTCCGATATCCGAATGCCGGGAATGGACGGCCTCACCCTGCTTCAGACGATCCGGGACGTCGGTCTCCATGCGGAGGTACTGCTGGTCAGCGGGTATACGGATTTTGAGTACGCAAGAAAAGCGCTGCAGTTCGGCTGTGCCGGTTATCTGGTGAAGCCGGTGGAGGAAAAGGAACTGACGGAATATCTGGATAAAATAAAGCGGCGCCTGGATGAGAAAAAGGAGGAGCGCGGGCCGGGAGCCGGAGAGGAGCACCAGGAAGAGAGGTACCAGTCCGAAAAACTCCAGGTACAGGCAATGGTGAAATACATACAGGAGCATTATGCACAGCCGCTCACCCTCCAGGTATTATCGGGCGAATTTAAAATGAGTGAAAGCTATATCAGCAGCCTGATTAAAAAGAGGACGGGAAAGGGTTTCAGCGAGCATCTGGTGGAAATCCGGATCCGCAAAGCCCAGGAATATCTGCGCACCACCAATGACAGTATTGAGCGGATAGCGGAGCGGGTGGGCTATCCGGATTATTTTTATTTTACCAAGGTTTATAAGAAAGCAACCGGAATCAGCCCGGCCGCATACCGCAGACAACTGTAGGGGGAAGGGACGGAACGGTAAAAAGGCCTGACCGATCCGAAAAAAGGAGTGAAAATAGATAGCTGTTTAAGCAGCCGCGGAAAAAAATGCCGCGGCTGTTCTTTTATGCGTTACCGTCCGCGGCCTCTCTGTACCCGGGGAGATTGCTTCCGCCGGCCCTTCCGGCGGAAGCAATCTCCCCGGGTACAGAGAGGCCGTGGACGGTAACAAAATCTAAATATGTGACAAAAATCAAAAATTATATCCATACAAACGAAATCACGGGGATAGTAGAATGAAGCAGTCAGGAACGGTCCGGACTTCCTGCATGTATATGTCGGAAGGCGCCGGAAATCTAGAAGGAAAGAGGAAAGGTTTATGAAGAGAAACAAAATAGGGAAAAGGAACACAAAGAGCTTCTGCGCACTGGCGCTGGCCGGCGTGATGGCTTTCAGCCTGGGCGCCTGCGGCTCTGCTGAAACCGGGGCATCCGGTACACAGACAGGGCAGAGTGAGGCGGCCGGGGAAACCGTGCAGGCGGATACAGCTGCGGCCGTTTCGGGGGAAACAAGAGAGCTTTACTGGTTTTCCGATGTCTCCGGCTGGGGACCTGCAACGGCAAACTGGTCCACGAAGGAATCACCCGCCACTACATATATAGAAGAAAATTTCGGCCTTACATTGAAAATCGAGCAGCCTCCCACAGACGCGTCCACCAAGCTGGGGCTGATGATCGCCTCAGGAGAACTTCCGGATGTGATGTCCATCACCGATGCGGATATGTATAAACAGCTGGTAGCTGCGGATAAGGTGTGGGATATGAAAACCTTCCTGGAAACCTATGATCCCGATTCCCATCTGCTGAAGGATTTCCCGGAGGATATCAAGCAGGCGCTGACCGATACCTACGGCGGCTGGTATTCCTATCCCAGCCATATGGAGTCCAAAGATAACCGGGAAGTATTCCCTCCGGACGATCAGGTCTGGATCGATGTGGTGGAAAAAGGCAGCAACAGCTGTATTATGTTTAATAAAGAAATTATGGATGCCCTGGGAATAACACAGGAGGATGTCCAGACGGAGGAAGGCTTCTATGCGGCCTGTGAAAAGGTGAAAACCTCCGGTTACCAGGTTGACGGACAAAGTGTGCTGCCTGTGGTACTGCAGTGTGATTTGTGGATAACCGGCAGCCTGGATGGTATTGTGTCATGGAATTTCGGCGCGGTGCCTGTGGATGAAAATGGCAGCTACAGACATATGGAACTGAGCCCCGGATATAAAAACGGTCTGAAGTTCCTGAATAATCTGGTACAGGACGGCTATCTGGATGTCAATACCCTCACCATAGATGAAACGGCACTGAAAACCTATCTGGATGCCAAAAGAGTATTCTGCTGGATTGGAAACCAGGCACAGCAGGACAAGACCAATATGCCCTGGGTTTCCTACGGCCCGATACTTGCGTCCAATGGTGCAAGGCCTGCTATGCCCGTAAACCAGTCCGCAGGGACCGGCTGGATTCAGACCCTGGTATCCAAAGACTGTAAGGAGCCGGAGAAGATAGCAAAGCTGTTAAGCTGGGCGTCAGGCAAAGAAGGTCTGCTCATCAATTACTATGGGACGGAAGGCTCAGATTATACAATCGATGAAAAAGGAATTGTAACCAGAACCGAAGAAGGGACAACAAAACTGGCGGAGGATTACGACAATAACGTACTGATGTGGCCGTTTGCCAACACATCCTTTGAAAGAAATACGGAGCCTGTTCCCGATCCCGCCAGCAACAGAGGCGTCGAGGTTTCCCTGATGCCGGCTTTGGGAAATTACGAAGATACCTATATCTACGATGATTCTCTGCTCGGTTTCAAGAACAGTACCGTGATCGAGCCTTCCAGCGACCTGGGAATCAAACTTTCCCAGATAAAGAATTACCTGGAATCCCAGAAGGCGAAGATTGTAACGGCAGCTTCCGACGAAGTGTTTGAGACAGAATACCGGAATATGATCGATACGCTGAACCAGTATGAAATCACTGCCATCGATGAGGAATACAACAAGGTATATCAGGAGTATTGTGAAAAGAAAGGCAGCAGCATAGAAGATGTAAACGCCGATCTGTACAAATAAATTCCGTGCCCGGCATCGCAAACCGTAAGAAAGCGTGGTGGAAACAGGCATTCAGCCCAACACGCAGCGATTTAACCGGCTGAATGCAGTAACCGTTCAGACCTGTCTGAGCGGTTACATTTGAGAAGCAGCAGCCTGATGAAAGACGGAGGTTCAACATGAAAAGAAAAGAAAAAACAAGGAAAGGGTTCCGCCTGGGCTATGACAGGGCCACACAGCTTCAACTGCATACCCTCATGCTGCCCGGAACCGTTCTGATGCTGCTGTTCAGTATCGTGCCGTTGTTCGGCCTGCTGCTGGCTTTTAAAAATTACAGTGTCATAGAAGGAATCAAAGGGGTATTCACCAGTCCCTGGTATGGCTTCCAGAATTTTAAGGTCATATTCGGCAATTTTGACTTCAAGCGCATGCTGATAAACACGCTGGGAATCAACCTGATTGGGAATCTGGTGAATATCGTGATGGCGATACTGTTCGCACTATTCATCAATGAAATCGCCCGCCCCAGATTTAAAAGCTTTGTCCAGACAGTGACCTATATGCCCCATTTTATTTCCTGGGTAGTATTCGGAGGGATCGTCATTACGCTTCTGAGCGGCGACGGCGGTCTGTTCAATCAAATTCTGATGAAACTCGGGATCATCTCCCAGCCTGTCGTCTTTATGGCCCAGCCCCGGTATTTCTGGGCGATAGCCATTCTTTCCAATCTGGTCAAGGAATTGGGATGGAGCACAATCCTGTATACCGCAGCGATATCCGGCGTGGATCAGGAACTGTATGAGGCCGCGGATCTGGACGGCGCAGGCAGACTGCAGAAAATGCGCTACGTAACCCTTCCCTGCATCAAGGGAACTATTGTGATTATGGTAATCTTTGCCGTAGCGGGCATCATGAACAACAACTTCGATCAGCTCTATGTGCTGCAGAATTCCTTTAACCTGGAACGCAGTGAAGTCATTGACACCTACATCTATAAGGTAGGCCTGCAGCAGCTGCAGTTCGGTATGGCGGCGGCCGTTAACATTTTTAAATCCATACTGGCAATTATCCTGCTGACAACGGCTAACTTTGTATCCAACAAGCTGACGGACAGCGGCCTGTTCTGAGCGGAAAGCGGAGGTTTCCTATGAATAAAATCAAATCAAGAAGGGAGAAACGTTTTTCCGTTCTCCTGACGATAGTTATGATACTCATTATGGTGATCACGGTGTATCCGGTGTGGTATTCCCTGATCAATTCCCTGAACAGTGCCCAGGACATTGCCAAAAACGGCTATGCCATGCTGCTTCCCGGAGAATTTTCCCTGGAGAGCTGGAAATCCGTGCTGAAAAATCCGGAAATATTCCGGGCTTTCGGCGTCACCCTCTCCCGGACCGTGATTGTCACGGTTGTGCAGACTCTTTTTACCGCCATGTTTGCTTATGGTTTTTCCCGGGATAATCTGGTGGGAAAGAAATTTTACACGGTGCTGGGTTTTATCAGCATGTACCTAAACGGCGGCGTTATTGCTTATTTTATCCTGTTTAACGCCATGCATATTTACAACAGTTACTGGGTGTATATCCTGCCCGCGCTGTTCGGCGGTTTCTATAACGTCATCATTTTTAACACCAATTTCAAAGCCATCCCCGAATCCTTGTTTGAGTCGGCCAAAATTGACGGTGCGAGCGAGTATACGATATTTTTCCGTCTGGTCATTCCTTTGTCCAAGCCTGTTATCAGTGCGCTGGGTATCTTTACGGCAGTGGCTACCTGGAATGATTATACCCAGACCCTGTATTATACCAAATCATCGGAAATCCAGACGCTGTCCTATTACATGCTTTCCATCACCAAGGCCAGCGCCTCCGCCGCCCAGCTGGGAGAAACCATGAGTGCGGGAGCGGCTTCCGTACTGACCACAGTATCCAATTCCTCGGCCAACTACAAGACAATCGAACTGGCCTGTATGGTGCTGTCGGCACTGCCTCTGATTATTATGTATCCTTTTGCCCAGAAGTTTTTCGAAAAAGGCGTTATGGTAGGATCGGTAAAAGGGTAGTTGCCCTGCGGTTGAAAATGTGGCAGAATGAAGTAACGGTTCAGACGGCCCTTTGCGGCCTGCGGCCTCCCCTGCTCCCCCTCCCCTGCGTTTCCTTGGGCCGGCGCTGCTGCAAGG
>URMK01000078.1 GCA_900548905.1 uncultured Lachnospiraceae bacterium | reverse complement strand
TTAAAAATGTGTAAGCGATGGGGAAAGTCTATGCGCTATGTGATTCATCGCTTACAAAATACCCAACCTGGATGATCTGATATCTGTTCTGTATATGACATAATTTGATGATCCAAACTGGCTAACTGCGTCTCTTTCTTAGTGCTGACGCGGCAATATGCCGCCACACGCAGCGGTTCCATATTCTCTTTTTTCACAGGTATATAATATATCTTTTTCAAAACACATCACCTCGTTTCATCAATAAGGAAAAGGCGCGAAAGCCAAAAGCCTTCACGCCTCACCACACGACAACTATACAATCTCACCTAATCATCATTTAACACTCTTTTGCAACAGGACAATACTTTCCACATGCCCAGTCCCCGGAAACATATCACACCCTCTCCACTTCCCAATCTCATACCCCTTCTCCCCCAAATACCTCAAATCCCGAGCCAACGTAGCCGAATCACAGCTCACATACACAATCCTCTCCGGCCGCATCCGCACCATCGTCTCCAAACACTTCTCATCGCACCCTTTCCGCGGCGGATCCACCACGATCACATCCGCATATACCCCTTCTTCCTCATACATCTGAGGCAGCACCTCTTCCGCCTTCCCCACGAAAAATTCCGCATTCGTTATCCCATTCCTGACCGCATTCTCCTTCGCATCCGCGATGGCTTCCGGCACAATCTCCACCCCATACACCTTTTTAGCCTTCTGCGCCAGAAATAACGAAATCGTCCCAATCCCGCAGTACAGATCCCAAACCGTCTCTTCCCCTGTCAGCCCTGCATACTCCAAAGCCTGTCCATACAGCTTCCGCGTCTGCACCGGGTTCACCTGGTAAAAAGACAGCGGGGATATCCGGAAAACCACGTCCCCGATAGCATCCTCAATCTTCTCTTCTCCTTTAAGAACCCGGACCTTCTTCCCCATAATCACATTCGTCCGCTCTGTATTCACATTCACGGACACGCTTGTCATACCCGGTATTTTCCATAATTCTTCTGCAAGCCATTGCTCTTCCGGCAGCTTTTTCCCGTTTATAATCAGGCAGACCATAATCTGTCCGCTGGCAAATCCCTTCCGGATTAACACATGCCTTACCAGTCCTTTCCCGGATGCCTCCTCATACGCAGACACAGCATATTTCTTCATATACGCAAGGATAATCTCCAGAATTTCCTTATTTTCCTTCACCCCCAGCGCGCAATCCGTATTGGGAATAATGGTATGGGTCCGTCCTGCGTAAAAACCGGTCACCACGTTTCCTTCCTTATCATACCCGAAGGGAAACTGGGCCTTATTCCGGTAATGCCAGGGATCCTCCATTCCAATAATCGGCTCCATACAGGCGTCGATTTTTTCCGGATCAAAACCGCCGATCCGCACCAGGTTGTTCCTGATTTTATTCTGTTTGAATTCCAGCTGTTTTTCATAGGAAAGGGACTGCAGCTGGCAGCCTCCGCATTGGCGGTGGAAGGCGCAGGGGGGCTGGACGCGAAAAGGAGAAGGTACAAGTACCTTCTCCAGCTTTGCATAGGCATAGTTTTTCTTCGCTTTCATGACCTTTACCTGTACCGTATCTCCAATGACCGCATCTTTAACAAAGAGAGTAAAGCCTGCGTTTTTGCCAATGCCTTCTCCTTCCGTTCCGGTATCGGTTATCTCCACTGTGAGAATGTCATTTTTCTTGATATTCATATGTGTTTACTCCATCCGTGTCATCCTGATATTGGATTCAAAGAGGCGGTTATAGCCCAGCCATCCGGCATCTTTGGCATTCTGAAGGGCCTCCATGAAGGTTTCCATCTTGGCATCTGTGTTATCGGCAAAATTCAGGGCCGCAGCTTCTATAATGGCGGGTTTTTTGGGGGATCCGTATTCGTATTCGCCATGGTGTGCCAGAATGCAGTGCTTGAGCTCGGCTTCCAGAACCGGCGGGAAGCCGGGAATGGTGCGGGCTTTCTGTCCTATCATTTCGGTTCCCATAACGATATGGCCCAGAAGCTGTCCGTCATCGGTATAGTCATTTTCGGGGAAAAGGGAGATCTCCCTGGTCTTGCCGATATCGTGGCAGATGGCGGCTGTGATGAGGAGGTCCTTTTTCAGTACAGGGTAGGCGGTGCAGTAGTATTCGCAAAGTCTGGTTACGCCTAATGTATGCTCCAGGAGGCCGCCCACAAAGCCGTGGTGTACGGTCTTGGCGGCGGAGGACATGCGGAAGGCTTTGATAAAGGTTTCGTCTTCCACAAAGAAGCTTTCCAGAAGCTTCTTTAAGTACTGGTTTTCGATGCCTCCGATGAAGCCCAGGAGTTGTTTGTACATGCCGTCGATGTTTTTGGTGCTTACGGGGAGGTAGTCGGCAGGGTCGTATTCTTCCTCCTGGCAAAGGCGGATTCTTTTTACGCTGACCTGAAGGGCGCCCTGGAAGCCGTTTACGTCGCCGTATACTTCGATGTAGTCCAGGGAATCGAATTCGGCAATGCCTGCGCTGTTGGGATCCCATATTTTGGCGTCAATGGTTCCGGTTTTATCCTGGAGGATTACGTTGTCGTAGGGTTTGCCGTTTTTGGTCACAGCCGACTGTTTATGTTTACAGAGGTAAATGTCAAATACTCTGTCGCCTTCTTTGTAGTCCTTAATGTATTTCATGTTTTCTCCAATCCGCCCGCAGGCTCCTCTTAATGTAATGTATCCAGGATAACATCCACAGCCATTTCCTGGTATTCGTCCTGTACCTGTCGCATCACGGTGATGGTAATCTGGGAGTCCGGCACAAGGCTCATCATTTCTTTGTTGAATTCCTGGAAGGAGGTGATTTCTTCGGTGCCCATTTTCACAATGACATCTCCGCTCTGTATACCCGCTACCATAGCGGGGGAATCCATCACAATGCCGGTTACGTAGGCGCCGGCGGGTACTCCCTGGGATTCCTGGATCTCTTCCGGTACATCGGTGCCGTATATGCCCAGGGCAGCCATGGCCTGGCCGTTGGATAATTTTTCTATATTGTTTTTTAAATCGCTGATGCCCAGTGCGGAAATAAGGTTCTTGGCATCGCTGCTGTTGTTGCGCTGGCTGATGATGCCGAGCACCTGTCCGTTCAGATTTATAATCACACCGCTGCCGCTGGTGCTTCCGTAGATATCGGTGGTGAGCAGGCGGTAATTGCCGTCGGTCAGGTTCAGTACCGTATCCATGGAGGTAATCATTCCGTAAGCTACGGAATTAACGTTTCCCATGGGGCGGCCGAGGGCGATGACCGGGGTGGCAAGAAGGCCGCTTCCGCTGTTGGAGCTGCCCAGCTTCGCCGCTTTGATGATTTCTTTGGTATCCTCTCCGATATCAGCGAGGTTTACGCTGATAACAGCCAGGCCTGTGGTGGGATCGGCCTGTTTCAGGGCGGCGGTCACCTGGGTGTTGTCACAGAAGGTTACGTGTACCTTTTCTGCCTGTTCCACCGTTTCTTTTTCCGTAAGGATCATGAGTTCCTTTCCGTTATCGGCTACGATCAGGCCAGCGGTCTGGCCTTTATTTTCAAACGTATTGTTAAACCAATCCACATCGGAAACCACGCCGGTTACGGTCACCATGGATTTGGCGGCATCCTGTACCAGCTTATACAGGTTGCTGTACAGCTTCTGGTAATCGGAAACACTCATATCTATTTTCTGGACGACAGTGGAGGTGACGGGTGTGCTCTCCTTTTCCTCTTCGCTTTCCGTTTCCAGAACCATATCCTCGGGAAGCATTTCTTCATTTGCGGCTTCCTCCTGGAGCTGTACGGGGGCAGGATCCTCTTCCGGGTAAAGCCAGTTGCTGAAAACAGGCTCCAGCACCAGAAAAGTAAAGCATGCGATGAGGCCGAAAATTACAGCCATGGACGCGGTGATAATGGTTCGCTTGAGAAGCTTTCTTTTATTGACAGGGCGTTCCTTCACTTTTTCTTTGATGAAGTCAATATCTTTGCTCGGCGCCCCGGAAGCAGTCTCCGGCAGACGGATCTCTTCTCCCGGTTCCGGCGGGGAGGAGGTGCCGGCGGTTTTGTCTTTGCGATCCTGTTCGTTATCTGACATTCTTTTCCTATCCTCTTTTTGTGTCTGAATCTTTTTCTCTGGGTAAGTTTATGTTCCTTTCTTTATGAAAAGAAGGGAAACTTTGCCGCTTACCTTTAACAGTATATCCGATTGAGGGTGGGTTGTAAAGGTTTGCAGAGGCCGCAGCCGGGCGGAATAATACGGTTTCGTACCAGGGCTTTTCCTGAAAAACCGGTTTTATACCCGCGGGCTGAAATAGTCTTCCGCCAGGATGGCGTGCATACAGCTGTCACAGATTCCCTGATTGTTCCGGTCGGCCTGGCGCAGGATGCCTTCCTGCCTCATGCCACATTTTTCCATGACTTTCCCGGAATTGGGGTTATTGGAATCATGCCTGGCCTCCACCCGGTTCACACCCACTTCTTCTATAAAAAAGCGGATCAGGGCCTGCAGGGCTTCGGAGGTTATTCCCCTGCGCCACCATCTGCGGCCGATGCAGTAACCGATGTGTACCATTTCCATGGCTTCCTTCTGTTCTACCGCTCCGATGCTTCCAATCGGCTGATCCCCGTTTTCTTTCAGGACTATAGCCCAATGGTAGTAGTTATTTTCTGAATACTGAGCGACCCAGCTTTCCAGGATTTCTCTGGTCACTTCCGGGCTTCCGTGGGCGGGCCAAGTCAGGAACCGGGTAACTTCAGGATCGGATGCCCAGTTTTCATACATTGCCTGGGCGTCTTCCACGCGGAAGGGACGCAGGATAAGGCGATCGGTTTCTATGATTTTGGTACCGGTATGCTTCATCTGAAAATCTCCTTTTTCGTATGTATGATGTTAAAACAATAATTCATGGTATCAAAGTGTGTTTAAGAATTGCTTTCTGCAAGATGTGCGTCACAATTTGTGGTATTTTGTCCCCTATTCATGAGGCGCAGCGGGCTACGTTGATTGCATTTGGGATGAATTCCACGGTAAGTGGGGCAAACCGATTGCGGGAATAAATTTTGAATACATTCATCAGTTAACGATGCCACCGCATCGCCTCCTTCCTCCGTCTTGCAGACTGACAAAATATTCAGTACTGTCAGTTGCGTTTCTGGCCGGATGGAGTACTAGTCTTTTTGAATAGAAAAACCGGCGGAATCGTTATCCCGCACGGCTGCCTGTTCTGCCTTTTGCTTCTTTTTCTCTGCAATAGCAATTCTCGCCTTTTCCACGCTGTATACGTAGGCGGCATCCGGTTTTTCATATAAATACTTCGGAGCAAGAAAAGCGGCGTCATGGAGCATTTCAAGCACATCCTCCTGGATTTTCGTCGGCAGGGCAGGGGCTACCACTCTTGTCTGCCATACCGACATGCATCCGGTATATTCCACCATCCAGAAAAGAGGTTCCATGCTCTTTTCCATCTGCCCGTTAAGGGTTGCGGAATCCTCACCCGCTATCTCAATCAGTCTTCCGATATGGGACGGGAGGGGTTCATCCACTTCCCCGTCAGGATGGATGAGGCATTCGCAGTAGTCCTCATCCTCCCTGTGGGCATTGATAAATTCCATTATTTTCATAGGTGCTGCCTTTCCCTGCAGCCGGAAACGCGTCTGCACCTGAGCCTCTCGGGCGGGTTCCGTTCCTGCAGTCAGTCTTATCTTTTGTTTCATACATATGCACACGCCGGCATATCCTTGTCTGTCCACGCTCTGACTGCTGTTCTTCTCCTGCTGCCTCATCCTGCAAAGCTTGTATGGTATCCCCTATGGTAGCAAAAAGACGGGGGTTTTTCAACATGAATTTCAGGGAAACGGCTTTTTAGGAGGCTTTATGGTTACCGGGCATGGGAAAAACAGAAACGATTATGTATTTGCAGGAATCCGATAAAAACGGACGGCTCTGTTTCGGCCGTCCGCTGGGTTTCTTATCTGATTTAGTAACGTTCAGTCCCTTCACAATTCCTGCCAAAATCCATCCTAATTCGCTTTCAGCGGGGGCTTTGACACTTCTGAATCGTTTTCTCACGTGCTGTGCAGAAATGTAGCGTACCAAGTGAAAGTTACATGTATACTGCGATTTCAGTGGTTCCCTGCACATCCATGCTTGTTTTCTCCGCAGGAATGATTTCCGCAGTTATGGCCGTCACCATGGTGATGGCTGCACATGGTATCCGGATTGTAGGAAAGTGTTCCGGCCAACAGATCTGCCACATTTTTATCCGTATCTCCGGCTGCGCCCGGATAAAGGTCGATTCCGATTTCTCCCAAAGCCGTCCTGGCACCTCCGCCGATTCCTCCGCAAATCAGGGTATCCACCCCTTTCTCCTTCAGGAAACCTGCCAGCGCACCATGGCCGCTTCCCACAGCGCTGACTACCTGGGAATCCGTTACTTTTCCGTCTTCCACGGTATAGATTTTGAAATTCTCACAATGGCCGAAATGCTGGAATACTTGTCCGTTTTCATAGGTTACTGCAATTTTCATAATGATTACACCTCCATTAGAATTACTATCTGTAGTCTACACTTGTTTATGGCATATGTCAATAACTCGGAACCTAAGGGATGTTATTTATCTGATAATTGTACTATTAATTCAATTTTATTTGACAATAAATAATTTTTATAACAAATTATTAATTTTAAATCTTATATTTATATAATTTTCTTTTTATTTACTTGTCCTGCAGTCCCCTTTCCTCTTCCATTATATGCAGACATTTTAGCGGCATTCCTGAATCCGGCATGCTTGTTTTTTATGACATTCTGCATTGCTTATTATCCTTATACTGGTCACGACACTAACAAAATTGTTTTTATGTTACTGCTTCACCATAAAAAAAACGACTGTACAAACTGACCGCAGGAGTCTGACAGTTTGTACAATCATTTCTACAGGGAGGAACGCCCGATAGGAATAACCAGGGAAGCAGAGAAGGCGCATTATCAGACAACGAAGTAAAGTTCCCCCAATAATGAATATCATGGCTGCGTGATAACATTTTTGCTGACATCCTCTGCCGCAGGGCTGACCGGAGAGAATTATGTAAACCTGTTAATGTATACCTATAACCGCATCCGTTCTTTCCATAATTGATATTGCTGTTCCAGTTCCGGGGCAAATTCATCATTAACTGCTTTTGCTGCCCGGATACTCTTTTCATATAGGTTTCCAAACATATCATCGGCCCGCTCTATAGCAAAAGGCCTGGCCCATTCCCAAAGCTCACCGGCCTTTTCGCTGTACAGGCAGATAAGCTCCATACAGTCCTCCAGGATATATTCGAAAAGCCTGATATGATAAATTTTCGGCAGATCCCCTTCCCGTATCAGGCGCTGAAAGCAGCTATAGGCCTGTTCCGGTCTTTCGAACCGGATATAGTAATGGATCAGGTTTCTCCAGGCCCCTATTATGTCGGAATTTGTTCCCTTTTCATAGGCTATATCCACCAGGGCTTTCAGCGGCTCTTCATTTTCCGATTCCAGATTGATATCTTTATGAAAATAAATAAGACTTTCATAATTTCGTTTATCCCATTCCACTACATTTTTCTTCCATAATTCTACCAGCCTGGCGGCCGTTTCCGGATATCCCATATCGATTGCGATGGAAATACAGTCATATATATCACATTCTCCTGTATCCGCCGACATTTCCATATCGGGATCGTATCCGCAGGCGCAATCAAAGTTGGCCGATTTAGCCCGTTCAAAAAGGATGTCGTAATTCCCTTCCTGGTTATATTTCACAAGCAGGCAGGTCAATATCTCCAGCACAGGGCCGATTCCCTGAAAGCTGTTTGTTTCCCTGTCTTTTAATTCCTCCAGGAACAGATTTCTTATGATATCCTCACTGTCGATATGTTCATACAGGAGGAAATAGGCCAGCCGAAGACGGTTCGTGTAATTTTCATCATATGTTCCGTGCTCGTTATCCCTTGCCCCGAGATAGCATACGCTGGAATAATCTCCTTTGTTTACACGTCTGAATAAGGCAGCCTGACTCTCAAGAAGTTCTTTTATGATAGCATGATGCATGGATATTCCTCCTGCCGGTATTTTTTAAAATTTATACGTTTCTGAAATGCTACGTATCTTTTCATTTATTGGTTTTGGTGTCACAAGATGTATTTATATTATAGAAAAAAGGAGACCTGTTTTGCGTTTTCGTCCTTAAACGGTTCCTTTTTGTACGTAAACGGCATATTACAGCAAAAAAAAGCAAACATCTCCTATATAAAAAGGGCTATGCTTACTTTAAACCGCTCCTCCGTAAAATAATATTCGAACGTCCTGTTGTATTTCTCTGCTGTACGACGGATGTGCTCCATACCAACGCCATGCAGACTGGCGTTCCCTCAGCTGCTTCTCAGTCTGTTTTGGGATAGAACAATGCCGCGGTAGGTATTGGAGATATCCAGAAGTTTCGCCGGAATGGCGCACCAATCCATATCCTCTACACTGTTTTCGTATCCCTCAGCTATGGCAAGCAGGTCCTGGGCAACTTTCAGTCCTCTCATATCCTGTTCTTCCAATATTGCAGAATTGTCTTTTTCACTTTTTTTACGTAAGTTCGACCTATATGAAGAGTGGTACCGTTTTTAAGCTCCAGCTCTTTATCAACGTTCCTTATGATATGTTCCATATTAACCACATATTCCCGCTCTATGTACATAAAGCAGTCCGTATCCAGTTCGTCTAATACCTCCCGCAAGGGCTTCCGGATCGATATCTGCCTGTCTGAAAGTACAAAAACAGTGTTTTTCTTATCCTTGTACATATACATAATATCATCGTATTCCACACGTTCAAAGCGGGGACCGGTATCGATCAGATAGGTTTTTCTTGCCAGCTTATTCATTTCCGCGAGAAAACATTCCAGGGCGGCATCTATTTTTTCATCCAGCAGATTTTTGGGTATATAGCCAAACGCCTGCAGCTCATACCCCTCCGCCGCATATTCCAAATGAGAAGTGAGGAATACCAGCATAGAATACGGTACCTCCAGCCGGATGAGCTTAACCAGTTCAAAATCATTCATCTGGGACATTTCAATAGCAAGGAAATAAATATCGGACTTCCTCCCCTCCTTCAAATCATACCGAAGGGTTTCCGGACTGTTATAAAGCCTCAGCTCATGAAGAGTATTCTTTTTATGAAAAAAATGTCTGATGTATTTACTGAACATTGCATGGAATTCGACGTCGTCATCCATTAATGCTATTCTGACCAATTTATCATCCCCTTTTTCGTAACGGTCCGGACCGTACGGCACTGTTACCCTTTTTTCTATATATTAACAATAAAATGCATCATTTTTGTTAAATCTGTCTCTAAAAAGTGTAACAGCTCGGACAGGTTTAAACTATTACAGCATTCCGCCAATAAAATCACTGCGCTATGGGCCGGATACCTGTTTCCGCCACGTTTTCTTACGGTCTGCACAGTAAATGTGCAGACCTGTTGTATTGTTACTAAAAATCATCTTTTTAGGTCTAAATGATCCTCTTTACAAAAGGAAAAGCAGACAGAAAATAACGGAAGTCCCGTTAGTTCCTGCCTGCCCTGATGACAGCTGCCGCATTGCATAAAATCCAGAAATTTACAACCTGTTTTTACCATCTGGGAAATCAAATGCGCTTCCGTTATGAATTCATTACCTCGCTATAATACTTTGAATCAAAATACATCATTAACGCCTGTTTCCGTATTCCGATAAAATCCTCTGGCAGTTCCCAAACATCAAACCATTGCAGCCCCGAGCATTTGTCCGGTTCAGCAGTATATGCTTCCCCAGTATATCTTTCTATCACAAAATATATATCATAATATGTACGTGCCCCGTTCAAACCAACCCGGTGGGATAGATGAGCAAATCGGATATCGCTCTGCTTCACTGTTATACCCAGTTCTTCTTTGCATTCCCTGGCTGCGGCCTGCATGGCGGTTTCGTTTTCTTCCACATGCCCGCTTCCGGCAAAATCCCACATTTCATCCATATAGCCGGTATTCTTCCTCCTGAGCAGTAAAACCTGCCTTTTCCCATTTTTTGTCCGCATGATAATCGGAAATACTGCAGACAGACATTTAAAATGTTCCCCCATCTTTCTTCTCCTCCTTTACCAATTATAGCGCTGCCTGCCTCTTCCAGGATAGGTGCGGAAATATCCGCTCCCGATATACTGAAACCTAAGTCATATAAAGCAAATGCCTCCCTGCCCACTCCGCAACCAATATCCAGAATGTGTGATCCTTTTACAAAATAATTCTCTGCCACACTTTTCTCCCATATTTTTAATCCTTTTCCTAGCTCCCTGGGCATATATCCATAGTTTTCCTGCGTAAAATACCATCTTCTTACACTCTCCAAATTCTCCTGCATATCTCTCCCCTTCCCTTTTCTTATATAGTACCATCTCCCCCGCTGCCTTTCCAGAAAAACAATCCCGCACTGTACAATCAATCGAAATATATAACATACCGCCACACTCCCTGGAATTCCCGTCTGTTGTATGCTAAAATAAAACAAATAGAACCCTGCGGAAACCGTAAGAAATCATGGTGGCAGCAGGCCCATCGCAAAGCGGTTTAACCGGCCGGGGAAATGGTAACAGCTCAGACTCATCAGGACTGTCACCATTTCCCCGGCAAGAAAGGAATCCCATGAAAGGTTTCGGTATTTTTTCCTGGTTTAGCTACCCGTTACCCCTTAAGGAGCGGCTGGCGCTTATAAAAGATGCAGGCTTTGAAGCCACCTCCCTATGGTGGGGTGATGAATTCGGAGACAAAAACCGCCAGCCGGAGACGGCAAGACGGCTGGGTTTGGATATTGACTACGTGCACGCACCTTTTGATAACCCCAACGACCTGTGGCTGGATGGCATAAATGGCGACACTTATCTGAATCAGCTGTTTTCCTGCATCGATGACTGCAGCCGGCACGGGATCCCTACGGCAGTCATACATGTCACCCGCCTGTCCTCAAGGCCTCCCGTTACTCCCATAGGTATGGATCGTATCCGAAAGCTTGTGGAGCGTGCCGAAACCAGGCAGGTTAACCTTGCCCTCGAAAATCTGGACAGCATCTGTCATCTTGACCACATATATGAACAGCTGCAATCTGACCGCCTGGGCTTTTGTTATGACAGCGGGCACGAAAACTATAACCATCCCGGGGCCGATTGCCTGTCCCGGTACGGGGACAAATTATTCGCGGTCCATCTTGATGACAACTGGGGAGATGAGGATACCCATCTGCTTCCCTACGATGGGAATATCAACTGGGAAGCACTGGGAAACAAGCTAAAAAAATGCAGGGATATCCCCTATCTCACATTAGAGGTGGATTTTAACCGACAGAATAAAAGAAGCCGGATTTATCAGGATTTATCCGCAGCCGCCTTCTTATCCTCCGCTTACCAAAGATTAGATAAACTATGTAGTTCACTGTAGTACTGCCATACCCCCATAAAACCGGGAAATCTCCTGATGTCCCGCCTCCCTTTCCAGGAAAAGGATACTGCTGAATGATGAAATCAAAACTGATACTGGTAGAAGGAATCCCCGGTTCCGGGAAATCCACCTTCGCCGAAAGGATCGCCGCTTACTATACCGGACGCGGCCTTACTGCAGACTTATATACAGAAGGCGGGTATCATCCTGCCGATCTTGCCTGGAATGCCTATATTCCGGCAGAGGATCTGGACCGTGTACTCGCCCCTTTCCGCTCATTCCGGGACGAAATAGAAGCAAATACCCGCAGGGAGGACGGCTTTGCCATTCTCTCTTATACGCAGGTTCCTTCCGGCACCCCTGCCTTTTTCAAGGCCATGGAGGAACATGAAATATATGACGGCCGTATCCCTTTTTCCCGCTTCCGGGAAATCCTTTCCAAAAGATGGTATTCCTTCGGCAAAGAGGCGGCAGAAAAGAATGCGGTTACGGTATTTGAATGTGCCTTTCTGCAAAACCAGGTAAACGAACTCATGCTTATCCGGCTTGCGGATATAGAAACAATGAAACGTTATTTCCAGGAACTCCTCCTGACGGTTCTTCCCCTCTCTCCCGTCTTGGTTTATCTCGCCCAGTCCGATGTGAAGGAGACGGTTGCCAGGGCCGCAGCGCAGCGGGTGTCCGGGGACAACTCCTGGATCGACGGCTTTATCTGTTATATGGAAAATACCCCTTATGGAAAAAAGCACGGCATCCGGGGTTTTGACGGCGTGATCCGGGTTCTGGAGGAACGGCAGAAGGCGGAACTGGAAATCATCCGTTCCCTGCCTGTGCCCGGAATTGTGCTGGAAAATACCTGCTATGACTGGGAGGCTCTTTGGGAGGAACTGGAATCCAAACTCTTACAGGTTTATTCCGTATAAGTATCGCTCAGAATTCTCTGTGTAAAAAATACGCTGCCCTTATATATATCCCCGTCAATACCCGCTTTTCGGATACAGATAGCCGAAATTTCATGGGGTTTATTATCTTTGCTTATCTTTTTTAAATACTCTTCCAAAGATATCATTATTTCTTTACCCGAATCCAGACTCACAAGATCATATGGATAGCTCTGCGTATTCAGAAGGTTTATCTGTTCAAAATTATCCATAAAAATAATCGCGCTGCTTTCCGTCTCTCCGTCGAGATTTCCTGCTTCTATAAAGTATTCATTTTCGTTAAACTTGTTAATTACTACTCCATTTGTCCGCGCTTCTATCATATCAAATTCCTGGTAAGTAAACTTATTAGTGAAATCTTCCTTACCTCCAACAACAGCCAGACACCTTAACGCGGTACCCCCCGTCTGCAACCGCTCTTCCTCAGTCAATTCCATATAAGTATCCAGGAAAAGCGCAAATACAAGATCATGTTTCCCTTCCTCCAATGAAGATATCGTAATGGGAATATTTATATCTGTATCATTTTTAATATTCACGGTGCACTGCCTCATTGATTTTCCATCCACCTCAAAATCAATCTGCTTATAATTATCAAAAATAACTAAAGTAAAATTAAACTGTTTTCCCATATTATTCGTGAAAGACAGAAAAGTGTGCAGCATGTTATTTTCCAAATAAACAGTAGTATCATGCATGTACTCTGAGTTCTCTCCCCATAAACCATAACTATAATACGTTTTGCCCTCAAATCCGTCCAATCTTTTTATTTCACCATCATACGATTCATTAAATTCTGTATATATCTCGGGAACATCCGTTTCTTTATTGCTGTTTGCAGTACTGCTGTTATTATTCTGGTTTCCACATCCCGATAAAGACAGAAATAACAAGAGAAGGACTGGAATACTTTTTATTACATTATAGTAGTTTCTTCTTTCGTTCATGATATAACTCCCTTATTATTATAAATTTTCTTTCTATGTATCTCTCTTTTAAAATAACATTAAACAGGCCCGAAATAATTATTCCAGACCTGCCTAACTTCCAATATCGGATTGTACCATGTGCTAATTATTATTATCATTCCAATATACAGGCATGAAGGTTTCGAAAATACATTTTGTATTGCAGTCAGAAGAATTATCACACAGCCAGCTTGTGAGGAACCCTTTGGCATTTGCAACGTAAGGGTTATTATTTTATTTCTACCAATAATGATTTCACCAAATCTGATTCTCCAGTCCTGTTAAACAGATAGGGATAATACTCCCCATCTTCCCCTATTTCCAATTCTATACTAAAATAAGCTTTATCATCCACATTTTCACCCCGGCATGTAAATGGCGCATCATATTTGTTGTTATGAATAAGTCCAATATCCATTGATTGCCCTACGAATTCATTGGCCATATGAAAACTTATTTTTATAAAATCCCCTTTTTTAAGCTCCCATCCTTTATCTCCTGCCTGAAGGAAAACAAGAAAGCTTTTGTCATAAGAATCAAGCTTAGGAATTTCATACTCTTTCGCTTCCGTTGCATAGATACAATCATATATTGTTTCTGCCTGGAGTTCTTCCTGCAGCCTTAATAAGCTTTCCTCATCCAAAACCTTGCTAACAAACTTTTCCGGTATGATTTGTGGTGAGAGGGTATCCTCTGTTATAATACGATTTCCTTCTTCCTCTTCTGCTGAACTGGAAGGAACTGTTTGTTCCGGTACAAAACCGGTGTTTGAACAGCCCGAAATAAATACACTGATTAATACAAATATTATCATTAAAACACTTTTTCTCAATATATACTCCTTTAATTACCGTTAAACATAGCTTGTGTTATTGTTATTGTATATGAAGATTTATTCCAGACCCGATAACGTCCTCTGCCGGATGCTGGTGAATTATAAACTGATGATATATAAGTGGTTGCACCTGTCGAATTATAAGTAAATTGTGGAACCCCAACTGAATTTGTTACCTGTAACTGTAAGTTAGCTGCCGGCGTTACTCCTACAGACATTGTATTATTTCCTGTAACAACATTAACATCCCATTCCGCTCCCGCTCCCACAGGAATTGTAGGATTTGATATCCCCAATCTGCCAGTAATCATTACATTTCCGTTCTGATCAATTATTCTAAAGGGTTGTCCATATAGATTGTTTTCATCGTTGGTATTTTCTGTTGCCTGTACAGATAAAGCCATACCAAAAGTCATGACTACAACCATAATAAAGCTAATTATTTTTTTCATAAAATTCCCCTTTCATTAATAAACAATATCACCTGTTCCTTTATTAACAAAATAATGAATTATGCACCGGAATCACCTCCATTACTAGCTGCTGTTATATAAAAATACAAGCATCGTTCTTCTACTGTTACAAATTATCTAATTCCAACCTTCTCCCTGTGCAGGAATTAATTTATATATCTCTGTACTCCTTATTCCCTGATTATAACAAGCTTAATTTGTTTTTGTTAAATATGGCCTGAACTGTCAGAAAAATGAGTGCGAATGGATCAAAATTGTATTTGCATGCATTAAACGCACGTATCAGATTATTCGAAAAGGCGGGCAGCTCTGTTTCCGCTGCCCGCCCTTTGTTCCGATTTTGTCAACAACAAAAAATAGAAAGAATGGAAGTATTGGTAGTAACCGCCCATTCTTCTAAAACAGTATCCATACCAACTTTCACAGTCTCCAGTTCAAAATCCAAATTCCCAGCCATAACCATAAAGCTATCCCTATTTTCTCTCATCACCTCACCACCTTTCTACGGAAGCAACACAATAGTAACCCTAAATATATGCTCCATAAAGCTATACTCCATTGTCCCGTTATTTTTATCCACCGCATATTTCACGCTTTCCAGTCCTATGCCATGCAATAGCTTATCCTCCTTTAAGGTACGCAGCTTACCATCCATAAGCTTCAAGGTACCGCAATATGGATTAGATATATTCAGAATAATCATTTCATTTTTCTGGACAAGGCTAAAATCAATCTTTCGTTCTTCTGCAGGAACTTTATCACACGCTTCTATCGCATTATCCAGTAAATTTGCCAATATAGCGCACCAGTCTATATCCTCTATCGCTGTCATAAAATTCCCTATTACCTTTATGTTCAAAGAAACACCATACAAAGTTGCCTTTTTATCCTTGTCATTTATGATGCTGTTAATAATACGGTTTTCTGTATACCGCCTTTGATCCAACGCTTTAATAGGTTCCTGTATTTTCTTAACATACTGCCTTGCCTTATTAAATTCTTCCTCATCCATCAATGAGGAAAGTATCACCAAATGATTTTTTATATCATGGAAGATAACACCGCGCTGTTGATAAAGCATTACCATATCCTGATAATTTTTTTCCATCATGTCACTTCTGATATGGATAGCGGTTATCTCATCCTTTTTTTCAAAATATAATATTAAACTTACAATCCATACCATAACAAACAAAAGTAATAATGGAAAAAAGACAAAATATATATTTATAACTCTGTTATCAGCAATATTAAAAAGAAATAACTGATCACAATAAAGCAGTCCGATATACTCCAGCAAAACAAAAACAATAAATAACTTTCTATATTTTATAAATACTCTACGGACCACCGTCCTGCAATTAACTATCCAAATCACCATTCCTATAAGGATGGCCCTGCTGATTACCATAATAACAACCCGTTCCACACTCGTTTGTAATTGAATATACTCAACTGTCCCCATTTCTTTCACAGCAAGCGCCCAGAGATAAACAATTAATACATCAAAAAAAGACAGTGTTTCGAAATATAACGCAGTTATTAAAAAGCATTTCCATAATGCCAATTTTAAAAACGAAAAGGCAATAATAGAAGTAAAACCGATACAGGTTAACATAAAATAACGCGAATACAACCCGCTTGTAATCCTCTGACAAATCAGCAGCCCACATACCCCCGCCACAAGAAGGTACAGCAGACCGTCCTTCCACTTCCTGGTATCCCTCTTCTCTGAAAACATGAAAAGCAAATAAAAAATGCCAACTATTTCCGTTATGGAAAGTATCCCTTCCCCAATTCTCAACGCAGTCATATTCTGTCCTTCCAAAAATGAAGGATCGCTTTCTTAACCTTCATTTCATAAGTCCTGCCAATAGGAACTTCCTCTCCATTACTCACTATAAGTCCTTTCTTCACAAGCCTGACAATATGTTCGATATTTACCACATACCCTCTTTCCGTAAACATAAACTCTTCCGATGCCAATTCATCAAAAACATCCTTCAGGGATTTTCTGATATGGACTTCCCTGTCCTTTAACACAAATACCGTATTGTTTTTCTCCTTGTAAAAGTAAATGATGTCATCGTAGTCCAATCGTTCAAACCTTGTATCAGTTATTATTGGGTACACTTTACAATAGGCGTCGTTATATTCCGCCCAAAACCTTTGTAACGTACTGCTCATTTCTTTTTCAAGCAGGCTTTTGGGAATATAGGCAAACGCTTTAAAATGGTATCCCTCCATTGCCAGTTCTTCATGGGAGGTAAGAAAAATCAGATACGCCTCCGGCGCCTCTTCCCTTATTTTACCCGCCAGCTCAAACCCATCCGTTTCCGGCATTTCAATATCCAGAAAATAAAGTTCCCAATGCTTCCCGTTCCTTAAATCAAATACGGCAGCAGCCGGGTTATCATATAAACGCAGTTCATAAAGCTTTCCCGTTTCCTGAAAGAATTTGTCCACGTATCTGCAGAATACCGGATGAAATTCCGCATCGTCATCTATTAATGCTATATTTATCAATATATCAGCTCCTTTTACAAATAATAACAGCCTCGATTCCCCTTTTTTCCCAGATGTCCTTAAATGGTATTATTTTTGAGTGTAAATGGTTGTCGGAAATCCATGAACTTTATTATAACAAAAAAAATGTTGCCGCCACAAGAGAATGAACCGGTTTTCCACAACAAACCGGTTTTTCCGCTATTGGATATCTTCCTTTCACATGTTATAATAACCATAGTTTCTGAATTTCCGCCCTGTCGTTTCACAGCAAAAGGAGTATCAAACCAAAAATGAATGCAAAAGTATTAAATACACTTGAATATACCAAAATCATAAACCGTCTCACCGAACATGCCACCTCCGACCCGGGGCGTAAGCTCTGCCGGGAGCTGGTTCCCATGACGGATCTGGAAGAAATCCGTACGGCCCAGGTGGAAACCAGGGACGCACTCACCCGGCTGTTCAAAAAAGGAAGCATTTCCTTCGGCAGCAACCGGGAGCTTGGCATGAGCCTGAAATCGCTGGAGATCGGCAGCACGCTTTCCGCGACGGAGCTTCTCAGAATCGCCGGCCTTCTGGAAAATGCCTCCCGCGTTAAAAATTACGGAAAGCAGGATCGGGAAGATACGCCGGAGGACTCCCTTACCGCCCTGTTCCAGGGTATCGAACCTCTTACGCTTCTTTCCAATGAAATTTACCGCTGCATCCTCTCCGAGGAAGAAATCGCGGACGACGCCAGCCCCGGACTGAAGCACGTACGCCGCAGCATGGCGGTTACCACCGACCGGATTCATTCCCAACTCTCCGGCATGGTCAACGGTTCCCTGCATTCCTATCTGCAGGACGCCCTCATCACTTCCCGGAACGGACGCTACTGCATTCCCGTCAAATCGGAATACCGCAGCCAGGTGCCGGGTATGATCCACGACCAGTCCTCCACGGGAAGCACCCTGTTTATTGAACCCGCCGCAGTGGTTAACCTGAACAACCAGATGCGGGAGTTGGAAATCAAGGAGCAGGAAGAAATCGAAAAAGTGCTCGCCTCCCTCAGCGCCCAGGTTGGAGATCATACCGAAGATATCGCAGAAAACCAGAGGATTCTCACCCGCCTCGACTTTATTTTTGCCAAAGCATCCCTCGCCCTGGAGCAGAATGCAACAGAGCCTGTTTTTAATGAGGATCACATCCTGAATATCCGCGGGGCAAGACATCCGCTGCTGGATAAGAAAAAAACCGTTCCCATCGACATCCGTCTGGGAAAGGACTATGACCTGCTGATTATTACCGGCCCCAATACGGGCGGTAAGACAGTATCCCTGAAAACTACCGGCCTTTTCTGCCTTATGGGGCAGGCAGGCCTTCATATCCCTGCTCTGGATCGTTCGGAGCTGTCCGTATTCCGGGAGGTTTATGCGGATATCGGGGATGAACAGAGCATTGAGCAGAGCCTGAGTACTTTTTCCTCCCACATGACTTCCATCGTCTCCATCCTGAAGCATGCGGATGCCGATTCCCTCTGCCTTTTTGATGAACTGGGCGCCGGAACGGATCCCACCGAAGGCGCAGCTTTGGCTATCGCCATCCTGAATTTCCTGCATGACAGGGGGATCCGCACTATGGCAACCACCCACTACAGCGAATTGAAGGTTTATGCCCTCTCCACCTCTTTCGTGGAAAACGCCTGCTGTGAATTTGATGTGGAATCCCTGCGCCCCACCTACCGGCTTCTCATCGGCATCCCCGGAAAGAGTAATGCCTTCGCCATTTCTTCCCGGCTGGGTCTTTCCGATGAAATCATCAATGCCGCCCGCACCCAGATCAGCGCGGAGGATAAAAGCTTCGAGGATTTGCTTACCGATCTGGAACAGAGCCGTGTTACCATAGAGAAAGAACATCTGGAAATCGCTTCCTATAAAAGAGAAGTGGAAGCCCTCAAAAATAAGCTGGAAGCCAAACAGGAAAAAATTGACCAGGCAAAAGAACGCATTCTGCGGGAAGCCAATGAACAGGCCCGTGAAATCCTCCAGGATGCCAAAAATACAGCTGACGAGACCATCCGCGCCTTCCAGAAGGCAGGCCCCGGCGCTTCCATGAAGGAACTGGAAAAGGCCCGTGAAAACTTACGCGGCAAGATATCTGATAAAAACGAAAAGCTGGCCGTTAAAAACCAGCAGCCCGCCCCCTCCGGTGTAAAGGCCTCCCAGCTTAAGCCGGGCGAATCCGTGCGCATTGTTTCCATGGGATTGAAGGGCACCGTAAGCACCATGCCCGACAGCAAGGGCAACCTCTTCGTACAGTGCGGCATCATCCGCACCCAAACCAATATCCGGGATCTGGTCCTTATCCAGGAGAAGGATTCCTCCTCTCCCGTCAAAGCCGGCCGTACCGGTTCCGGCAAGATCCGTATGTCTAAATCCCTGTCCATTTCCGCAGAGATCAATCTGCTGGGCAAGACAGTGGACGAAGCGATGTCTATGCTGGACAAATACCTGGATGACGCCTATCTGGCCCATCTTTCCACCGTGCGCATCGTTCACGGAAAAGGAACCGGCGCCCTGCGTAATGCGGTACAGAACCATCTGCGCAAAGTAAAATATGTAAAATCCTACCGCCTGGGGGAATACGGCGAAGGGGACGCAGGTGTCACCATAGTGGAATTTAAATCCTGAGCCTGCTTTTGGCGGAACGGGACAGCTGCTTCCGGCCCCTTTCCGGCATGCTCTTTCCTCATTGAAAAGGAGACAACTTACATGGTAAATAAACAGAAAATATTGATCGTGGATGACGACAACAACATCGCGGAACTGATTTCCCTCTACCTGACCAAGGAATGCTTTGAAACGATGATCGTAGGGGACGGAGAATCCGCCCTCTCAGCGGCGGACAGCTTTTCCCCCAACCTGATTCTGCTGGATCTGATGCTTCCCGGCATAGACGGCTATCAGGTATGCCGGGAGGTGCGCAGCAAATCCAATATTCCCATCATCATGCTTTCCGCTAAAGGGGAGATCTTCGACAAGGTGCTGGGCCTGGAACTGGGCGCCGACGACTACATGGAAAAGCCCTTTGATTCCAAAGAACTGGTGGCCCGCGTAAAAGCGGTGCTGCGCCGCTACAAAGCCGCCCCTGCTGCGCCGGAACCTTCTAATATCAAATGCGTGGAATATCCGGACCTCACCATCAATCAGACCAACTACTCCGTCATCTACATGGGTAAACCGGTGGAAATGCCGCCCAAGGAGCTGGAGCTTCTCTATTTCCTCGCCTCCTCCCCCAACCATGTTTTCACCAGGGAGCAGCTGCTGGATCAGATTTGGGGGTATGAATATATCGGGGATACCCGTACCGTAGACGTACATATCAAGCGGCTGCGGGAGAAGATCAAGGATCATGAATCCTGGAGAATCGCTACGATATGGGGAATTGGGTATAAGTTTGAAGTAAGACAGTAGTTACTTTTTATCAGATAAGGCTGTCCGCTTTTATTACAAAGCGGACAGCCTTATTATACTTCAGGGGAGGACATGCGGCATAAAATGGGTGAGCAGACGTTCCATCAGCCGCGCTTTCTCCCCATCCAGCCGGGGATTGTCCATCTGATTTTCATATTCACCCGGATCCTGCTTCAAATCCAGGAATTCCCTGTGATTATGCCCATCCTTCTGTACATGGATATATTTATAGCTTCCATCGGTAACTGCACAAAAGCCTTCCGACTCACTGAAGGTATAGGAAAGGAATTCCTTCCTCTCCTGCAGCGCGTACCCGTCACAGGTAATCGGCTCTGCCCCCGCCGCGTTCAGACAGGTGGGAAGAATATCCGTAAGATTGACCTTCCCTTTCTCCGTTTCAGAAGTCTGCTGTTCCGGAAAATGTACCAGCATGGGAATACGCCACACATCATCATAAGCGCAGTCATGCTTTCCCCATACACCATGGTTCCCCAACATTTCCCCGTGATCTGCAGTAAATATCACAAGCACATTCTCCCCATACCGTTTCCGTGCCGCATCCAGTATTTTTCCCACTTCGTCATCTATCAGTGCTACGTTGGCATAATAGCTGATCTGCAGCTGCTTCCAGTACTCCGGCGTATAATTCCGGCAGGCATGCTCCGGCGCCGTCCCGCAGCCATCTATATGGCCTCCGCCATAATAACTGTTATGGTGGATCCGGCTTTCCTCCTTAAGCTCATCTTCTTTATACCTGCGTACAGGAAGCCCTTTCTGATTCACCCTTTCATAATATTCCTGTGGGGCATCAAAAGGATAGTGAGGACCGCTGAAAGAAATCCAAGTAAACTGCCGGCCATCCTCCGCGCTGTTTTCTTCCAGAAACTTTGCTCCGCAATCCCCTACCCAGGAATCGGGATGCCAGCGGACCGGCCCGGGAAATGGAAACACCTTCCCCCGGGAGTTATCCCAGGTAAGATCCCTGTATTCCTTCAGATAGCCTGCTTTGTCCAATTCCTTGCTATAATCATCATAGTACCATACGGATACCTGCTTATCATCCTGCAGTTCCAGATGGTCTATACCAAGTGATATATAATAATCTCTGAAATCATCGTAAGGCAATGTTTTATCCGCTCTGGTTTCGTCATACGGCACGGGGGCAAAATGACATTTTCCTATCATGGCGGTGGCATATCCCGCTTTTTTCAGTTCCGTAAAAATGTTTGGAATATCCTGGTCCAGAGGACATTTTCGGAAATTACTATATGCCCCGCTATGATGCGGATACAGCCCCGTCAGCATAGAACACCGTGCAGGCAGACATAAAGGACTCACCGCATAGCAGTTTTCATACTTTGTCCCCCGCTCCATCAGGCTGTCAATATACGGAGTCTTAACCGCGGTACCCCCATAACAGCTCAGAGTATCCAAACGCATTTCATCGCAGGTAATCAATATGATTGCCGGTCTGTTTGACATATTTTATTCCTCCCTTTCCGTATGGCCTTTATATTCATATTGCACCTGATCCCGGTTTTTTTCAATCTTTTTTGATCCTTACCAAAGAAAAGAGGGGACAGGGAATACTGCATCCAAACCGGTATCTGCACCCTGAAAAATATAAAGGGATTACAAGCCGGTATAAATATGATAATATAAAAATAAGTCTGTAATCCACAGACTTAAATTCGGACAAAATGAGGTGAGACAATGAGGAAGACCCTCTACCTGAAATTCCTGCTCGCATACCTGATATTCGGCTTTTTCGGCTTCATTGTGGTAGCTACCTTCGGTTCCAGCATGACTCTGGAGCACATGAAAAGAGAAAAAGCGGACACTCTTTATAAAGAAGCGACCCTCATCGCCAACACCTATGCATCGGATTTGTACAACAACGAGGCGTCCCTGGAAACCGTCAAGGTCCAGCTGGATTCCCTTGCCGTATATCTGGATTCCACCATTTGGATCATTAACCCTTCCGGCCGTATGATCATGGATACCGATACCCCCGTGGATTTGGATCATCCCCGTATTGTGGAGGGGTTTAACGCTACGGAAACAGCGGGATCCTATTATACCATCGGCAACTTTTTCGACAGCTTTGATCAGGAAATGCTAAGTGTCTATGCCCCTATCACCTCTGATTTCAAGGTAAGGGGATATGTTGTCATCCACACTGCCATGGCATCCCTTCGTTCCACCAGCGAAAGCCTGTTGAGCATTTCCTATATCATCCTGGTTATCCTTTTCCTGCTTTCCCTGATTATCCTCATCTTTTTTACGGAAATGGTATACCTGCCTCTCCGGAAGATCACGGAAGCTACCGAGCAGTATGCCGCAGGCAACCTGCATTACGAATTCCAGGTGGACAGTGAGGATGAAATCGGCTACCTCGCCGCTTCCCTGTCCTACATGGCTAGTGAAATTGCCCGGGGAGAGGACAACCAGAAAAAATTTATCGCCAACGTTTCCCACGACTTCCGTTCTCCCCTTACCTCCATCAAGGGCTATCTGGAAGCCATGCTGGACGGGACCATCCCTCCCGAGCTACACGAGAAATACCTGAAAATCGTACTGAACGAAACGGAACGTCTTACCAAGCTCACCAACAGCCTGCTCACCCTGAATAACCTGAATACCCGGGGAATGGTTTTGGAAAAAACAGATTTTGATATCAATTCCATCATCCGCAATACCGCTGCCTCCTTCGAAGGAACCTGCCAGCAAAAGCACATCGCGATCGAACTGGTGCTCACCGGCGAGCAGCTTTCCGTGAACGGGGATATGGGCAAAATCCAGCAGGTGCTCTACAACCTGATGGACAACGCCATTAAATTTTCCCATTCCGACTCCGTAATCAAAATAGAAACTACGGAAAAAAGGAACAAGGTCTTTGTTTCCGTAAAAGACAGCGGGATCGGCATCCCCAAGGACAGCCTGAAGCTGATTTGGGATCGTTTCTATAAAACGGATCTTTCCCGGGGTAAAGATAAGAAGGGCACCGGCCTCGGTTTGTCCATCACTAAGGAAATCATCCAGTCCCATAATGAGAATATCAATGTTATCAGTACGGAAGGCGTGGGCACCGAATTCATTTTCAGCCTTCCCCTTACGGACGAAGAAGACGAATAAAGAGTACCGCCTGCGGCGGCTTATGGACAGAAATAATAACGGTTCAGACCGGTCGTTCCTATTCCCGGTAAGGGGGCTGTCGCACTAAGAAATTAGCGCGCAGCTCCTTTTCTGCGCAAAAAGTTAC
>URMK01000077.1 GCA_900548905.1 uncultured Lachnospiraceae bacterium | reverse complement strand
AGCCTAAGGACCGGCGTGCTTATAACGCCCCTTCCAGGAATCCTTGCAGGGCAGCGGGACGCACAGGGAAGCAGGGCCGGGGGACGCCAAACTTTTTTATCTGCACCCCTCAGAAAACAGCAGGAAAAAACAGGTATTGACATACATACCATCAGTATGTATAATGAGACCTACCAACAGTATGTATGTAGCGGAAAACAAAAAAAGTTCCGAATACAGAAGTCCCGTGAAAAAGGGAGGACTCTTATGGCAAGAAATAAATATCCGGAGGAAACCCGCAATCTGATTATCGATACAGCCTCAAGGCTTTTTGTGGAAAAGGGCTACGAACAGACTTCCATCCAGGATATCATTAACAATCTGGGAGGGTTGAGCAAAGGGGCCATTTACCATCATTTCAAGTCCAAGGAAGAGATCATGAACGCCGTCGCGGATAAACTGTACGCCGGTGCGACGGACAGTATGTATGCCATTACCCGCAGGAAGGATCTCAACGGCCTGGAGAAACTGAGGATGATATTTCAGGCTTCCATCTATTCTTCCGCCCAGGAAGAACTGTTTGCCGCGGCTCCCGATATGCTCAATAACCCCCAGCTTCTGGCCCTGTACCTGCGCAATTCCGTACAGCAGGAAGCGCCGGCCATGATCCAGCCTATACTGGAGGAGGGAATAGCGGACGGCTCTATCCGGACCGACTATCCCAGGGAAATGGCCGAAGTGCTCATGCTCATCGGCAACCTGTGGCTGAATCCTCTGGTATACCATTCCGACGCCGGAGAACTCATCCGTAAAATGAAATTTTTCCAGCATATGCTCCGGGGGTTCGGTCTTGATATTATCGATGACGCAATGTTTGTCCCTCTGGAAAGGTATGCGGCGCTCTACCAGGAAAACAGGGATCGCCGGTAATTTAAGCCTTAAAAATAACTGCTCTTTTGGAGCAGCTTATTTTTAAAATTATACATACCAACGGTTGGTATTAAAAATAAGGAGGAATTTATGATAACGATAACGAACATAAGCAAAGCCTACTCGTCCACACCTGTGCTGGAAGGCTGCTCTCTCACCGTCCCTGACGGTTCCATCTATGCCCTTGCCGGCAGAAACGGCGCAGGCAAGTCCACTCTGCTGAAGCTGGCCGCCGGTTTTCTCTGCCCCGACATCGGTGAAGTACGGATCCAGGGAAAGCCCGCCTGGGAAAACCGGGAATCTATCCAGAATATGGTGGGAAGCCTGATCGATACGCCGGTATTCTATGAACATCTCTCCGCTGTAGAAAACCTTAAGCTGCAGCAGGCCTATATGAAGCAGGCTCCTGCACAGGAGGCAGGTGATATCAGCAGGGTATTACAGGAAGTGGGCCTGGAAGGGATCCGGGAAAAACCGGTTTCCGCTTTTTCTTACGGTATGCGCCAGCGCCTTGCCATCGCCCGTGCACTGCTGCACAATCCCCGCATCCTCCTTCTGGATGAACCCATGAACGGCCTGGATCCCCTGGGTGTGCGGGAACTTCGCTCCCTTTTTGTCCGCCTGGCGGAAGAAGGGAAATCCCTGCTGATTTCCAGCCATATCCTCAGCGATATCTCCGCTATGGCCGACACCGTAGGCATCCTCTCCGGCCGCCGGATCCAAAAAGAATTCGCTATGGAGGAATACCAGGGAAACCGTAAAGAGCAGCTTGAGCAGGAAGTGCTTGCTGTCATGAAAGGAGACATCGAATGAAACTGCTACGTCTTGAATGGAAAAAAATCAATCCGGCCCCCTATCTGGGCGCAGCCCTGGGCCTGCTGGCACTGAGCATATTCATCGCCCTGCTTTTCTGCTTCCTCCCGGAATCGGAACGAGGGGCGGCGGAACTGGAATTCGTCTCCGGCTGGCGCTCGCTGATCCTTCTGGTATCCTGCGTCACCCTTTTTTCCCATGCCATGCTGGGAGCCGTTTTGAGCTCCAAAGTTATCCTGGGCGAATTCCTGGGGAAAAACAGGCTCCTGGTCTTTTCCTGGCCGGTCAGCCGCAGACAGCTTTTCGCCGCCAAAACAACCCTTATTTTCCTTTTTACGGCGGCGGGGGCCTTTCTATGCAACCTCCTGTCGGTATCAACCGCCCTGTTTTTTTCCGCTTTGTTCCATGGATTTCCGGGGGCCTTCCTCCCGTCTGATCTGGGATATCTTCTTCTGGTCAGCTTCTGCATTGCCCTGCTCGCATCCTGCATCTGCCTGGTTGCCGTATGGTTCGGTTTCCGAAGGAAATCCTCCACCGCCGTCATTGTGGCGGCGCTCATCCTCATCGCTCCCATGACCAATATTGCGGCCGCAGGTATGTACGGCGGTTTCAGCTTTCTGGCCTTCACCCTGATCATGGGCATAGTATTTTTATTTGTTTACCGTAAACTGTCAGCTAAAGTTACCGTTATGGAGGTTTTATGAAAAAAGGATTTTCCAAAGATTTTTATCTCGTAATGATAGGGCAGATCATTTCCCTGTTCGGAAATGCGGTCATCCGCTTTGCCCTGCCCCTGCACCTGCTAACCGTCACCCAATCCCCTTCGCTGCTGGGAATTGTATCCGGCTTCGCCTTTCTGCCGCTTGCGGTTATGTCTCCTGTGGGCGGCCTGATTGCCGACCGGGTTAACAAAAGGAATATCATGGTTGTCCTGGATTTCTTTACGGCCGGGCTGGTTCTTTCTTTCCTGCTTTTTTCCGGCCGGGTGAGCCTGGTCGGCCTCATCCTTGTCATGCTGTTTTTATTGTACGGTATTTCCGGGGCTTACCAGCCTTCCGTACAGTCCAGCATCCCTTTGCTGGTAGCGGAAGAATCGATTATGCCTGCCAATGCCCTCATCAATATGATTTCCTCCCTGTCGGGCCTCCTCGGCCCAGCTTTGGGAGGAATCGCCTATGGCCTTTGGGGAATCACCCCCATCCTTTACGTATGCGCCGGCTGTTTTTTCCTGTCCGCCGTCATGGAACTATTCATCCATATCCCTTTTACCCGGAAGGAACGCACCTGTTCCCTGTTCCGGGAGCTTACCGGGGATGTGAAGGACAGCATCCTTTTTATCACCCGTGAAAAAAAGCAAATCGGCAAACTGACCTTATGCTGTACCGCCGTAAATCTGTTCCTTTCCGCCCTCATGATCATCAGCCTGCCGGTGATCGTCATGCAGGTTCTTTCCTTTCCCAGGGATAATGCATCCGAAATGTACGGTTTTCTGCAGGCCGTTATGGCTGCCGGAGGACTTGCAGGCGGCATGGCAGCCGGGATTTTCAGTAAAAAGTTGAACATACGGGGCAGTTGGAAGCTTCTGTTTGTTTCTTCCCTTCTGCTGCTTCCCATGGGCGCTGTCCTTCAGGAAGGCATACCGGTCTATGCGGCCTATTCGGTCATAGCGGTATCGGGTCTGATCATCATGGCCTTCGCTTCCCTGTACACCATTCAGATCATGTCCTATATCCAGCTCACCACTCCCGCGGCGCTGATCGGAAAAGTCATTGCCTGGATCATTGCGCTGTCCACCTGTGCCCAGCCTGCCGGACAGATGATATACGGGTTTCTTCTGGAACGGCTGCCCCACCGGCTGTGGGTCATTTTTGCCGTAACAGCCGTCTTCTCCATGCTGGTGGCCCTGTGGAACAGAAAAATAGCGGAAAGGCTGTAAAAAAATAGGAGCTGTCTGAACGGTTACCTAAACCAAAAGTTTTTTTGATTGTTATGCACAAAAGGCTGTCCTAATTTTCCATTTTGTGGTACACTTTTACCATAACATACAAACAGGGGGAATCACATATGGCAAAAGAAATGATTGCAATGCTTCTTGCCGGCGGACAGGGCTCCCGATTATATGCCCTGACGCAAAAACTGGCTAAACCTGCCGTTCCTTTTGGCGGAAAATACCGTATCATCGATTTTCCGCTGTCCAACTGCGTTAACTCCGGGATTGATACGGTGGGGATTTTAACCCAGTATCAGCCAATGGTACTCAATGAGTACATCGGGAACGGGCAGCCCTGGGATCTGGATCGCCTTCACGGCGGGGTACATATCCTTCCGCCTTATCAGAAGGCTTCCGGATCCGACTGGTATAAGGGTACCGCAAACGCTATTTATCAGAATATCCCATTTATCGAGCGCTACAATCCGGAATATGTCATCATCCTTTCCGGCGACCAGATCTGCAAGCAGGATTACAGCGACTTCTTACGATTCCATAAGGAAAAGGGTGCGGAATTCAGCGTGGCTGTAATGGAAGTTCCCTGGGAGGAGGCCTCCCGCTTCGGCCTGATGGTCGCCGACGGGAACGACAAGATCACCGAGTTCCAGGAAAAGCCCAAAAATCCCAAATCCAACCTGGCTTCCATGGGTATCTATATTTTCAATTGGGACGTTCTCAAAAAGTACCTGATGGAAGATGAAGCGGATCCTAATTCCGAAAACGACTTCGGCAACAATATCATTCCCAGCCTGCTAAGGGACGGAAGGGAAATGTATGCCTATCATTTCAGCGGCTATTGGAAGGATGTGGGGACTATCTCCTCTTTATGGGAAGCGAATATGGAGGTCCTGGATCCGGAGCACAGCGGAATCAATCTATTTGATGACGACTGGAAAATCTACAGCCGGAACAGCGGTATGACCGGTCACAAGATTTCCTCCGAAGCGGTTGTGGAGAATTCCATGATCACGGACGGCTGTCGTATCGGCGGCCATGTGAAGCATTCGGTTTTATTTGCCGGCGTTATCGTGGAACCCGGGGCCAGGGTGGAGGACGCCGTCATCATGGGCGGGACCGTCATCAAAGCCGGTGCTGTTGTGGAACACTGTATCATAGCGGAAAATGTGGTTATCGGTGAAAACGCCAAAGTGGGAGCCTTGCCCCGGGACGAGTCCGCGGGGGTGGCTACTGTGGGATCCGGCGTGTATATCGGTGACGGAGCTGTGATCGGCCCTGACGCCATGGTTGAACATAATGTAAAGGATGGTGAAGAAGAATGGTAAATTCCAACGCAAACGCACTGGGCATCATTTTCCCAAACAGTTATGATTCATTGGTTCCCGAACTGGTTGCAGAGCGCCTGATGGCTTCCATCCCTTTCGCGGGACGTTACCGGATGGTGGATTTTGTCCTGTCCAGCATGGTAAACGGCGGGATAGATAATGTTTCCGTTATCGTCCGCAAGAATTACCATTCCCTTATGGATCATCTGGGCTCCGGCCGGGCATGGGATTTAACCCGCAAAAACGGCGGGCTGAACATTGTCCCTCCCTTCGCGGAAAAAACCGTAAAGGTCTATAACGGCCGTGTGGAAGCGCTTGCCAGCATCCTGGATTTCCTGAAGGATCAGAAAGAAAAATATGTCATTATGTCCGAAGCCAATATCGCCGCCAACTTTGATTTCAAGGCGATGCTGAATGCCCATATCGAAAGCGGGGCGGATATCACCCTGGCTTATGCACAGGAGGAAATACCAAAAGGACTGATTAAGCCCTTTGATGTGAACAAGGATCTCTATTATACCCTGGATATTGAGGACGGACGGGTGAAGGAAATCCAGATCAATCCGGAGACGCCGGGAATCCAGAATCTGTCCATGAATATTTATATTATTGAAAGGGAGCTTCTGATCAGCCTGGTGGGAGCCGCCTTTGTCAGGGGCCACGTGTATTTTGAAAGGGATATCGTAGCGCCGCAGCTGGATCGGATGAACGTGCAGTCCTATAAATTCGAAGGCTATCTGGCGCGGATCAGCAGCATGAAAAGCTACTTTGATGAGAATATGAAGCTTCTGGATGAGGATAACCTGGATGCGCTTTTCGGATGCAACCATATTTACACCAAAATCCGTGACGACAACCCTACCCGCTACATGGAAGGGGCCAAAGCGAATAATATCATGGCCGCTGACGGCTGTATCATTGAAGGGGAAGTGGAAAACAGTATCCTCTTCCGCGGTGTGAAGGTGGGAAAAGGGGCAAAAGTGAAAAACTGTGTCCTGATGCAGGATACCGTGATAGAACCCGGGGCGGAGCTGGAATATATCATATCCGATAAGGATGTGACCATCACTGCCAATAAGAAACTGAAAGGCACGGACAGCTTCCCGGTTTATGTGGCGAAGTATCAGGTGGTGTAATAAGTATCCGCCTCCTGTTTCGTAATCGTTCCGCCAAGCCGGGCTGATGCCCGCTTTATTCTAACAATAAGAACTGCCTCCCGGAGTAGCGGAATCAGCCGGGAGGCAGTTCTTGTTATTCTTTTCCGACAAACGGAAAGGAAGCCTTCCCGGAATCTTCCGCATCTCCCGTCACATACTTTGCAATATCATTCTGTTTCACCACCCGCTTCCCCAGCAGGGTAATTGACTGTGCCGGGCACCTGTTGACGCAGCGGTAGCACAGGGTACAGTTCTTCCCCGCCTCCGCCTTTCCTTCTTCCATCCGCAGGTTTTCCATGGGACAGCCTGCGGCACATTTTCCGCAGCCCACACATGTATCCGCGTTAATTTTCAGCTTTCCTGTGCAGCGGCCGGCTAAAAGTCCGAACCACATACGCTGCACCAGGAACCCGGCCATTCGTGCCCCAAAGCCCAGCCCGTCGGCGGGAGGCCTTCCCTCCTGCAGTGCCTGTGCCGCCAGCTTCAGCTTTTGCCGGGCCGCCTTTACGATGCGGCTGTTTTCTTCATCCGTTTTTGTCAGCACCAACTCATCGCTGATACAGTCCGGCATGATCACATGCAGCCCGCCGAGGATGACTGCCCCCTGTTTTTTCAGGAACCTGGCCGCACAGCCGGCCCCGTCCCCGCTGAACATCGCCATGGTAGCAAGGATAAATACCCGTTTTCCGGCAAAGTGCTCTTTCTGTTTCTCCAGAAACTCCTTCATGATACGGGGAAGATCGCTGCCGTAGACCGGATAGGCCAGCAGAATCTCCTTTTCCTCCAAAAGAAGCGTTTCCGCCTGGTTATCCTCTATGGAAACCGCACGCCCGCTCCCGTCATAGCAGCGCAGAAACTCCTCCGCGCAGAATTTTGTATTGCCTGTCCCGCTGAAATAAATCCCTGTCATACACACGTTCTCCCGCTGTTTGAAACACCGTCTTTCTTCCCGTCAGCCTGTTATAAATTTCTTCACCTTCGCACTTTTCGCCTGGGGATTCCGGGCATAGATCTGCTTTTCTATCTGCCGGAAGGCTTCTTCATAAGACAGCTTCCCGGCTTTTTGAAACACCTCTTCCCCGAACAGATTCTCCGTCAGGCAGAAAACCGTGGAGGACCAGCCGTATTCCTCCCCCTTCCGGTTACGCTTCCTCGCCCTGCCGCAGATAGAAATATAAAAATCCATCTGGAGCTGCGTAACCGCTTTTTCAAAGCCGGACTTCTCTTCACCCGAAAAACCGCCGTACTGCTTCAGCAGATGCACCGGAAGCTCCTTCTCCTCACACAGCACATCATAAATCCGCTTTGCCATAAGGCTTACATTGCCTTCCTCATATTCCTCCTGCAGCTCCCTTTTCCCACGCCGCACCGCCAGGAAATAAGGATACCATTCTTTTGTAAGATATCCACTTTTATGAAAAAACAACTTTCCATAGGCAATATCCCTGTATTCATCCAATACCCGCATTCTCCATTCCCAGGGATCCGTATCCGGATCCTCCGTATGCCAGGCGATTTTCTCCCCGAAGCTGTCACTTAAAGTAAAAATGCCGTCCCCCTTTTCTCCCCCAATCGTAAATCCCGCCTCCCGCAGCTCCTTCACAAAATCCTGAAAACTGTTAATCTCTTTCATCCCTATGCTCCTCCTCCTTTGCCCGCCGCACCACGTTTTCTCACAGCAATGCAGTAACTGCGCATACCCGCCTGCACGTTGTTTCATTTTACCATGCCTGCACTTTCCTAAGCAATGCCAATATTCCCCTCGTGTGCAGATAAAAAGTGGGGGCAGCCGCGGGTACCTGTCTGACTGCAATTGTAAAGATTTTGTAAAAATATAAATACAGATCTTGTATAATTCAGTATCTTTACTTATAATAAACAAAATATTTTAACCGACTTCTCACTAATAAGTAAGAGGAAGAAAGGATACCGCTATGGACGACGCCGCCGGCGACGCTGCCCGACCGTGTAAGCGCTTATACCAGGCTGCCTTATACAGCATAATACCTCATAACAGGAAATACAGGCATAGTCCGCCCCTTTACCGGGATGCGGGCTGTGCCTGTTTGTTTATTTTCAAAAGAAAAGGAGAGATCAGATGATACTGCAATTGGAACACATCCAAAAAAACTATGGTTCGAAAACTGTGCTGAAGGACTGCAGTTTTTCCTTTGAAAGGGGGAAAATATATGGCCTTCTCGGAAGAAACGGGGCCGGAAAAACCACTTTGTTCAACTGTCTTACCGATGAGGTACAGACGGACGGAGGGCAGGCCTGCCTGCTGGAGGAGGACGGCGGTGTCAGCCCTCTGACACCGTCCCTGGTAGGCTATGTATTTTCCACTCCTGTTCTGCCGGATTTTCTGACCGGCTATGAGTTTATCCGGTTTTATATGGATATCCATCAGAGGAAAAAAGCGTCGGAGAAAACCATTGATGAATATTTCGATATGGTAAAGATAGATGAGCAGGACAGGCACAAGCTGATAAAGGGTTATTCCCACGGCATGAAAAACAAAGTCCAGATGCTTTGTTTCCTTATCGCCCGGCCTCCCGTCATCCTGCTGGATGAACCGCTCACCTCCTTTGATGTGGTGGTGGCGCTGGAAATCAAGCAGCTTTTACGGGAAATCAAGCAGGATCATATTATTATTTTTTCCACTCATATTCTGCAGCTTGCAACGGATCTCTGCGATGAAATTGTGGTGCTCAGCGAAGGCTGTCTGCAGCAGATCGATCATTCCCTGCTTGCAGAAAAGGATTTCGAAGAACGGATTATCGAATTGTTAAAGGATGAAAATGCCCATGAATAATGTATTGAAGCAAATCATATCCCTGAAAACCACGCTTTGGGTAAACAGCTTTCTGTTTTATCTCAAACGGCTCTGGATCGTCGGGAAGTGGGTACCGGATTCCCTGTATTCCAATTATCCGTTGAAGCGTATACTGGCCTGGGCGGCTTTTATCATACGCCAGCTCATCGACCTGGCCGGGAAGCCGCTGTACCTGTTTTTCTTTGTTCTGCTGCCCATACAGCTGTTAATAGCGAAGCGGCCTTCCCTACAGGAGGATTCTTTTTCCCTGATGGTTCAGATCTTATTCTTCCTGAACTGTCTGCTGGGTGCCTTCGGGGACAGCCAGATTTTCACTGTGACCAGGGACAAAATCACGATTATCAAATATATGCATACGGATGCGCGCAGCTATACACGGGCGGCTCTGGTTCTGAAATACGTCCCTTTTTTCCTCTGCTACCTGCCCTTTCTCATTCTTTTTTCCGGGCTTCTGGGCGGCACTGTATTACAGGGAATCTTCCTTTGGATTATGCTTGCCGCGTTTAGGATGATGGGGGAAGCCTTTCAGCTGTTTGTCTTTGACCGGTCGGGAAAGGTTTATAACCGGAGTATGGCATGCAGCTGGACCGCCATCGGTATCGGGCTTGCCGGCGGGTATCTGCTCCCATTCCTGGGAATTTCCTTCCCGGCAGCCGCCGTTCTCCTTCATCCGGTCATGATAGCCGTATATCTGGTCCTCGGCGGTGCAGGCCTTTACTACATAGCGGCCGGCTACCGGGAATACGGGAAAAAACTGCCGCGTTCCATCGATCTGAACTTCCTACTGTCCTCCCTGTTAAAGACCTCCTCCGGTTCCTCTTTCAAGGAGGTGGAAATCCGGGAAAAAGATGTGGAAATTCCGTCCTCACTCAGGCCCCATTCCTCTTCCCACCAGGGCTATGCATACTTTAATTCCCTGTTTTTTGCCAGACACAGGCGGCAGCTGATCCGGCCGGTATACTATCGTCTGCTGATCGTAGGGGCTCTGTTTGCCGCTTCCATCGTACTGCTTGTCACAAAACGGGAGGCTGCCGTGAAACTGAGCGCCAACCTGACGACACTGCTGCTGCCTTCCTTTGTCTACATCATGTATTTTCTCACCGTTGCGGACAAGGCCTGCCGGGCCATGTTCTACAACTGTGACAAGGATATGCTGCATTATTCCTTTTACCGGAGGCCGGATACCATCCTGCATAACTTCCGCATCCGTCTGCTGCATGTCTGCCTTTATGACGGTGTCATAGCGGCGGCTCTGTGCCTGGCGGCGTTCCTGTTCTGCCTGCTGGCCGGCAACCGTGCGTTCACTATGGATATGCTGCTGTTCTGCCTCACTATTTTATTGCTGTCCGTGCTTTTCACGGCACATCATCTCTGCCTGTATTATATTTTCCAGCCTTATTCGGAAAGCCTGAAAATCAAAAACCCGTTCTTTTCCACCATCAATGTGATCATGTATGTGCTCTGCTTTCTGTGTCTGGAAATCAAGGTGAAAGGGAGCGCCTTTACGCTGGGCGTGCTGGCCTTCACGGTTGTGTATATCGCAGTGGCGTTACTCCTGGTGTACCGGAAAGCGCCCGGAACCTTCCGTATCAAATAGACGGCGGTATCATTTGGAAATTTTTAAAAATAATTCATTGATTCCTTCATAAAATCCAACAGTGACCACGGTTTCCCCGTTTCCCATGCCGCTGAATACATATTTGCGGAAATAGGGGGTGGATTCCATCAGGGGATTGGCCGCTTCATAGGGGCGGGGATCCGTAAGTCCCATATAGCTGCCCCATTGGGCCACGATATGGTCAGGATCCAGTTCCTCCCATTTCAGCGGGGTGCGGACATAGAATTCATAAATTTTCCCGTCATCCGCATCGATATAGGCATCAATCAGACGGTTTTCCTTGTTGTAATTTTTCTGGCTGGTGGACAGGCTCATTTTCCATACCGCCACATTATTCTGGGGTTCCGGCACATCGATGGCGGAATACAGTGTGGCATCATAAGAGGCGGCGTCCACGTCCCTGATCCCTTCCGGCAGGATAGCCAGATTTTTCAGCATATCCAGGCCTTTATTGCAGGCTTCGTAGATTTCCTCGCTGGTAATTTCCTTTCCGGAAGGCCCTCTGTGGTTTACCACAAAGGCATAGGTCCCTTCCAGATCCGTATAATCCACTTCTTCCGCCTCTTTCCTGGTCAGGGCATTCTGTTCGCTCTCCGGAAGGCTCTGGCTGTTCAGGCAACGGGACAGGATATAAAGCTTTTCATTGCTGTTCAATGTATACCGATAGCCCTCCGATGCGGATTCCACCGCCTGTGCATGGGTTTCGTCCAGTATCGCCCGATCTTTGTATTCGGCCAGGGCTTCCGGTCCCCATATGGAAAGCGCCATAATCAGAACCACAAACAACAGGAAGGACAGGTTCCTTACTTTCTTTTTCATACCTCTTCTCCTCTATCCGGCAGGACAAAGCTGATACAGGATCCTTTTCCCGGGGTGCTTTCAATCTCCAGCTTACTGCCGTGCAAAAGCAATATCTGGGTACACAGCGCCAGGCCCAGGCCCGCCCCGTTTTTGCTCCGGGAACGGGATTTGTCCACCATATAAAAAGCTTTGATAATATTCTTCTGCTCCTCTCCGGGGATACCCACTCCCTGGTCCTTCACCGAAAACCGGTAGCCGCCTTTCACACGGACGCCGGTTACCGTAACAGGGCTTCCGGGTTCGGAGGCCTTGCAGGCATTATCCAGCAGATTAACCAGAACGGATTTGATAAGGTTGGCTTCCGCCCTCACCATTCCCTGCTCATAGGAAAAATGGAACGCCATGTCCCGGTTGGTAACAAACATATCCTCCAGATAAGTGAACAGCGCTTCGGCGGACACCGTCTGGAATTCCACCTTCTCCCTCTTGGTCACAATAATTTCCAGAAGGCGCAGGGACATGGCCTCCAGACGTTTTCCTTCCGTATAGATATAATTGGCGGACAGGAAGCTCTTTTCCTCATCCAGTTTCCGGGAACGCAGCATGTCCGCATAACCGATGATGGCGGTCAGAGGGGTTTTCAATTCATGGGCAAAGGCCGCCACGAAATCCTCCCTTGCCTGGATTTCCTCCTCCAGCTTGTTGATGTTCTCTTCCAGCACATTGGCCATCTGGTTAAAATCCATGGTCAGCTGCCCCAGCTCATCGTTGCTCACCTGTCTTGCCCGATAACTGTATTCCCCTGCCGACATCCGCTTGGTGGCTTTTGTGAGCAGACGGATAGGCTTACTGAGGAAGGACGCGATGAGATGCATGATCACCGTACCCAGAATCAGCATAATCACCGTTACCCTGCGGTAAACGGAAAAACCAAGGGCTCTCTCCCGGAACACCTCGGACACATCCTTCATAGTCTCCAGATACAGAATCCGGTCCAGGGCATTCACCGTCATGCCCGTCTGGATATAGTATCGGTCCTCCTGACGTATCACCCGGTAGGTCCTGGTCGTTTCATCCGTCTGCTCCAGAAGCCCGTCCCCGGCGTCAAAGCCGCTGCTGATATACAGTACGTTTTTCTTCTCGTCGGAAACCCGCAGCATACGGCTGGTGTCATGTCCCCCCGTTTCCAGGTTGGAGGCGATCTGCTCCACCGTATGATCCTGCAGGACGTCATATTTGGCGGGTACATTCAGGGCCGCCGTTTCAAAAGCAAAGCGCAGGATGCTGCTTTCATCCAGAGCCTGCTTTATCTCCCTGTCCAGGGAGGTCTCAAACACATAGTTTACAAAATAAAAACCGCTGAATCCGAATGCCAGCGCCATGACAATCATCGTACACAGCAGCAGCTTTAAGGAAAATTTCATTATGATACCTCTAAGCGGTAGCCTACCTTATATACCGCCACCAGACTGTGTTCCCATCCCAGTTTCCTGCGCAGGCGCTGCACATGGAGATCCAGGGTACGGCTGTCGCCGAAGTACTCCCCCTCCCACACCTTTTCATACAGCGTTTCCCGGAACAGGGCCACGTTTTTATTCCGGATAAAAAGCACAAGCAGGCCGAATTCCTTATTGGTCAGCTCCACCGGCTTTCCCGCCTTCGTCACCCGGTGCGCCTCCACATCCACGGACACATCCCCGGCGGTCAGAATCTGCTCCGTTTTGTTATACCGCCGCAGCACCGCCTCCACTCTGGCCACCAGCTCCACCACGTCAAATGGCTTCACCAGATAATCATCCGCCCCCAGCTTCAGACCCTTCACCCGATCCCGCACCTCATGCTTCGCCGTAATAAAAATAACCGGGATCCCCATGGGCCGGATATATTCCATGATATCATAGCCATCCGCCCCCGGCAGCATGATATCCAGCAGGATCAAGTCAAAAGGGTCGCTTTCTATGATATTTAATGCCTCCAGGCCATCCTGCACGGTCCTGCACTGATAGCCGGAGGCGGACAGATTCAGATCGATCAAATCACATATCGGCTTCTCGTCATCCACTACAAGTATCTTAATCATATGCGGTTAAAAACTCCTTTCACGCACTCCATCCCCAGAAGGCCCTGGCCTTCTGAACCAGCCCCTCCATCGTATCCTCTTCGACGCTCTGATAGAGCTTTTTGAATTCCGTATCGGCATAAAAGCCCCCGGTCCTCTGGTAATAAATATCATAATCACTGGTGATAACCAGCTCATTATTATCATCCTCATAGCTGTATCGGGCCAATACCACAATATCCTTCAGACCGTCCCCGTCAATATCCCTGCAGGTGATTCCTTTGAGGGCATAGAGGTTATCATAATCCCGCATAGGCTGGAAACTCCAAACAATATACCCCTGCTCGTTCACCAGATAGATCATAAACACGTCATAGTCCGCCATGCTGTAGATCCCGGGAACCACCCGGAGCCTTCCCATCTTCTCAAAATCCCTCCAGTAGCACAGCTCGTTAAAGATCTCGAATCCCTGCCGCAGAAGCTCGTCCTGGGTAGTGGCTGTATACAGGAATTCCACCGAATTCCCGTCCCGTACGAAGGAGGTGACAAACCGGATACTCTTGTTCATGCTGAACCGGTTAATCTTATCGGAGAGCCTCCAGTCCCGGTAAAAGCCCTGATCCTTCCGGAACAAAACCTCCCCCACCTTATAGGTATCCCGGAAGAACGCTTCATTTTCATTTTTACAGGTTGTGATCAGCACGATATCCGTAAGCCCGTCGCCATCCACATCCTGAAAGGAAACCGCCGCAATGCCCTGGTTCGGCTGCCGCAGCTCTCCTTTGTTCCGGTTATTGGATTCCAGCTGATCCGTCTTATACACGATTTTCTCATCCGCATCCGCCAGAAAAATAGCCATGCGGTTGTACTTGGCATCCAGCGCCGGAATAAACAAAATCTCCCCGTATGTCTCCAGTGTCACAGGGAAAACCTGGGAACCGATTATATTAAAATCCTGCCCCGGAATATCGGAAACCTGCCCAATCGCATCAAACCTCTGCCGGTATTCCTCATATTGAAGCTGCAGTTCCTCCGCATTCTCCCCTGACGCCGCTTCCACCGAACCGGGACAGCCTTCCTCCCAAAAACCCGTTTCCAGGAAAAAGAAAGCCGCCAGCATAAGCAGGCCTGTCTGAAACAGGCGCCGCCCTGTCTTTTTTTTCAATCCGCGTCACCAGCCTCCCTCTCCTCAGCCGCTTTCCGGATCAACCGTTCAATCCCATTCTCCGTATAGGATAAAAGACGGCCGAATTCCTGCGCCAGCTCATAGCTTTTCTGCTTCGTATACCCCCCGTTTCCAAGCAGGGTCCGCTGTTCTTCCTTTAATGCAAGATACGCATCAAGCACCTTATCCTCTGCAAAAAACAGGAAATTATAGGTTCCCTTATTCAGCCTTTCCGGAAACAAATCCGTCAGAAACGCCTCGTCCTCCGTATAGAAGCTTATCCCATATTTCCTGCAAAACCCCCTGACCTCCTCCAGATAAGAATCCCTCTCCTCCCTGGTGCCAAAGGGGTGGCTCATAGCCAGCCGTTTCACTCCCGCGCCGACCATTTCACAGAAACAATCCATAACCCCCAGATTGTATGAATACGGATCCACAGCCCTTACGCGCTCCGTCTCCTCCTCAAAAGGCTCATACTCCTCCTCATCCAGGGACAGCGGAATTCCCGTTTTACTGCTTACATTCACCCCGCCATACCAGGTGCTCTCCACTTCAAAAACATCCCCCACCTGATATTCCGCAGAAAATTCATCCTTTTTCCTGACTACCCGAATCATCCTCTTATCCATAGTACAATCGAATCTCCTTACCTTATTTCCGGAGTAAACTCCCATACCCGGCTCTCCGGGCAACACCATGCACGAAAGCAGCCGCTTTCTTTTTCTATTCTAGCACCAAACCCCACCGGCAGGCAATTGCTTTTCCGGCCCGCAGAGGGAATGGTTCCGGTTGACTTTACTGTTCACTCAGCACTGTGCATTTACTGCACAGTACGTGAGAAAGTGATTCAAGAGTTGACTCCACGCGCAGTAACAATAGGCCAATGACCGGTATCACCCACCATCCCCACGAATATACATAACCATAACCACATAGCAGGAGGTTTATTATGTGTACTGCAATGACCATGCAGACTACCCGGGGCGAAATATATCTGGGGCGTACCATGGACTTTTCGTATCCGCTGGATCCCAGCCTTTACTTTGTACCGAAGGGATACCGGTGGAGCAACCTGGCAAATACCCACACCGTCCGCAATCAATACAGCTTTATGGCAATCGGCCAGGATATCTCCCCTGTCCTTTTTGCAGACGGCGTAAATGAAAAAGGCTTCGGGGCCGCTGTTTTATATTTTCCCGGCTTTGCCGCCTATGATCCCCTTCAGTCACGGGAAGATACGAGGCCGCCGGTAGCCGCCACCGAGCTTCTGCATTTTCTGCTGGGCCAGTGTGCCAACGTGGAAGAGGCGGATGCCCTGCTTTCCACCATCCGGATCGTAGGCATGGAGGATTCCATTACCGGCACCGTAGCGCCCCTCCACTGGATCCTGGCAGATAAAAGCGGTAAATGTGCGGCCGTTGAAAAGACGGAAGAAGGGCTGTTCGTCATGAATAACCGCATAGGTATCCTTACCAACAGCCCCGGCTTTGCCTGGCATATGACAAATCTGAGGAATTACGGCAACCTTTCCCCCTGGCAGATGCAGGATAAGGAATGGTCGGGCGTCCATCTGCCCCCTTTCGGCCAGGGATCCGGAGGCCTCGGCCTGCCGGGAGATTACGCGCCGCCCTCCCGCTTTGTCAGGGCAGCTTTCCAAAAAAGCCACGTTACCCAGCCTAACACCCCGGAAGAAGCCGTCATTACGGGGTTTCATCTTCTGGAAAGTGTCAGCATCCCCAAAGGGGTCGTCATGACGGACCGGAATACAGCTGATTTTACCCAATACACCGCTTTTATCAACCTGTCCGCCCAGGAATACTTTTTTACCACCTATAACAACAGTCCGATCACCCGGGCCGTCCTGCCGCGGGGGCAGGAGCCGGAGCCTGCGATCCGTTCACTCGGAAGGCTTATCCGGCCTGTTACCTTCGCCCCGTTTCCGGAACAGCCCTCCTGAAACATCCCGTCGGCACATCCCTGCTGAGGGCCGTATCCCCTACGCTCTCAGCAGGGCTTCTTATTTTAATTTGGGCAGGATTTCCCCCAAAATCCCCACAGCCTTATTCAGTTCACCGATTTCTTCCTCCGTCAGCTGCTCTTCCAGATCCCGGATAAAAGCCCTGTTTTTGGTGTAATACGTATCCAGATAAGCCGCCGCCGCGTTTGTCAGCCGGATGCATATGGCCCGGCGATCCTCCTCATGCTGGATCCGCTCCACAAACCCGCATTCGCACAGCTTGTCAACAAGCCTGGTCACCTGCTGCTTGGGGACCTTCAGCTCATGGGCCAGCTCCGTCATGGTCGCCATCCCCTTCATTCTGAGAGTCTGCAGGCAATAATAGGTTTCCAGGCTCATCTCTGTGTTCAGTTTTTCCTTAAAGGGCCTCACCAGCCTGGAATGCCAGTCAGGCATTACCTGCAGAAGCCTGCGGACAAAAACTTCCGCACTCTTTTCCGATTTCATTTCGTTGTTCTCCGTTGACAAAAAATACCTGAAGTGGTATTCTGTTAAATTAGTACACAAAATATGACTATCATCAAGTTATGATCGTTTCTTCCGATTATACAGGAATCTTTATTTCTGTCAATCCTCATCTGTTTCCATAAGAAAGGCGGTAATCTATGCGCAGCAAACTAAAAATCCCGGAGAAGGTAAAGGCCGGTTTTGTTTCCAATACGCTTAACTTTCTCTTCATTATTACATATGTTAACTTTTTCAGCTTTATTTTCGGCCCGGAAAATGCAATTGTGGGAGTTATTTTTACCATAATGATGTCCGCATCCATGGTACGTGACCTGACGGCCACTCCGCTGAGGCATCTGTGCGTACAGTCCCTTGTCCTGGTATGGATGGCACTGGCGGCCTTCTGGGTTACCACTCTGCCGGCGCCTTTATCATTTGTCATTCATTTTATCACACTCCTGCTGATCTTGTATGCATTTACTTATGAATATTCCAGCCATATGTATTTTCCTTATATCTTATCCTATCAATTTCTGATTTTCATCACTCCGGTAAATGGGGAGCAGCTTCCCAGAAGGATATGGGGTATGCTGTTCGGAGCGGCGTCCATCCTTCTGTATCAATGGTTTATGGGAAGAAACCGGGTGGCCGAAACCGCCAGAGACGTGTTATGTGAAATGATAGATGAAACCAGGCATGCCATCGCATCCCTGCTGAAGGAACAGCGTGAGCCGTCCCGGCTCCCGGGCATACGCAGCAAGCTGTACCTTCTGAGCAGAACGGTCTATGACCGGAGGAAAAAAGTACTCTGTATCTCTGATGCCGGCTTTTCCATGCTGGAAGCAGGACGCGGGCTGGCACACCTGCTCGGCCTCCTTCATGCGCTTCCGGGAAATCTGTCCGGGGAGGAAAAGGCGTATCTTACCGTCCTCCTGTCCCAGCTGGAACAATACCAGGCCTTCCTCCGCCAGGAAACGCAGGTGCTGGAAGCGCCCGTCCGTCCCGTTTTTTCGGAGGAAGAAGGAAAAAGGACACAAGCCCTTTTTACCTGCCTGGCGGATATTTACAACCGTCTTCTCCATATGACGGATCCCCAGAAAAAAGGGCGTTACCGCAGTACGCTCCTGTCCCTCAAATACCAGCTGATGACGGCGCTTGACGTCAGCCCCGTACGGGTTATCTATGCCCTGCGGACCGCCCTGCTTCTGGCATGCGCCACCCTGCTTGTACAGCAGATGGCTCTTCCTCATGGGAAATGGCTTTTATTCACATTGGCGTCCCTGTCCCTTCCCTATGCGGACGACGTTCCCGGAAAAATGAAAAAGCGTATCTGCGCCACCCTCGTAGGCGGCCTGGCTTCCGTCCTCCTATATTCTCTGATTCCTTCCTCCGCAGGCCGAACAGCCGTCATGATGCTCTCCGGTTACCTCTCTTTTTATTTTACGGATTATACGGAAACCTTCGCCTGCTCCACGGTGGGCGCCCTTGGAGGAGCCGTTTTCATGAGTGCCTTCCAGTTTACCGATGTAGCCGGTATCTTTCTTATCCGTATCGGCTACATCCTGGCAGGCGCCGCCGCGGCATGGGTCATAAACTGTCTGCTCCTTCCCTACCGCCGCGCAAAAGCCACCGGGCATCTCTGGAAAAAATATAAAACCATCACGGCACTTCTGGCAAAAACGAACGGGCCGGATCCCAAAGACCCCCAGCTTTATTATAATCTGATAATCCAATCCTATCTGGTGGAGGATAAGCTCACCGAAAACAGTGAATTGGAAAAATGGGAGGATCTGCCGCAGCTGATGGGCCAGTACCGTAAACAGCTGTATCAATTTAACAGATCCTGATATTTCCGAGTGGTACTAAAGAATATTAACTATAATACAGGGCAAGTCACGATAAAAGAGTTCTTTCAATTTAAATAAGGCAGTCTCCTGTTTTCCAATAACCGGCTGTAAATCATCAGATCTTCATCCGTATAAACATCGAAGATCACCTGCCGCAGGGACTGGTTTTTGTCCAAAAATTTCACAACTGTTTCTATGGCAATTTCCGCCGCCTTCTTCTGTGGGAAATGGAACACTCCCGTTGATATACAGCAAAAAGCAAGGGATTGAATCCCTTTTGCAGCAGCTAATTCCAAACAGGAACGATAGCAGCTTGCCAATAACGCACAGTCTTTGTTTTGGAGCTTTCCGGATATGATTGGCCCAACCGTATGAATTACATATTTGCAGGGCAGATTATATCCCGGTGTAATTTTAGCCGTTCCTGTTGTTTCCCTGTGACCCTGCTCCAGCATTATTTCATTGCATTTTATCCGGAGCTGGACGCCTGAAAACGAATGGATGATGTTGTCAATGCAGGAATGACATGGTTGAAAACACCCCAACAGGGCGCTGTTAGCCGCATTTACAACAGCATCACATTTCAGTGTGGTGATATCTCCCTGCCAAAGGAAAACCCTGTCATTCCTCGTTGATGCTTTAAGGCTTCGGGCATCCGTAATCCCCCGTTCCCTTACCCGTTCTGACAGATATGCGTCCTGTACTTCCAGGAATTCCGGGGAAGCAGGATACGGGGGACGGACATTAAACAGCGTCCGCAAAAGCCTTTGCTGGCCGCTGTCCTCATCCGGTATTCTTATTCTCTTATATTCCGGCAGTTCTTCCGTCAGCGCATGTATCAGGTAAATGCGCCTTTCTCTTTGATTCATCCTGTCTCCTCCTTTCCCGGCAGGTTATCCGCATGAAATCACCGTCCCGATATTTCCGTTGATACAGAGGGAACGTTCTTCGATTTCAGCGGGGGCTATGGCTTCTCCCAGATTAATACAGGCATAGCGTGCCCCCGGGTTCTGCCAGGTCATCTGCCAGAAAGGATACTTGATGATTCCCGGGGTATTCATCCCCACTCCAAGTTCCAGGTACAACACCCTTTTCCCGCTGTTCTGCCGGATAAATGCCTCATACCGTTCCGCCGCCTGATGCCACTTCGTGTCTTCCACGAAAAAACGGTCACACCGCAGATTGACCTCCATATTCCCGCCGCAAACCGGACATTTGGGAACCAGTTCCGAAGGAATGCGGCAGTTTTTCTGTCCTTCCAGCATCGCCCTGACCTGCGATTCATTGTCATACAGCCTGCTGTGGCATGCCCTTTTGCACTGGAACAGGCCATAGTCTCCCTGTGTGGCGAAAATACGGGACTCCTCAAATCCGGCCAGCCAGAACTGGTGATCTACGTTTGTGGTGAGTACAAAGTAGTTTTTCTTCTTTACAAGTGCCAGCAGCTGTGTATATACCGCCCCGGCAGGCTGGTCATAACGGTTATAATAGATATGGCGGCTCCAGTAAGCCCATTTTTCTTCCTGGTGTTCAAACGGATAAAAACCGGCGGAATACATGTCCGTCATACCGTATTTTGCAATGAATTCCGGGAAGAGGGAGGCGAAACGCGGCCCAGAATAAGTGAGTCCTGCAGCTGTGGAAAGCCCGCTTCCCGCACCGATGACGACCGCCTCCGCCTGACCCAGCCACCGGTGCAGTTTTTTTACCGCAGTTTCGTTTTGTTCCTGTACTGTTTTTCCTGTCATATGTCACCTCCCGGCTCATGCCGCCGTTTTCCCGGGGCTTGCCTTTCGACCTCCGACACTATATAATAGAACCGTACCGCTTACATATATGATACATCCGTACAGATACCAGGGAGGCACCCGCATGGAAAATGAGAAAAAGATACCGGAATGTCCTGTAGAAATGACATTACAGCTGATCGGGGATAAATGGAAGGTCCTTATCATACGCGACCTGCTCTCCGGCACCAAACGCTTTAATGAGCTGATGCGTTCCGTTACCGGCATCACCCAGAAGGTACTCACCAGCCATCTGCGTTCCATGGAGGCCGCCGGCCTGCTCACACGCAAGGTGTACCCGGAGGTTCCTCCCAGGGTGGAATATACCCTTACGGAAACCGGCCTCAGCCTGAAGCCTATTCTGGACTCCATGGTGGACTGGGGAACACAATATAAAAATACAATTGCCGCCGGCATCAGAACATAAACGGGCGGCATTCCGCCTTACCGTCTCTTCCTGCGGCCACAAGGTACTGAACCGGCCGTCCCTTATAGCAAATTATAGGACATGCAGAGGAGGAGCGCAAGAACGCACCTGAAAGTGGCATGCTTACCGGAATGTGCCATAGGCACCGGAAGGTAACCTGTTCCCTATGCCGGCGGATACCGGACGGTACCGTGGCCGGCCTTGGAGGCACCGCCGGGCACGGCAGTCCAAACATTACATCCGCACCGGTAGGTTTGCCCCGGCAATCATAAAACCGTTTACTTTTTTTATAAAAGTTGTATAATTTAAATAATATTTTATAGTCGCAGAGAGGATACCAATGAAAAATTTAAAAATACGCCAGAAGCTTATCCTTTCCTTCGGGATCGTTTTAGCTCTGTTCTTTCTTTCTATCCTGTCCGGTTTAATCAGCTTAAATCATGTAAAAACAGAGCTCATGAAGTTTTATGAGCATCCCTACCGTGTTTCCAAAGCGGTCAACATCGCTTCCACCAATCTGGAAGGCCTTCAAAAAAATATTTTCCGGGCGATTTCCTCCGGCAATGATTCCGTTATGGAAGAAGCCCTGGCGGCCATGGACGATAACTATGCCATGGTAAGCGGCCAGCTTCCCATCATTAAGGATAATTTTCTGGGTGAAGAGGAATGGCTCACGGAAATGTCCTCTGCGCTGCGGGAACTCACGCCGCACCGGGAGCATGTCCTGGAGCTGCTTCAGGCAGGAGAAAAAGCGGAAGCGGGCATTTATATGGAGAACTATTATCTTCCCGCTGTCGAAAAGGTGAATGAGGCTCTGGAAAAAATCACGGCTGCTTCCAACAATAACGGAACGGATCTGATGGACAGCACCACAAACGCCCATATGATAACAACCGTGCTCCTGATCGCCATGTGCCTTATCTCCTTCGCGGTCAGTATTGTCATGTGCATTTATATCACGAATGCCATCACCCGGCCGGTTCGGGAAATTGAAGCCGCAGCCAACGATATGGCGGAAGGCCGTCTGGATATTTCCCTTACTTATGAAAGCGCGGACGAACTGGGGCATATGACCGCCGCCATGAATACCATGAGCCGGAATATGAATGAAATCATAGCCGATATCGGCCTGATCTTAAGCGAATTATCCCAGGGCAATTTCCATATCACATCCGGATGTCTGCAGCATTACAAAGGGAACTACGAACCCATTTTGCTTTCCATGCGTTTAATCCGGGACAACCTGAACGATACCCTGACACAGATCAGCGGCTCCGCGGAACAGGTGGCAAACGGCAGTGAGCAGGTATCCAACAACGCCCAGGCTCTCTCCCAGGGCGCTACGGAACAGGCCGCCTCCATTGAAGAGCTGGCGGCAACGGTTGCCGGGATCTCCGAACAGGTAGCACAAAACACCGCTAATTCCCGGGACGCAAGCCAAAAGGCCGTGCAGATAACCGAGGAAGTATCCGACAGCAACCGCCGGATGCAGGAAATGCTTGAGGCCATGACCGATATCAAGCAGAAAGCCGGGGAAATAAACGGCATTATCAAAACCATAGAGGATATCGCCTTCCAGACCAACCTCCTGGCGCTCAATGCCGCTGTGGAAGCCGCACGTGCCGGGGAAGCGGGGACAGGCTTCTCCATAATCGCCGCCGAGATACGTTCGCTTGCCGACAAAAGCTCCGATGCCTCTCATAATACCTCTGCCCTGTTAAAAGAGTCCCTTCATTCCGTGGAAAACGGAACCCGGATTGCCAACGAAACCGCCCGCTCCCTTTATACCGTAGTGGATGGGGTGCAGGAAGCCGCCTCCAACATGGAACAGATATCAAAAGCTTCCGGGGATCAGGCCGCCTATCTCGCCGTGATCGAAAAAGGGATCGAACAAATTTCTTCCGTCATACAGAACAATTCCGCCACCGCCCAGGAAAGCGCCGCCGCCAGTGAAGAGCTGTCCGCCCAGGCCATGATGCTGAACGGTCTTGCAGGGCAGTTCCGGCTGCTGTAGCCGGGATTTACAGCTGCATTCTCCACTCTTTCCGGAATTTTGCCGGCGTCAAATGCTCCCTTTCCTTAAAAAGGCTGATAAAATGGGAGGCCTGGTTCACACCGCAGGCATAGGCGATCTCCGTGACGGAGAGGTCCGAATATTTCAGAAGCTCCTTGGCGTAGGACAGACGCAGCCCTATCTGGTATTCATGGGGAGAGACTCCCACATAACGGCTGAATTCCTTAATCAGGTAAAACTTATCCATATGCAGCATGTCCGCAAGCTCCTGAAGCATTACCTTTTCCCGGAAATGCTGTTCCAGATATTTTTCCGCCGCCCTGACACAGGCAGGGATGAGAATGGCCTGCCTGCTCTCCGTGGTATTCTGGACGATCAATTCCGTCAGCAGCGTGCCTATCAGGCCTCCTGTGCGCACCTCCGTGGTCAGTTCTCTTTTCCTGTTCCCTTCTATAATCTCCCGGAACAGCCCTTCCACCAGTTCTTTCTGCCGGATATCCAGAATCCGAAATCCGTTTTTGACAAATTCCTCATAATAGCCAAGTGCATTCCCCCCGTTAAAATGAAGCCACAGGAATTCCCACTCCTCCCCTTTTACCGTATGGTATTCATGGTGCTTCATGCAGTGGATAAACAGACAGGAGCCTTCTGTAAGCCCGTACTCCTGCCCTTCATACAGCAAATGCCCTTCTCCCGACAGCGTATAAATGAGCAGAAAAGAATTCAGATTGGCCCGTTCCGTAAAATAAGGCCACACGGTTTTGAAATAACCGGCTTCCTGCATATAAAAATATAGACTTCTTGCCGTCATACTTGGCGTGGCAAATAAGCGGACCGAATCCCCGGACCACGTAAAGGAGGCCCGTTCCAGATACTTTTCTTCCTTTTTCATCCCATTTACCCCATATACCAATTTTCTGTTATTTCCAGCCAACTTTCTTGGATGTATCTTCTATTTTAGCAGCTTATAATCCTTATAGGAAGTATATTTATGTTACCAAACTCAAACTTCGCAGGTGCCAAATGGCCCTCCGGCCGCTGTCTGTACGACCCTC
>URMK01000076.1 GCA_900548905.1 uncultured Lachnospiraceae bacterium | reverse complement strand
GGGAAAAGGAGGGGAGGGGGATGCCACAGGACACAAGGGGCCGTCTGAACTGTTATCAGATAGTTCCCAATGCCGTTCCGATATCCTCAATCATATCAAGCACCGCCTGTCTGGAAGCATCCGCATAGTTTGCCCCTGTAAAATGCGCGTATTTTTCCTGCTGGTAAGCCGCAATGATTCCTCTTGAAGAATTCACAATAGCACCCAGCCCGTCTTTATTAAAGAAAGGAAGCAGATCCGCACCCTTTCCGCCCTGCGCTCCATAACCCGGTACAAGAATATAAGCCTTGGGCATGATTTTCCGGAGAACGGCTCCCATTTCAGGATAGGTAGCCCCTACAACGGCTCCCACATAACTGTAATCCTCTCCCATGGCTTCCCCGCCCCACTGGGCTACCTTTTCGCCTACCAGCTCATACAGCGGCCTTCCGTCAATCAGCCTGTCCTGGAACTCCCCGCTGCTGGGATTGGAGGTCTTAACCAGCACAAAAATACCTTTCTTCTCTTCCTTACACACATGAATAAAAGGCTTTACCCCATCGGAACCAAGGTAGGGGTTCACAGTCGCAAAATCTTCGCCAAAGCCCTCAAAGCTGTGGCTTCCCACCTTTGCTTTGCCCAGATGTCCCACCGCATAGGCTTCGGATGTGGAACCGATATCCCCGCGCTTGATATCACCGATTACCACCAGCCCCTTTTCTTTGCAGTAATCCACCGTTTTCTGGTAAGCGATCATGCCTTCGATTCCGAACTGCTCATACATGGCGATCTGCGGCTTCACCGCAGGAATCAGGTCATATACCGCATCCACAATCCCTTTGTTGTACTGCCAAAGCGCCTCTCCGGCACCCTTCAGGGTTTCTCCGTAAGCGTCAAATGCCTGTTTCTGGATATGCTCCGGTATATATTTCATCATCGGATCCAGTCCCACCACAATAGGGGCGTTGGTTTTCTTTATCTTTTCCACCAGCTTGTTAATCATGATATCCATTCCTTTCTTCCTGTGTTACTGTTCAGCAGGAAAATTGTAACATATTTATGGGTATGGCACAAGATTAGGATTGATCCGGCATACGCTTTTTCCCCTTTTTACCGGTGAGCAGCATCCCCGCCATAAAAGCGGTAAAAGGGGCGACGGTAACCAGTCCGAAGCTGCCGACCACTGTATCCAGAACCTCTGCCGCCACATATTTGTAGTTCAGGATGTGGTCAACCGGTGTCCCCTGGGCCATGAAAACCATCAGAAGGGAGATATAGCCGCCGGAATAGGCCAGAAGCAGAGTGGTTGTCATGGTGCCCATTGCCGCCCGTCCCACATGCAGTCCGGAAATTACCGCTTCCTTCGCGCTGATATCGGGCTTTTTCCCGATCACTTCCCAGACAGCGGAAGTAATATCCACCGCCAGATCCATCATAGCTCCCGATGCCCCGATAAAAATGCTCGCCATAAAAATGGATGTGAGATCCAAATCCTGGTAGCCGCTGTATAAAAGGGATTCGGAGCTTGCCATCACGGCCCCGTGTATTTTAAATAAATCGGTAAAAATGATTCCCAGGATACAGGTTGTGGCTACGCCTAAAAGCGCGCCAAGCACCGCTGTCAGTGTCCGTTTATCCAGGCCGTATACGAAAAAAATAATGACTGCGGTGAGCACCGCGGTAATTCCGATTCCCACCCATACCGGCGAATAACCTTTCAGATAACAGGGAACGAGGATTTTCCAGATCATCAATATGGTTATAAGAAAGGAAAGGATAGCCTGAAAGCCTATTTTTCCTGCAAAAATAACAAGGAATACGGCAAAAACCGCCAGCAGCAGCACTTCCTTGTCCAGGCGGTAATGATCCGATATAACTACCGAACGTACGGTATCTCCCTCATGGCTTATAGTGAGCAGCGCCCGATCCCCTTCTTTAAAAATCTTATCCTTTTCCAGGGAACCGCTGAGGAAATTCACTCCTTCCAGTTTTGTTCCCTTAAACAGCCCGTTTTCAATTTCCAGTATACAGATTTGTTCTCCGGACTGGATGAGACCGGAGGTAATGATTGCAGAATTATTCGTTTCCACCACCCTGCCGACGGCCCGCTGCGTTCCCTGATAAATAAGGGCATCCTCATAGCCTGTGGGCAGGCATATGAGGATACCGATGAGAACCAGACCGATTAAAGTAGTAAGGAATACGGAATTCTGCCTTTTTAAAAAAGACATGATCTTCATTATTGTACTCCTAACAGGGCGGCCAATCTGTTGTAAATATCCGTGTTGTCATAGTAACCTTCAAAGTTCTGCGCGCCGACACCCTGCACAAGCACTTCCACAGGCAGGCCGGTATGGGCATAGGATCCGAAGTTAATACCGCTCTTGTTGTTCAGGATATGGGTGATTGTTACCGTAAGAGGTTCATAGCTTCCGTAACGGATATATTCATCCTGGGCAAACGCCTCCTCTTCCCCGGTACGGGACATGGTAGTTTCATAAGCGGCCTTCAGCTGGCTGTATTCATACTCCGTCATAACAAGGGCGCCGTCCTTATCGGATTCCGGATGCTGATCCGCGCTGTCCTTCTTCTGTGTGGCTTCCCCTTCGGTTCCCGCAGGCGCCTGCAGGCCGAACAGCTCCGTCACATCCTCCATTACGGTGTCAAAATCCGTTTTATTTTCCTTGTAAGCGGATACATAATCGGAATCATATTTAGCATAGGAAATTTTCTGATTGTCAAAATTTTTCAGGAAGGTATCATAATCCGTACCTGCAAAACCGATAGTCAGACCGCCAGTTTCATGGTCTCCGGTTACGATAATCAGGGTTTCTTCCGGATGCTCGTTATAGAATTCCACCGCCTTTTCCACCGCATTGTCAAGGGCAATGGTATCGGTTATGGTAGATGCCGCATCATTGGCATGACACGCCCAGTCGATTTTTCCGCCTTCCACCATCATGAAGAAGCCTTTTTCGTTATCCAGCACTTCAATTCCTTTTTCCACATAATCCGCCAGCGCCCATTCGTCCGCTGCCCTGTCGAGTTCATACGCCATGGCGCTGCTGTCCGCAAGATGCTCGTCAATCACAATGGCCCTGCCGTCCGCTGCCGTAAGCGCCTGTGCTTCTGCCTGGGTTTTCACCACTTTGATACCGGCTTCCTCCGCCAGGGCATAAAGGTCTTTCTTATCCTCTTCTTTTCCTGTCGTCTGAAGCAGGCCGCCGCCTGCAAAATAATCAAATCCGCTGTCAATCAGCTCCAGGCCGATATCATAATAGCTGCTTCTGGAGGCCTGATGGGCATAGAAGGCGGCCGGTGTGGCATGATTTAAGTTAACGGTGGAAAGGATACCTATCTTCATGTCCTTCTGGGCCTTCAGTTTTTCAGCGATGGTTTCGTACGTCTGGGTGAAATCTTCGCTCACATTAATGCTGCCGCTCCAGGTCTTGCGTCCGGTGGCAATGGAGGTAGCCGTAGATGCGGAATCCGGGGCAAAAGAGGTGCTGTCATAAGTCTGTGCGGATCCGGCCACCGGGAAGTTCATCATCGTCAGGTTGTTTTTGCTGCTCAGGACCGCTTTTTCTTCCCCGTCCACTGTCACGGTCCCCGCCGTTTCTCCCTGGGAGGCGCTGAGATAATAATTGGTCAGCTGTACCTGGGGATAGCTCATTCCGTCCCCGATAAATAAAAATACATATTTCGGCACGTCGGTCCCGGCTGTTTCCCCGCCCCGGCCTTCTGCGGACGTCCGGCTTTCTTCCGACGCCTCCGGTGCACTCTGGCTTTCCGCTGCCCGGCTTTCTGCCGCCTGCGCGGAAGCCTCCGGCCGGGTCTCTGTGTCTGCGCAGCCGGCAAGAGCCGCCGCAAGCATCATTCCTGCCAATAATACGGATACGATTTTCTTTCTCACCTTTTCATAATCTCCTTTTTACTATGTAGTATGCAGGCATTTCCTTCCCCGGAACGCATCCGGCTGAACCATGCCTGGCAAGCTTATTATAAAGGAGAAAACTTAAATTCATTGACAGAGTCGCGCAAAAACAATGTAAAATGAAAGCCGCCACTCTAACGGAACAGCTGCAGCTTCTCCCTGTCAATCATAAACGGATAATTCTTCAGCTTAGCAGGGTTCGCCAGAAGCTCCTCCATTGTCCGCTCCCATAATTCCTCTGCGATGGACACTTCGCCAAGAAGCTGCCTGATATACTCGGAAAAAGTCTGTTCCCCTCCGAAGTCAAGAAGGGAGAGCACCTTCATGGCTTCTTCCTGATCGCCGTAATTACGGATAAAACCGGGAAGAAATATCCCCACTGCTTTTCCATGAGGAAGGCCCATTTCACAGGTAACAGGATAGCTCAGGCCGTGGGGCAGGCTGGTCCCCGTATGGGCAATCGCCATACCGCCCAGCGTACAGGCACGCATGAGGGTCCGGCGCTCCTCTTCCCCGATTTCATAGCGAAGAAGCTTATCCTTGATCCTTGCCCAGGTACGCAGCCCCATTTCGCTGTAAATCCGGCTGTATTCCGTACTGTTGGCGTTCAGATGGCTCTCTATCAGATGCGCCAGGGTATCCACGGCGGTATTGACGCAGCCGCTGCGGGACGCTGTCTGCAGATAGGAAACATCCACCAGTGCCAGGGCAGGGAACACAGAATGGCTGATACTCTGCTTGGTTTTCTTTTCCAAATGGGAAAAGGCAGCTTGTGCGTCCGCCTCCGGAACCGTGGTGAGCACGATATCCGGAAGAACATTTTTAGTCAGGATCGCATACGGGGTCACCTCTGAACCGGTTCCGGCGGTAGTGGGGACCTCCGCCACCGGTAATGCAGGATATACAGGACCACCGGGGGAAACCTGCGTCCTTGTATATAACAGCCTTTCGTCATGCTCCGGGTTGGCTATCATCAGCGCAATGGCTTTGGAGGCATCCATAGGAGAACCGCCTCCCACACCGATTACGAAATCCGTACCCTCAGTTATTCCCAAAGAAGCGGCTTTCATCACCGTTTCCACCGATGGGTTTTCCTCAATTTCATCATAAACCATATAAGGGATATTTTCCCTTTCCAGCGCTTTTGTAACATCCTCCAGAGAACCGTTTATCCGGGAGGAATGCTTTCCCGTAACCACCAGGGCTTTTGTCCCCAGTGCTGCAAGCTCCCGGCTGTGGTTTTCCACACAATTCTTCTCACTGTATACTTTGGTCGGCATAAATAATTTCATAAGGTGTCCCTCTCTTTCCCTGTCTGTGCAAACTGCATTGACCGATCTTCCTTACCCCGATTATATCGCATATATTTCTCCGGCGCCATACACAAAAGACGTCCCCCTGTTAAGGGGAACGTCTTTCCTCATTTATGCGTTTACAACATCCTTCTGTTCCGCATATTTCTTTATATTGGAAGCATTGGTGAATTTCCGGTACTCCTCCCCATTTACCACAACCAGGGTAGGCGCCTGCATTACCCCGTATTTGCATGCCAGTTCGGAATTTTCTTCCGCATCGATGGGAATATAGCTTTCATTTTTCAGATATTCCTTAGCCAGCTTGCAATTGGGACAGGTTTTGGTGGTAAAAAGATATTTGACATCTTCCGGCGCTTCTGCTTTGACCTCCGTATTTTTTTCATAATCGGATAAGGTAACCACTGTTGCTGCCGGATGCTTCAATACGGACCTGGAAAGTTCATATTCCGTCCTGTTCTCAAATTCCTGCGCTTTTCCGTCGTTCCAGTTCTGAACCGGCCTGTAATATCCGGTGATACGGCTCCAGACCTCCGTCACTCTGCCGCACTTGGGGCAAACCGTCTGTTCCCCGGTAAGATATCCGTGTTCGGAGCAGATGGAGTAGGTGGGCGACAGGGTATAATAAGGAAGCGTATAATTCCGGGCGATGGTGCGGACCAGGTTTGCCGCCGCCTTCCAGTCGGGAAGCTTTTCACCCAGGAATGCATGGAATACGGTTCCTGAAGTATACAAGGTCTGTAAACCATCCTGGATATCCAGGGCATCAAAGATATCTACGGTATAATCCACCGGCAGATGGGAGGAGTTGGTATAATAACAGGTATCCCCCGGTTTCCCTGCGGTTTTGATTCCCGGCCATTTTTTCTTGTCATGCTTTGCCAGACGATACGTGGTGCTTTCCGCGGGAGTAGCCTCCAGATTATATAAATCCCCGTACTGCTCCTGGTAATCCGCCAGCCTGTCACGCATATGGTTGAGCACTTCCTTCGTGAAGTCCTGGGTCTTTTTCGCGGACATATCTTCCCGTATCCAATTGGCGTTAAGCCCCACTTCGTTCATACCGATCAGACCGATGGTTGAAAAATGATTGTCAAAGTTGCCGAGATACCTTTTAGTATAAGGATACAGGCCTTCATTCAGCAGCCTGGTAATAACCTGCCGCTTTATCTTCAGCGAACGGGCGGAAATATCCATCATCTTGTCCAGACGTCTGTAAAAATCCTCCTTGTCCGCAGACAGGTACGCAATACGGGGCATATTAATCGTTACCACCCCGACGCTGCCGGTGCTTTCCCCGGAGCCGAAATACCCGCCGGTTTTCTTTCTCAGCTCACGCAGGTCCAGACGGAGCCTGCAGCACATGGAACGGACATCGCTGGGCTGCATATCGGAATTTATGTAATTGCTGAAATAGGGCGTACCATATTTCGCAGTCATTTCAAATAAAAGTCTGTTGTTTTCCGTATCGGACCAGTCAAAGTCCTTGGTGATGGAGTAGGTGGGGATGGGATACTGGAAACCTCTCCCGTTGGCATCTCCCTCAATCATGATCTCGATAAAGGCTTTGTTTACCAAATCCATTTCTCTGATACAATCTTTATAACAAAAATCCATTTCCTTACCGCCTACGATAGCAGGCAGCTCTGCCAGATCATCCGGCACGGTCCAGTCCAGTGTAATATTGGAGAACGGCGCCTGGGTCCCCCAGCGGCTGGGTGTATTGACCCCGTAAATGAAGGATTCAATACATTTCTTCACTTCCGGATAGGTCAGATTATCCACTTTAACAAAAGGTGCCAGATAGGTATCAAAGGAGGAGAATGCCTGGGCTCCCGCCCATTCGTTCTGCATAATTCCCAGGAAATTGACCATCTGGTTGCAAAGGACGGAAAGATGGGCCGCCGGAGCGGAGGTAATCTTCCCGGTAATGCCTCCCAGCCCTTCTGCAATCAGCTGCTTTAAAGACCAGCCTGCACAATAGCCGGTGAGCATGGAAAGATCATGGATATGGATATCCGCATTCCTGTGGGCTTCTGCGATTTCCTCATCATAAATCTCGGAAAGCCAGTAGTTGGCGGTAACGGCGCCAGAATTACTGAGAATAAGACCTCCCACGGAATAGGTAACGGTGGAATTCTCTTTGACACGCCAGTCCTCAACCTTTACGTAGCTGTTTACCACATCCTTGTAGTCCAGGATAGTGGACTTCATATTACGGATTTTCTCACGCTGTTTGCGGTAAAGAATATATGCTTTCGCTACTTCCGTATAGCCTGCCTGCTCCAGGATCTTTTCCACACTGTCCTGGATATCCTCCACATGAATGGCCCCATCCTTCACTTTATCCTGGAAATCCGCAGTGACACGCAGTGCCAGCAGATCGATAATATCATTGGTGGTCTCCATATCCGTAGCATTAAATGCTTTCATAATCACATCATTTATCTTGGTCAATGTGAAGTCTGCAGTCTCTCCGTTTCGTTTAATTACATGAAACATATTCCTTCCCCCTCTGTGATTTTTTCCTTAAGGCTTAAAAATGGACAAGCATCCATCAGCTGAATATCCGATGGATACTTGCCCCTGGTTGGGCATTGGAATTATTGTAGCACCATTCTTATTCCAAGTCAATGCACACATACCACATATTGTGGAACAGGTAACATATTGACATAAATATAGTAGAAAATAACACCACCGCAAAAACGGAACTTCCCCCGGAATTATCTGGTCTGCAGGAATTCATATTCCCGGACAGCCTTTTCATCATCCGGATAGGTACCCAGATATTTTTGCATAAGTACGGTAGCCTGTTTAAAATCACCCAAATATTCGTAAGCAACAATTTCATTAAAAGATAATACCTGCATCAGCTGGTTACCCTCAATGGCAAGCCCCGCCTGAAATGCAGAAAGCGCCGCCTGGTAATCTCCCATTTTCAGATTACACAGGCCCAGCTGATTATAAATCTGGGCATCCGGAGTGGTGTTCAGGAAATTGCTGTATACACTGGCGGCATAATTATTGTCCCCAAGCTTTTCGTAAGTCTGCCCCAGAAGGCTTACCACATCCACGCCCCCATTGGCGTCCTTTGCCTTCTCCAGACTGTTTCTGGCACTGTTATAATCGCCCAGGTAATAATTCATCCTTCCCCGGTTATAATCGGTCAGCTTCTTATCCCCGCTGTCCAGCACAGCCTGCAGATAACCTTCTCCCAATTCCTGGAGGCCGTTATCCGAACAGGTACAGAAAATATTGATCCGCATATCATAATCCTCCGGATCGATTTCCACAGCCCGGTCAAAATCCGCCTGGGCCGCCTCCTGGTCCCCCTGTTCCAGTTCAACCACACCCTTCAGGTAATAGGCGGTTTTTTCCTTCGGCCGCAGCGCAGTGATGGATTCATACACCGCTTTGGCCTTGTCCAGCTCCCCCTGCTTATAATAGGCGGTTGCCAGGTAATAATTGATATCAAAATCAATCTCCCCCAGCCTGGCATCGCTGTAGGAAAGCGCCTTTTCCAAAGCTTCCACAGCCTTATCGTACCGGGTAAGCCCCATATAGGCAAGCCCCTGTCCGCGGTAAGACAGCTGGGCATTCTCCTTATCCAGCAGAGCTGCATCAAAATAAGTCAGGGACTCCTCATAACTCAGCTGTTCAATCAGCTGCATTCCCTGATCAATATTTTCCTGTTTTGATGTCCCGCAGGCAGATGTGGACACCATGCAGAGACTGCACACAAAAACTGCGGTTATATATTTTAACTTTACCATATTTATCACTGCACCTGTAAATTCCCGTTATCAAAAAAGAAGCCTGTTTACTCTTAAGCTATAGTATAACAAATCAGCTTTCTTTTTTCACCCCCTTTTGCCTGGAAATTTTTATTTTGTCCGCTTCCGCCGTTTTTTCCAGGCACACCGATTATTTTTCTCCTTTACCGCACTATTCTTTCACCTTAACAGCGGCAGGCTTCCTGACAGCCGGTTTACCTTTTTTTTGGCACCGCAGATGCCGATCCCCAAATAGGTAAGCTCTTCCTCCCCGGTTCCGGCCGCCCTGGCAATGTATTCCTCATAATCCTGACAGCTTTGGGCCACGTCCGTAAAATCCACCACCACACAATCCGCAAACTCCGGCTGAAACAGCTTTTCTCTGATAGCCTTCAGTTTTTCCTTATCCGCCTTAAGAACCGGAACCGGCAGCGCCACAATCCCCAAATGCTGCCTCCCGTTTTTATCACATATGTCGGGGCCAATGGTATCGGGCACCTGTTTTCCCAGCGTGATCCCAAGGATTCCCGCCGCATTGGCCAGCACGCCGGCCGGCAGCTCTTCATTTAATATCATCACACATTTTCTGTCCTGAAGTTCCATTTTTTCTTCCTTTCTTCCCTATAACAAACGCTCTCCGACCGCTCCGTTTTCTTCCGCTTCCCTACTGCTGTCTCCTTCTGCCTTTCCCCATTTCTGGGATAAGAACAGTCCTCCCAGCGTCAGAAGAATGCCTGCCGCGGACAACACGGTTATCTTTTCACCCAGGATAAGCGCCGAAGTCACCGTAGTTACCACCGGTACCATATAAATATAGACGCTGGTTTTTATGCTTCCCAGAACCCGCACCGCATAATTCCAGGTGACAAAACACAGGGCGGAGGCTCCAAGGCCCAGGAAAAGAAGGTTTCCTATATTGGCGGGATCCAGAAACAGCCGCGGATCCACATTAAAATCCATGAGAAAGAGCGCCGGAATCATAAATACCAGTCCGTAGAAAAAGGTACGTCTGGTAGCCTGCACTACGGGATATCCGAAATCACTGATTTTTCTGGTCAGAAGGGAATAGACCGCCCAGAGTACCGCCGCCCCGACTGCAAGAAGATCCCCCAGCGGATTCAGTCCCCCGAATCCGCTTATCAGAAAGATTCCTGCCATAGCCATGAGAAAGCCCACGAAAAACCGTTTTCCCGGCTTTTCTTCTTTTTTTAACAGAAAGCTGAAAATGGCCGTGAAGAACGGGGCGATGGCGATAATTACCCCCACGTTGGAAGCATAAGTATAGGTAAGAGCGATATTTTCCAGAAGGAAATACAGCGTTACCCCGCACAGCCCGGCCAATGCGAAGTATAGCTCCTGCTTCCTTTCTCCTTTTCTTTTCCTGTGGGGATACCCGATCCAAAGGGCCGCATATCCGATAAAAAAGCGGATAAACAGGATTTCTATAGGACTGAAGCTTCTCAGCAGCACTTTGGTGGAAATAAAAGTGGTGCCCCATATAAAAATAGTAAGAAAAGCCGCCAAATGTCCCTGCATGGTATTATTCTTTGTCATTGTCCGTTTCCGCCTGTTCTTTTTTATTTTGGAAAATTCTCTGATATTGTTTCGGAGTCAGTCCGATAAAGTCTTTAAAAAAATGGGTGAAATGGCTCTGATCGGCAAAACCTGCCATCCCCGCCGCATCGATGGGCGCAATCCCCTGCTCCAGCAGCTTTTTGGCTTTGTCCAGCCTTATGGTCTGCAGATACCGGTATGGAGAAACACCTGTCTGTTTGGTAAAGGAGCGAAGAAGATAGGATTTTCCAAAATCCGTCATAGAAAGCAAATCATCCAGAGTGAGGTTTTCGGCATAATGGGTTTCCATATAGGAACACAAATTCCGGATCTGGGGATTGGGCTGCAGGATATCCGCCTTTTCAAAATCCGAGGCATATTCCTGCAGGATCTGTTCTATGAGGAAAAACAGAGTCTCCTCTTTTTCCAGCCTGGGGGCATGATCCAGTATGGCACGGTACAGGTCCCGGACAGACTGGGTAATGTCACTTTTATAGACTACCGTTTCGGTAAAATAAGGCATATAGGCTTCCCCGGTAATCTCTTTAACGCTGCGCTCCATCACCTCCGGATTGACATTCACCGCCCGGTAATCCAGGATTTCCCCGTTTATGGGGGCGCAGTAATGGTTGTCTCTGGGGTTGAATAACAGCAAATCGCCCTCCGACACATCATATTCCCTGCCTTTACACCATAAATGGCGTTTGCCGCCTTCCACAAAACCTATCACGTAATATTCATGAAAATGGTTGGGAAATTTCTGTACAATTCCACTTAAGTTATAGGCCTCTATGTCCAAATCCCTGTCGTAATAAATATGTCTTTGTTCCTGTTCCTGAAGCATGATGGTCCTCCCTCCGGCTTCCTCATAGCCGAAATCCCGTCCAGCCCCGATTCCGTAAGGCACACACAAGTACCGCGAAAAACTTCCGGAGGATGGACAAGGCCTGCATTTACAAACGTTTTGATATACTTTAACACAGAGGAGAGGGGTTGTCTTGTATGATATGGCACTTTTTTGATTATTTTGCTTCCATATTTAACCGGTACGCATTTCTTTCTCTTGAAAAAAGGCAGACGGAATATTACCGCCTGCCTTCTTTGTTTCTATTATTACTCTTCTCTGATAAAATACAGCAGCCTGCTGCCATAATCCCCAAAGATCATTTCCTGTAAATATCCCGCGTTCATCAGCATTTCTCCCGAATAAAGCTCCCCTGTTTCTTCCAACCGATAACGCGCCTTCGGATCCAGGCCGCAAAGCTTCAGGCGTCTGGATTTGCGTTCGGTTTCATAGCGCACCTGCACATAGGTCACCAGGCATTGCTTTTGTTCCTTATCCGCCACCTGCCAGCAGTCGTACATGGAATTTTCCCGGTAGGATGCGATGCGGTAGTAGTTGCCTTCCCGGATCAAATCGTTATATTTATGGTAATCCCGGTTGAATCCGGCGGCTTTTTTCTTTTCCTCCTCCGTCAGCTTTGTGATATCCAGTTCATAGCCAAAGGTTCCTGCAAGCGCCACATGGGCCCTGGTTTCCATAGGGGTTATCCGGCCTACGGAATGGTTGGGACAGACGCAGATGTGGGCGCCCATAGAGCTTAAGGGGTAGATGAGCGCCGTTCCCTCCTGGATGGAAAGCCGTTCAATGGGATCCATATCATCGGAAGTCCAGATCTGAGGGCTGTAATACAGCATGCCCGGATCAAAACGTCCGCCGCCGCCCGAACAGTTTTCCAAAAGCAGATCCGGGAATTCCTGAAGCAGGCGTTCCTGCATCTGATATACGCCAAGGACATAACGGTGGTAAAATTCTCCCATGTGCTCGCTGTCCAGGGCAGCGCTTCCAATATCGGAAAGCGGGCGGTTCATATCCCATTTCACATATTCGATATTGGCGCTTCTGAGTATCTTTGCCACGCAATCATAAGCATAGTCTACAATTTCCTGACGGGTCAGATCCAGTACATACTGATGGCGCGCCATATTGATGGCCCGGCCCGGCACCTGTATCGCCCAGTCGGGATGGGCTCTGTAAAGATCGGAATCCGGAGATATCATTTCCGGCTCAAACCAGATGCCGAATTTCACTCCCTGTTCGTTAACCCTGTCAACCAAAGCCTTCAGGCCGCCTCTGAGTTTGCTTTCATTGACCTGCCAGTCTCCCAGCGCACATTCATCGTTGCAGCGCTTCCCGAACCAGCCGTCATCCATAACCAGCATTTCGATGCCAAGCTTGCCGGCTTCCGCCGCAATGACAACCAGCTTGTCGTCATCGAAATCAAAGTAGGTAGCTTCCCAGTTATTGATCAGGATCGGACGTTTGGAATGCAGATATTTGCTGCGGATCAAATGGTTTTTATATAAATCATGGAACGTACGTGTCATTTTACCAAGTCCCTGTGCCGAATAAATCAGCACCGCTTCCGGCGCTTCGAACTGTTCGCCGGGATTCAGGACCCACTCAAAGCCGTCCGGGTGGATGCCAAGGCTCATGCGTACGCTTTCTCTGTGATCCAGCTCTGTTTCCGCTATGAAATTGCCGGAATACACAAAGTTCATGGCATATACACTGCCTTCGGTCTGGCTCGTGCCGTTCGTGGTAAGGGCCATGAACGGCTGCATGTGATGGCTTGTCTCCCCGCGGAGGGAGGAAACGATATGTTTACCCTCGGTCACCTTATGGGGAGTGATATGCCTTTCCCTCGCCCAGCAGCCGTGCAGCGTGAGCAGATCAAAATTTTCATTATCCATATCCAGGCAGGCGCTCAGTATTTTTTCCAAATACAGCTTCTTTCCGCCTTCATTGACTGCCGTGACGCTGCGGATAATGGCATCGGAATCCTCAAAAATACTGTATCGCAGCAATATTTTTAACCCCAGCACTTCATCCCTGAGCGTAAGAATCAACGTCTGCGCCGCCTGTCCCGCTTCTTTTCCCGCAAAGGTGGCAGGCATTCCTGCAAGCGCCGGCTTTCCTTCCCGGATTTCATAGGATTCGTAATGCAGTTCGCATGCACGGCAGCCGTTTTCATCCCGGACACAAAGACATGGATCCCGGAAGTCGCCGGTTCCCCAGACGGGATACTCAAAGCTGAAAGTGTCCAGACAACCAACTTTTTCTCTCCTGTGAATATGCATCTCATCCTGCGTAGCACCTGCGCGGAGCAGATAAAAACCGTCCATATCATCCATTCGTTTTCCATAATACATGTGCCCCAGCATACTTCCGGCGGCAACGCCCATTAAATATGTGGTATTTGGTGTGCTTATGCTGAATATTTTCTTTTCCTCACAGACTCTTATTCCCATAAAAAACCTCCTATGTGGTATGTTCCTGGTTACTGTTCATGACGCACAGCTCCGCCTCTGTGCAGCAGGGCTTTGCTTTTTTATTTATTATACTTTATACTGTTGGAAAGAAAAGCGGTATCTGTTTCTTTTTATTGTAATTATGTTGCCTGACATTATTGTTTATCCCATGCCGGGCAATTGCCCGGAAGCCACTGCAAAACGGAAACCAGAGACAGCGTATACTCTGTTTTTACAGGAGGAAATACCATGACAAACCTACCCGGCCTGCCCGCCGCGGAACCACCCGTCCGCCTCTATTTCAGCGGATATGAACAAACCGCACCTTCCCACACCTGCGGTCCCGGTATATGGCCCCATTATCTGCTCCATTATGTACTTTCCGGTTCGGGAACCTTTAAAAGCGAAAAACACAGCTGGCGGCTGACCGCCGGCGATGCTTTCCTGATCATCCCCGGAGTTGTATCAGCCTACGCGGCGGACGGCCGTGATCCCTGGGAATACTGCTGGATTGGTTTCGACGGACGGGATGCCGCCGATATCCTGGCCGCCTGCGGCCTTACCGCCTCCGCCCCTGTATTCCATTCCGCCGCGGCCCGCTTTGCCTCTGTTCCTTGCGTGCCTGTTCCTTCCGTCCCCTTTTCTTCCGCTTCTCTTGAAAGGGCGGACAGTTTTTCTTTGGATCCGGCAGGACAATGTCTGCTTTCCATCAACGAAACTTTATATTCCCAGCCGGGTAATACTTATCTTCACCTTTCCCTGCTCTACCGCTTTTTTTCGATATTATGCCCGGATTTGGGAAATGCCGCAAAAAATTCCAGCACCTATCTGCAGAAGGCGCTGGATTATTTGCGGCATAACTATGCATATGACATAAAGATCCAGGACGTGGCCCGGTATGTGGGGATCGACCGGACCTATCTGTACAAGCTTTTTAGCCGGGAGCTGGGAATCTCTCCCCAGCAGTATCTGATTAAGCTGAGGCTGTCCATGGCGAAACGTCTGCTTTCTTCCACCGACCTTCGGATCACGGAAATCTCCAACTCCTGCGGATTTACGGACAGTGCTTCCTTCTGTCACCACTTCCAGGCACGATTCTCCATTACGCCCACGCAGTTCCGGAAGGAACCGGGCCGTGAACCGGTTCCGTAAAACAGTTTACGCCTCCTCTTCCAGAATCAGCTGCGGGAAATCTTTCTTTTCAAATTCCTGGATGGATATGCTTTTTTTGTTGGGATTGGCATAAACAAAAGTCTTATCCACATTTTCCAGGTAATTCTGGATTTTATCGTTGGTGGCGCTTATGATGGCCTGGAAACCAAGCCCCCGTATCAGTTCAATACAGCTCGCCACCTTTTCGGCATCCATTTTGGAAAAGGCCTCGTCCAGCACCACAAGGCGTATGGTGGGCCTGCGGGAAAGCCTGGGCGAAAGGTTGATGTGGTAAGCCTGGGCAAAGCTGGCGAGGAGGGCTACATAAAGCGGATTCTGCCCCTCTCCGCCGGAGTTCTTCTTTATCATTTTGCTCAGGCCGATTACAAGCCGTTCCTCCCCTTCCACGATTTGTTCCATTTCAAACGAGAGATAGGTGCGGTAGTCCGCGTATTTCTCCATGTTTTTCCTGGCTTCCTCCTGCTCCTGGGCATTGGCCGTATCCGGGGGAATAAAAATGCGGATCAGATCGTTCATAAGAGTGCTGTACCTGCCCTCGTGATCCATGGAAAACATATTCATCTGATGCTCCACGGAACCCGAAAGTGTGGCCGGATCGATTTCCAGGGACTCGTCCATAAACATATCATAGTATTCGCCGTCCAGCCCCTTATTTTTGGTTATTTTAAACTGATACCGATCCTTGCCGAAATTCAGCCTGCGGATGATTCGGTTCAGTTCGTCCCTGCGGATATACGCTTCTTTGATGGCGCTGCGGATTTTATATATAAAATCCTCTTTGAAGTGATCTACCGCAATCCGCGCCTGTTCCATGGCTTTTTCTTCAAAATCCTTAATCCGGTCACAGGATAGTTCATCCAGCAGTGCCTGATATTCCCCGTTCTTTTCACCGCTTGCGGAAAAATCCCGGCCGGGATGGCGCTTCAGATACTCGGACCGGATATCTACCAGACGGTTCCTCTGTGTCTCCTGATCCTCCTCCGACTCCGTAATGGCGGAAAGCGTCTGCCGGATCAGCGTATCATACCGGGGATTCTTCACCTGGGATAGATAGCGTTCCCAGTCCTCTTCCCATGCAGGGGAAGTAACCAGCTGCCTCTGCTTTTCCAGAAGTTCTTCATTCCTTTCGATAAAAGCGGCGTCATCCGCTTTTATTTTATTTTCCCTGTCGTGGATCTGGATTTTCAGGCTGTCGATGTGGGTTTCCAGGCTTTTTTGTTTTTCCGTGACTTCCTGCAGCTGCCTTTTCAGGACCTCCACCGAACCGGTGCCAAGCTCTTCCATGCGCTTTTCCAGTTTCCGCAGCTGTTCCTCTTTTTTCCTTTTCTCTTCCATATCCTGGAACAGCTCCACGTAACTTTCCACGGAGTCCTGGAGATACTCATAGCCCAGCAGACGCCTGGCTTCCGCAGCAGCAGCAGAATATTCTTCCTGACTTTTATTCAACTCCTCCAGACGTGCCTGAAGTTCCTTCTGGCGCCTGCGCATACTCTTTTCCCCGATAAAAGCCCTTCTGGTATAGTTATCCGGGTTCAGACGGCGCAGCTGAAAGTTCTGGTACAGCAGGCAGTCTGCGGTAACTCCTATTTTACACTGGCGCAGCTGCTGCACATCTTCACATTTGATCACATTTCCGAGAAGGAAATGGAGGAAGGCCTTCACATAGACTTCCCTGCAGTCAATTTCCTCCGCCAGAGCTTTTTCACGCACCGGATATTCCTGGGCCATCAGCTTTTCCGTATCCACCAGGGACACTCTCCAGAATTTTTTGGCATCCAGGCTTTCATAGATTTCCATAGCCTCCTTCACATAGGCAGGCTCCACAATAAGAGCCAGCTTATTCCATGCAAGATAGCCTTCAATGGCATTTCTCCACTTTTCATCCCGGATATCCAGCAAATCGGCAAGGATACGAACCGGGATATTTTTACCGGTCCTCTCGTAAAGCTGCCGCTGTATCTGGCTTCTGGCTTCTTCCAGCTCCCTGGGATAGGCTTTACGCCCCAGCATAATTTCCATGAGATCCTTCTGGATAAGATCCGCTTCCTTCTGGAGGGCTTTTCCTTCGGCCGCCGCTTCCTGATGCTGCTTCTCCAAATCAGCGGCCACTTCCTTCAGGCTTTTTTTCAGCCTTTCCAGTTCTTCCCCGGAAATAGTTCCTTTCCGGAACTTGTCAATATCCCATATGGTCTGGTTGGATATATTTTCTTCCTCTTCCCATTTTTCCAGGCTTTCAGAAAGAGCCTTCCATTTCCGATCACTGCGCTCCAGGAGATTCAGGTTCTCCTCCAGGCTATGCTGCCTGGCCTCCAGCTGGGCATAGCCGCTGCTTATGAGCTGGCGGTTGATTTCCTCATATTGGGAGGCGTATCCTGCCTTCACGGCAAGAAGGTTTTCCAAACCTTCCTTCTGGGCCAGAAGATCCTTTTTCCCTTCCTCCGCACGGATCTGCAGCTCACGGATAAGCTCGGTCAGCTGACAAATCGTGAGCTTTTCCAGACGATAACGCAAGGCGGCCGTCTTCTGCCGGCTTTCCACAAAGCGGCGGAATTGATCCCGTATTCCGGTTAGTTCACCGATTTCCGTCTGTGTCTCCTCTATCTTCCTGCGCATCCTGCCATAGAGAACCACGCTTTCCTGCATATCCTCGATATGGATATCCTGCTCCATACAGATATATTCCTTCACAAACTCTTCCAGCCGGATATTCATGCGGAACGGTATGGCACGTTTGAAAAGCCTGGGGAATTTCTCCATATCCAAACCACCCAGATACACATCATACAGATTCCTGCGGAACCGTTCATTATTGGACGTACAAAACCATTCCTCCTTTGACAGGTTTTTCTGCAGATACCCCTTAAGCTCCCCGATAGCCATAGCCCGTCCGTCCGTGCGGTAGCAATGCTCCAAAATCCCTCCCTTATGCCAGAAGAATAAACGGCCGATTTCATTGGTGGCGGTTTCCACGTCGAAAACCACACCCACGCATTCCTTTTCCCCGCTTCCGGTCTGCTCCATCTCCAGCACGATGGTAGTGGAAAAATTACGGTTCCTCTTGTATTCCGCCTGGTTATTTTCCCCGATGTTAATCATGCCCCTCAGGTATTCCAGCAGGCTCCTGTCCGAGTCATCCGCAGCCGCTTTATTAAAAAAGCCCCTTCCGTCGGTATTGGCATAGAGCACAATCTGCATGGCATCAATGACGGTGGATTTCCCGCTTCCGGAATGACCGGTAAAAAAGTTAATGTTTTTATTAAGAGTGAGTACCTTTGCGTCAATATAATGCCAGTTATTCAGTACAATCCGGGTTATCGCCTTAAAGGACTGGCGGCTGCTCTCCATAAGCGGCATCCTCTCCTGCCCCGTCTCCTGATACGGAAGCTGTGCTGTCACTGTCTGCTGTATCTCCATCTGCTTTTTCTCCTTCTAATGAATCTTCCTCATCTGTGCCGTACCCGTCCTCTTCAGCTTCACGGAATACCTCCCGGCCTTCCTCCTCTTCTCCGAAGCTTTGCAGCAGCTTCAGAATATCCTCCCGCATCAGCACCAGGTTGATACAGGGGTAAATAAGGATGCGGGTATGCTCTCCCAGCTCATCCAGCGTATCCATCAGCTCGATCATCTGGTATTTTTTAAGAAAAGCAAAGGCCCGCCTGATTTCCGTAAGGGAGGAAAGGCTCCGGGAAAGCCGGAACTCTCCTACTTTACCGTTCAGTTCCCCGAAGGTGGTCAATATATTCACACTGGAGGATACGGCCGCCATCTGTTCATCATAGATCAGCTTCAGGAGAAGAAGGTATATGGTGGCCAGCTTAGGGATCCGTTCTCCCATAGTGGTTTCCCCGGTCAGGTAAATGGTGCCCAGCTCGGAATTCATCTCCAGCCGGATTCCCGCCGCAGCGAAATAATCCGTTAAGAATTCCATATGCCTGTCAACAAAATAAAAATCCTTGTCGGCCACCATCCTGCCCGCTTTTTTGTCGTATTTTCTTTCCAGAAGGAAGGTCTGGCGGAACAGCCTGCGGATTATTTCCTGCAATTTTTCCTGATCCTCCTGGGATAATTCAGTCATGTATGGAAGCATCGCTTTTTCCCTTTCTTTTTACAAACATCATGGCCGGATAGGTGAACTGTTCCCCTTCCACCTGTTCTCCCGACGTAACCACCTGGAACCTGCTGTTTTTACGCATGCTGATATCATAGGCCAGAATCAGCTTTTCAAAATCCTCCCGGCAGGAAATCCGCAGGCTTCCTGTTTCCAGGACGCCGTCCGTCATATGCCCCTCAATAAAGTCTTCAATCTGTTTTCGGGTAAACCGGTGGTGTATTTTATTCAGCTTGAGAACCTCTTCCCGGGAAAGCTCATTATTTTCTTCATCCGGTGCCAGTTCGTCCGTAAAGTTCCTTCTTCGTCTCCGTTTATACAGCGGGTTGTCATTCAGGATCTCATAAGAGGAAAGATTCATCCGCTGCGCCACAAGCTGCAGGCGTTCCGCCTGCTGCCGGCACTCCGCCCGTTGTCCGGTTTCTTCCTGTTCTCCCAAACAGTTCAGCAGCTGGATAATCAGTCCGTGGCGGTCGCTTTCATCGCTCAGCAGATAATTCAGGCGGCTTACCGTGGCGCGCACGTATTTGCTGTGCTCCCGGTCCATATTGGCTATGCGGTGTTCGATATCATCAAACCCCCGTTCAATCTGGTCGATGAGATCCAGCACGTCTTCCTCCTGCCGCCTGCGGTAGAAGCCCTCCGGCTCCTTCCCCTTCTTATCGTTCTTATCCTTCGTGATCCTCTGCTTTTCCCGGATCCGTTCTATCCAGGCATCGTCCTCCCGCATTTCCTTCAGGCAGCGTTTAATATCCATTTTATAGATATAAAAATTATCGCTGGTTTTCAGAATATGATATTTTTTATTGACCACTTCTTCCACATAACCTTCCAGATGCTCCTCCAGCAGTTCCCCGTAGGATTGCTTGGCCAGGAGGCGTTCGAAAAATTTATCCATATTATGCAGCATATCCTGAAGGGCCTTGTTCAGCTTTTTGGTATTCACCAGTGCTGTTTTCAGCATGGTGATATTCATTCTTGCATCATTTTTAAAGGAAAAAAGAGTGGCGTACACATTCTGGATGTAGATATCGGTGTCTTCCAGAGGCTGATTAACCAGCTGGTCAAAAGCGCCGATAAAAACTGCGGCGTAGTCGGGAATGACGATATTAGTGGTCATCGTGGTATAATCTTCGATTTTCCGAAGCCACTTCGTCCGCAGAAGCCAGTTCAATAACCGTTTGGGCACGGTCTCCTGCGCTTCCTCTTCCGTTTCCGTTTCCTCCTTCTCCAGAAGGAACCGGCGCTCGGCATACATATCCCCCAGGATCTGCACACAGGCTTCCCTGCTCAGGAAAAAGTTGTTGTATTGGTATTCATCGTCAATTGTCAGAAGGGCTTCCATATAAATATCCCGGTTTACCGACCGGAACAGCCCCCAGAAGGAGGCGGGAATCTCATATATAAATTTCAACTTGTTTCATCCTCTTGTATCTTTTCAACCTGCCGGCGGGCTTTTTCGGAAAGCGCATGAAGCAGGTAATTTTTATCCGTTTTCTGCTGTTCCAGATACTCCTCACGGAGCCTGCCGTTTACCTGTTCCACCTCCAGAGCGAGTTCTCTGGCCGAAAGGAGGCGGCAGCCCTGTCCGCGGATAATGATCTGCTCCAGGCCGTCGGAGGTGGCTACAGTGATCTCATATTTTTTCCCGTTTTCATGGGTGAATTTCTCAATATACTGATCGGCGGTTTCCGCCTCTCTGGTATATACCACATGAATATTGTGGTAGTCAAGTATTTCCGTCGTATGCCCCTGCACCCGGTAAGCGTCAAAAACCACGATCACCTGGCAGCGGACAATCCCCTGATAATTACACAGGATATCCAGCAGCTTACCCCTGGCACCGTCAATGCTCACCTCGGCCAGACTTTTCAGATCCTCCCATGCAAAAATCACGTTGTAACCGTCTACCAGAAGATATTTTTCTTTTTTGCCGGCAATCCTGTTTGAATCCTTCCCCTTGTAGACCGGCTCCTTCGGAGGCGGGGAGGAATGTCTTGACACCCTCCCGTTCCAGCCTCCTTGTTGGGGCATATTCTTATTTTTCTGATTGGAACGATAGGTACGGGCAAGGATCTCATCGATTTCCTCCACTCCCATCCATTCCGGCTCCGACGGCGCCTTTGCTTTGGGAGAAAATCCGTTTTTCTCTTCCGCTGCTTCCCGCTGCAGGATGCGGCATTCCAGATGCATATAATCCTTCACTTTATCCCAGGGCACCACAAACCCGGCGCCATGGGCGCAGAATACCGAACCGGTGGGATTCTCCGTATCCCGCTCCGGATCGTAACCCGTCTTTTCAATCACTTCTTCCGCATTATGGCAGGGCCGGTAACCTTGCAGCGTACAAAAAAGCCTGCCGTAGCCTTTGGTATAGGCTATCACATCCTTCTGGTAATCCCGCATGGCGGATACCGGCGCGCTGCCGGTTAAAACCGCCATTTCCCCTTCCGACCGGGGTGTATCAAAGGTACCATACATTTTTTCAATGTCCGTCATAGCCTTTCCCACCATTTTTTCCGGCACCTCCAGCCGGAACTGATACCATGGCTCCAGCAGAATGCTGCGGGCCTGCATCAGCCCCTGGCGCACCGCCCGGTAAGTGGCCTGCCGGAAATCTCCTCCCTCCGTATGCTTCAGATGGGAGCGTCCGGTGAGCAGCGTGATTTTCATATCGGTTATGACCGAACCGGTCAGTACACCTCTGTGGTCTTTCTCCTCCAGATGGGTCAGAACCAGCCGCTGCCAGTTCCGATCCAGGATATCCTCGCTGCAGTCCGCGGCAAACACAAGGCCGCTTCCCTGCTCCCCCGGTTCCAGCAATAAATGGACCTCGGCATAATGGCGGAGGGGTTCAAAATGCCCCACACCCTCCACGGGTTCCGTTATCGTTTCTTTATACACAATATTTCCGGCCCCGAATTCCACATCTGCACCGAAACGTTCCCTTATCAGGCTTTTCAAAATTTCAATCTGTACCTCTCCCATGACCTGGGCCTGAATTTCCTGCAGCCTTTCATCCCAGACAATATGAAGCTCCGGCTCTTCCTCTTCCAGCTGCCGCAGCCTGGGGAGCATCACCGGAACCGGGCAGTCCTCCGGAAGGCGTATGGAATAGGTGAGCACCGGCTCCAGAACAGGGGCGGCAGATGCCTGTTCCATCCCCAGCCCCTCTCCCGGATGCGTATGGTTCAGCCCGGTAACCGCGCATATGCGTCCGGCCTGCACTTCATTCACCAATTCATATTTATCTCCGGAATAAATGCGGATTTGGTTTACCTTTTCTTCCCAAACCTCTCTATCCGACGGTGCATCCTTTCCCGCCCCGTCCTTTCCCGCATTACGCAGGGTGGTTTTTACCTGCAGGCTTCCTCCGGTTATTTTCATATACGTAAGGCGGTTTCCCTGTTCATCCCTGGCGATTTTAAAAACCTTAGCCCCGAAAGCAGATCCGTAAGCCGGCGAAACGGCAAACCGCTCCAGTCCGTCCAGAAATTCATCCACCCCTGTAAGCTTCAGGGCCGAACCATAAAAACAGGGGAAAAGCTTCCGTTCCCGGATCAGACGGCCAAGCTCCTCCTCCGGCAGGCTTCCTTTTTCCAGAAACATATCCAGAGCCGCCTCATCACAAACCGCACACTGCTCGTAAAATGCCTCCGTAAACCCTTCACCGAAATCCACACAGCCTTCCTCCAGCCTGGTTTTCAGTTCTTCCCTCAACGCCTCCCTGTCGGTCCCGTTCTGATCCATTTTATTGATAAAAAGAAAGACCGGTATCCGGTACCTTTTCAACAGTTGCCACAGTGTCTGGGTATGCCCCTGCACACCGTCGGCTCCGCTGATCACCAAAACCGCTGCATCCAGCACCTGGAGTGTCCTTTCCATCTCTGCGGAGAAATCCACATGCCCCGGCGTATCCAGGAGTGAGACCTCCATATTCTTCCACCGGAAGTTGGCCTGCTTGGAAAAGATAGTAATTCCCCGCTCCTTTTCCAGCGCATAAGTATCTAAAAAAGCATCTTTGTTGTCCACACGGCCTATCTTCCGGAGCATACCGCTGCGGTAGAGGATCCCTTCCGATAAAGTTGTCTTTCCGGCATCCACATGGGCCAGAATTCCTATCACTAATTTTTTCATTTATTATCCTGTTATCCGTTGTATGAATTATGGCAACGTTATCGCATCTTATAAAATCCGGGAATGCTGCCGTCTCCCGGCATTGCTTTGTGCAAACGGTATAAGTATACCATAAAAAACAGGTAAAAAACAGAGGAAGCTGTTTCTATTCAGAGCTTGAAATCCATAACCGCGGAAACCTCAATTTTCTTGAAAATAATATTTTCCAGGGAAACAGCAAGTGCATCCCCTTCATGGAAATATCCCCACAGCCCGCACTGAAGCCGGAACTCACCTGTTTTAAAGGAATCATAGCGCGGCTTGCAAAGGAGAATCTGCCAATGCCCGTATTTCTTTTCAACAAAAAGGACTCCGGCAAACCGATAGTTCCCTTCTTCCTTTTTTCCGAAGAGGAACACTGGTCTGATAAATAACAAAACCGACGGCAGAATACTTAATAAAAGAGCAGCAATCCCAAGCTCTATAAGAAAAGGCTGCAGACGGCCGTGTGTTTTTACGCGGCATCTCTCCGGCATAAGGCGGCACAAGGGACAATTTACATTTCCCCTGCCCCCGCAGGTATCGATACATATACATTCTGCGCGGCTCTTTGCTTTTTCAGGCGCTTCGGGTCCGGGCGTGCTGCTGTGAGTAACAGCCGCTGATACACCGCCGTCCGCTTCCGCCGCAGCAGATATTTTAATACCAAAAGAGACAGCCAGGATAAGGGCCGGAAACAGGATTGCTGCCAGGAGCTGTTTATTCATTTTTCTTTCTGTTGTTTCTTTCATTTACTATGTTACCTCTTTCTTACCTCCGAACGACTTAAAAGAGTATAAAAACAGTACCGGATTCACGCCAAAGGCATCTCTCCCTTCATTTTGAAATTTATTACCATTGGATATATGGCTGATACGCCATGATGCCGTGTCTGTGACGGCTGTTGAAAAGAATTGAAATTGATAGCTTCACAAATGAAATCTATCGTAAAAAAACTTTACCATAAATTATCCTTGCCTGCAAGTTATTTATAATAAACTCAAACTTCGCAGGAGCAAAATGGCCTTCCGCCCGCTGGCAGAGCGGTG
>URMK01000075.1 GCA_900548905.1 uncultured Lachnospiraceae bacterium | reverse complement strand
GTAGGGTTTTGTCCCTGCTTCCTTTTTTTATTGCCAACTATAATTTTACACTAACTCCTCCGATCCTGTATTCCTTTACCAAAAAAGAGGCTCTGAAAGTATAGGAGGAAAACTTTGGGATAAGTGCACAAATTCCAACGTTCATTTTTGTACGGTATTTTCTTGACAGTCGCACGTCCGGGTGTTATTCTAAAAGTCCGCCTGAAATGGATCCGGATCTTTATCCGCTCCTTTTTATATATCAAGGCGTTATCTTTGTTTTTCAGACAGTGACGCTGTGCTGCAAGCAGCCTCTCACCGTTCTTTATACAGGGGTTTCCCTGTTTCTTACTCCGCAGGCCCTTTTCCAGGCCTTCGGAAATGATATCCTTTTGTTCCCATATGTTTCTGTCCCAACGAATGGGCGGCGTATTTACGGACCCGGAAAGGGGTGAATTTTTACATGATCGAAGTATCTCACATTACTAAAACCTACCGCGTGGCACGGCGTGACGCCGGCTTTCTCCATGCCTTTCACAGCCTGTTTCACAGGGAATATGACGTGATCCGTGCTCTGGATGATATTTCCTTTACCATTCAGGACGGGGAAATGGTAGGTTACATAGGGCCGAACGGAGCCGGCAAAAGCTCCACCATTAAAATACTCAGCGGCATTCTGACACCGGACTGCGGGGAATGCCGGATTAACGGCCGGGTTCCCTGGGAAAACAGAGTCCGCCATGTGGCGGAAATCGGGGTGGTATTCGGACAGCGGTCCCAATTATGGTGGGATGTACCGGTGGCCGATTCTTTTGAGCTGCTCCGGGATATTTATGGTATTGACGAGGCACTTTACCGGAAAAACCGGGACGAGCTTACGGAGCTTCTGAACCTTTCCCAGCTTCTGAGGACTCCCACCAGGCAGCTTTCCCTGGGACAGCGGATGCGTTGTGAAATTGCGGCTTCCCTCCTTCATTCGCCTAAGCTTCTTTTTCTGGACGAGCCAACCATAGGCCTGGATGCGGTATCCAAGCTTGCCGTGCGCGATTTCATCCGGCAGCTGAATGCGGCCCGGAAAACAACCGTAATCCTCACCACACATGATATGCAGGATATTGAAGCCCTTGCCAGCCGGATTCTGCTCATTGGAAAAGGGAAAATCCTGATGGACGGCACTTTGGATGATATCCGCAGAGGCGGGGAAAGCATTGATGAGACCGTGGCTTCCCTCTATCAGCAATATGATATATAGGAGGGTCGGCATGAAAAAATATCTGTCTTTTTTCCGCCTGCGTTTCAACACGGGACTGCAGTACCGCTCGGCCGCTCTTGCCGGCATCGTCACTCAGTTTTTCTGGGGGATGATGGAGATCCTCACCTTCCGGGCTTTCTATCAATCGGATTCCACGGCCTTTCCCATGACGCTGCAGGCCGCCTGCTCATATGTCTGGATACAGCAGGCGTTTCTGGTATTATTTATGGGATGGAATATGGAAACGGAAATTTTTAACTCGATACGAGACGGGAATATTTCCTACGAGCTGTGCCGTCCTCTTGGCATATACCCCATGTGGTTTGCAAGAAGCCTGGCTTACCGTCTGTCCCGTGCGGGGCTGCGGTGTCTTCCCATTTTACTGACAGCCGTATTGGTACCGGCCCCTTATGGGCTTTCCGCCCCCACAGGCCCGGGAACCTTTTTCCTTTTTGTCCTCACTATGTTTTTGGGCCTTTTTAATGTGGTGGCATTTTGTATGCTCATCTATATGGTCTCTTTTTTTACCATTACGCCGGACGGCATCCGTATTGTGGCGCTGTCCGTAACTGAGCTTTTTCAGGGAGCCATTATCCCCCTTCCCTTCTTTCCGGATGCCGTGAGAAAGGGAATGGAACTGCTGCCTTTTGCCGCCATGCAGAATGTACCGCTGCGGGTATACAGCGGTGATCTGAACGGGGCCGATCTGGAAAAAGCCATCCTTCTTCAGGTTTTCTGGCTTCTGGTCATGGTGCTTGCAGGCAGACTTCTGGAACAACAGGCAATGAAACGTATCGTGGTACAGGGAGGATAATTATGTTTTCAACCACACCTTCAACGAAGGACCCGCTAACCGGCGCGTCAGCTGCTACCGGGAAAAAAGCCGCCGACAGCTTCCGGCTTTACAGGCATTATTTTTCGATCCAGCTTAAAAGCGCCATGCAGTATAAAACCTCTTTTTTTCTGACCTGTATGGGACAATTCCTCGTATCCTTTAACGTATTTATAGGAATATACTTCATGTTCCGGCGTTTTCATACGGTCAAAGGCTACAGCTATAATGAGGTACTGCTCTGTTTCGGAATTACCTTGATGGAATTCGGCCTGGCGGAAGTTTTCGCCAGAGGCTTCGACACCTTCGCTTCCATCATCGGTAACGGTGTTTTTGACCGGATTATGGTACGGCCCCGCAGCCTGATTTTCCAGGTGCTGGGGCAGCGGATTGAATTCACCCGCATCGGCAGAATGATCCAGGCAGCCGTGATGTTTGCCTATGGACTGGCGGCAGGCGGGGTTGTCTGGAGTCCTGCCAAGGTATTTACCGTCCTTTTTATGCTGGCCGGAGGAAGCGCCCTCTTTTCCGGTATTTTTCTTATCTATGCGGCGATTTGTTTTTTTACCCTGGAAGGACTGGAATTTATGAATGTCCTTACGGACGGTGCCAGGGAATATGGTAAATATCCTGTGGATATTTACGGAAAACGGGTACTTCTGTTCGCTACCTTTCTGGTTCCTTATGCCTGCATCCAGTATTATCCCCTCCTCTTTCTTTTGGATCGCGGCAAATGGTGGTACAGCCTGCTTCCGGCAGGAGGTTTCCTTTTCCTGATTCCCTGCTTCCTGCTGTGGCGGGTGGGGGTGAGGCATTATAAATCCACAGGATCGTAACAGGGGTTACCGTGATACAGACAAAAGCGGCTGCAATTGAGTATCTCTCCCTCTCATGCTATAATGGAATCACCCGGCGGCCATTTTTTTTATAAGAGAACGGCTGAAAAAGAAGAGCACTGCCGGGATTGACAGCGGGAGGAAGAGGAAGCAGATGCATCGTATTTTACTTGTGGAAGATGATTGGGAGATCAATAGCCTTTTAGCCGGTTTTCTCACGGAAAACGGGTATCAGGTACGAAGCCTGTATAACGGCCTGCATACTGCGGATTTCCTTGCCCGGGAACTGATCGATTTGGTTCTTCTGGATATCATGCTCCCCTACCGGAGCGGGGATCTGGTACTTGCTGATATCCGGAAACAGTACACGATACCCGTCATTATTATATCTGCAAAAGAAACAACACAGAATAAAATTGATCTGCTGCGTATGGGCGCGGATGATTATATTACCAAACCGTTTGACATGGAGGAAGTGCTTGCCCGGATAGAAAGCTGTCTGCGCAGGGTACAGTTTCAGACAGCCTCCCCGAATCGGCTGCAATACAATAATCTGGTCTGGGACGGGGATAAAAACACCGTTTTCCTTAAAAACCAGGAAGTTCTCCTGACGGCAAAGGAATTGGCTATCCTGGAACTGCTGATGCGATATCCGGATAAGGTTTTTTCCAAAGCCAATCTGTTCCAAAGTATATGGGACACGGAATATCTGAGTGAAGATAATACGCTGCATGTGCATATCAGCAACCTCCGCAATAAATTAAAAGCTATTTCTCCGGAGGAGGAATACATTGATACGGTATGGGGAATCGGTTACCGCCTGCATAAGGCCGGCGGCTGATTCCCCATAACCGTTCAGAAAGGTCTGCACAGTTATTGTACAGACCGTAAAATTTGCGCATAGGAAAGCGGCATACGGCTTTATTTATTCTTTACTGATTTCTTTATCTGCTTAAGGAATTCTTTATGTTTTCCTTTTATACTGAAAAATACAGGGATGCAGGAAAGGAAAAACCTGATATCCGCAATCCATAAATTACAATTGCACGCGGCAGGAGAGCGAAAAAATGAAAACAATGGTACTGGAAGCCCGGGAGCTTACTAAAATGTATAAGGAAACGGCTGCCTTGGATCACATGAATCTGCAGCTGGAAAAGGGGAAAATCTATGGCTTCATCGGTCAGAACGGAGCCGGAAAGACTACTTTTCTGCGGCTCATAACGGGCCTGGCCTTTCCTGCCTGCGGAACCCTGGCGTTATGGGGGAAGACGGATCGGAAGGAATTGCAGGAGCAGCGGAAACGTATCGGCTGTATGATTGAGACCCCGGCCCTTTATCCCAATCTCACCGCCCGGCAGAACCTGGAGGTGCAGCGGCTGCAGAGAGGTATCCCCGACAAAACCGTCCCGGGAACATGTCTGGGTATGGTTCATCTGGAAGATACCGGAAAAAAGCCGGTGCGGAATTTTTCCCTGGGGATGCGGCAGCGGCTTGGCATTGCCTCCGCCCTGTTAAATATGCCGGAGTTTTTAATTCTGGACGAACCCGTCAACGGCCTTGATCCGGCAGGGATTGTAGAAATCCGCAACCTCCTGAAGCTGCTGAACCGGGAGTATGGAATGACGATATTGGTCTCCAGCCATATTCTGGAGGAGCTTTACCAGACCGCTTCCCATTTTATATTGATAGACAAAGGGAAAATCCTGGAAGAGCTTTCCGATCAGGAGCTGGAAGAACGCTGCAGACGCCATATCGCAATCCAGTCGCCCGAGCCGGAAAAAGCACTGCTTCTACTGGAGGAAAAGCTGCATACGGATAAGCTGCAGCTTATGGCTGACGGTACGATCCGCTTGTATGACCATTTGGAAAACAAGGAGCAGATCGCCCGGCTGCTGCTGGATGCCAATATCCTTGTAACCGGCCTCCAGCTTTTCGGTGATACCCTGGAGGATTATTTTTTACGCAAGGTGGGAGGGACTTCCCATGATTAATCTGTTGAAAGCCCAATATTATAAGCTTCTGCATAAACAAAGCTTTTGGGGACTGCTTGTCTTTTCCCTTGGCCTGGGAAGTGTGCTGCTGCTGGACAGCCGGAACACAACGGCTGATTTGCTGAAGGGTTCTCTCTATAACCTCCCGCAGTTGTATTTTATACCGATTATTTTTACCGCACTTTATGTGGGGGAAGATTTTGAAAACCGGACAATTTCCTGCCTGGTCAGCGCCGGTCAACGAAGAGGATCCATACTTTTTTCCACCGCTTTATCCTGTCTGACGGCAGGTACCGCTCTGTATGGACTTCCTTTGTTGTTTCATTATATGGCTGGGGTTATGCTGGGGCAAAATCCTTCCCTCCCCTTTGATGCTCTTCTGCTTACCCTTGCCGCGATTCTTGCCATGGGAATGCTGCCCCTTTTATTTGTCTTTCTTTTCAGGGACACGGGGAAGGCGTTTGCAGTCCCGATGGTTATTTTCTTTCTCATGATTTTTGTGCTGAACAGCAGCTACGCCCCCGCTGCCGGTATCCTTCTGCCCATCGGACAGCTGCGGCTTTTATCCCTGGACGAATTAACGCGCCCCATCTGGCTTTTGCTGGTAATTGATTTTTTCTGGATTATGCTTTCTTATCTTATTGCCTATAGGTGCTTTTGTCGTACGGATTTGAAATAAAGGAGGCGTTGTTTTGCATAATTTACTGAGAATGAACAGGTACAGGCTGCTGCGCAGCCGGATATATTGGTATGGATGCGCCGGCACTTTTCTGCTCGGACTTCTGACGGGAAATACTTATGAGACGGATGTTCTGGGAGCGGAAGGCGGCATAGCTGTTACCCTTTCGGATATTTTTATCGGAATGGTATATGATTCCACCTTTCTTCTTATTATTGTTTCCAGTCTCCTTGCCCTGGTATTGGGCCGGGAATTTTCCTGGCGGACCATCAACCAGGAAATCTGTGCCGGACATGGGCGAGGGGCTGTTCTTGCGGGCAAGGTGATCACTTATCTACCTGCCTTTAACCTCATGATGATAGTCTATCCTTTTGCGGGATGCATCCGGGAGGCCTCCCGGTTTGGGCTTGCCGACGGAGGGGAATTTTTTTCGGTCATAATAAGGGCTGTTCTCTATTCCTTTCTGTTAAACAGTGCCGCCTTCCTTTATGCCGTATTTTTCTGCTGTCTGTTTCGGAATTCCGGGAAAGCTATCGCGTTTACGGCAGGCCTTAGTTTTGTCCTGAGTCTGTATTTGGGGTATGGTATGAAGCTGGGGCTTCCGATTTCCTTTTTGCCCATCTATCAGATCCGCAAGGCAGTGAGCACCCAGTCCCTGTTTGTCCCGTCCTGTTGGCTGACTGCGGCTGTATACGCAGGCGGAATAATTTTGCTCTCCTGGCGTTCCTTCCGCACATGTGATTTGAAATAGAAATAAGAGGTAACTGTGTAGGGACTGGACAATTACGGTTCCTTCTCGGGTCTGGGTGTAGCCTCGCCGAAGCACTGCCCGGCCGCCATCCCCGGGCAGTCAGTGATTCCTGAAAGGGGCGTCTGAAAACGCCAGTCCTTACGCTGCGTCTTTTGCAGCGTTAGTACTGCTGCGTTTTCGGCCGAGCGAGAGCGTCCCCTGTAAGGAACACTGACTGCCCGGGGATGGCGGCCGGGCAGTGCTTCGGCGAGGCTACACCCAAACCCGAGAAAGAACCACAATTACGAAAAGAGGTGTTCTTCATCCGTATCCTGATTGGTATTCTCGTATTGTTTTTATTGGTTCTGCTGGTTAAGTATATCCGTCTGAAAAAGCAGATAAGGTATCTCACAGGGCAGACAGAAGCGCTGGCGGCAGGCCGCACCGAAAAAATGCTGGATATGTCTCTGGTGGACAGGGATTTGGAAAAGCTAGCCGGCAGCCTGAATGCACATTATGCAGGCCAGCGCTATGCGGTAGCCTGCGCTATGCAGCATGAAGAACATCTGAAGGAATCCATTTCCAATATTTCCCATGATCTGCGTACCCCGCTGACCGTCCTGACGGGACATCTGCAGCTGGTTCTGAAAACCGAACTGGCAGAGGAACAGAAGCGGCGTGTGGAAACGGCACTGCACAAGGCAGAGAGAATGAATGCTTTGATTGGGTCTTTTTATGAGCTTTCCCTTCTGGATACGGATCAGGCGGCACCGGAAAAAGAACGAATCAATTTTTCCAATATGCTTCAGGATTTTCTTACGGAAAACGCCCCTTTGCTGGAAAGCCGGGGTATCCTGCCGGAGATCAGACTTCCGTCTGTTTCGGTTTTTCTGGAAACCGACCGCGGCATGATGGAACGTATCCTTCAGAATCTCCTTTCAAACGCGGTGCGGTATTGTGATGGGATCGTTAAGATAAGTCTTGCCGAATGGGAGAACGGCAGGGCTGTTTTATGTGTGGAAAATAATCTGCCGGCCGGGGTCATCATCGATACGGAGCGGATGTTTGAGAGGTTTTATACGGGAGATCCGTCAAGACATGGGGAGGGTACGGGACTTGGGCTGGCGGTGGTCAGGGGGCTGGCGGAGAAGCTTGGGGGCGGGGTTGAGGCCGGGAGGGAAGGGGAGATGCTGTGGGTGAGGGTGGTGGTGTGATGGGGGACGGCAGGTGTGCTCTTCCTGAACAGAAGGAAGAGCATCCCTGCCTTATTTCACCGGCACAATAAAACAGTGACATCGTTAATATTGGTTCCTGTAGCTCCTGTCATAATCAGGCCGTCCACACACCGAAGCGCATGATAGGAATCATTTTCCTGAAGGATCTGCTCTACGTCCAATCCCATGGCTTCCAGCCTTTCTGCCGTACTTCCGTCAACTATTCCTCCTGCCGCATCGGTAGGGCCGTCGGTTCCGTCGGAACCCAGGGAAAACAAAAGTACATTTTTCTGCCCTTTAAGCACTCCGGCAGCGCTTAAAGCCAGCTCTTGGTTTCTGCCTCCCATTCCTGTACCAGTTACCTTTACCACCGTTTCTCCGCCCGCTATTACGGCATACGGTCTGGGATACGCGTCTTTGTACATGGAAGCAATCCATGTGCCTGCTTCTCTTGCCTCACACTGCATGGAGGTTGTGAGAATATGGGAGGAATATCCCAGTTCCCCGGCATGGACTGCTGCCGCACGGCATAAATCCTTTACACTTCCCACCACATGATTCTCAATATTAATATCCCGGCAGGGCTGGCTGCTTAACAATACCGCTTCCACCCTCTCATCAAGTGTCAGATGATATTTTTCTATGATTTTTTTTACTTCATCCACGGTTGATTCATCCGGATAGGTAAGACCCGAGGCTATCATATCATCATTATCCCCTATAATATCGGACAGGATGATGGAATATGCCTTTGCATGCTTTAGATAGGCGGCAAACTTTCCCCCCTTCATGGCTGACAGCTTTTTACGCAGCACATTTATCTCTGTGATACCCGCGCCGCAGAAAAGCAGCTGCTTTGTCACCCCCTGTATATCGGAAAGAGTAAGCCCCGGCATGGGAAGCTCCACCAGGGAAGATCCGCCGCCTGATAGAAGCAGAAGTACAGTATCTCCTTCATCCACTTCCCTAATCAGATCTATGGCTCTTTTTGCCCCAAGAATCGAGTTTTCATCCGGCGTAGGATGCCCGGCTTCTATTATCTCGAATTTATCCAGTGCACCTCTGGAATGCTCATATTTTGTAATGATAATGCCTTTTTCAAGCCTGTTTCCCAAAAAATCAGCAGCGGTTTTTGCCATAACCCATGCGGCCTTTCCAATCGCCGCCACGTAGACCTTCCCGGAAAGTTCCAGCTTGTTCAGGGAGTCACGCACCGCCTTATCCGGTAAACAATCGGCTAATGTTTCTTTAATGATTTTGTAAGCATCCTCGCGCATACCATATCCTCGCAGCAATATTTTTATTGGGCAGGTTTTCCGTTAACGTTTAAAGATTCCCCTGTCATTTTCTCATAATACTTCACCAATGCGGAATGATCCTTTCCTCCCAGACCCTTTCCCGCAAGCTGCTGCATCATCTCCATCACCTGAGCAGTGAGGGGAAGCCCCATTCCCACACCATGGCCGGTATCCAATGCATTGTTCAAATCCTTGATATGTAAATCTATCGTAAAGCCTGGTTTGTCATTCCCCTGAAGCATCATGGGTACCTTCGCATCCATGACGACAGATCCTGCAAGCCCGCCCCGGATCGCCGCAAATACCAGCCCCGGATCCACCCCTGCTTTTTTAGACAGTGTAAAGGCCTCCCCACACGCTGCAATATTCAGCGCCACCACAATCTGGTTGGCCAGCTTGGTCGTATTTCCTGCCCCGATTTCGCCGCAGTACACGGCGCTGCTTCCCATACAGAGAAGCACATCCTTCACCTTGTCATAAATTTCCTTCTTCCCTCCCACCATAATGGAAAGGGTTCCGTCAATTGCTTTCGGTTCTCCCCCCGATACGGGGGCATCAAGCATTTCTATATTTTTGTCTGACAGGGCGGCTCCGATTTCTTTGGATGCCAGCGGAGCAATGGAACTCATGTCTACTAGTATGCAGCCTTCACCCATATGGTTCATGATACCGTTTTCTCCCATCACCACCTGCCTGACATGGGGGGAATTGGGCAGCATAGTGATTACCAGTTCTTTCCCTGCTGCAGCCTCAGCCGCACTCCTGCTCTTTATTGCCCCTGCTGCGGCCGCTTCGTCCATCGCTGCCTCCATAATATCATATACCGTACACCGATGGCCTGCCTTTACTAAATTTTTGCACATGGGCTTTCCCATAATACCCAGACCGATAAATCCTATATTCATTTTAGAATCCTCTTTCCTTCTTTTAACTTAAGTCTGCCATTCCTGCAGGCAACGAACCAAACGGACGCACAAGTACATCCACTTAGCGACTGCCGCCAGGGTTATTTACCACATGAACCGGGCTGCCCTGAATATATGCCTTCAGGTTCTCCACGGTAATATCCATCAGTCTTTGTCTCGCCTCTTTTGGCGCCCAGGCGATATGAGGCGTTATTATCATATTGGGCGCATTCAGAAGCGGATTATCCGCAGACACCGGTTCGGAGGATAACACATCGGCGGCAGCCCCTCCCACCTTTCCGCTTTCCAGAGCGTTTTTCAAATCGTGTTCATCAATAAGCGGCCCTCTGGCGGTATTAATCAGGAACACACCATCTTTCATCTTTTCTATGGACTGCCTGTTTATCATTCCCCTGTTTTCTTCGGTCAAGGGACAGTGCAGGGTTATAACATCCGCCTGGCGGTAAAGCTCTTCCAAATCCGTCTTTCGGATACCTTCTGTCAGAAGTGCATCCGGAATTTCCCGGCGTCCGCATACAAGAACCTTCATCCCAAAAGCCAGGGCCAGGCGGGCAACCGCCTGCCCAACATGTCCATAGCCGATAATTCCTATTGTTTTTCCGGCAAGCTCCACCAGGGGATATTTCCAGAAGCAAAAATCGGGACACCTGCTCCATTCTCCTTCTTTTACCGCCCGGGAATGTTCTCCCACATGATGGCACATCTCCAGAAGCAGAGCCATTGTAAATTGGGCAACGGAAGGCCAACCATAGGAGGGCACGTTGGAAACTGCAATATTCCGCTTTGCAGCTGCCCCAAGATCCACAATATTCACACCGGTTGCCAGAACACCGATAAATTTCAGCCCGGGACATTTTCCCATAATTTCATCGGAAATCACCGTTTTATTGGTAAACACCGCTTCCGCTCCCTGCATCCGTTCCGCCGTTTCGGCCGGGGAAGACCTTTCATATACCGTCAGTTCTCCCAGCTTACCTAACTCATCCCAACTCAAATCTCCCGGATTTTCCGTATAACCGTCTAAAATAACTATTTTCATACATTCAATCCTCCAACAGCGCCCACGCCCGCCTGATCACTCTCTTGGTATTCGCCAGTACAATATCCGCATCCTCATCCGGTCTGGGGGACACTTCCATGGAAAGTGTCAGAGGCTCTTCTTTCCGGAAAAAACCCTCTTCCCGCAAAACCCTGAAAAAATCAAGGAGCTGGGACGTATCGTTCGCACTATCGGGATAACCGAAGCGCGGATGCTTATCCCCATAGGCGTCACACCCTTCCTTCATTACCGCATTCCCTATGTGAAGATGGGTAATATATGGCCTCAGGGTCTGAATTACAAACCGACTGGTTTCATACGTAGCAGGAAAATGGGACAAATCCACAAGCAGGCCGAAATTCGGACACTTTGAGCGTACATCGGCGGCAAACCTGGCGGCGAAAGGTGCCGGTCCAATCAGAGCCGCTTTATCGCAGTCGTAGTCAAATACCTCAAGGTTTACATACATCCCCCTGCTTTTTGCATAATCACACAGACGAAATGTGGTTTTCAACAGCTGCGCATACGCTTCCTCCTTCGTCTCCTCCTGCCACTTTCCTGCCAGAAAAGCAATTCCCTTTGCACCGAGATAAGCGGCCTCGTCAATCCCTTCCAACAGCGTTTGTTCCGCCTTTAACCGCTCCTCTTCCTCCAGCGCATTGGGATTCAGGCCGGTTGAAAGCAGCCTGGGCTGTGCGCCGTAGCAGATTTTCATATGTGACTGCGCAAGCAGCTTTTTAACTTTCTCTCTCAATGTATCATCCGTAATCTGTGTTAATTCGATACAACTGAAAAAATCATCACGCAGAATCTTAAGGAGAGATTCTTCATAACCTTCCCCGGACTTGCTGTACATAGCCGGCGGATAGCTCATCCACAATATCGTTCCCATCTGAAAATAGGCTTCTATGTTTTCTTTCATTCCTACGCTTCCCCTTCCTCCATATCCAGATAGACAGCTGAAAATTCCTGCAGCATAGGCACCCGGATAAGGATTTGCTTTTTACCCTGCTTCTCTTCCTGTGTTATCTCTATCCTGCTTTCTTCCCGCAGAACCACAGACTCCTTCAGTACGGCATTCCGGATTCTTACCTCCAGATGAAATACCGGCTGCAGGCTTCGTACCGGCCGGAAAGGCCCGGAGGTCGTATTTACAAAGGAAATCACCATTTTTCCCGGTGCTTCGTTATTTTCAGTAAGAGATATATGGACCCCTTCCGGTGCATCTGCCGTAACCTTCAGCTCCCCACCTGACGCCCACTGTACCGCATTCCGGTAGGTATTTACAAAATCTTCATGGCCGTTGGTAAAGCAGGCCTTATCCGTCTGATTGGAAAAATAGACCACCCTGCCTTTTCCATACTGTCCGGCAAGTATCGTGGGATATTCGGTGTTTTCGTCCGGTATCCAGGCATACTCCGGAGGCTGGTTATAAATGAGGGGCACATACGTACACACAGTGGTGTAATCCGTCCTCTGCTTCGTACACAGCAGCGTCTTTTCCTCATTCATTATCATTTCTGTCCTGTCGATATCCATACCCTCAAGTATCGGATGCTTCCTCCGAATCTTCTGATAGCTGTCCGATCCGGTATCTCTGGTAATTCCCGTAAAAGAACAGCCAAAGACCTCCTTCAATCCGAAATCCTGCCTTTTCTTTCCCTTTTCATCATAAAGAGAGGTACCGTAGGAGGCAACAAGCCCTCCTCCCTCTTCCACAAAGCGCCGTATAACATCCATCTGTTCCTCACCAAGACAGGCGGCATTAGGAAGGAGCAGAACTTTTATGCCCTCCAGCTTTTCATAGGAGAAATCCAAATCAGGCACAAACCGGTAAGGCATATGGCAGGCAATCAGCACCCGTTCCACCCCTTTGATAAAGCTTCCGTATTCATCCTCTTCCAGCCGGTCATTTCCAAACACATCCCTTGTCTGCCGGGAATAAAAGATACCGATTTCCCCGGCCGGCACCTGATTCATCAGATATGTTTCCTTTTCCTTTAAATAGCGGTAAATTTCCTGTTCGGATCCGGCGTTCCTTCTGTCTATCGTTTTTCCCGGATGCTGTCCGTTAAAATACGTATTCCAAAGCGTTCCGCCTGCGCTGACTACTTCCCACATCCAAATGCGGCTCTCCAGGCGGGGAGCTGTAACATAACGCCATTTCGTCCCGTTTCCGCCCGTCAGTGCCACACTCTGTTTATCCGGTGCAATTGCCTTTAAGAAGCGGATACCGGACGCTGCATGACTGAAATCATCATATTTCTTCTCCGGCTGCGCACTGCCGTCTAAAAACAGAGGACTCACCAGAAAGTCAAATTTATCCTTGGCATCATATAAATCAATACCCGAAGACAGGGAGGAGGATACATGATACATACCGAATATTTCAGATACATATGCCTTATCCTCACCGAAACGCTTTACCACATTTCTCATCCGATCCATATGTTTTTTGGCATATATGGATTTCCATTCCCTATATTCCCGGAATTCTTCCGAATAATAATCTCTGCAGGACGGAATTTCCCGGCCGCTGCAGGCCCGGAAGCTATCCCTGCAGCCCGGACAATAGCAGGGGCCGAATCCGAATATGACACAGTTCTCCCAGACACCGTCCAAATCGTACTCCCGGAGCAGATTTTCCAGAAACTGTTCCGCATGGCCGCTTCCATAGAAACTGGTGTAACAGGGCCTGTAAATCCGATCATTCCATCCCATCAATGGAGAACCATCCTCATTCTGCCCGAACCAGTGAGGCTGCCTTTCATATCTTTCTTTATCCACACCCCTGAAATCTACCCGGACGATAATACGGATCCCATTATCGTGGCATTCCCTCGTCAAATCCTTCAGTATATCCTGGCTTCCCATAAAACGGCCCGGTTTCCCCATTTCCAGCTTGTTCGGAAAAAAGTCAACCACACCGCCCGCATTTACTACCAGGCAGTTGGTATCCGTTTCTTTCATATAACGGATAACCGCACCCGCATCATACTGCCCGGCGTCTTTTTCCCGGAGCACGGTCTGAAGAATCCTTACCTGTTCCTGATACCAGTATTTTTTCATATTTCCCCCTGCACTGTCTATTTTCCCGGACGGTGTCAAGCCCCGTTACCGTCCCCAGCCGCTGAATCGCCGGCCTTAATAATTACCTGGGAAGCACTGTATTTACCTGTCCGCCATTCAGCCATACCTTCAGGCTGTCAAAAACAATATCCGCTCTCAGCTTCATGGATTCCTCCGAAGCAAAGGCTATATGAGGGGTTACCAGACAGTTTGCCGCATGCAGCAGCGGATGATCGGCCGGCACCGGGGGTTCCATCTCAAACACATCAACTGCCGCCCCCGCAAGACGTCCTTCATTTAAGGCGTCAGCCAGCGCACGGGAATCCACCACCGGTCCGCGCGCCGCGTTAATGAGGACGGCCGTTTTCTTCATCATGCCGATTCTTTCGGCATTCATCAGCCCCTTTGTTTCCGGTGAAAGGGGACAATGAAGGGAGATGATATCAGATTCTCTTACCAGTTCCTCCAACGGCACGTAAGTAACATAATCCGGCACATTTTCTTTTTCGTGCCGGGAAAAAGCCAGAATCCGGCAGCCCATGGCATGAAACAGCTCCGCGGCTCTGCTGCCGATTGCACCATAGCCGATAATTCCCACAGTGTGTCCCTTCAGCTCCCTGCCTACAAGGCCGTCCTTCGTTCCTTCCTCCCTGCAGCGTTTCTCCACCTGGGGTACTTTACGGAACAAATCGATTGCCATTCCTAAAACCAACTCCGCAACCGACTCATTGGAATAACCGGAAGCGTTGCTCACTGCGACGCCTTTTTCCTTTGCTGCTTCCAAATCCACATGATCCACACCGGTAAAGGCCACATCAATGAAACGAAGAGACGGGCAGTTTCTGATAACCTCACCGGATAATGGCATATTTGCCAGCATGATGACATCCGCATCCTTTGCCCGTTCCGTCTGTATGGCAGGATCTGTATTTTTCTCATAACAGCAGAAGGAATGACCCTCCTGTTCCAGCTTCGTTGCGTATTTTTTCAATTCGTTTTCGGGAATTCCCAATGACTCCAAAAGTACAATCTTCATTTTTTCCGCTCCTTTTCTTAACTGTTCAGTACCTTCACAGCTACTCCTTTTCTTCTATTTTTTTATCCGTATGATATCCTGTTCCTCCAGCCTGGGGATCAGAATTACCGTATCCTCTATTTCCTGTATTACCTCATAGTGCTCACCGCTGATACAGCTGACAGCTTCCGCTTCCTTACCAAATCCTTGCAGCGTAACCCTCACAGGGCCGACAGGAAGATTCTCTTCCAGCGTTCCCAAAGGCACGCTGCAGCCTGCCAGATTCACTAAGTGGATCAGATACTGCTCCTCCTGTCGGTACGCATTACAGTTTACATGGGCAGGGGCCTGTACCGTAACCGGAAAGTTTCCGCCTCCTGCCCATCGCACCGCCCCTTCCAGAATCCTGCGGTGATCCGGGATATGATATGCAGCGTAGCATCTGTCAATATCCGCAGCAAAATAGACAACCCGGGATCCGCTCTCCAGAATCCCTGCATAGACTGCCCCTTCGCCGCTCTTTTCCCGAATCCAGGAAAACTCCGGGGGATAAATGGGGAAAGCCGGAATATAGGTACAGATTGGTTCCAGCCTCCCATGCGATGTACATACTCTCATTCTGCCTCCGAAAGGCAGAAGCTCCGTATCCGGCGTCTTACGGAACACCGGATGTCCGGGACAGGCTATCTCCAGATAAGTATGGCTTTCATGCACCAGCCAGTTATCCTCACCTTTTCCCGAAATTCCTTCTGCTTTTCCACAAACAGCAATGCCGATATCCCGGTGAAGCTCCCCTGCCCCCTTCCATTCCCCCTCAATGTCATACAATGCCGTGTCCGAGGTCAGGATCAGGTCTTTGCCGTCAGCCAGCCATTTTCTCACTGTTTTTTCCTGGCTTTCACTGAGAATGGCAATATTGGGAAGGATTAACAGGGAAAGCCTATCCGCATAGTTACCGATATCATCTGCATGAATAGGGAGGAAAGGAATCCCTGCCCTTGACAGGCTTTCCGTCATTCCTTTAAAGCAGGCCCCACTTTTTTCAGCGGCTTCCTCCCGTCCATAATAAATTGCGCTTTCCTGGTTCCATACCACCCCCACATTGGCAATATTGGTACGGTTTCTGAAATACGTTTTGTTTTCCCCTGCGAAGCGGAATAAATCCCGGGATATGGAGAATTTTCTATGATCTCCGGTACCTCCCCCCACAAAGTGAAACCAGGGGGCAAGCCCTCCGGCCATTCCCGTCATCATCCATTTGCGCACCTCCTGGGCTTCCCCTCCGGAAAGCCGGAAGGTCCGCTCCCCTTTGTAGTAATGTGCCATACTTTCCGCAACAATTACATTTTCCCGGGAGGCAAAACGGAGCAGGGCGCCATTCAGGGAATTCTGTTCAAAACCGCTGCTGTGATCCCGTGACTGGTGATCACAGAAAATAAAAGGGGCGTCCTTAACCAGTTTTTTGATATCATAGAACCGGCCTCCCGTTGAAAAAGGATCTGCATTGAGCATTCCAAACCACTTGCAGTCCTCTCCGCCGCATTCCGATGTGACTTTATTAAAAAACTTCCAGTTTCTGACTCTTGTATCATAGCTCCACCGAATCCATTTCCGGTAAACCGGATCCTCCCAATCCGGCTTTTCGGGCAGTTCACAGCCCTCTTCCTCATAAAACATCTTACGGCAGCTCTCACAATAGCAAATGGTCTTGTTCCCCGGCCCCGACCAACTGTTGTCTGCAAAACCGTCGGGATGATATTTCTCAATAATTTCCCGGAAAACTTCCGGAATGAATTCCTGATAATACCCTCCGTTCACACAGGCCATATACCTTCCCTGGCTTAGGACAGGCTGTCCTTTTTTGTCCCTGCAATACCATTCGGGATATTTTTTATACATCTCTTCTGTAGTACAGTTAATATCCATTCTTGCAATGACAGTCAGTCCTGCCTCTCTGGCAGCCTGGTTCCATATTCCGAAATAGTCCTGGTCCCCCAGACCTTTTGCTTTATATTGATAAGTGAAACGGCTGCGGTAATAACTGACTATACCGCCGCAATTGATAATAACGCCCTCCACCCCGCTCTTTTTCCAGTAATCCTTCCAGAAGGATAAATCACATTTTATCGGATCATCCTCTGTCAGGTTTACCTGTCCCCATAAAAACGTTCTCTGATACCAGGGTTCCATCTCATCTCTCCTTTGCGGTTATAAGAATTGCCATATATAATCCTTTTACAGTAACCTTAAGACTTCTGTCGCAGGCCATTTTCCGTTTTCCGTCTTCCCTCAGCTGCTGGATCTTCTTCACCGCAAGGCCCGGGAAAGAAATATGGGCTTCCACCGGCAGGGGTGCATAAAACATCGTACCGTTAAAACCGGAATAATTCAGAAGCTGCAAAAGATACGTTTCCTTTCCGCAGCGGTGGAAGAAGACCTCTGCACAGGGAGGTGCACTGACACGGATAAGATCATTTCCTTGTATCGGGAGGACATCCAAAAACAGATTTTTGAAATCCTCATATCCATGGGAATAGTAAAGCAGTCCCGGCATCCAGGGATAATAGACCGCTTTTCCTTCCCGGACGGAAATGCAGCTCTGCTCCGTCACCTCATGCCCGAAGCAGCGTTCCGGAGGGCCATACATGCTGGCGGAAATCAAAGGCATATAATTCAGGTTTTCCGCATCCGGCTGCATAAAATAATAATCCTTATCCAGATATACCCAATCCCTGTCCTGAAAATGTGTGAATACCTTTTTAGGCTCCGTAAGCATATAGCAGCCGCGCACCTTTTCCAACTTTTCTCCCAGTGTTACGGAAAACAGTCTTTTCAGGTTTTTCCTGCTGTTCCTGAACGTCAGGCCCGTACCAATAATTACAGCCCTGCTTTTTTCCAAAGCCTCCGCCGTCGATGCCGGAAGTTCCTCCACTCCCGGAAGAATGACAGCCGCATAGGCATCTGCCTTGTTTTCCAGGACTGCCGTTTCCCGCGCATCTGTCACATCGAACAACAGATGGGCTTCCTTCAGCATTTTATAAATGCCAAGATATTCTTTCTGTGCATCTGTGCCGCTTCCCAGAGGATTCACAAGAAGGATGGAAGCACAAGACTGCAGGCTGCTGAAATAGCCTTCATATTTCTCATGAAACCGGAATATCCTCTTAACCCCTTCAAAATTCCTCTTATCGGGATAGGTTTCAAAGCCGCCTATTATACACCAGTCCAGGTTTCCCCCCGCCGCCATATCTCCATACAGCCTGAGTTCATTTAAATAAGGGGAAACTCCCATAAACCGATAGAAAATATCTACCGCATTAATGACACAATTACTGGAATATTTATCATCAAAGGTACCCTGTACACAGGATACATTATTTTCGCTTGCCATCATCCAGAATGGATAGGGTCTGTCCACCGCAGAATTGGATTCGCTTCTCACAAGATCCACGTTCCTGTGGCTGTATGTACACACCGCTACCTCCTTGTTCAGGGATTTAACCTTATGGTAAATTTTTGAAAGAAGATCTTCAGTCGTAAATTTTTTAAATTCTTTGTATTTAATATACGCCGGATCCTCCTCCTTTTCTTCCTTCGGAAGCTCCATACCGCAGTACTGCGCAAACCGCCGCCGGCAGCTGTCACATTGGCAGATTCCCACATACCGGTTGCTGTAATCCCTTGTCTGATAGCCGAACATATTGAAGAAAACACCGTCCACGGGATAATTGCCAATCACTTCTTCCAGTATCTGCAGGGAACATTCCTGCTGATACGGACCGTTTACACAGACGGCTGCCGTATCATTATAAAGAACAGGCTCTCCCTGTACCGATTTACTGTACCATTCGGGATGGTCCTGCAAAAACTGTATATGCGTTTTGCTGAAATCGAATCTTGCAATCACTCTGATTTTGTTTTCATGACATTTCCGTAGAAGATTACCAAAGAAATCATCTCTCAGATAAAGGCTTGTTTTCTGGCATTCCAACTGCGTGGGATAAAACGCGGTGATTCCCCCGCATCCCACCATGCACACATCCGCACCGAATTCCTTCAGCGTTTCCACATACCGATCCACATCCATCCCTGCATCAATATCCCGCAGATTATTTTGTATCATTCGGAATCTTTTTTCCGTCCACCAGCCCATATCCGCACCTGCTCCCTTTTATAAATTCCCTTCCGACTCCATTACAATTATATCCCATACGCGGAGGCTTTCCAACTGAATCCGGATCCGGCCGTCTTTTTCTTTCCAGGAGACATGTGTTCCCTCCAAAGCGGAATATACGCGGGAAATCCCGACGTTCCGCCATATACCTGCAGACACTTCCACCTCCAGCTGATGGCAAACAATGGTATCTCGTAGCGGTCTGCTTCCGATCCCATTAACCAGATGTATGAGGAATTTGTTATCTGTCCTGTAGGGATATACAAAGATCCCTTCCGGCAGCTTTTCTGCGTTAAAGCTTTTCTCCCTGCCTTGCAAATATGAGATACAGTTTCCGAAAAGCTGCTTCTGATCCTCTAATCCGATCTGACGCATCAACCGGGAAAGTTCAAAGAAACCAGTCAAAACCCTGCCCTTTCCTATCCGATTTTCCAGAAGCAGCGGTATATCCGTACGCTTTACAGGAATTCCCGCACGCTCCGGCGGCGCTCCAACTCCGTCGGGAGGCGCAAAGGGGGGAACCAGTGTCATCCGTATAGCCGTTCCTTCCTGGGGTACCGTATAGAGCAGCTCTCCTTTTATGGGAATATACCCGGTCCGGGTAAGATTAGTATTCAGTCCCACACTTTCCGGTTCAAGGGCACCATAAGCCGCTGAAATGTCATGCCCTGTGCATACCTCCTGCCGGATTCCCAGCAGGTTTGATAAGCTTTCCGTGATTCCGGCATCCGTTTTTTCCGCGTACAGACCGCCTCCTGCCTCCACGTAAGCTCTCAGCATACCCACGCTGTCCTCATTCACAGGAAAGCCGTCAGGAAGTATGACCGCCTTATACGCCTTTAACCTTTCCGGATTAAGATGCCAGATATCCATGATATCAAAAGGGATATGACAGGACATCAGTCCCTCTACAAAGCCCAGTTCAGAGGCCTGCGCGTTCCACAGCAGAAGAACCTCAGCCGCAGACCTGGCCTCTTGCATCAGCCGGTCCGAACATGCTGCCTTGTGGGTTACTTTCTTCATGGTCTCCAGAAGCCTTTTATCGGCAATTACCGCATCAAAGCCTGTGAGCGAATGCCAAAGCTGACCGTTGGAGGCGGGAATCTGACTCAGCCAGAATTCATATTCTGCGGCAGGAAGCCCCGTGTGCCTCCAATCCATGCCCGGGCAGGAGTGGATAATGCCAAAAGGTCTGGGAACATCCGGGATACACTGGCCGAGTTTCATATTTAAAGAAGGCTTCCAGGAAGAAGGAAGATTCTTTTTCCCTGCGGAAAGGATATCCTGAGCCTCTGTACAGACCATATCCGCCGTTTCATAACGAAGATCAAGATTCTCCGGAAGGCCCGTACCGTCTTCCCGATAGGTTCCATAATAAAGAATGACAGGGATCTCTTCTTTCCGCCGTTTCACCGTATGGTATAATATGGTCATATTATCCCGCAGGCACCGTGTCTGCCAGTCCGGCTCCCATTCCTCAGTCCTAGCGGGCAGCTCTTTTCCATACAGCTTTCTGTATTTTCTCCGGCAGTTCTCACAAAAGCACTTTTCCATATGGGGTGCATTAAAGAAAATACCGTCTATATCCAGATTGGCAAGAGCCTCTTCCATAACCTTTGCAGCAAATGCCTCGTTTCTGTAGCCGCCGTTAATACAGGTTGACATCAGCAGGGACCAGTTTCCCATGCGACCGCTGCCATAGCAGACCGGTTTTCCTTCCCTGTCCTTTACAAACCACTCCGGATGCTGTAAATAAACGACATCATCGGTTTTGCTGAAATCAAACCTTCCTATGACCCGGATCCCTTTTTCATGACAGCTGCGGATCACTTCCTCCAGCAGTCCGCCTTCCGGCAGGTATTCATTGATATGATGAAAGGGGATGCGGCTGTCATACCACGCATAAATCCCTCCCGCATTCAGGACCACGGCATTGGCTCCAGCTTCACAGGCTTTAGCCGCAATCTCCCCGGGAACCATCCGGCCCGTATCCTGTATCTGAAGATTATACTGAATTACCCTTAATGCATCATGCCACCATTGTTTTTTCATTGCCAATTCCTTTTTATTTACTGTTTGATACCGCTTACTGCCACGCTTTGTACAATGTATTTCTGCAGGAACAGGAACATGATACTCAAGGGGATGGCACTGATTACCGCAACCGCCATTCTCGGCCCGTAATAAATGGAATCCTGCTGGGCATTAAAAACGGAAACCCCTACCGAAATCAGCTGCTTTTCTGAGCTTCTGATCACCACCAGAGGCCACAGATAGCTGTTCCAGTTACTCAGTATCTGCAGAATGGACAGTGTTGCGATGAGCGGTTTGGACAGCGGAATGATAATCTGCAGGAAAATCCGCCATTCGCTTGCCCCGTCAATATAGGCGGACTCTCTCAGCGAATCCGGTATCGCCTCTATATTCTGCCTGGCAAAAAAAATGCCGTATACATAGGCGCAGGCCCCCATGAGAAGCGGTGCATAGGTATCCAGAAGCCCCCAGCTTTTGTACTGCAGATACAAAGGTACCATTCTGGATTCAAAGGGGATCATCATAACCGCCAGCATGAAGATGAACCAGAACTGCTTTCCCACAAACTTTCCCTTGGCAAAAGCATACCCGCACATCAGAGCAAAAAATACGGCAAGGAAGGTATGTACTACGGTAACAAAAATGGTATTCATATAATATCTGACAAGCGGTATGGTATTAAAAGCCACCTCATAGTTAAACAGGGAAAACTCATGTGGTATCAGTGAAAATTCCGGCAGGGTGGATAATGCTTTTCTGTCAAAAGAAAGAACGATACACCATACAAGCGGAATCAGAATCACCGCCAGCATAAGCAGCAGCACAGTGATTAATATAACTCTTCTAATTTTCTTACGCTTCATAGATGCTCCTTTCAGGTTTCTTTCTTTTTAAAGAATCCTGTCATTTTCAGATTGATTAACGTTATTACAAAAGTCAGGATAAAAAGTATCATGGCCCCCGCAGAGGCGATGCCATACTGAGGGCTTTCAAAGCTGAACTGATAAATATACATCAGAATGGTCTGAAGCGTGCCTCCGGGACGTCCTGCCGACGTATTGCCGCCGATGATAAACAAATCGGAGAATCTGGCCAGGCCGTTTATAATGGAAGTAATAAACAAGAATGCAAAGCAGGAGGTCATCTGCGGAATGGTAATGTACCACCACTGCTTAAAGGCATTCGCGCCGTCCACCTCGGCTGCTTCATAAATTTCACCGGGAATGGACTGCAGGCTTGCCAGATTAATCAGCATGGAATAACCAATGCTTCCCCATACGCTCAAAATCGTTGCTCCAAATCTGGAGTAATGGGAATCCGACAGCCAGCCGATAGCCACCTCCTGACCGGTCAGCACGGAAAGTGCATTGTTTAAAAGCCCTCCGTTTGCCTTAAGCACCACCTGGAAAATGAGTACCACACTGACGCCCGTAATAATATTGGGAAAATAGTATCCCACCCTGAAGAAGCTCTGCCATTTGGTTTTTCCCACATTATTAATGAGAGTGGCCAGAATGAAACCGATAGGTATGGATACCAGGCTCATAAGGGCGAGCAGGAAGGTATTTCCGATTGATTTAACGAAGGAAGAGTTATGCATGATCTTCTCATAATTCTGGAATCCTATGAATTTATCCTCGCCGAAGCCAAGGACCTGGATATCATGAAAACTGTACTTGATGGTAGTCAGCATCGGTATATAGGTCAGCACTATCAGAGTTATAATGCTGACAACGATAAAGGAATACCACACAAGCTGCTTTTTTATCTTTAATTTCAACGCCTGTCTGTCTTTCATGAAACAAACTCCTTTTATGATAAGCGGAACCAGAAAAGCATCTGCTTTTCCGGTTCCTGACCAGATAGCCTTAACCCGGCTTAATTTAATGTACCCATATAATCGTCAAGATTCTTCTTTACATAATCCATGGCAGCATCCGCATCCATGTTGCTCTGGAACATTTCATTCAGTACGGTTGTCAGGTCATTGGCAAAGGTTCCGAAGTTGCTGCTATCGTAGCAGTTGTTTGCAGAAGCGCTGAATTCCAGCGGACTGGTGCTTACAACATAAGAAATGGGATCCGCGTAATCGGCGGGCATATATCCGCCCAGCTTGCCGCTTGCTTCCTTATTAGCCGGAATACAATAGGTATCCAGAATCCACTGCTGTACCTCCTCGTCCGTTACCATGAATTTCATGAATTCCCAGGCCAGATCCTTCTGTGTACTGGTATTGCAGATTGCCATGTTCCAGTCACCCATATGGCTGGAGGTGATTCCCTTAAATTCTCCGTCTTCAATCTTCGGCAGCGCTGCCAGCATATATTTGTCTTCCAGCCCCGCTGCTTTAATCGTGTTATAAGCGCTGTACACATCTTCAATAATGAACATTGCCAGATTATTATCCTGTGTATATGCATTTGCCATATCAAGGCCTTCAATATAATCGGGACTTGCATAAGAGGAAAGCTCTGTCAGATAATTGAATACTTTCTTTGTTTTATCATTTACGAAGTTAACCTTCGTATTTTTCAGGCTGTCGCCCCACTCATAGATATCGTTGTTTACTGCTCTGGAGGCCCAGATATAATTCTTATTTGCGCTTGCCGCCGCAATCATACTCATGCCGTAGGTCTGTTTTCCAGTGACAGGATCGGTTCCGGTCGTAGCCTTGGCAATGTCGAGGATATCCTGCATGGTCCAGTTTTCGTAATCCGGGATTTCCTGTCCGTAATGCTCCAGGATTTCCTTATCAATTACTACCATAACCGGATTGACATTTACGGTAAGACCGTAGGGTACATATTCGGAAAGAGGTGCAATATCGGAATTCTTTCTCATGGCCATCATGCCAACGGCATCCTTTACCTGCGGATCTTTTTCCAGATATGTGGTCAGAGGCTCACATATCGGAACAATTGATGCTCCGTGGAGAATGATATCAACATCGCCCGACAGCGCTGCAGTCTGACAGGCTGCCTTCCAGTTATCCCAGGGAATGGTTTCAATCTGCAAATCCACATTGGGATACAGCTCCTTCCATCTGTCGATAACCACGTTGTAGCCGGGTTTGGTAATACCGGTTACAATGTCCGTACTTCCCTCCTCTCCCACTGTTGTAAAAAGCCCGGGGCCGTATAATTTCAGCGTTCCGCTAAATTCGGTATTTGCCCCGGCGCTCTGCGTTCCGTTCTCAGCCTCTCCCGCCTGCGAAGTGCTTTCCGCTGCATCCGATGCTGTTTCCTTTCCTGTTTCTGCAGGCGCCTGTGTCTGACTGCTGTCACTGCCGCCGCAGCCCGCCAACATGGATACTGCCATTACGGTTCCCAAAATCATTGCAAGAATCTTTTTGTAATTTTTCATTGAATTCCCTCCCGTTTGTTATTTTCTCTCTTGCTGAGATTGTATTTACATTATAGAAAGAGGAATCATTTTTTCCCATGTTTGGGCAAACAAAGATGCCTTTCATTTTTGTATTTGAAATACAAAAATGAAAGGCATCTCAATTTACCGTTTTTGTATAATTACTCAATCGCAGGTGCCAAATGGCCCTCCGCCCGCTGTCTGTGGGGCGCTCCCGGGACTGA
>URMK01000074.1 GCA_900548905.1 uncultured Lachnospiraceae bacterium | reverse complement strand
AGAAGGTAAAGCAGAAGGTAAAGCAGAAGGTAAAGCAGAAGGTAAAGCAGAAGGTAAAGCAGAAGGTAAAGCAGAGGATGTACTTGAACTGTTGGCCGAATTAGGAGAAATACCCGGTGAATTACAGGAAAGAATCCTTTCGGAGTCTGATCTGCCGATTTTAAGGAAATGGGTCAGGGAGGCTGCCAAAGCCGAATCTGTCAGTCAGTTTATCAATCAAACGGGTATATGGTGCGGAGAGTAAACTGCCGTGTCATAAAAAATAGCGGAGTAAGCTAGTGCTTCATCCGGCCAGAAACGCTTTGAACAAAACGTAATAATGTTTATGTTCGTTGGAATACCTTCCGCTTGGTCCGGAACATAACAGATGCCGCCTGTACATAGCCCCTTAATGAAAGGAGATACATTTACATAAACCGGTAGATGTATCTCCTTTTACCCACACATGTTATTTTGCTTAAATTTCTGTTTTCCAAAATCCATGCAGATTGCAGTAAGCATAAGCCGCCTTCACCGAATCCCCGTCCTCCAGCGTGAAATGCGCCACGGGTTCACAGTTTGCATCCAGGCAGACACGCATGGTACAGCCGGCCCTGGTCACCAAGCAGACCCAGCCGATGCTGTGCTCCTCGGTCATGGGATGGAAGATGCTGCCCACTTTGACAGTTACATGCTTTCCGTTGATTTCCACAACCGGCAGGTGCTTTTCCGCAGCTCCTTCCGAGGTATTGGCGGTCAGGATTTCAAAGGGCTTGCAGCTGTCAGGAACGGCAGCATTGGGCACGCCGGTAAGGGCTTCCAGCACTACGGTATGGTTTTTGTCCGTTAAAAAAACAGGTTCTTTGTTCATATGAATCCTCCATTATGGTATTTTCTGTTAGTGTCCCTAATAGGGGAAATATTTATGCATTCGTAACCAATATTCATGTTACATACTCAAACTATTCTGTGTTATCCTATATAACAATTTTTGGTATTGACATCACAGTGATTCCTCCCTATAATAAAATTGCTGTTTGGCAAATACAGCAGGCCATTGATTATCGGCCGGATAAAAAAAGTGAGGTAAGTGCATGCGTGTGTTCGGTAAGGAGATTGCAACTAAATAGTTGAGGAAGGACAGCCTGAAGCCCGTTTCGGCTATCAGTATGCCCTTTTGCCGGCTTTTGCCGGATATCTGCCTTACACTAATACATCCTGTACTTCATTATATATGTCTGATCAGGAAATACGGACGGAATGAAAGCTGGCGTGATAAAGGCCTGCTTTTTTATTTTCCCGGAAATGGCCCCGGCTGTTTGAATTATCTTTTATTCCGGGGTAAGCCGTCTGTAAATCATGGTCCGCAGAAGGGTATGTCTATTTCAGGGCAGATACTTTTGCGGGCTTATTTTTTTGCATATCGCTGCTAAATAACACGGGAAGTAAAAAGGAAAAGGAGCAGTCAATGAACATCATCGAAACCACTCAATTAACCAAAACCTTTAAACGTTACAAAAAACAGGAGGGTCTCCTTGGAAGTGTAAAAGGTTTGTTTCACAGAGAATACGAGGAAAAAGAAGCCGTAAAGCACATGAATTTTACAGTGGAAGAAGGCGGGTTTGTAGGTCTGATCGGACCGAACGGAGCAGGCAAAACAACCCTTGTCAAAATGCTTACCGGCATCATTGCTCCCACGTCAGGAGAGATTCAAGTGATGGGGTATTATCCCAATAAGCTGGAAAATGAGTTCAAAAGGCAGTATGCCGTGGTAATGGGACAGAAGAGCCAGTTATTCTTTGAACTGACAGCGGAGGATACCCTGCATCTGTTTAAGCAGATTTATGGTCTCTCCGACCGGGAATACCGGGAAAATAAGGAGTATTTTGTAGAGCTGTTCGGGGTAAAGGAGCTTCTGGATGTGCAGGTACGCACCCTTTCTTTGGGAGAGCGGATGAAAATGGAGCTTATAGTGGCTTTGCTGCATAATCCCAGGATTCTTTTCCTGGATGAGCCTACCATAGGGCTGGATGCGGTAGCCGGCAAACAGGTACGGAAATTTCTGAAGGAGGTGAACTCCGAAAGAGGAACCACGATCCTTCTGACGTCCCATTATATGGAGGATATCAAATCTTTGTGCGGCAGATGTGTAGTAGTGAACCATGGAAGTAAAATTTATGACGGATCGACGGACCGGCTTTTCGAACAATACCAGAAAAATAAAAGAATTACCCTGAGCTTTGATCATCCCGTACAATTCCCCCATATGGAAAATAACTGGCGGATATTGGAGGATTCCCCTTATAAAAAAGTGTTTGAGGTTCCCAGAGAAAAATCAGGGGAATGCCTGGGAGCGCTCCTGAAGCTGTCTCCTGTCGATGTGACCATTGAAGAAGAGGAAATCGGTAAAGTTGTGGAGCGTATTTACCGGGAAGGAGGGGAAGGAAATGCGTAAATATGGGGAAACGGCAGTAATCTATTTTAAGGCCCAGCTTATCTGGCGGGCGGACGCTGTATTTAATATGCTCTTCACCATAACCAAAATTATTTTTGCTTATGTGCTATGGGGGGCAGTTTTTGAAGGCAAGGAAAGCATTGCGGGCTTCACTTTCCACAGTATGCTTTCCTACTATATAATCAGTTCCTTTTTGTCCCAGATAGAAATGTCAGGAGGAATCAGCGGGGAAATCAGTTCCCGTATTCGGAACGGCACCTTTTCCAAATATATGGTGATTCCGATGAATATCGAAAAATATTTTCTTGCCATGGAGGCGGGAGTGGTTGCTTTTTATCTCCTTTTTGATTTCCTGGCGGCCGGCGTATGGATATTTATTTTCCGGATACGCTTCATCTTTACTTCCGATGCTTTTGTGATCACCTGTGCTGTGCTTATGGTGTTTCTGGGGCTGCTGTTTATGGTACAGCTGAATTACTACCTGGGGCTTCTGACCCTGCGGTATGAAGAAATCAGTACGTTCCTGATGATAAAGGATAATCTGATTTCCCTGATAACCGGAACCATTGTACCGCTTACCCTGCTGCCTGGTGGAATGATAGCCTGGATGCGCCTGCTGCCGTTTTACTATGTGACTTACCTGCCGTCCATGCTTTTCACCGGCCGCTGCGGGGAGGAAGCCCTGCGGGGGGTGATCATACTGGCGGGATGGTGCATTTTTATGGAACTTCTGAACCGCAGAACCTATCAAAAATACAGACTGAAATATGATGGGGTGGGAATATGATGGAAAAAATAAAAAATAACCGGAAATTTGTACAGGAGCTGATACGGCTGCGTTTCCAGCATCTGATGATGTTCCGGCTGGGTTTCTGGGGGCCTTTTTTTGTGGACGGCAGTTTATTTCTGGTGGAATTGCTTGTATTTCAGGCGATTTATGCCAATGTGGATTCCATTGGGCCATGGGGGAAGGGGGAAATGGTTATCTTTATAGGAACCTTTTCCCTGGTGAATGCCGTAAACATGGTCGTTTACTTTTTTGGAGTGAATAATATCTCCGGCAAGATCCGGAATGGGGAAATTGATTTATATCTGACCAAGCCGATCAGCCCTCTGCTGCGCCTGTCCTTTGAGCAGGTTAATCCGGGCTCCCTGCCGCTGGTATTCCTGAGTATATGCATTCTGTGGTACGGCGTACGTTTGTCCGGAGTGAAGGTAACACCAGGATTAGCGGCAGGATACGGAGTCTGGGTTTTTCTGATGATTATCCTTTGGTATGAAATGGAGGTTATCATCCGTTCTCTTACTTTCTTTGTGGTTTCCACCAATAATATTACACGTCTGGAGGAGGCCGGTATTGATTTGTGCATGAAAATACCCGGTGTGGTTTTCAAAGGTTTTTATAAGCTTCTGTTTTATGTAATCCTTCCTTATGGCATTATCGCTACCTTCCCTGCCATGTATATTAGCGGGAGCGGCTGTGTAAAAATGTGGATATATGGTGCTGCCGTAGTAGTAGTATTTGGGCTGCTGACCGCTTTTTTGTGGAAAACGGGACTGAAAAGATATAATAGTGTGAGTTCATAAACCAACTAACTCACCTTGCAAAATGTAATATATATTTGACATTAAGACAAATATAATATATGATATTTTATGGAAAGTAAAACTTGAGGCAAAACAAGGAGGATTTACATATGCAGGCCAAATTAACTGTTACAGAAAAGAAACAGCTTTGGATTTTTGTTGCAGTCGCTTTCGGTATGCCCCTGTTAATGGGCATTCTGATGGGAATCAGTTATTACCGGGGAAACGACGTGAGCGTATTCCCCAATGCACAGATGTTCTATCCGGCAGCCGGAGTGATGCTTGCTTACCTGCTGACACGGGAGAAAGGGGAGAAGCTCCCCGTGAAGTTTTATGTGGGCTTTTTAATTCTGACAGGGGCAATGGCAGCCGCCGCTGCACTCAGCCTGTTTATCCCACAGGTGCCGTTTACTCTCCTGAGCCAGTATGTTATTATTATAGGAAGCCTTATTTTGTGGGTATTCTTATTGCTGGATAAACAGGAAGTACGGAGAAAATACGGCCTTGCCATGGGTGACGGACAAAAGAGAAAGCCCTGGCTTTATATTCTGCTTTTTCTGGTTCTATATATGCTGCGTATCTTTTTCAGTTATGTAATTACCGGACAGACGGGAGCGTTCCTGACACTGATGGGAAATCCCTATCTGCTGCTCAGCCTGATAACATTGCCCATTAACTTCGTCCTTGTATTTACGGCATTTTTCGGTGAAGAATACGGTTGGCGGGGATTTTTCCAGCCCATGCTTCAGAAGAGATTCGGAAAACGGGCAGGCGTTCTTCTGCTCGGTGTCCTGTGGGGAATATGGCATCTGCCCATTAATCTGTTTTTTTCCAGCCCGGAAACCTGGATGCAGAGCGTTATCAGCCAAATTCTGACCTGTACGGGACTTGCCATTTTCTGGGGTTATGCACAGATGAAAACCCGCAATATCTGGGTGCCTGTAATCATGCATTTCCTGAATAACAACCTGGTTGCCGTCCTGGCGGGAAGCACTGCTATTGTCAGCGGCCAGGTAATAGCTTGGATGGATGTGCTTTTCCTTCTGGTATTGAACGGCGTTTTATTTGCCCCCTTTATTTTCTCCAAAGTATACCGGAAAGAGGACCCGCAGGCGGCAGAAGAGTATGCCAATCAGTAGTTACAGGGATCGGTTCAGGATAAAGGAGGAGAACGGGTGAAGAACAAACGGATGAAAATCGCCCGAATTGAAAAGGATTTTTCACAGGAACAGCTGGCGGCGGCGGTAGGGGTGACCCGGCAGACCATAGGGATGATTGAAACGGGGAAATTCAATCCGTCCCTCCAGCTGTGCATCAGTATCTGCAGAGCGCTGGGAAAGACTTTGGATGAGCTTTTTTGGGAGGATGGATTCAACGGTGAAAAAAATGGATGAAAGACAGCGGATGGATGTCCTTAAGCCGGAACAGGCGGCTTTTGGGGTGATGTGGCTGATTTTGGCGGCTTCCGTCGTAATCCGGGGCAATATCCGGTGAGTATGTGAAGCGCCGGGAAAGAAAAATGATGAAAGAGTTGGAAGAGGAACTGGAGGAAGAAGAGGATGAATGAGACGGCTAAGACGATAAAATGGTGTGCCATAGGAGATTCCTTTACCTATCTGAACGACCATCTTGACGAAACGGCATACCGGGTGAAGAAAGGGTATCTCACCCGTACCTGCGGCTTTTTTACCAATCTGTCCGTTATCAATATGGGCATGAACGGGTCCGCCACGCAGGACTGGGTCAATGTAAAGCTGCCGGAGGCCGATCTGTATACGGTACTTCTGGGGACCAATGACTGGCACGGCGGCGTGCCTCTTGGCAGCCGGGAGGATTTTGCAAAGAAAAGGGAAGGTACGATTCTGGGCAATCTGGGCGTGCTTGTTTCCCATATCCGGGAGACGGCGCCGGAAGCGGTGCTTCTGGTGATGAATCCGGTGGAACGGGGAGACTTTGTCTATATACTGGATCCGTGTAATAACGCCCATGGCAGCTATATGCCGGATCAGGGGCAGTGGCTTTCCGATATTGCGCAGGGGATCTGTGATACCTGCTGTGCGGAAGGGATCCCCACCCTGAACCTACATGACCTGTCAGGCTTTACCCCGGAAAATGTGGTGCGTTTTAAATGGGTGAATACTCCGGAGGGCTACCGGCAGCTGCCATATCCGGATTACACCCGGATCCCGGTCCGGTTCGGAGAGGATGCGTATCCCAAGGATGAATATCCTAAGGATGAATATCCTAAGGATGAATATCCTTTTCCTCCGGAAGCCGCTGATTTTACCTATGACGGCCTTCATCCCTCCGACAAAGGCAATGAGGTGATCGCTTCCTTGCTGGCAGCGAGGCTGTTGGAGCTGCTGGGCGGAAGGCTTTCGCCGCGGGAAGCCTGAGGGGTTTTTCCGCTTTCCAGGGACTTCTCGTATTCACTGGGGGTCATGCCCATATAGCGTTTGAAAACTTTGGCAAAATAGTAGGCATTTTCAAAACTCAGCCGGCAGGATATTTCGCTGATAAGGTATCTCTTTTCCTGAAGCAGACGGCAGGCATGCTCCACCTTGGCCTGGTTTATGAAGCTGACAAAGCTCTGGTTGTATTGCTTTTTGAACAGGGTGGACAGATAACCCGGTGAGATACATACCTCGTCGGCCACATCCTGAAGGCTGAGGCGGTCTTCTACGTGGCTGAGTACATACTGCCTTGCTTTTTCCACAGGCTCCGATTTCAGATTCGCTTCCTGCCAGATAATTTCTGCCAGGGAGTTTTTCAGTTTCTCAATCCAGGCGATGACTTGCCGGCGTGTCATAAGATTTTCAATCTCCGCATAGCCGGTGGTATCGTACAGGCTGCTGTCCCGGAGAGCTTTTGCAGCGCAGCGGTACAGTTCGTTGCACAGCCATATGGCCTGGCTTTTCTGATGGGAGGTTTCCCGGACGCGCCGTATGGCCCGATCCAGAAGCAGGGTGCAGCCGGTGAGGTTTTTGGCATTCAGTTCATTTTCCAGCTGGGATCCGATGCCGGAGAGTCCCAGCGGTTCAAATCCCGTCTGCTCTCCGGAAAGATTCCGGGAGGATGTGAGCTCATCCAGGTAAAAATATTGTATCAGGCTGAAATATTCATTCCGGCAGGAGGACAGCTGTTCCTTTCCATAAAAACAGCCGGTAACCAGAACGGAAGGGATGGCCTGGGTGATATTACGGGAAGCGGTGGAGAACTTGGCGGAAAACAGGGACATACGGGATTCCCATTCCTTTCCCTGATGCCAGACAAACATGGTCAGGCAGTCCGTCTGCCCGGTGGACACAAACAGGCAGGAGGATGCGAAAACCGTTTCGCACAGACGCTGGGCCAGTTCCTTCTCCCATGCGGTAAGCTCTCTACGGGCGTCTGCATCCAGCCTTTCGGCGTTAGGTACCTGGCTGTAATCAAAGGGAATATAGACAAGTCCGTAGCCTTCCAGCATATGGTTTTTATCGAGCACCCCGCCGGCGCGTTTCAGGGCTTCCTCTTCCGGGGAAAAAAGGATCTCCAGACAGGCGTTGCATATAAGCTCCCGGGTCTTTTTTTCCTCATAAAAATGCATGCGGTCGGCTTCAGCCAGCTTGCTGCGCCGTTCGTATTCGTTTTTTGCCTTCTGAAGGCTTTCCTCCAGAGCCGGGGCTTCCAGCTGCACCTTCAGCAGATAATCGGCGGCGCGGTAACGAATGGCGTCCCGTGCCAGATCAAATTCCTGGAGATTGGTAAGCATCACAAATACGATGGAGGGGAATTCTTCATTGCAGATCTTTAAAAGTTCCATGCCGTTCAGGACAGGCATGTTAATATCACATAATACGATGTCCGGAGGACAGGAACGTATTTTCTCCAGGGCGTCCCTTCCGTTTCTTGCCGTATCGATAATGGTACAGTCATTTTTTTCCCAGTCAATCAAAAATTTGATTCCCGATAAAATAATGGTTTCATCATCCACGATTAAACAATTGTACATAACTACTCCTTCTGAACGAATCATGCAGCAGGGCTGCATGACAAATCCCTCTTTGCCGGCCTGTCAGTCCCTCTCCAACGGGATATGTATGGTAACCCGGGTGAATTTTCCGGGTTCGCTGTCATACAGCAGCCCGTACCCGGAACCATAATTAAGCTTCAGGCGGGCGTCGACGTTGGCAACCCCTATTCCGCTGAGCGAATCCTTGTTGCTTGTTTTCAGGCTTTCTTTCAGTGACTGCAGTTCCTCAGCAGTCATGCCGGCACCATTGTCCTCTATGGTCAGATACAGGCCGGATCCGTCCGACTGTGCACAGAGGGTGATCTCTCCGAATTCACCGGTGGGTTCAATACCATGGAAAATGGCATTTTCCACAATCGGCTGCAGGGTGAATTTGATGATTTTGCAGGAAAGGAATTCTTCCGGTATTTCATAACGGATATCAAAGACCTCCACGTACCGAACCTTCTGGATGCGGACATAATCCCGGACCAGGGAAAGCTCCTCCTGCAGCGTTATTTTGTCCCCGACACCCTTTGCCACGTTACGCAGCAGGTTTTCCAGGGCTTTGGTGGTCTTTTCAATATTTTTACTTTTCTGTATGACGGCCATCCAGCGGATGGAATCCAGGGTATTATAAAGGAAATGGGGATTGATCTGGCTTTGCAGCAGGGATATTTCAATGTTTTTACGCTGCTCGTACATCTTTTCCATTTCCGTAAGAAGTTCCTGGATATGCAGCGCCATGTGGTTAACCGCATGGCCGATTTCACCGATTTCATCGGAAGAGGTTACGATATCCGGATTATAGGAAAAATCGTCGGTTTCGGAAATTTTACGGATATGGTTGGTCAATACATGGATAGGTTTTGTGATTTTGGTACTCACAATCCGGGTGATTATGAGTCCGGCACTTATGGCGGTGAGCAGGATAATGCCGAGCAGATAAAGGATATACAGGTTATCCCCGGCAAACAGGGTCTTATCGCTGAGAATACACAGAAAAATCCCGAATTCCGGAAGGAGGCAGGAGGAGAGCTCGTATTTTTGCCCGCCGGTCTGCAGGGTGATTCCGTCTGTCAGATCGGAAAGTTCCCCGTAGAAATCTGCCGTAGGTGTAAACGAGGAATAGAAAATGCTGTGATCTTCATTGGTGATGAAAATCTGCTGGAGATTCTGGTAAGGGGCCAGCAGACTCTTCAAAAGCTCCGGTTTGATCTCGATATAAAGATAATAGCCGTCGGAAACGGAAAGCGGATACAGGCAGGCCAGGAGGACAGAGTCCTTATCCGCTGCGGATGTGAGCGCGGAAGCCGAGACATTGGGAATGGCGGAATGCCAGGAATAAACGGGCGTTTGCACATCGGCCCGGAAGCAGGAAGCGGCATATTCCCGCAGCTGTCCGGTTTCGGACAGGTTGTGGCCTCTGGAGGCGGAAGCGGTGATACAGATACTGTCCGAATTAAAGACGGCAAGGCGTGTGGTATACAGGGTGAGAGAGCTGGAGGACAGGTAACTGTCCAGCGCTTCCTGGGCCTTCAGGCACATCCGTTTGGCGGAAATGTTATCCAGGGTATGGTAGCCCAGCGCCTGGGTGATATTCTGGTTGCTGGCACAAAGAGCTCCCAGAGTATTCAGTTCGCCGATATATCCATTCAGCTGGTTACGGATGGTGATTAAATACTGTTCATTTGTCTGCCTTGCCCGTTCCGACAGCCTGCTCCCCAGCAGGGCGGAAATAACCAGGCTGCTTACCAGTGTAAAGGAAACGATACATATACACATGGCGAAAAGAATCTTTATGGTAATGCTGTCCTTCAGCTTATTCTTCATGTTATGACTCCTGTGGATATAAAGATGAGACAGAAACAATGGTTTTTAGTAATTATAGCATATATCTAAAAGCAGAGAGGGAAAGTTGTGTACTTTTCGTAAAAATTATTATATTCGAAAAAAGTATTCATGCATTTTGCCCTGGGAAAGTGATAGTTTAAAAAATTATTATTTATTAGTGAGAATGTGAGTTTCGGCAGACGGAGATGGAAGTTATAATGACAGTAACAAATAGCTGCTGATAAGATAAAGGGGAAAGGAGTCTTACAAATTATGAAAAAGAAACAAATTGGCAAATGGATAGCAACGGCACTCACCGCGGCAATGCTCGGCGGATTGCTGGCAGGCTGCGGAAACAGCGCGGCAAATGCGCCCGCGGATACGACACCGGCGCCGGAAACCCCGGCTGCCCAGCAGGAGAGTACGCCTGCGGAGGAAACACCCGCTGCGGACGGGGAACAGGTAACCATCAAGGTTGCACACTGGGATTCGTATACGGAGCCGTCCACGCAGATGCTGGTGGACGGATTCGAGGCGGCAAATCCCAATATCAAGGTGGAACTGATCGATATCGCATCCGGGGAATATTCCAATAAGCTTACCGTTATGCTCAACGGCGGAAATGATTTGGATGTGGTATGGGTAAAAGATCCTGACAATACGCCTTCTATCGCGGAAAGAGGACAGCTGGAGGATCTGACTCCCTATATGGAAAAGGACGGTGTGGATCCGGCTTCGATGAACGGTGCGGATGCCCTGAACCTGGACGGTAAACAGGTAGCCCTCCCGGTGAGTACCGGATTCTATGTGCTTTACTATAATAAAGATATTTTTGATGCGGCGGGAGTGGAATATCCGGGAAATGACATGACCTGGGCCGAATTTGAGGAACTGGCAAAAAAAGTGACCAGCGGTGAAGGCAATGATAAAAAATACGGCGCTTTATTCCATACCTGGCAGGCTTGTGTACAGAACTGGGCGGTACAGGACGGCAAGCATACCATTCTGGATACGGATTACAGCTTCATGAAACCTTCTTATGAAATGGTTCTGCGTATGCAGGAAGAAGGAACCATTATGGATTATTCCACGTTAAAAACAGGAAACATCCATTATTCCAGCGTTTTCATGGAAGGCCAGTGTGCCATGATGCCTATGGGCAGTTGGTTCATGAGCACCATGATAGAGAAGATTAAAGCAGGGGAAACCAGCGTGAATTGGGGTGTAGCCACCCTGCCTCATCCGGAAGGCGTGGAAGCCGGATGGACGGTTGGATCCACCACTCCTATGGGTGTGAGTGCCAATGCCCAAAATAAAGAAGCGGCATGGGAGTTCGTAAAATTCTGCAGCGGTGAAGAGGGCGCAAAAATCTACGCAGACTGCGGCATGATTCCTGCAAGAATGAATGCGGATACCATCAAGGCCCTGGCGGCTCTGGACGGTATGCCGGATGGCCTGGAAGATGCGCTTCAGACCAAGCATGTAGCCATGGATCGTCCGCTGGAGGTGCATTCTGCGGAAGTAAACCAGATGCTGGGCGAAGAACACAGCCTGATTATGATTAAGGAATTGTCCATTGATGACGGCCTGGCGGAAATGGGTGAAAGAAGCAAGGAAATCCAGGGGAAATAAATAGGAAGGAATCGTAACGGGCAAGATACGGAACGGTTAAAAGAAATTAGTGCAGGGAGGCGGCAGGGAAACAGTGCCGTCTCCCTTTCAAAAAGGAAAATGAGGTGTGATTATGGCAGCATCAGGTAAAAATAAAAAGAAAATGTCCCTGAACCGGAGGAATACCCTGGTGGGACTGTCCTTCATACTGCCGAATTTCATAGGTTTTTTTGTTTTTGTCATGATACCGGTGGTCTTTTCGCTGATGCTCAGTTTTGCAGACTGGGACGGTTTCAACCCTATGAAGTTTGCAGGACTTGACAATTTCGCCGCTATCTTTAAAGACAGGGTATTCCGCGGCTCTATCTGGAAGACTCTTTATTTCAGTATATTTACCGTATTTTTTTCCATGTGCGCATCCCTGGGTCTGGCAATTCTGCTGAACCAGAAGCTGAAGGGAAAGGGAATTTTCCGCTGCGCCATTTTTTTCCCTTATGTGGCGTCCACCGTTGCGGTGGCTGCGGTATGGAATTTCCTGTTCCGCGATATCGGTCCGATTAATTCCATTCTGCGTACATTGGGAGTGACGGATCCCCCCGGCTGGACGGCAAGCACCGCCTGGGTTATCCCCGCTCTCATCATCGTCAATATTTGGAAAAACATGGGCTACTTTATGATTGTATATCTGGCAGCGCTTCAGGACATCCCGGAATCCCTGTATGAGGCGGCCCGTATCGACGGGGCAAGCTCCGGACAGTGTTTCCGGAGTATCACCCTTCCCATGCTGACACCCAGCACTTTCTTCGTAGTTATGATGCTGACCATTAATTCCTTCAAGGTATTTGATCTGGTCTATCTGATGACGGAAGGCGGGCCGGGCAATGCCTCCACCATGATGAGCCAGTACATATACAACAGGGCGTTTATTGCCTGGAACTATGGGGAAAGCAGTGCGGCCGCCATGATTCTGTTCCTCATTTTAGGGCTGCTGACAGTACTGCAGTTTAGGATGGAGAAAAAATGGGTGAGTTATATGTAGACCCTTTAGAGTTGCCTGTAGCCGGTAGAATATAAAAAGAACAGCGCCGTATTGTGTGCGGCGGAAATGCGAGGGAAGAAAATGACAAGAGCGAAAAAACAGGTGCTGGTGAAAATCGTCAGTTATATCTTATTAATCCTCCTGACGGCAGCCACACTGATGCCCCTTCTGTGGATGCTGAGCGCTTCACTCAAGACGAATACGGAGGTGTTCAGCGCCAATTTCCGGTGGATACCAGGGGTGTTCCAGTGGAACAACTACCTGAAAATATGGAGTAAAATACCCCTTGCCACCTTTACCTTGAATACCGTGAAGCTTACGGTTCTGATAACGGTTATCCAGGTTATCACCTCCAGCTTTGCGGCTTACGGGTTCTCCAAATGTAAATTCAGGGGACGCGATGCCCTGTTCCTGTGCTATGTGGCTACCATTGCCATTCCCTGGCAGGTCTATATGCTTCCCCAGTACAGCATGATGAATAAATTCCATCTGGTGGACACCCATACGGGCTATGTGCTGATGCAGAGCTTTACGGCTTTCGGGGTGTTCCTGATGAGGCAGTTTTTCATGTCCCTTCCCAATGAACTGCTGGAGGCGGGAAGGATAGACGGCCTGAGCGAATACGGGAACTATTTCCGTATTGCCCTGCCGCTTTCCAAGCCCAGCATTGCCACCATGACTATCTTCAGCTTCGTGGCTATCTGGAACGATTATATGGGGCCGCTTATTTATTTTAACAGCACTGCCAAAAAGACAATCCAGCTGGGAATCAAGATGTTTATCGGCCAGTATTCCACCGAATACGGACTGGTTATGGCAGCCAGTGTTCTGTCCCTGATTCCGGTTCTGCTTATTTTCCTGGCCGGACAGAAATTCTTTGTCCAGGGAATTGCGTCCAGCGGGATCAAGGGGTAAAATATAACTGGTAAGAAAGGCGTGTTTGAAAAGGAACCGTATCGGTCCCGGGATTCCAACACGCCTTTTATGGCAGGAGCAGGAATTAAAAGCGGTGGAGGAGAACGTCATGACAAAGCTGGACAAATTTTGGTGCATGGATCATCTGGAAGAAACGGTTGAATACTGCGGATTCCATTTTCCCGGAGAAAAAGCAGCCTGCCTGGAACAGGCGGACCGTATCCTGGACAATACTTTTCTGTTCCGGGAACACTGGGAAATGGAACGGACCCATGAGCCGGTGGTTTTCGAGGAGGAAATCAAGTGGGACGCCATTCCTTTCGGGGATCCGGAATGGCTGTATGCCCTGAACCGGCATACCTGTTTCCTGATTCTGGGAAAGGCCTGGCGGTATACCTGCGGGGAAGGAGAAGGACCGGGATGGGACAAAGCACTGCAATACGGAGCCAAATATGTATCCCTTCTGGAGGACTGGCTGGAGAAGTCCCCGCTTACCCCGGAAAGCAGGAACGGAACATGGCGCAGCCTGGAAGCGGGGATCCGGGTTGAATTCTGGCTGAAAAGCATGGCTTTATTTGAAAACTGCCCTCTTTTTACGGAAGAAATCAGAGAGAAGGCGGAAGCCTCTCTGCGCCTGCATGCAAAATATCTGCTGGAGGTGGATCTTCCTTTTCACCGTCTGAGTAACTGGGGGATCCTCCAGAACCACGGACTGTTGCTTCTTGGGCTTTATTTCGGGGATAAGAGGTGGACGCAGGAGGCGGTAAAGCGTCTGGATGAGGAAAGCCATCTCCAGGTTTTCCGGGACGGAACCCAGTGGGAACAGAGTCCCATGTACCATGGGGAGGTGTTGTACTGCCTCCTGGACAGCCTTCTGCACATGAAACGTTTTGCTATATCCGTACCTTGCCGGCTTTGGGAAAAGGTACATAAAATGGTTTACTGTCTGGCGGCCTGGTGCAAGCCTGACGGGCATATGCCCTGCCATGGGGACAGTGATGATATAGATGCCCGGGATTTGATTGCACAGGGCGCTGTGCTCTTTCAGGATGCCCGGCTGAAATATCTGGCACAGGGGGTGCTGCTGGAGGATAATCTGTGGAATTTCAGCTGGGAAGAAAAAGTGTTTTATGACGGGCTGGTTCCCCGGAAGCCGGAGCGGACGTCCGCAGCGCTCACGGACAGCGGAAATTATTTTTTGAGAAATGGTTTTGACCGGACATCCGATTATCTGAGATTTCACTGCGGATGTATGGGAAGCGGGCACGGACACGGGGACCAGCTTCATGTGGATTACTATTCCCATGGTGAGGATATCCTTGTGGATGCCGGACGGTATACCTATGTGGACAATGAGATCCGCAGACGGCTGAAGGCCCCTTCCTCTCATAATACGGTGTGCATAGACGGCGAAAATTTCTGTGAGTGTGTGGATAGCTGGGGTTACAGCCGTATGGCCCTGCCCTGGAAAGGAGAGCACTGCTTCCTTCCCGGAATGGGAATGGCATCCGGCGCCCATCTGGGTTATCTGGATAAGGGCGTACTACCTGTTCGTAAGGCTGTTTTGCTGGCAAAAGGGCTGGTACTGCTGTGTGATACCTTCTATGCCTGCGGGCCGCAGGGCGAAGGGGCCTGCCTGAACGGCCGTTTTACCGGTGACGCTGAAAACCGGGGAAACGCCGGTGTCCACCGCTATCAATCCCGCTTCCATTTTGCAAAGCAGGGAAAGGCAGAGCTGAAAGACGGCACCATCTGGTACCGTTCCCCCGGCGTCTGCGCAAAGCTGCTCTGCCTGAAAGGGGAGTGCAGCGTGACACAGGCGGAGATATCCACAGAATATAACCGGCTGGAGGATTGCAGCTGTGTGGAAAATACCTGGGAAGCTTCCGGCTTTTCTTCCCAGTTTACCGTTGTGGCGGCTGCGGGGGCGGGGGAATACCTGGAGCTTTCCGCCCAGCTGCTGCCGGTATCTATGGTAAGAAGCGGACGTACGCTTTCGTCCCGGGAAGCGGAAGCTGTCCGTATTGTGAGAAACGGATCGGAATATGTGGTGATCACCTGCCACCAGGAATTGATCAGTGAGGTGGATATTTTTACCGCAGGCGGATACGAATCCTATGGAAAGCTGATGGTGTTTACCCCGGAAAGCAGGGAAGGGGAAGTTCTCCAATACTAGAGTGTTGCATTAATATCATGGTAATGCAATGCGGTGCTGGAGAGTGATGATGTCCCGGACACATTTCTTATAAAGGAAAGGCAGGAAAAAAGTGAAAAAACCGAATATCCTGATACTCATGAGTGATGAACACCGGTATGATGTATGCGGTTTTGCCCGGAATCCGGTGGTGCGCACCCCGAATCTGGATCGGCTGGCAAAGGAAGCGGTGGTTTTTGATAACGCCTATACCCCGTCGCCGGTATGCATACCGGCCCGGCAGTGTATGGCGGCGGGACAATATCCCCGCACCTGTAAAGTGGAGCGTTTTGGAGATGATTTAGAACCTAATTACCGTACTTTTGCGAGGATATTCAGCGAGAATGGTTACCAGACAGCGGCCTGCGGAAAGCTTCACCACCTCGGCCTGGATCAAATGCAGGGCTGGCGGTACCGGATCGCCGGAGATACGGAAGTGGCAGTCAGTTATTACCGGAAACAGTCAGGAGACAGCGGAGCGGCCTATCAGTTTGACTCTTCGCAGAAATGGGATGATAAAAAGGAAATCCTGCGTGCTGGCCCCGGTAATCCGGTTCATGCAAAAGAAGACCGCCTGACAGTGGAAGGCTGCCGGAATTTTATCCATTCATATTTTGTGGACAGTTTCTACGACAGGCCCAAAAGGGAGGAACCGCTGCTTTTATATGTGGGCCTCCGAAATCCCCATTATCCCTATATTGCCCCGCAGGAATTGTTCGATTATTATCTGAACCGTGTGGAACCCTATGCGAACAGGACTCCTTCTTTACACCCCTTTTTGGGCCGCTGCTCCAATTGTCCCCCGCTGGTAATCGGGGAAGAGGTAACCGAACGAGATGTGAAACGTGCCATGGCGGCCTATTATGCCAATGTGGAAACCGTGGACTTCCAGTTCGGGCAGATACTTTACTATCTGGAAGAAGCAGGAGAAAATCCCGATGACTGGATTATTCTGTATACCTCCGACCATGGAGAAATGCTTGGGGAACATTCCATCTGGGAAAAACAGCGTTTTTATGAAGGGAGCGCGCGCGTCCCCTTATTTATCCGCTATCCGGGCCGGTTTGCCCCTCACCGGTGCCGTAAAAATATGAATCTAATCGATATCTATGCCACACTCTGCGAACTAAGCGGCAATCCCGTACCGGATGGACTGGAAAGCCGGAGCCTTGTGCCCCTCCTGGAAGGGCATGAAGACGGCTGGCTGGACGAAACCATATCCCAATGGGGCGGACGCAACCTGATGATAAAAAAAGGGGATTTGAAATATCATTATTATGGGGAGGATGATTCGGAGCTGCTGTTTGATTTGAAAAAGGATCCGGAGGAGAACAGAGATTTCAGCAGAGAAACGGAATATGAAAAAATAATGGCGTATTTTGTACGGCGGAGGGGAGATATAGGATTTCCATGAAAGGAGGTGGATCCGGGGTTGAGTTGAATGGCATGAAGGGTATTTATACAGGTGCGAATCCGAAGTGCACAGGAATTTATTGGGAGATTCGCACCTCGAAAGTTTGAAATATAGTTTGTATGCGGTTATAATGGTGTTAAGAAAGAGAAGTGCTGAAGTGGAATTTGTGTAGATTAATGAATAGAAGAATGATATAATAAAAAATAGTAATTTTCCGTGTCAAGATACGAAGGTGTGAAGTGCTTTATATGGTGGATTAAAATGCCTGAGAAACGCATAAATACTGGATTTATCGGAGTTTTTCCAGTCCATATTGTTCCTCGGTTCTTGTCACCGAAATGAGTGAATTGGTGACAACGTGGTGACCAGAAATAATATTGATTTATGAACTGTTGTGGGAATTTGTGTAGCGATATGTAGGGCGATTGTTTTTATTTGAATGACATATTATTTTTGAAGTACTAAAATTTCAATGTGATTTTATACGTATTTGGTAAAAGATACACAGTAGATTATTTATATTTTGCACGATACACGCGGTTACATGAGGAGGGCTGATTTATGCAAAAACCACTTAGAGATATTGCTGGACATTTGAAAAACATCGTACTCTCGGAGATACCTGAGTCATATCCTATTAAGTCTATATTTACGAGTATTTCCGATGAAGAAAGCATACGAAAAGGTGTTTTTGCTTTTAGGGATTTTTTGTATCGACTCTGCGATTATCTAATTATTAACGGTGATTTATTCGATAAACCGAAGAAAATCGCTCACCCTTTTTCGGATCGTGTGAGCCTTCCATCTAATTATCCGTTCTTGCACAATATGGAAAATGTGCTGGAGAGTATAGGGATTCATGGACGTTTGAATGAAAGCTCCGATTTACTAGCAGTGGATGGAGATCAATTTCGCGCTGATATGGCTAAAACTCCCACTGTAAGAGTTATTGACTGCCTGCGTTGTTTGGCAAATAATGGATTTTGTATTTCCGGAATCAATTTAATAGAAGATAAAGTTAATATGACTGATGTGGAAACGCTTGTAGTTTCATATCCCGAAAATTCCGCTATATTAATAGGGATAAAGGTTATGGCACAAGCAAAAGAAGAGTTTGAAGGTACAGGTCTTTACGGTGTTATCCTGCGATGCGATTACAGGGTCATAGCAAATGAAGAGTTAGACTCAATTTATTTTTTGCAGGATATGGCTAAGCCGCTTCCGGTCGAAAATCAAAAATTCATCATGAAGATGCACCATAAGTACATGGATGATGGCTTTCAATGCGCGGTAAATATTGTAGACGAGATGTGCATTCGTTTCTTTTATTTATACAATCGAAAAGAAATATGGTCAATTATTATTTCTGCTAATAATGGTTATGAGATTGCTATTAGGGCAAAGCACACTGACGAATATGCCGATATTATTAAACAGTTCCATCCGTATTTACAAGAGAAAATAAGCAAGGGATATGGCTGTGATAAAAAAAGAGACCCAAACTCTTATTGCCAAGGCGGTTGTAAAGGATTTCGTATATCTTTGACTGATTCCATTATTAGTTTAGGTCGAGATATTGAGACTTGGATTGATGCGGAATTGTCATGTTTATAGCATAAGAGGAGTATGTAACGCTACGAATAATAAGCATTCTGTAGTCCTACATCTTTCGCCCTTAGTCTTTAGTCAATTTTTGTCACAGGCGGAGATTATGGGCATAACCCGTAGTACGTTTTCTATACAAAATATGCTGCCGCCAAAAATGGAAAACAGTATCCGCAAGCAGGGCAGAATGGTACACACTCTGCAAAACGCTTGTTGGGAGCCGCTCCCAAACCCTCGTGAACGTTCTCCAGCAGGTCGGCTGCGCGTCCGTTTTACGCTGTACATAAACTGGACATTTAGATCTTCCAAAATGGAGTGTACATCCCTGTGCTGCAGTCAAAAAGACGAGGTAAGGGTCACCCATACCAGATACCCCAGAAACGTAATTTAATGGTTTGAGTGTCTCACTCTCTACCAACTGGAAAGGAAAGCCGCCGTGGTGACAAAATGGCGACCGGCCTTACAAAAGCACCATGCAAAGATTTACAGACTGAAAAAGAAAAGATATGCACAAACCCTGATTTTAAGCCTATAAGCAAGATGTACCAGCGGGGAGAAGTAACGGGATACGATAGGTGCTAGAGGTAAAATATCAATAAACAATAGTTGTGATGTTTTGCTGTCACGGCTTGCGGGCCGTGTGGATTGAAATAATGATAGGTTTGGTAAATGTCCATTTTAAGAAAGTCACGGCTCGCCGCCCGTGTGTACCAAAATAAATAATGCATACATAAAAGCAAAAGGAGCCCCTAAATGCCTGAACGCCCGCCTCTGAATCAAAAGCTGGATGGATCCACGTTTCGCAGCTATTACTACTTAAAAGAAGAATTGGTATCCTTTTGCAGGGACAATGGTCTGCCCACTTCCGGCAGTAAAGAGGAGTTAACGGAAAGGATTGCTATTTACCTTGACACAGGAAAGGTAAATTATGTAAAAAAGCCATCCAGACCCAAGAACGACGTTGGAATCATAACGGAAAATACGGTTATTGAACCCAATTTTGTCTGCTCTGAAAAGCATCGTGCTTTTTTCCGGGATAAAATCGGGAACAGCTTTTCTTTTCCCGTGGCATTTCAGAAATGGTTGAAAACCAATACCGGAAAGACCTATGCAGATGCTATTGAAGCCTATTACCGGATTCTTGAGGAAAAGAAAAAGGGGAAAACGGTTATCGACAGACAATTTGAGTATAATACCTATATCAGAGATTTTTTCGAAGCAAATCCGGGTAAAAATCTACAGCAGGCAATTTGCTGCTGGAACTATAAGAAAGCGCGGCAGGGCCATAATTGTTATGAAAATATAGATCTTGAGGCATTAAAGGACGTTCCCTGAATTACACACAGCAGATAACAAAAGAAGGCTGAAATGCTGCCTGAGATGGAAGTTAAGTATCAGCCAAACTTTTTTATCTGCACCCGCGAAAATAAAAATAAATCTGCGTCCGCGAAAATAAAAATAGGTTGACATAGCCAGACTACAGTGCTACTATAAACAAAATTATTCACAGGTACGGATCCGTTCCATACCGGAAAGGCAAATGCCATGCTTGAAGTTACGAACAGTAAATGTTACAGGGACGACGATAGGCGGCGTTTGTATCAGCAGATGGAAAAGAAACTATTCAGTTAGTTTTTTAGCATCGCAGGTACAAACGCTTTCCGTGTTGTACCTGTGTGGCATAAATTATCAGGGATAAGAGTCCACACTGGTAGGTCAGATTACCATTGCGGGCTCTTTTTGTTGATCAAAAGAAGGGACACTGTCGGGCCGTCTGAACTGTTACAAAATACGGGAGTTGTTTCTGTAATGAACTTACCGGTTGATATCCCTAAGGGAAAGGATGTGGTAAAATGAGACATAAAGACGATGTCTTGATGGATTTACGGTTTTTTACAGAATTGCAAACAAAAACCGATGATTCCAATGCCCGGAAGGCTTTTAGATACCGGCAGCCGGGCCAAAACAAGGAGACGAATTCATGATGACAAAGTTTGAAACCATACAGGCAATTTCCGTACCTTCTTATCCGGAAGGCTCCCTTTTTTCCGCCGAGCGGCCGGAGAACAGGGAAAACCGGGAAATAACAATCCACGGAAGCGTTCATAAAATCCGTAAGATGAGCGGCTTTTCTTTTCTTATCCTGCGTACGCCTAAGCGGCTGGTGCAGTGTGTGCTGGACAGTGACAAATGTCAGGTGGAAGGTGTTTTAAAGGAAGAAGACTGTATCCGGGCAGATGCCCTTGTGGTGGAAGAACCCCGATCCAAAACCGGATGGGAACTTCATTTAATACGGATTACCGTACTTTCCGCGCCTGCGGAGGAAATGCCCGTGGTGATAAACGGCAAAGGGATTGACGCATCCTTAGAAACCCTTCTGGATTACCGGCCCCTGACCCTGCGGAATGAAAAACAGCGTGCTGTTTTTAAAATACAGGAAGGGCTTTGCCGGGGCTTCCGTGCTTTTCTGGAAAAGGAAGAATTTACGGAGATCCGCACGCCTAAAATCGTGTACCAGGGAGCGGAAGGCGGCGCCAATATTTTCCGGCTGGATTACTTCGGCAAGGATGCCTATCTCGCCCAGAGCCCTCAGTTTTACAAACAGATGATGGTGGGAGTCTATGAACGGGTTTTTGAAATAGGTCCGGTATTCCGGGCGGAAAAACATGATACGGCAAGGCATCTGAACGAATACACCAGTGTGGATTTTGAAATGGGATATATTAACGGCTTTCAGGATATCTGCCAAATGGAAGCCGCTATGATTAAAAGTAGCCTGGATTATCTGCAGGCGCATTACGGGGAGGCGCTTTCCCTGCTTAAGGTCCGGCTTCCGAAAGCGGACAGCATTCCTTCCATCCGTTTTCATGAGGCGAAGGAGCTTGTTGCCGGCCGGTATAAGCGGCCTTTGTGTGAGAAAAATGACTTTGAACCGGAAGAAGAAAAACTGCTCAGTGAAATTGTTAAGAAAGAAACAGGAAGTGATTTTGTATTTGTTACCCACTATCCAACGGCCAAAAGGCCCTTTTATGCCATGGAGGATACGGAGCATCCGGAAGTGACCCTGAGCTTTGACCTTCTTTTCCGCGGCCTGGAGGTCACCACAGGCGGACAGCGAATCCATGACTACGGGATGCAGCTTGCCAAAATGGAACGGATGGGTATGGATCCCTCCCTTTTTGAAAGCTATTTGTGGATCCATAAAGCGGGAATGCCTCCTCACGGCGGCCTGGGACTCGGGCTGGAACGTTTTACCGCCCGGCTTCTGGAGATGGATAATGTGCGGCAGGCGGCTATGTTTCCCAGAGATATTCACAGAGTGATGCCATAGTACTACGGCCTGTTACTCCATTTACTGGCCGGACGGAGCTTGGAGCTTGTTTGAGAATGCAGGCCGGAAAAAAACGATTCCGGCAAAAGGTGCGGTGTTCGCACAGACAGGAGAGAAAATGGAAAGAATGGATAGTTGTCTGGATTTTATCAGGGAGGCGGAGCGGCTGAAAAATGTACTCCGTACGGCCTGGAGCAGCCAGGGAAGGCAGGAGAGTACGGCGGAGCATACCTGGCGTCTGGCCCTGGCGGCTATGACCGCAGCTTGGGAGTATCCTCAGCTGGATCGGCTTAAGCTGCTGGAGACAGCTCTCCTTCATGACATGGGAGAGCTGTACGAAGGCGATATCTCCGCAGCGCTGCTTCCCGATCCCGGAGAAAAATACCGGATAGAGGAGGAAGGGGTCAACAGAGCGTTTTCCTGTCTCCCGGAACCCCAGAAAAGTCATTTCCTGAAGCTTTGGAGGGAATACAATGACGAAGCGACCCCGGAAGCCCGTCTGATAAAAGCCCTGGACAAGGCGGAGACCATCCTTCAGCATAACCAGGGAAAGAATCCGCCGGATTTTGATTATGATTTTAATCTGGAATATGGGAAAACGTATTTTGAAGGAGATGAAAAACTTCTCCGTCTGAGAGATAGAATCGATGCGGATACCAGAAGGCGTATGGAGGAAAACGGAAAAAGCATATGAAACGCTTCCCGTTCCGGGTATGATGAAAAAGCCGGACTGCGGGAGGCAGGCCCTTCTGCCTATGGGGAGTGTGAGGGATAATATAATTATCGGAACAAAAAGAGACAGAAAACGGATTGCCGTGTTCCTGTCTTTTTTTGTTAGAGATCTGTTTCCGTATATTTGGGAATAAGCGTCAGGTTATCCAGCTGTTTTTCGGCTTCTCTTTTCCCTTCGGGATTCAGTTTATAATAATAATCGAGAATCCGTTCCGCTTCGGGAGGGAGATCCTTCAGGCATTCCCAGCCCAAAAGGTAGGAAGGTGTACAGTGGAGAACCTCCGCCAGCATTACGAGCTTTTCATAAGGAATATTTTTAATCTCTCCGCATTCATATCTCTGTGCGGTGGCTTCGCTGATTTTCAGGGATTCCGCTATTTGTTTTAAAGTCAGGTTCAGCATGGTTCTGCGTTCTTTCATACGGGTGCAGAGTAACGTATTTATATCATTGGAGGAAACATTTCCGGGATTTGTACTGTTGAAAAAAGAATTCATAATATCACCATTTTACTGTTAATCGTTTGCGCCGATGTATCAGGCTGAAGCCCAAAATACATACTTACTATACCATAAACTTACGTAAAAAGCAATAAACGCATGAAAAGAAATAAATGAATACAAAATGAAAAAGTATTTCAAAAGAAATCGGAACGATATCGAAAGAATTAATTGACATCAGAATAGATACTATGATACTATAAATTACGTAATAAGTAAGTTTTGGAGGAAGGACATGAGCAAAACGTATACAGTGGATATTCAGGCCTTGCGCGACCAGACAGAACGGAAAGGAATCCATTCCGCGGAGGAACTTTCGGAGAAAAGCGGGATTAACAAAGAGGTACTTTTACCCATACTGGAAGGGCGCAGTCTGCCCTCTTATGATATCATGGTGGGGCTGGCAACGGCTCTGGAACTTTCTCCGGAACTGGCAGGTGCTATTTTTTTTGACAATAACTTACGTAACAAGTAAGAAAAGGGAGGGGTTATGGGGAAAGGAAATGTATCGGTGAACCTGGCAATAGAAGGAGGCGTACCTCTTTTCAAGAAATTTGCCATGTTTGATTCGGGATTGGTTCCGGTAGAGCGCACCTGCAGGGATGCGGCATTGTTCAGACGATGCCGTATACCATCGCTGCGTATGGATTTATTTATAGGGGAGCCTGCTGCGGATCTTGGCGATATGGCAAAGGAGACTCCGGAAGGAATCCGTTACAACTGGGAGAAATCGGACCGTCTTGTAAAAGCGCTTTCGGATAATGGGGTATCACCTTATTACTCCTGGTGCTATGTCCCCCGGCCGGTGCAGCCGGAGGGCGGGAATTTCCGCAGTATTCCGGCAGACTGGGAGAAGTACCGGGAAATAATGAGGGATTTCGCCGGCCATTACAGACAGATGGGCTGTCCGTTAGGCTACCAGGAAATCTATAATGAGCCGGTAAACCCTGGCGCTTTTTTTGACGGAGGGCCCGAGGATTACCATTTGTTGTATGAGTATGGGGCTTTGGGGATCCGGGAGGGGGATCCGGATGCCCTGGTGGGCGGACCGGCGGAGGCGTTTGTCCTTCCTCCGGATGAATGCAGGGCCAATGCGTCACGCTTTTTGGATTACATACAGAAAAAGGAGCTGCCGCTGGACTTTTTTTCATTCCACACCTATGGATTCCGGGAAAAGATATACCTGGACCGTCTCCGTCTCATGCGTGGGGTATTGGCGGGGAGAGAATACTTTAACCATGCGGGTATCCATGTAAATGAAATGAATACCGTACCGCCTCCATGGCCTTATCGGAAAACCATTCTGGAACAGCAGGCCCTGCTGCCTCAGATTTTTACGATGATGGAGGACTTTCTGGAAGAAACGGATGTGGAACTGGTACATTGGGCGCAGATGCTGGACTCCGGTGTGGATGCCCTGGGACTGACGGATCACCTTGGAAGGCTGCGGCCGGGCTATTTCGCTTTTGAGCTTTATGCAAGAATGCCCGCAGGACGGGTGGCATGCAGCTGTGACGACAGGCTGGGCTGCATGGCTTCTGTGGATGAACAGCGTTTTGCCGCAGTAGTTTGGAATAAGTCGGAAGAAGTGATGGAACTGTCGGAAGATATCTGTGGAATTCCTGCTGTGTTTGACCAGGCGGATGTATGCATTGTGGATGCACGGTTCCTGGACGGGCTGATGCAGGATCCCGGTCTCAGACTGCAGAAGAATATGCGCCTTCCTGTAAGAGGAGGGAAAGTCAGTCTTGCCAGTATTCAGCTCGGTATCTCCGATGTTCTGTATGTGGAAGGAAATACGGCCGGACCGGGGAAAATGATCATGAATCCGGGCCTCCGGATACGGCAGACACTTCATTATTATCCGGACAGGTGGAAACGGTGCTATGCGGAATACGATCCGGACAGCGGGCGCGTGTATCTGGGGGCCAACGGCTGCGGAGGCAGGCTTACAATCGTATCCCTGAAAATTCAGGGAGCGGGCGGCAAACTTACCGTGAAAAGAACGAGGCTGTCAGGAGAAGCGAACCTGGCTGTACGTATGGATTATTATACCTCGGAATACGTAAAAGCCGTCCGGTTTGGCGGGGGCGTACAGGAAAAGCATTCCACGGAAGCAAAGCATTCCACGGAAGCTAAGCATTCCGTGGAAGCGGAGTATTCCGGAGATGCAGGATATTTTAATGAGAATTTCAGCAGGGGGACAAAACGGCCCGCCGATTATCTGGCGGAAGAGATGGAGGGGATCCTGGATTTGGGCAGATATGCACCGGCGGGTTGGAAAGGAGAAGGCCTGTTGTCCTTCCTGGCCGCAGATGCCACGGATAATTACAGAGAGACCGTTCAGCTGGCTGCGCCTGTGTCCAGGGCCTTCAGCAGCCTGCTGGATTAAATAAAGGTAGGAAAAGGAGAGGGTTTTATGAAAAACAGAAAAATGAAATCAATACTGGCACTGGCTATGTCGGCGCTTCTGGTATTATCCCAGGCGGGCTGCACAAGCGGCGGAACAGCCGGAGATAATACGGCTCCGGTTTCCGATACCGCACAGACAGAGACGGTACAGGCGGAGACGGCGCAGGAAGCTAAGGCCCCGGCAGAAAAAGGAGATCCCTTCGGAAAATATGAGGAGCCGGTAAAGGTGACAGCCATG
>URMK01000073.1 GCA_900548905.1 uncultured Lachnospiraceae bacterium | reverse complement strand
AGGACTGGCGTTTTTAGACGCCCCTTCCAGGAATCCTTGCAGCACCGCCGCCCCATAGAAATGCAGGGGAGGGGGATGAGGGGATGCCGCAGGGCACAAAGGGCAGTCTGAACTGTTAAAATATAGGAGGGAAATGTATATGAAAACAAAGGTCTGGGCACACCGGGGAGCGAGCGCATATGCGCCGGAAAATACACTGGAGGCCTTCCGCCTGGGAGCGGAGCAGGGGGCGGACGGCGTGGAGCTGGACGTACAGCTTAGTAAAGACGGGGAGCTGGTGGTAATCCATGATGAGACGATTGACCGGGTAAGCGGCGGGCATGGATATGTGCGGGATTATACACTGGAGGAACTCAGGAAACTACAGTTTAACAAAACCCATCCGGAATATCAGGATGTGCGGATTCCCACGCTGGGGGAGGTCTATGACCTTTTGAAGCCTTTGGGTCTGGAAATCAATGTGGAAATCAAGACAGGGATTTATTTTTATCCGGGTATTGAAGAAAAACTGTATCTGCTGGAGAAGGAAAAGGGAATGAAGGGAAAAATCATATATTCGTCCTTTAACCATTACAGCGTGATGAAAATGCGGGATTATGATCCGGCGGCGAGAACCGGGCTGCTGTATGGGGACGGTTTCCAGGATGTTCCCGGCTATGCGGCGGAGCTGGGGGCGGACGCCCTTCATCCGGCGCTGTATAACCTGCAGTATGACGGTTTTCTGGAAGCGTGCCGGGATAGGAAGCTGCTTCTGCATGTCTGGACAGTGGATGAAGAAAAATATATGCGGTATCTGGTCCGGGAAGGCATTGACGCTATAATCACAAATAAACCTGACGTTGCCCGCGATATTGTGGATAACGGGTAAAAAAACAAATAGGATTGTGGAAAAAGCAGGCATAGGACATCCTGTACGCCAATAGATTAGTAAAAAAGACGGATAGGTTCTGTATGAAAAAAATATGCTTGCTGGTGATAGCCTCCATTATGGCTGCCTGCCTTTCTGCCTGCGGCGGTGATACGGTAAACGAACAAAACCGGGAAAATCTGGAATTCACGGTGGTGAGTGAGGATAGATTGCCGGATGAACTGAAGGAAATCCTGGATCAGAAAAAGGAAAGTGCCTTCAAGCTTACCTATGCGGACGAGGGGTACCTGTATATCTGTATCGGGTACGGAAAGCAGGAAAGCGGCGGCTACAGTGTTACGGTGAATGATTTGTACGAGACGGAGAATGCGGTCTATGTAAATACCAACCTGCTGGGGCCGAAGGCAGGAAGCGCCCCCGCGACGAGCCCTTCTTATCCTTATATTGTATTGAAGATTGAATTCCGCGATAAAACGGTGGTATTTGATTGAAGAGAGGCTGCCGGACTGCCATCCGGCATCCGGATTTACCGTGAATGAGGTGGGGCGGAAAGTCCGTGTCCCCCTTCGCCCCGGCCTGCTTTGGGGGGAAAGGGAGCACGGACTTTCCGCCGTTTGGGCGGCACTCCTGCGCCTGGTATAGGTCACCGGGAACGGGACTGGATGATACCTTTATAGCCTTCAGGGAGGTCTGTAAAGCTGTTGTGCCAGAACTTGTTTTAGCAACATATGTAAACCTCCGTCTTTATACAGCGTCAATTAATTTTCCACTATTCTCAACTTGTCCACTGGGATATTCCCTATCTCCGACTCTGCAGTATTAGCGAATACCATCATCGCGGTTTCAGGAGATGTTGGCCAACGAATGACGCAAAGGGCAGGGCACTGGGTAGGCACGGGCTCCTACAGAGGGCTGAACTGTTACCGCTTATTTCGAATATGGGATATAATCAATTGTTTTAATTAGAATTTTGGGCTATAATAAAGTAGATTCGGAGGTATATATGAGAATTTATCTGGATAATTGTTGCTATAATCGTTTGCTGGATGACCGAAGCTATTCGCAAATATACTATGAAAGAAATTCGGTTATGCTTATTTTGGAGTTAGTGGAGCAGTCAGCAATTCGTTTAATTGGTAGTGAAATGCTTGTCAGGGAAATGAATGATACGCAGGATTTGTATAAGCGTTCCGTATTACAACTGGTATATGGGCTGTGTTCAGAGGAAACTAAAATCACTTTACAAATAGTAGATAGGGCAGAGGAAATAAGGCATAATTCTAATATAAAGTATAAAGATAGTATTCATTTGGCCTGTGCGGAAGCAGCAAAGGCAGATGTATTATTAACAACAGATAGAAAATTTATGAATAATTGTAACCGTATTAACACGTACACGAGGGTATTAGGTCCTAATCAGTGGTTATTGGAGGTGCTGTATTTATGATTACAAAGCGATTAAATATAATGAGCAGTACAGAAATTCAGAAAAAAGGATTAATTGCATTAAAAGAGACTTTGGGGATAACGGGTACAATTAAGTTCCTTGAGCAGTTTGATAACGGAGGCTCTGGGGATTATACAACGGAGAAATATGAAAATGACGAACCTGAACCTACTGACGAAGAAATTCGTAAGATGTTCGGTTATTAGGAACACGGCCATAGTGAAAATGTTGCTTATATAAAAGTTCTGGCTTTGGCTAGAGCTTTTATAATTTTGTCGTTAACTTGACATAAGCGTGGTGAAAATTTTGTAAATAGGTATGGCCGTCGCCTAAGCGACTTGGTACAATAGAAATACTTAATGGTTAAAAACCTTGCGGGCAGCCGGCGGAAGCGCATGGGAATGCGGGCATGGAGCGTCTGGTTTTGAGAGTAAAGGAGAACGGCATGCTGTTAATTAAAAATGCAAGAATGATAGACCCTGCGTCCGGTACGGATGCCAAAAAGGATATTTTGGTGCAGGGGGAAAAAATACTTAAAATTGGAGATACGATCCGGGAAGACGAGGCGGCTGTTTTTTCCGGGGACGAGGCGGACATGCTTCAGGTGATCGACGGGAAGGGGCTGATTGCTGCGCCTGGTCTGGTGGATGCCCATGTGCATTTCCGTGATCCGGGATTTACGGAAAAAGAAGATATAAATACGGGGGCGCGGGCAGCAGCGGCAGGGGGGATCACCACGGTGATTCTCATGGCGAATACCAGGCCCTGTGTGGATAACAGGGAAACCTTGAGGTATGTGCTGGAAAAGGGGCGTCATACGTCTGTCCATGTGAAGAGCTGTGCCAATGTTACCATGGGTATGAAGGGTGAAGAACTTACGGATATGGCAGGGCTTCTGGCAGAAGGGGCGGCAGGGTTTACGGATGACGGCATCCCTCTTTTAAAGGAAGAAACAGCGCGTAAAGCCATGGAAACGGCGGCGGCGCTGGGTGTCCCCATCAGCTTTCATGAAGAAAATCCGGCATTTATTGAGAATAACGGCATCAACCGGGGAAAGGCCAGTGCGTATTACGGGATAGGAGGTTCCGACCGGCAGGCGGAAATCGATATGATTGCAAGAGATGTGCGTCTGGCGGAGGAAACCGGGGCTGCGGTGGTTATTCAGCATATCAGTACCCGGGAAGGGGTGGCACTGGTACGGGAGGCGAAACGGCGGGGGGCGGATGTCCATGCGGAGGCGGCACCCCATCATTTTACCCTGACGGAGGAGGCGGTTATCCGGTACGGAAGTCTTGCCAAAATGAATCCGCCCCTCCGGGAGGAAGCGGACAGGCAGGCCATTATAGAGGGCCTGCAGGATAATACCATTGATATGATAGCCACGGATCATGCCCCCCATACGGCGCAGGAGAAGCAGAAGCCCCTGACGGAGGCGCCCAGCGGTATTATCGGTCTGGAAACCTCTCTTTCCTTAGGGATCATGGAGCTGGTGGATACCGGAAAGCTGACCCTTTCCCAGCTGTTGGAGCGTTTGTCCCTGGCACCCGCCAGACTTTACCGCCTGGATGCGGGATATCTTGCAGAAGGAGGCCCTGCGGATCTCATTCTCTTTGATGATAAAGAAACGTGGAAGGCGGAGCATTTTTGCTCCAAATCTGCAAATACGCCTTTTCTGGGGCGGGAACTTAAGGGAAGGATCCACTATACTATATGCGCGGGAAGGATAGCTTACCGGATTGGATCATAAAGCAGGCTCCGTCCATGCGGCGGTATGCAGTGTGCCTCATGGACGGAAGGATACCATTTGAGAATGTAAAAACGGAAAGGATTGAAAATGGCACAGAAGAAAAAAGAAAAAGCCACGGTTTTAAGCCAGCGGGAGATCGCTCCCGGCATCTACGACTGCCGGATCGGCACCAGTTTAGCCCGGGACGCGGCACCGGGCCAGTTTATTGCTCTTTATCCCCGGGATAAAAGTACTCTGCTCCCCCGCCCTATCAGCATCTGCGAGGTGGATAAAGAGGAAGGGAGCCTGCGTATAGTGTACCGGGTGGCAGGCAAAGGAACCGGGGAATTTTCCGCGTACCGGGAAGGTGACGGGGTGGATATACTGGGAATTCTGGGTAACGGCTTCCCCCTGGATAAAGCGGGGGAAGGGCAGACCGCATTCCTGATAGGCGGCGGTATCGGTGTACCGCCTATTCTGGAACTTGCCAAACAGCTGAAATGTGATAAAAAGATAATTGTGGGATACCGGGATGATCATTGCTTCCTGCGATCGGATTTTGAAAAAAACGGCCGGGTGTACATCGCCACGGAGGACGGCAGCGTGGGAACCAAAGGCAATGTAATGGACGCCATCCGTGAAAACGGGCTGAAGGCCGACATCATATATGCCTGCGGCCCCATGCCTATGCTCCGGGCTGTCAGGCAGTATGCGCTGGAAGCGGATATCCCTGCTTATATCTCCCTGGAGGAGCGCATGGCCTGCGGTGTGGGGGCATGCCTGGGCTGTGTCTGTAAAACAAAGGATGTGGACGCCCATTCCCATGTCCATAATGCCCGGATATGTACGGACGGCCCCGTGTTTGAAGCCAGGGAGGTGGATTGTTGAAAATGAATACAAAAGTTACCATAGCAGGTGTTACCTTTAAAAACCCGGTGATGACCGCATCCGGTACCTTTGGATCCGGCATGGAATACGGGGAATTCGTGGATTTAAACCAATTGGGTGCCGTAGTGACCAAGGGGGTGGCCAATGTACCATGGCCCGGAAATCCCACGCCCAGGGTGGCGGAGGTGTACGGCGGCATGCTCAATGCCATCGGGCTGCAGAACCCGGGGATTGATGTGTTTATAGAAAGGGATATCCCTTTTTTAAAGCAGTACGATACGAAGATCATAGTCAATGTATGCGGAAAAACAGTGGAAGACTATCTGGAGGTGGTGGAACGTCTGGCGGACACGGATGTGGATATGCTGGAAATCAATGTTTCCTGCCCCAATGTGAAGGAAGGGGCCATAGCCTTCGGCCAGAGGGCGGACTGCCTGTCCGACATTACCGCGGCGGTAAAGAAAAAAGCCAGACAGCCCATTATCATGAAGCTGAGCCCCAATGTAACCGATATTGCGGAGATGGCAAAGGCGGCGGAGGCGGCGGGGGCGGATGCCGTTTCCCTCATTAATACCCTCACGGGGATGAAAATTGATATCCGCCGCAGGAACTTTGTGCTGGCAAATAAAACAGGCGGCATGTCCGGCCCTGCCGTCAAGCCGGTGGCCGTGCGCATGGTTTACCAGTGTGCCCGGGCGGTTTCCATTCCCATTATCGGTATGGGCGGCATATCCAACGCCGAAGATGCCCTGGAATTCCTAATGGCCGGAGCCACCGGAGTGGCCGTGGGCGCCGCCAATTTTATCAATCCTTATGCTACCGAAGAGGTGGTGAAGGGGATAGAAACATTTATGAAGGAAGAGAAGATTCAGGATATCCATGAAATTATCGGATGCGTGAAATAAAGTACCGGTAAAAAAGCCGTCATATTTTAGCATCCGGCGAATACATTGTACAAAGGCATTCGCGTGGAGGGTATTCGTATGGAATTAATAAAAAAGAATATACATATGGACCGCATTAAATGTAAGGCCAGTACGCAGGTGACGATGGAAGACGATATCAATATCACGGATTCCAGGCCGGACGTTTACCAGCTCATCGAGGAGCAGGGGGAAGTGGTCATCGATGAAATCAGAGCGGTGCAGGATCATGTGTATATCAAAGGAAAGCTGGAATTTAGCGTCCTGTATCTGTCGGACGATGATGTGCGCCGTCCTGCCAGCATGGAAGGAAGCATTCCTTTTGACGAACAGATTTATATGGAAGGAGTGGTTTCCACCGACAGCGTTTCCGTGAAAAAGGATCTGGAGGATTTGAGTGTCGGAATGATAAACTCCAGAAAACTGAGCGTGCAGGCGCTGATCCGGCTGGGGCTGTATGTGGAAGAGCTTTATGATGAAGAGGCGGCGGTGGAGCTGAGCAGCAGCGAACCGGTGGAATTCAGGCAGAAAACCATCAATCTCGCCGGCCTGGCTATCCAGAAAAAGGATATTTTCCGTATCCGTGAAGAAATGGAGCTGCCTAACGGGTATCCCAATATCTTTGATATTTTCTGGCAGACCTGCAAGCTGGGGGAAACACAGTTCCGGCTGTCGGAAGGGAAGCTTTCCATCCAGGGAGAGGTCCATCTGTTCTTCCTTTACGAAGGGGAAGGGGAGAACCGTCCTGTCATGTGGTATGAGGCTTCGATCCCGTTCAGCGGCGTGCTGGACTGCCAGGGGATGAGGGAACGCATGGTGGACGATATCACCTGCCAGATCGGGCATAAGGAGCTGGAGGTAAAAGCGGATACCGACGGGGAAGAGCGGGTTATCGGTCTGGAAATCGTCCTCGACCTGGATATGAAAATATATGAAGAAGAGCAGACGGAAATTCTTTCCGATGTATATGGGGTTACCAAAGAAATGGAAGCCGTGGCGGGTGTAGGAAAGCTGAAACAGCTTCTGATGAAAAATATGGGAAAAACAAAGATTTCCGGCCGCTTTAAGGTTGCGGCAGGCCTTCCTAAAATGCAGCAGCTGTGTCACAGCGAATGCGAGATACAGATGGCGGAAACCAAGATTGTGGAGGAGGGCCTGCGGATTACCGGAGCCGCAGCGGTAAAGAGCCTGTACGGGACCGGAGATCCGGAGGTACCCTACGACAGCATAGCTGGTACAATTCCTTTCAGCTATGTACTGGAGATACCCGGCATCACACCGGAATGCACCTACAAGCTGGATTCGGTCCCCGAGGATCTGAGTGTTACCATGATCGATGCGGATGAGGTCGAGGTTAAGGCCGTCCTGGGTTTCCACGGTATTGTGTTCAGCCATTATGAAGAGCCTATGATCCAGGATGTGAAGGTGACGGATCTGGATCCCGATAAGCTCAGCAGCCTGCCCGGCATTGTCGCTTATATAGCGAGGGAAGGCGACAGCCTCTGGAATATCGGCAAAAAATATTATGTGCCGGTTTCCCAGATCAAGGATATCAATGAACTGACTTCGGATGAAATCCATCCGGGCGATAAATTACTGATTGTAAAAGGGATTTCCTGATAGCATAAGACACGTAAAGGAGCATGAACCGGGGGGAGCATGCTCCTTTTTTATGTGAATCCCATAGATTGTGCATGCACTCCGGCCGGAAACCCTCAGAAGATGAAGCAGTCTATTATATGAACATAACCCCTAAACGGGTGAAATGAAAAAGGCCTGCTGCCATTCGGGAACAATCCGGCGGCAGCAGGCATGTGGTCAGATATTCAGTTTTAATAGGTTAATGGAAAAACCGGGATAGATTCCTACAGGGACATCATCAGTGAAGGAATATTCATTCATATCGTCCGCTTCAAAATGGTAAACAGTGATACGATCTTTATCAGGGTCAACAATCCAGTATTCCCGAACACCGCCTGATGTTTCCGGCTGGGTGGAGCCATATAGTAAATCTGGCCGTCAATCAATTCAGCACGTTCCCCATCAGGCAGAGCATAAATATCATCAATAGTATAGGTTCTTTCCCTTGGTAACGGCATAAAGTCACTTCCTTTCGTGGTGGTGGGTATTCGGTTTGTGAATATCCATAGTATGGGCGGGCAGTGAAGAGCTATTCCTGGGATGCCTCCGTTTTTGGGACATATTCCATAAGGTCCCCTGGCTGACACTCCAATACCTCACACAATCTCGCAATTGTTTTGCTGTCAAGACCTCCCGTACCATTTTTAACTGCTGTCAATGTGCCCTGACCAATAAGTTTTTCCTTACGTATTTTGTAAGTAGTCCAACCTTTGCACTCCAACAGATTAAAAAGCTTTTGATAACTAATCGGCGTAATAATCACCTTCTTTCATTTAAAGCTTTTGTTATAAATGAAACGATTCCACTAACCATAGTATATCAGGCTATATACACAAAGACAAGTGCATATAGCCTGTTATAAAATTATACACTAAATTTTGAGAACAATTCCATCAAACAGATCATAGAACGGATGAAGGAAAATGGGCTGAAAACATTCCCGGGGCATTCCGGCCTGGCCATGACGATGGACCTGTATTCCCATGTGCTTCCCAATACAAAACAGCAGGAAATGGATAATATAAAGATTATTTAGTAAGAGCTGCGGGCATTAAACCCGCGTTTTTTTTCACAAAAAACATTTAACCCTGATATACTGAGGAATTTTATACCCCAATCTGAACCCCTTTTCTGCCCCCGATTCGTACGAAACCGGAATAAAACGAGATAAAATATCATAAACTAAGACCACATGCAAAAAGCACTTTATTCCAGTATTTACGCGGCTTTCCGGGCATTTGGCAAAGAAAGATAAACATTGACGAACCCGCCCTGATTGTATATACTTAAGTACAATCAGTGTATACAATCAGGAACAGAATATGTACAGGCACAGGGCGTCCCCTCTCTATCCGGGCTGAAACCCTGCTGCACAGATGGGAGCCGGCAATGGAAGAAATTACATTAAAAGCAATGGCCAAGATCAATTTGGGCCTGGATGTCATAAGGCGCAGGGAAGACGGATATCATGAAGTGAGGATGATCATGCAGACGGTAAACCTGTATGATGAGCTCACCTTCCGGAAACAGCAGGGGGACAGGGTACGGCTGACCACCAATCTGCGATCCCTTCCCACGGACGGGCATAACCTTATCGTAAAAACCGTAGAGCTTCTCAGGAAGGAATTCGGTATCAGGGAAGGTCTGTCTGTCCATTTGAAGAAAAAAATACCCGTTGCGGCAGGAATGGCGGGGGGAAGTACCGACGCTGCAGCCGCTTTTGCGGGAATGAATGAGCTTTTCGGCCTGGGCCTGACCCTGGAGGAACTGCAGAAAAGGGCGGTGTCGGTCGGGGCCGATGTGCCGTACTGCCTGCAGGGAGGAACCGCGCTTTCCGAGGGGATAGGGGAAATCCTGACGGCTCTGCCGCCCGCACCCCGCTGTTCGGTCATTATAGCCAAGCCGCCCATACATGTCTCCACCCGTTTTGTTTATGAAAACCTGCATCTGGACAGTCTGGAACAACATCCTGATATCGACGGTATCCTGGATAGTATCCGGGGAGGCAGTATCCGGGGTGTGGCCGAGAGACTGGAAAATGTGCTGGAGACGGTAACACAGAAGGAATATCCTGTGATTGGACAGATAAAACAATTCCTTGTACAAAGGGGGGCGTTGGGGGCATTGATGAGCGGCAGCGGCCCCACCGTATTTGCTTTGTATGACAGGAATGATCTCGCTGCAAGGGCCTATGAGGAGCTGCGGAGGACCGGCCTGGCAAAACAGGTGTATCTTACCTCTTTTTCCGATAAAACCTGTATCCGTAAATAATCGCACGAAGATGGGAGTATAGATGAAAACTGAAGAAAATACCAATGATTACCTGCCGCTGCGAGACGTGGTATTCAATACGCTGCGGGAAAGCATACTGAAGGGGGAGATGAAGCCGGGAGAAAGGCTGATGGAAATCCATCTTGCCAATAAGCTGGGCGTGAGCCGTACCCCTATCAGGGAGGCCATCCGCAAGCTGGAGCTGGAAGGACTCGTAACCATGATACCCAGGCGGGGGGCCGAGGTTGCGCAAATCACCGCCAAGAGCCTTCGGGATGTGCTTGAGGTACGCCAGGCGCTGGACGCGCTGGCGATGGAGCTGGCCTGCGAAAGAATCTCGGAGGAAGAGATCGGCAGGCTCCGGGAGGCCTGTGACAATTTTGCGGAAATTACCAAAACCCAGGATGCCGTCCGGATAGCCCAGGCCGATGTGGAGCTTCATGATATTATCGTACAGGGCAGCAGGAATGAAAAACTGGCCCAGATGGTAGGAAACCTTTCCCAGCAGATGTACCGCTACCGCCTGGAATATATTAAGGATGTGAGCCAGCACGGCCGCTTGATCGAAGAGCATGAAGAGATATACAGATGCATCAGCAGCAGAGATAAAAACGCGGGAGCCGGAGCGATCAAAATGCATATTTATAACCAGGAACAGTCCATCCTGAACCAGATTCAGCAGAATAAGGGCTCATCCCGGGTATAAGCCGGGCAGCAGCTGTCAATACTTTCCATAGACAAAACGGAAGGGAACTGACAGTATGAAATATAAGGACACATTACGGGATATCGCGGCAGCAGGGCTGCTTGTATGCAGCTTATGGAGTATTTTGTATCCGGAATACACCTTTGCGGGCGATGCCTATCAGAAAATAGAGGATGGAACTCCTGTGGAATCCACGGATAACGTGAAGGATTACTATCAGATACTGGATGCCGGAAAAGGAGAGGTTACGATCCGTTTCAGCTTTATGGAGAAAGAAAAAGGGAAAAAAGCGGATTTGTCCGGAAAAAGAGAGGAAGGCAGCAACGAAGCTTCCCCCGGCTTCCGGGAGGATGACCAGGTAAAGTATTCTGCGGGAGTGGAATGGTAACAGGCAGATTTCCATCGGTTAAAAGAGCCGTTTTGGCGGCGGAATCGAGGAAAGAATGATACAGAGTAAGACAGAGCTGCGAAGCGCTGCAATCGGAGTGTTTGACTCCGGAATCGGCGGCCTCACAGTGGCGCGGGAAATTATGCGCCAGATACCCAATGAAAAAATAGTATATTTCGGTGATACCGCGAGACTGCCTTATGGAAGCAAGTCCCAGGATACGGTAACAAGGTATTCCCGGCAGATCGTGCGTTTCCTGCGGACCCAGGAGGTAAAGGCTATTGTGGTTGCCTGCAATACGGCGAGCGCCTATGCCCTGGACAGTCTGGAAAAAGAAATCGATATTCCCATTATCGGTGTGGTGAAGCCCGGGGCCAGGGTGGCTGCTGAGGTGACCGGGAACGGGAAAATCGGCGTCATAGGCACGGAAGGAACGATTGGAAGCCAGATTTATACGGACTACATACATAATATAAACCCGGATGCAAGGGTAACCGGTAAAGCCTGTCCGCTGTTTGTACCTTTGGTGGAAGAAGGGCTGCTCCAGGATCCGGTAACGGATGAAATTGCTTCCCGTTATCTGACGGAGCTAATAGATATCGGGATTGATACGTTAATATTGGGATGTACACATTACCCGCTTATCCGTTCCACGGTGGGACGGATTATGGGAGATAAAGTAACCCTGGTGAATCCGGCTTATGAAACGGCCGCCGAGCTGAAAAAGCTTTTGGCTGCACATGAGCTGCTCAATCCCCAGGCGCCGGCTTTAGGGGATAATAAATATAAATTTTATGTCAGTGACGGAGCGGAAAAATTCAAACGCTTTGCCAATTCCATCATTAAATATGGTATCCTGTCGGCCAAGACCATTCAGATTGAAGAATACTGACAACAGGAGGTTTGCTATGACAAAAGAGGTAATGGTTTCCATCAAAGGGCTGCAATTTGACCAGGGAGCCGACAGTGAAGAGATTGAAACAATCCAATGGGGCCAATATTACAAGAAAAATGATACGCATTATGTCATTTATGATGAAGTAATGGAAGGCTATGAGGAACCCACCAAGAATATTATCAAATTCCGGGAACGGGAGCTTAACCTGACCAAACGGGGACTGGTTAATGTCTATATGGTATTTGAAGAAAATAAGAAAAATATGACTAATTATCTCACCCCCTATGGGAGCATCCTGATCGGACTGGATACCGGCAAGGTAACCTATACGGAAAGCGAAAAGGAAATCCGGATCAATGTGGACTACGCTTTGGAGGTGAACTATGAATATCTGGCGGACTGTAAGATAGAGATGTATATCCGCCCCAAGGACAACAGAGGTATCAGTCTCATATCCTGATGAAGGGGACGGATGCAGAGAGGGCTGTTACGGAAGCGTTTGGCTGTATGCTTCCGTAACGGCCCTTTTGTGTTGAAGAAGGTCATAAAAAGACAGTCAAAAATCATAGTGACTTTTTATGACAAAGCATTTACTATGTAAGAAAGCAGTAAATAAAAGACTTTGGAAGATATCGTACAACAGACACTGTCATTATACTATAGTTAATATAAATACAGGGATATGAGCGGATGAATTATCAGGAAATTGAGAACAGGCTGATCCCGCTGCGGGATTATGAAGAGAGCTGCCGGGAAATCTACCTGGCTAACCCGGAGGCCTTCCGGCATGTGGTATGGAACTGGGAAGAATTCAAAGAACGGTTCCGCAGCACCGATAAAAGCGGCTGCACGCTGGGGGAAACGGCTCCGGTATTTATGGGAAACCTTCTCACGGAGCAGGATTGCTTCCCGGATGAAAATATGGAATGCTCCATCATCCTCCATGATCGGTATGCCCCGCCATTTTACCATAACCTGAAGTTTATCAAGGTGGTATATGCGCTCAGGGGCAGATGCCGTTTTTTTGCCCAGGGAAAGACCCGGGACAGGGAGACACTGCTGGAGGAAGGGGACTTTTGTGTCGTTCCTCCGGAAATGAACCAGGCGGTTTTCACCTGGGAGGAGGATGCCGTGACTGTCAATATCATCCTCAAGCGCAGCACTTTCGGAGAGGCCTTTTACAGCCTGCTTCTGGAAAATGACAGTATTTCCGATTTTTTCTGGCAGATGCTTTACAGCAAGGGCAGCGGCCGGGTACTGGTGGTCCGCAGCGGCCGGGATGAGCGCCTGCGCAGAATCGTACTGGAAATGTGTGAAGAAGGCTTACCGCAGAAAAAGGGCCGGGAAGCCGGCGGTAACCTGATGATGAAAGGCTATGTGATGCTTTTGTTCGGCTGGGCGCTGAAGGCCCACCAACAGGAGATGGAAAATATGGGAAGCATTAGCGTGAGTGAGGCTGCTCTGCCGGTGATTGTACGGTATATCCGCGAGAATTATACAACGGTGACCCTGACCTCCCTGGCAAAACATTTCGGAAAAAGTGAAGGTTATTTAAGCCGTTATATCCGTCGGGAAACAGGGAAGACCTTCCGGTTCCTGCTGAAGGAATTCCGGATGAAGCAATCTGCGGGGATGATTGAGAATTCCTCCTGCAGCATAGAAGAGGTAGCCGCAGCGGTGGGATATTCGGATATCAGCTGCTTTTACAGAAATTTTAAGGAAAGCTTCGGCTGCACACCTCAGCAGTACCGCAGCAAAAAAAATCAGGTAAGCTTATAATTGCAGGAAGTAACGGCGGCTGTATTTCTTTCAGCTGACCGGTTCAGGCCGGGCAAATAGGCGTGTCCGGCAACCATAAAAACAGGTGCGTTGCAGCGCACGGAGAGGGATTACATATGGAATGGAATGCAAAATGGATCAAACCGTCTCAGGAGATGGGAGAGGTCTGCCCTGTGTTTGTCAGGGAATTTAACCGCAGCAGGGAATGGGGAAAGGAGATTGCCAAAGCGGAATTAAAGGTGACGGCGCTGGGCGTATATGAGGCAGTCATAAATGGAAAACGGGTAGGCGATTATGTGCTGGCTCCCGGCTGGACCTCCTATAAAACCAGGCTTCAATATCAGGTTTATGATATTACAAAGCTTGTGAAGGACGAAAACCTTCTTACTATTACGGTAGGCAAGGGCTGGTACAGAAGTCCGGTACCGGGATGGATTACCGAAGAGGGCAAGGCGGAGAGAGCGGAGATTCCTGCAGGGCTGCTCGCAGAAATAACGGTTACGGATACGGATGGAAATACCTTTAGTATAGGGACGGATGATAGCTGGAAGGCGGGGGAAAGTAAAATCCGTTTCAGTGAGATCTATGATGGGGAAACCTTTGATGCAGGCTTTGAGGCGGGGGAATATCTTCCGGCCGCCGTATTTGACTGGACCACGGATAACCTGATTCCCCAGGAAGGGGAGAAAATAACCGAACAGGAATATGTGAAGGCCGCTTCTGTATTTACGGCTCCCAATGGGGAAACCGTAGTGGATTTCGGACAAGAGGTTACCGGTTACCTCCAGTTTACGGTAGACGCCAAAGCGGGGGATATGGTAGAAATATCCCACGGGGAGGTTCTGGACAAAGACGGTAATTTCTACAATGCCAATTACCGTGCCGCAAAAGCCAAAATATATTATACCTGCTGTGACGGAGTGCAGACATATAAACCGAAAATGACATTCTTCGGTTTCCGTTATATCCGCCTGGATCAGTTCCCGGGGACACCGAAGCCGGAACTTTTTTATGCTATAGCCGTGCATTCGGATATGAAACGCACCGGTTATCTGCGTTCCTCCAATCCCCTGCTGAATCAGCTTTTCAGTAATATCATCTGGGGGCAGAAGGGAAATTTCCTGGATGTGCCCACCGACTGCCCGCAGCGTGACGAACGCATGGGCTGGACCGGTGATGCGCAGGCCTTTGTAAAGACGGCAAGCTATAACTATGATGTGGACCGGTTTTTCACCAAATGGCTGGGGGATATGGCTGCGGATCAGCTTCCCAACGGTTCGATCGGCCATGTGGTGCCCACGCTGTATGTGGGAAGCGGCAGCGCCGCCTGGGACGATGCGGCTACGATTTGCCCCTGGCAGATCTATCTCACCTATGGGAACAAAGAAATCCTTGCCAGACAGTTTGACTGCATGAAGAAATATATCGGCTTCATCACCGATACCACGAAGGACGCCTGGCTGTGGACGGGCGGGGAGCATTATGAAGACTGGCTGGGGCTGGATGCACCTGTGGGAAGCTATAAGGGATCCTCCCGTGCGGATTTCATCGCCTCCGCATTTTATGCCCATTCCACCTCTCTTGTGGTGAAAGCGGGAAAAGTGCTGGGTGAGGATGTGAGCTTCTATGAGGAGCTGTACCGGAATATTGTAAAAACCTTCCGCCAGACCTTTACCGATTACCGTACCCAGACCGAGCATGTTCTGGCGGTGCATTTTCACCTGGCTGAGGATCCGCAGAAGACGGCGGATGCCCTTGCGGATATGGTGGTTTCCTGCGGCAGCAAACTGCAGACGGGCTTCGTGGGTACGCCTTATCTTCTCCATGTGCTCAGCAGCTACGGACATACCGATTTGGCTTACACGCTGCTGCTGCGTACCGAATATCCTTCCTGGCTGTATCCGGTTACCAAAGGGGCGACCACCGTATGGGAGCATTGGGACGGTATCATGGAGAACGGCGATTTCTGGAGCACGGATATGAATTCCTTTAACCATTACGCCTATGGCGCCGTGGCCGACTGGGTATATGAAGCGGCTGCCGGGATCCATACCGTGGAAGAGGCGCCCGGCTTTGAACGGGTGAGAATTGCGCCGCAGCCCGATACCAGGCTGGAATGGCTGGAGGCTTCCATTGATACAAGAAAGGGGCTTGTCCGTTCGTTGTGGAAGCAGGAGGAAGGCCGGTTCCGCTATGAAATCACCACCCCTTCTCCGGCAGTTATCGTCATTGACGGCGTGGAAACCGAAGTTGGCCCGGGGGAATATATCTTTTATTCCCGTGAATAATAAATAGGCCAGACGGAATGTATAGAGTAAGGCAGCTGATCTGCCGGGGGCACGTAAACCTCCGGGAGGCCGGCTGCTTTTTTCTGTACATAGGGTGACGCCAAACTTTTTTATTTGCGCCTCTGTACAGAAAGCAATTTTCAAACCCATGCGGAACTGTGGTACAATGACAATAACCGTAAAAATACGGAACAGTCGGCAAGGATAAATAAAAGAAGAGGATTCTTAAGGAGGAGTGGAATATGGAGGAATGGAAGGTAATCCCGCCGCTTGAGGCGGGTGCGGGGGATTTCCCGGAATCGGAGGAATTGCCGCAGGGGGTGAAAACGGTAAGATGGAAGGATACCTTTGGGTATGATGTGGAGTTCCTGCCGGATGAGGTGTATGCCAACCGGGACGGCATGAACCTTCATTTGCAGCTGTTGATTCCCAAAACGGCGGAGGAGGCGGACAGAAAATGGCCTTTGCTGGTATTCGTGCAGGGGTCTGCCTGGCATAAGCAGGATCTGTACTGTCATCTGCCTAACCTTCTGCGAATGAGCCAGCGGGGCTATGCTATAGCGATTGTGGAATACCGGCCCAGTGAGACCGCACCCTTCCCGGCGCAGGTAGTGGATACGAAGGCGGCGATCCGGTTTTTGAAAATAAATGCATCCCGGTACAGGGTAGACGCGCAGCGTGTGGCCCTGTGGGGGGATTCCAGCGGCGGGCATACGGCGCTGATGGCAGGTTTTACAGGAGACGGGGAGCCGGATATGGATGCCTACAGGGAACAGTCGGCGTGCGTGCGGTGTATTGTGGACTGGTATGGGCCTACGGACATTGGGAAAATGAATTTCTATCCCAGTGTGCAGGATCATATCGGTCCTGAAAGCCCCGAAGGCTGTGTAATCGGCGGGAAAAATGTGCTGGAGAATCCGGAACTGGCCGAAGCCACGGTACCCATGAATTACATTGAAAGGGACAAAGAGACGCCGCCGCTGTTGATCATGCATGGTGGAAGCGATATGCTGGTTCCCTTTAACCAGAGCTGCCGCTTGTATGAAAAAATGAAGGAGCTGGATAAAACGGTGGAATTTATCAAGCTTGTGGGTGCGAACCATGGGTTTGGAGGCTTTAACTGTGAAGAAGCGCTGGATGCGGTGGAGGAGTTTATCAGAAAGTATATCTGATGTCGATTACGAGGGGGATGTGCCGGAGGCTGAGTCACGGAGGTGGGGATATGAAACGCTACACACTAAAATTCCAGATTATTCTATTATTTTTTCTTATTAGTCTTCCGGCTCTTGGTTTGTCTTTGGCAGCCAGCCGGGTTAATATGAAGGAAGCCCGTGAGCAGGTGGTAAATGCAAAGCAAAACAGCATGAAGATGCTTGTGAAACAATATGATACAAGCCTGGAGGCCATTGAAAATTATATACAGCTTACCTTGTATGCGGATAATACATATGCAGCCCTGCGATTTGGGGAGAAAGATTCACGGTATCAGCAGGCCCGGGTATGGCTGCGGGATGATTTGGATAATCTGTTAAAATACTTTCCGCTGGCCTCCGGTTTTTATGTCAGGATCCCTCATAATAAGGATATATATATTGTTAAGCAGTTGGATAAGATCCCTTTGGATGCGCAGGAATATCTGGAGCAGCATTTGGCGGGGGAAGAGAGCGATACAAAGCCTGACGTGCTGGAATACGATGGAGTCCGGTATCTGCTTAAGTCCTACAGCAGTAAATATGTGGAAATCGGGTATATCCTGCAGATGGATGAGCTGTGGGAACAGTTTCGGGACAGCTGTGAAGAGCAGGATATGCTGGCGGTGAGGCTTCCCGGCAGAAATAAGCATATCTTTTTATCCGAAACGGATATAAGGAATGCGGATTTGTCCCGGTTTACCTTGCTGCAGGAGAATTTTTCCCATGTAGACATGAAACTGGAGCTTTATCTGCCCAAAAACAGTATGACAGGCAGAATATCGGTGAGGGATCGGATTATTCTGTATTCTTCTATCCTGCTTCTGGTACTGCTTCCTATTTTTATGCTGTTGCTGAGGCAGGTTTTTATTATACCTATGAACCGTATTTCCTGTGCCATGCAGGAGATTTTGAAAGGAAATACGGAGTACCGGATAAAACAGTTTTCGAAAACCAGGGAATTTGGCCAGATTGAACAGGCATTCAACCGTATGTTGAATTACAGCCAGGATTTGAGAATAGAAACCTATGAGCTTAAGCTGGAAAAAGAAAAGGAACAACTCATTAATCTGAAGCTGCAGATCAATCCCCACCTGCTTCTGAATTCCCTGAATACCATATACAGCCTTACTATGAATAACAAAATTGAAGAAATACGGGACTTTTCCATTAACCTGTCTAAGTATTTCCGGTATGCCCTGCGGAACACTTCGGAATTTGTCACCATCCAGTCGGAAATCGATTTTATTAAGGTATACAGCAAAGTTCAGAAGATACGTTATCCCAATGCCTTTTATATTATGTTTGATGTAGAAGAGGAACTGATGAAGGAACAGATTCCTCCGCTCATTATTCAGAATTTTGTGGAAAATAGTACGAAATATGCTTTGAAACCGGGAGAAGAGATTGAAATTTTGGTTATCATACGAAAATGTGATTCTACTCTGCGCATTTCCGTCTGTGACAGCGGAAGGGGAATCAATGAAGAACTGCTGGAGCAGATTTCCCGGGGGCAGATAATTTGTGACAGCAGGGGAAGGCATGTGGGAATATGGAATTGTGTAAAGAGGCTGCGCAGCTTTTACGGGGAGGACGCCCAATTTCACATCACCTCTCAAAAAGGGGAGGGGACGCAGGTATGGATTCAGATACCATGCCGCAGCATTTTGGAGGAAGAAGGTACGGAAAGGGAAGGGTAGGGCCATGAATCTGTTGATTGTGGATGATGAAATAGAAATTATAAACGGGATTATGGCAGGAATCCATTGGGAAAACCTGGGTTTTCAGTCCGTATATAAGGCCACATCCATAGAGGAGAGCATGAAGCTGTTTGAACAGGAACAGATGGATGTTGTGTTGTGCGATATTGAAATGCCGGACGGTTCGGGACTGGATTTGCTGGAATGGATCCGGACGCGCTATCCCAGGGCAGTCTGTATTATAATGACATGTCATGAGGAGTTTGATTATGCCAGAAGGGCAATTTCCCTTGATTGTAAGGATTATATGGTAAAGCCTATGGTTTATGAGGAACTGGAGGACAAGCTTCAGCATGTGATCCGTGAAATAAACCGTAATTGGGAAAATGATAAATACCAGGAATTTGGCAGAGAATGGATGAGACAAATTGCCAGGGAAGGGAAAGAACAGGAAGGAACGGTTTCCCGTGAAGAAATTGTGGGACAGGTGAAATCCTACATTACTGCAAACCTTCAGGAGGAGCTTAGGATAGAACAACTCGCGAAGATTTTTTATCTTTCTGCGGATTATCTGTCAAGGCTGTTTAAGAAAGAGGAGGGGATAGGCATCGGAGATTTCATTCAGGAGGAAAGGATGTTTCTTGCGAGGGAGCTTTTGAAGGAAGGAAAGCTTTCCATTGCGCGGGTGGCCTATGAATGCGGCTATGATAACTACAGTTATTTCACTAAAATATTTAAAAAAAAATACGGGATTACGCCAAGAGAGTTCGGTCAGTCACTGAAAGAAAAAGAGAGTGCGGATAAGTGCTAATTGTGTTCGGATAATTTCTTTTTTTATCAAGTAATAATTCATATAATAAGGTTGTCATGAAGGGAATAAACCGGTATGACAGCTTTATTTTTTTCTGTTATCCGGTTAATGAGACAGGGAGTACAGGTGATTACATATGAAAAAGAAGAAACGTCTGTTAATTAAAAACGCAATTCCAATTTATCTAATGATGCTTCCTGGCATCCTCTATCTGCTGATTAATAATTATGCACCTATGTTCGGACTGGTAATTGCATTTAAAAAAATTGACTGGAATAAAGGTATTCTGCGCAGTGACTGGGTGGGCTTTGAAAATTTCCGTTATTTGTTTGCCTCTTCCGAGGCATGGATAATGACACGGAATACCATTTTGTATAATCTGGCCTTTCTTGTTCTGGGAACGATAGCATCCATAACGGTAGCAGTGCTTTTAAATGAAATTACCTCCAAATTTTCGGTAAAGGTTTATCAGACACTCATTCTGTTGCCCTATATGATATCTTGGGTAATTGGAAGTTATCTGATGTATGCGCTGTTAAGCTCGGAAACAGGAATGTTAAATCAAGTAATTTTTAAAGCTCTTGATATAGAGCCGGTGGTCTGGTATCAGGAGAAAAAATACTGGCCCTTTATTCTTATCCTGGTAAATCTTTGGAAAAGTGTGGGGTTTTCCATGGTTATCTACCTGGCGAGCATTGTGGGCATAAACAAAGAATACTATGAAGCGGCTAAAATAGACGGAGCCAGGAAATGGAAGCAGATCACCAACATTACGCTTCCGCTTCTGAAACCTACCATTATTACCTTGTTTATTATGAATGTAGGCGGTATCTTTTATTCCGACTTCGGGCTGTTCTATCAGATTCCCCGGAATTCCGGTGCTTTGTTTGATGTGACGCAGACAATCGATACTTATGTTTATAACGCTCTGATGCAGCAGGGAAATATCGCCCTTTCTGCAGCGGCGGGATTCTATCAGTCAGTAGTTGGGTTTGTCCTTGTATTGATAGCAAATGCAATTGTACGCAGATACAGCAGAGAAAGTGCATTGTTTTAACAGGAGAACAGCAATGACAGGAAAAAGCGAAAAAAGAGTTCGTCTCATGGCGCATATTGTTATGGTGATATTGAGTATTTTAGCAGTATTGCCTTTTATACTGTTAATTTCCGCGTCTTTTACGGAGGAGAAGGCAGCGCTTAATTATGGGTTTAATTTTATACCAAAGGTATGCAGTCTGGATGCATACAGGTATATTATGAGGCAGCGCAATATGATTTTCAGGGCATATGCTATTACCATTTTCACAACAGCAGCGGGAACTTTAGGAGGGCTGATCCTTACTGCTCTTCTGGGATATGGCCTGACAAAAGAAATTCCCGGAAGACGGTTTTTAAATTTTTTTGTTGTTTTTACCATGCTGTTTCATGGAGGGCTGGTGCCTACTTATCTGATATATACCAAATATCTGCATATAGCTAATACCATCTGGGCTCTTATTGTTCCCTCTCTTCTGGTGAATGCATTTAATGTGATGCTGATGCGGAATTACTTTGCTACCAGCATCCCGGAGTCCTTGCTGGAAAGTGCCAAACTGGATGGGGCGGGAGAAACTGCCGTTTTCCGGTTGATTATTCTCCCGCTGTCCAAGCCTATTATGGCAACCATAGGATTGATGACAGCGTTGGGCTACTGGAATAACTGGACGAATGGACTATATTATCTGGACGATACTTCCCTGTATTCCATCCAGAATGTATTGAATGCCATAAATAATAATATTACTGCCCTAACCTCCATTGCAGGTTCCGGGCTTTCCATAAATAAATCGGATATTCCTGCGCTGACCGCACGTATGGCGATTGCGGTGGTTGGGATACTGCCTATGCTCTGTATTTATCCGTTTTTCCAGAAGTATTTTGTGAAGGGAATTACTATTGGAGCAGTAAAGGGCTGAATATACCGGAACCGGATAAGGGAGGGGTTATGGAAAAAGAATACGAAAGGCAGCTGCTGAATCCGGATAAGGCGGCAAGGGGAAAGACACGCTGGTGGTGGTATGGTTGCCGGGTGGATCGGGAAAATATTGTTTACCAGCTGGATCAGATGCTGGAAGCGGGAATCGGCGGAGTGGAGATACAAATTCTCTACGCCCTGGAAACCGGGACAAGGGAAAACCTGGAATATTTTTCTCCGGAATTCTTTGCTATACTGAAATTTACGGGAGAAGAGGTACACAAGAGAGGGATGACGATGGATCTGACACTTGGATCATCATGGCCCTTCGGAGGGCCGTTCGTTCCCTTTGTAAAAAGTGCTCCGGTAGTCTATCCTTATACTATTGACGTCAAAGGGCCGGCTGTTTTCAGCTATGATTTTACCGGTATAACAGCTGGAGAGATCGTAGGATGTATTATGGGACATATGGAGAACAGCGAAATGGATCCGGAATCCATACAGGAGATCTCTTACAAGCTGGAAGAAAAACTGCTGTTTGGCTGGCCGTGGGGAACACAGCTTAGAAATCTGAAAATCCCGGAAGGTGATTATAAGATCGTGGTGTTTCTGGCGGGTCAGTTCCGGGAGCATGTCCTTATGCCCTCCAGAGGGGCACAAGGGTATGTAATAGATCACAACGACGGGGAGGCGGCAAGATTTTTCTTTGAACAGGCAGGCACCCCGTTGGTTGACCGGCTGGGGAAAGGGATAGTGGATTCCTTTTTCTGTGATTCGCTGGAGGTTTTCGGCCATAACTGGACAGGTAGAATCTACGAAGAATTTAAACGACGGAGAGGGTATTCCCTGAAGCCATATATTTATGCACTTTGGGGAAATGTAAAAGGGATTACAGAGGGAATCCGCTATGATTTCCATAAAACTATGTCGGAGCTGACGATAGAGAACTTTTTTCAGGTTATGACAGACTGGTGTCATGAGGTGGATTCCACATCCCGGATCCAGGCACACGGAACCTGGGGAGATGTGCTTAAAGCATATGGGGCGGCCGATATCCCGGAAGGCGAGACATTTTCTGCCTGGGACAAGAAAAGCGTCAATACGGTACATCGCAGGCTTGCAAGTTCGGCAGGGCATATCTATCATAAACAGATTATTTCCAATGAGTCCTTTACCTGGCTGCGTTCCCCCCGTTTTACAGAAACACCGGAACAGATCAAGCTGGCTGCGGACAGTATCTTCGTTGACGGTATGAACCAGATTGTGAACCACGGCTATACCTATGCGCGCAGGGAAGGGGACGGAGAGGCGCTTTCCTTTTATGCATCCTCCCATATCTGCCATACCAATCCCTGGTGGAAGTATTATGGGAAAATCGGCCTTTATATAAACCGCGTATGTGATTTCCTTCAGAGAGGGGAGCCGGTTTCCGATATCTGTATTTATCTGCCTCAGCATGATATCTGGGCCGAAAGCCCGCTGGGAGATATCCACATGTGCATGAAGCTGGAAGAGAGGCTGGAGACAGAAACCATCGACAGGATCGCGGCGGACGGTTACTGGTTTGATTATATAAATGATGATGCGTTGGGCCGGTGGAGGGAATATCCTTATAAAACATTGTTAATTATGGAGACGGACCGGATGCCGGAGGAAACTGTGGAATGTATCCGCGAGTTTGCCAAAGCGGGGAATCTGGTAATATGCGCAGGCAGGCTTCCATCCGGGGGCTGCGGATATCTTGGCAGGGAGGAAAAAGACCGGATGGTGGCCGGAACCTTCCGGCAGCTGGCAGATCAGGGGCTTGTACTTCTGGCAGAAAACAAGAACGAGGCACTTACAGGGCTGTTGAAGGAAAGGGTTCATCCGGATCTGAAGGTGGAAAAGGGAGAACAGGACATTGGTTATGTCCATCGAAGGGATGGCGTGGCAGATATTTACTTTGTGGCAAATATATCTGAAAGGGTGTGGGATACAAGTCTTTTGATATATGGGGAAGAAAGAGCATTTTGTATAATGGATCCAATGGAAGGAAAAGCAGTCCTGCCCCAGGCATACATAAGAACAGAATATGGAACAAAAATAAATCTGCAGTTCAGGGAGGGACAGTCTTTTCTTCTTATTTTTGATACCCGGCTGCCTGCGCCTGAAGCGGAGCAGAAAAGATGCCTTACAGCTGAAAAAAGGCAATTGGGCGGCATCTGGTGTCTGGAGGTACCTGAAAAGGAATTTTCCTGTTGTCTGAAGACGCTGGAAGGATTTGAGAAATTGGATGAACTGAAATATTATTCCGGAGAGGCAGTTTACCATACTATTATAAACATAAGCGCCCGGGAGATGGAAGCGGACTGCATCAAACTGGAAGTGGAACAGGTAGGATGTGCTGCTGCGGTTTTTGTGAATGGACTGTCTGCAGGACAGTGGATCCAGAAGCCTTATATGCTTGATATCAGAGATTTTCTTCATATGGGAAGCAATGAAATAAAGATTTACGTGAGCAATCTGCTGATAAACAGAGTCCTGGATCCGGCCTGGGAGACGGCGGAATACTCGGGTACGGTAATAGAAGAATGGCCCTATTTTACGGAGCCGCTTAATAAGGAAAGACGCAAGAGGCTTTCCTGTCGGAAAGAAAAAGAAATGGTAAAGGAGCCATATCCTTCCGGCCTGATTGGACAGGCGCAGCTGAAGCTGTATTATGCGGAGCGATTTTCTGACTGATAATGATATAGTTAGTTTTTCCATATGGGCCGCAAAACCGGCTTTGCGCTGCAGGGAAAGACAATTATATATAATGTACTGGGGTAATAAACAAAATACGGGATTTAAGAGGGTTTCGGAAATCCCAAAAGGAGGAAGAAATGAAAAGAAGAGTAAATCGTATTATTGCTGCGGCAATGACTGCATTCCTGCTTGTCGGCTGTGGTTCGGCTGCGGGCGGCAACACACAGAATGCCACGGCAGCATCAGAGGTTACGGAAAAGGAAAGCGGCAGTACGGATACGGCATCGGACAGTGGGGAAGCGGTTACCGTCAAAATGACGTATCTAACCTCTGGAACAGAACCGGAGGGGCTTGACCGTATTGAGGCGGCATTGAACGAATTGACCATGGAAAAAATCAACTGTAAGGTAGAGCTGGTGCCTCTGGCCTTTGCGGATCAGGCCACCAAGTATAATATGTGGTTTGCCAATGGAAATGATACGGATATTATGATTACCGTATTCCAGGATTACCTGGCAATGATCAATTCAGGAGCATTCATGGAGCTGGACGATTTGATGCAAAGCTATGGCAAGGATATGCTGGAAAAGGACAAGGAGAAAAATTTCCTGAGCGCCGGCCAGTATAAGGGTCATCAGTACGGAATACCAACGATACCATCTGCCCCGGGAAACGGAGGGGCCATCTATATCCGCAAGGACGTATTTGATGCCCTGGATTCCACGGGTATTGATGTGGACAGTTATATCGGGTATGAGGACCTGGATAACATATTCGGGCAGATAGCGGAAAAATTCCCGGAATATACCCCTCTCGGCGTATCGGGAAACCGTACCAAATCTAATTTTTTCTATGTCAAAAATTATGATAATCTTGGCGTATCGGGAGAATCCAGCGGCGTGCTCGTAGATCCCATGAACAGCACAAAAGTGGAAAACCTGTATGCAACCGACAGCTACTATGAATATTTGACCTGGATGAGAAAGTGGTATCAGGATGGTTATATATCCAAGGATGCGGCAACATCTTCTGAAAGTTCCGATACCCTTTTTAATTCCGGCAAGACGGCCAGCTATATTAACATGAGCACACCGGGAACCAGGGAAAGCGCGGAGCGCGAAGCCGGGATTGGTGTGGTACAGCTGAATATGTGCCCTACCTATATGACAACTAATGTATATACCGGCGTTTTGTTTTTCGTCTCCAAGAATGCCAAATACCCGGAAAAAGCGGTGGAGTTCTTGAATATTCTGTTTACGGATGCCCAAATCCAGAATGTTTTGACCCATGGTGTGGAAGGGGAAGATTATACGGTGCAGGATAATGGAGTGGTTATTGATTTGAAGGAAGACAGAGATTATGTCAACGTATACGGAGTATGGGGAGATCAGAGCCAGTATTATATGGAGGCGCCCCTCGTTCCGGAAGATACGCAGAAAAGAGAAGCTTATCTACAGGAATCCCTTGCCCATACTTCCAAAGCCTTCGGCTATAAATTTGATGCGACACCGGTGAGTACGGAGCAGTCCACGGTAAAAAGCGTCATTTCCAAATATCTGACACAGCTTGAATACGGGACTGTTGATTTGGAAACGGTATATCCGGAATTTTTGAAAGCCTTGGAAAGTGCAGGAATTGATAAGATTATAGCAGAAAACCAGAAACAGCTGGATGAATGGCTGGCTGAACAGAAATAACAGGATATGGAAGAGAAGAAGAAACAGGAAAAAGGTCTGTATATGGACAGACTGCTCTTTAACGGGATGAAAAATCCTCTGGGAATATCGGGGGAATGTGTATTACTGCAATGGATAATTGCCGGAAGAGGTGAAAATATCCTGCAGCAATGCTGCAGGATTCAGATAGCAAGGCAGAAGGACTTTACGGATCTTGTATATGAGGATATTCTCTATTCCGGAGATACCCAGTGGGAAATTAAGCCTGTCACAGAAGAAAAAACCAAATATTTCTGGCGTGTCCGCGCCTGCATAGGCGAAGGGGAATGGCTTGGCTGGAGCACGCCTGCCAGCTTTGAAACGGCAATGAAAGGGGATGAGTCATGGACTGCCTGCTGGATTGAAGCAGACGATGCCTTTTACCGGTTTGCAGGGGAAACGGGCAGTCTCCCCTGCATGAAGAAGGAATGGTTTCCACGCATAGCTTTAATCATTACGCATATGGCTGCGTTGCGGATCTTATATACAGGAGAATTGCAGGCGTAAAAAAACTGCTTCCGGGATACCGGAAGGTTATGATTTACCCCGAGGCTGCAAAGGAGCTGTCCTTTGTCTCCTTCTCTTATGATACGATGTTCGGTGAATTAAACGTGAAGTGGGAGAAAATGGAGAACGGTTTTTCCTTTCAGCTTACCATTCCGCACGGAATGACGGCGGAGGTAAAAGGGGAAAAGGAAGTACGCATAACAGGAAGCGGTGAATGGTCGTTACCGTTCACGGCCTCTCTGCCTGTCGCCTTGGATTTTGCCTGCCCGGTTTGCCCTCCCGTTTTTTTCCTGGGGCCAGCGGTGCTGCAAGGATTCCTGGAAGGGGCGTTTAAAAACGCCAGTCCTTACGCTG
>URMK01000072.1 GCA_900548905.1 uncultured Lachnospiraceae bacterium | reverse complement strand
TCATAGCCCCGGGGCGGACCGGAGCCGGCAGGGCAGGGAGCCAACATACGGGGGAGCCGGAGGCGCAGGGACATGGAGCCGGGCGGCAGACAATGGCCTTGGCAGGACGAACCAATGGGCGGATGGCTGGGGAAGTGTGGCGTATAGCTTACGGAGAAGTAATTTTTTGGATGTATTGCGTTGTGTAGTGGCGCTGGGAACGGAGTGGATTGACTGGGCGGCAGGTGTATGTTTATAATAAAAAAAGAAAAAGGAAGGGGAGGAACAGGAAATGAAGGATACGGGGATTTCTGATTATAAAGAAAAAGCTTCCCATGGGGATGTATTAATGCCGATGCAGCGTTATCGGTGTATCGTGCCTTTTTCTTATCAGGATCTTTCTCTTCATTGGCATGACGAAGTGGAATTTACCTGGATTGAGGACGGCAGCATTGATTATGATATCAATTTCGAAACCTTCCGGGTCCAAAAGGACGATCTTCTTCTCATATCACCCCATACCCTTCACTCGGCCCATGCGCTGAAGGAAGAGGAAATGATATCGGAAAGTCTGGTATTTCACCTGGATATGCTGGGGTATCAGACACCGGATGCCTGTACCATTAAATATATCAGCCCCCTTTTAAAAGGAAAATACCGTTTTGTCCCTGTAATACGTGCCGGAGCTCCCGGACATGAGGAGCTTCTGCAGTGCTTCCGTGAAATGCTGACCGGAGTGGAGGATAAGAATTATTCTCCGCTGTTTTGCAGGGAGGCACCCGTGCGGGAGAACAGGAAGCGGGAAGGGAATGAATTGTACATGAAGGAGCTTCTTTTCCGTTTCTTCCGCCTTTTATACCAGAACGGTTATGTGGTAAAGAATGAAAACTCCGCAACCGACTCCGAATTGGAACGGAAGCTGAAAACCGTATTGACCTATATCCGGGAGCATTACACCGAAGCAATGACGATAGAAGATCTCGCTGAGGTATGCCATTTCAGCCAGGCGCATTTTATGAGTTTCTTTAAGAAATTTGCGGGAATGACCTGTGTGGAATATATTAACCATTACCGTCTTTCCCGTGTGGCCGCTTCCCTGGCCCAGTCCGATCAGCCGGTAATGGAGGCAGCCCTGGAAAATGGGTTCCATAACATATCCTATTTTAATAAATTGTTCCGGAAAGAATTCGGCGTGACGCCCAAACAGTATCGTAAAGAAGCGGGGGCACCTGTAAAAAGTTGAATACGGTTGCAACGGTAAACCTGTAAATACCCCTTGCCTTTTTATATAAGGTATGATACCCTATATTGGCTGAAATGATATTGCGTCCAATACGAGACTATAAATTTTTCTGTTTCTGAGTCAAACAGTGAGATTTATAGTCTTTTTTATGTAAAACAAGCACAATATCCCGTATTTATAAAAGGAGATACAAAGACATGAATCAGGATTTTATGAGAACGAAACCTATTTTACCGCTGGTGCTTTCCATGTCGCTGCCAATGATGCTTTCCATGCTTATCAATTCCCTCTATAACATTGTGGACAGTATGTTTGTGGCCCGGCTTGGGGAACAGGCCCTTACCGCGGTTTCCCTTGTTTATCCGCTGCAGACACTCATCGTTTCCATCGGAGTGGGTTTCGGCGTGGGAATTAACGCGGCAGTGGCTTTTTTTATGGGGGCGGGAGAAAAGGAGAAGGCTGACAGGGCGGCGTCCCAGGGGCTTTTTCTGAGTCTGGTTCATGGGATTCTTCTCTCTGTAGGGACTGTTATCTGTATTCCCTATTTTCTGCCTATGTTTACCGCAGACAATCTGATTCTTGCGTGGGGAAAGGAATATGCGGTCATCGTCCTGAGTTTTTCCGTAGTGGTAACGGTGCAGATCGCTTTTGAAAAAATATACCAGTCAACCGGGAATATGTTCGTGCCGATGGTCTGCATGGCGGCGGGAAGCATTACGAATATTATACTCGATCCTGTGTTTATTTTCGGCCTGGGACCGGTTCCCCGCCTGGAGGTGAAAGGCGCTGCAATCGCAACAGCTATCGGGCAGGTGGTTACCCTTCTGCTGTATCTGATATGGTATTTTAAGAAGGATATGGGATTAGCAATCAAGAAGATTTATATGAAACCTTCTGCAGATATCTGCCGCAGGGTATATATGGTGGGTGTGCCTTGTTCCCTTACCATGGGGCTTCCGTCCCTGCTGATCACCATACTGAATGGTTTTGCGGCGGCATTTTCCCCTATTTATATTCTGATTCTGGGGGTATATTTTAAGCTGCAGTCCTTTATTTATCTTCCTGCAAATGGTATCGTTCAGGGAATGCGGCCCATACTCAGCTATAACTACGGCGCTGATGAGAGAAAACGTATGAAACGGATCATTCAGATATGCGGTGCGATGATACTGGCGATTATGGCTGTGGGAATGCTGTTGTTCCTTGTATTTTCCGGCGCCATTATGAAAATGTTCACCGAGGATGCGGTTACAATCCGGGAAGGGGCTTTGGCCCTGCGCATTATAAGCTTTGGTTTTGTAGTCTCCAGTGTGAGTGTGGTCTGTTCCGGCGCCCTGGAGGCATTGGGAAAAGGCTTTGCTTCTTTCCTCATATCTGCGCTGCGTTATCTTGCGCTGATTGTACCGGCAGCATATCTGGGGATAAGGATTGCCGGTGTTATCGGTATCTGGACGGCGTTTCCTGCGGCGGAAGCCTTGACCGCTGTGGCCTCGGTGATTATATTTGTAATATGCTATAAAAGGAAATAGGGGAGGAACGGAGTGAAAAGTACACAAACCGAATTGAGAAGCCGGGGAAAGGCTTCCAAAGAAGAGATTGCAGCCTGTATGGGCCTGCCGGCAGAAGAACTGGCAAAGGAACTTCACAATCCTGATCCCTGCCGGAGAACGGCGGCAGCATACTGTCTGCATCCGGAAACGGAAGGCGCGGCGGAACTGCTTCTGGAACAGTTGTGCCGGGAAACGTGTCTTTATACAAGAATTGCTGTCTGTGAAAGCCTGGAAAAAGGCGGCAGGGCTGCGGCTGAAAAGATGATACCCTATCTGGGCAGGGTGGGGAAAAATCAGCATAGAAGCCTGCCGGATAAGGTGTCCGCCAAAAAATCGTATCCTCTGCCGAGAGATCTGATAGCCCGGACGCTGGCAGGAATGGACCTTGCTGTTTTCCCTCTTCTCCTTGATGTCCTGGATACCGGGGATACATGGAAAATTTCGGAGGCTCTGGATGCGGTTGGTTTTATGGCCTTTTATCATCCGTCCCTGGTTTCTGAAAAAAACGCTGACAGGGTTATTCGTCTCCTGAAAAAGGAAAGCGATGAGATTATCCAATGGAAAGCTTTGCTCTGCCTTTCTGCTTTTCCTGTCCCGGAAGGAATCCGGGTGTTAAAAGAATTTGCCGGAAGAACGGATTTGCTGGGAGCCGAGGCGGCCCGCTCACTGAAGCTGATTGACGGGAGAGCAAAGAAAGAAAAGCAGGAAGAGAAATCTGTCCCGCCTGCCTCCGGCTGGCATATTGTTCCCATGACAGAGGAGTATGCCGCAGAGTATCTTGGCTGGAATTATTCCGCTCCCTATGACTTCTATAACATACCGGAAGAAAACAGGCAGGAGAACATGGAGGAAATCAAAGGAGCCATTGATAACTGGTTTGCTGTTGCCGATGAGAGTGGGATGCTGAGAGGTTTCTATGAATTCAGTTTTCATGAGGAGCAGGGAGAGAAAGTGATGGAAATCGGTCTGGGTATGCGGCCGGAGGAGACAGGAAAAGGCATGGGGCTTAGGTTTGTGAATGCCGGGATATCCTATGCCCGCAGCTTTTATCATTATGAGAGAGGAACTGTGGTACTGCTGGCAGCTGATTTTAACCAGAGAGCAATAAAGACCTATGAACGTGCGGGATTTGTACGATATGGAGAACGGCGGGCGGTTTCGTATGGGAGGCCGGTTACCTTTGTATGTATGAAGCAGGTACGGTAGGATTTATTCCTGCGGGCAACGAGCCAAACGGATGCACGAGTGCATCCACTTGACGACTGCCGCGAGGGTCAAATACCCACGAACTTTAGTTCGTTGCGCTCGCTGCGTAACAAGTTTGATGCCCCGTCAGCTTACTGCGGGGTATTTGACTTAATAAGTGTGATTTAGGAGAACCCTCAAGGGAGCATAAAATTATGTTCTCTGGAGGGTTTTTTGTTTATGTAAAAATAGGAGAGAACTGATTCTTATAAAGAATGATTATATGCTGAAACAAAGAAATAAATGATTGATGACAATTGATATAGTAAATAGATATAAAATATATCTGATATAAGAAAATAATATTAGTTATAATAACGAACTATTAAAATAAAAACAAATATTTATTTACACAAAACGTTTAATGTGTTATATATAAATTATAATTTATAAATTATAAAAAAGAACAAGGAGGTGAAAGAGTGAAAGCGTTTATGGGCAGTGGAGTCGGAAGAACGGTGATACTTGAACTGGACAGAGGTGATGATATTGTCGAAAGTGTGGAGAAAGCCTTGGAAAAAGAAGGAATTAAAAATGCTTATATTGCGAGCGCAGTAGGAAGTATCCAGCATCTGGAGTATCACAGGCCTCTGACTATGGATGAAGCTACGGAGGATGAATTCCTTTCTTTGGAGGGACCTTTTGAAACAGGAGGGGTTACCGGTACGGTAATTGATGGAGTAGCACATCTGCATTTTAGCGGAGGCGGAGTACAGGGGATTCATGTGGGGCATTTGGAAAAGGGAACCAGAGTTTTATATCTGATGGAGCTGGTTGTGATTGAATTGGAAGGTTTTGCACTGAAAAGGGTATTGACACCTGAAAATGTGAAAAAGCTGTTTCCTGTCAGTGAGGAACCGTCCTGAAATCCGTATCTGACAAAGTTTTCGGAAACGGTTCCTAAGTAACGAACGGAGGGAAAGTTGGTGTTTCGAGGAGTATATAACAGAAAATTTGAAAATCTGAATGGGATATGGAAATATCGCCTGGATCAGAATGATGTGGGATACAGACAGAGCTGGTATCTGGAAAAGGAAGCGTCAGCTCCGGGCTGGAAAGAAATTAAAGTACCGCATAACTGGTATCTGGAAGAAGAGATTGGGGATTATTTCGGAACAATCTGGTATACAAGAACGTTTACGGTTCCTGAATATATGCAAAACGACAGGCTTTTTCTGTACTTTGAAGGCGTGGATTATATTACGGATGTATGGGTAAATGGAGAATATCTGGGACAGAATGAAGGGATTTTCAATTCCTTTGAATTTGAAATCACTCATTTAGTGGATATAAATAAAGAAAATACCATTATTGTCCGTGACAGTGCCCCAAAGGATTTGACGGAATACGTGGAAGCAGATCATGATGAGACGCCGATGTCCGAAAAATATAAATTCCACCAGTCGATAGGAATCACCCAGATTAAAGGTCACATGATTGAAGCAATGCATAGGCCCGGAAGCATGACTTCTTTCAGACAGGATGGAAATTCCGGAGGAATTTGGGGAGATGTCAAGCTGATTGGCAGGCCGGCTGTACATATTCAATATGTTAAGAGCTTTACGAAGATAGGCTATAAAAAGGACTGGCTCGGAGATAAGCAGGATAAACCGGATGGAACCGGCCTGGCAGCCTTTGATGTTTTTATTAATAATGGAACGGGAAGAGCTGTCCGTACGGAAATAAAACTGTCAGTAACCGCCTATAACTTTGAGGATGATACTGTCAGCAATATCAGCCGTGGGGTAGTTCTTCAGCCTGGTGATAATGTATACAAGATTACGGTTACCATACCGCAGGTCAAACTGTGGTGGACATGGGATCACGGTTTCCCCCATCTCTATACGGCAGCTCTTTCGGCAGACGGGGACCGGATAGAAATGAATTTCGGTGTGAAGGAAATAACTACGGATGAAGCCGGGCAGTGGTATTTAAACGGGAAGCATATTTTCCTTCGCGGTATGCGGTATATTTCCAGCCTTTGGATGAGTGAAGCCAATGAGACTATGTGGGAAGCTGATTTCAGGAAAATGCTGGATATGGATATCAATGCAATCCGTATTGGCAGCCATGTGGAACGTGATGGTTTATATACCATGTGCGATGAAATGGGACTTTTAATGTGGCAGGTGTTTCCTCTTCATTATTGTATCAGTGATTCGGATGATGTTATCAACAGAGCTTCCGATATGATCCGGGATATGGGCATGATGCTGACCAACCATGCCTGTATGGGAATGTGGTCTGTTTATAAAGAACCGGAAATTTATCAGCTGCCGGACAAGCCGAATGTTTATTTTAAGCTTTGTGAGATTTTAAAGGAAACACTGGGATCTGTAGATCCGATACGCTGGATACATAAAGGGGATTACCGGGAAGGTGTGCAGAATATCATGATCGGTTCCTGCCAGGATGGGGATATGGATGTACATAAGGCGTTAATCCAGCCTAATATTGTGGAATTCGGGGCTGATTCGGTGCCATGTCTGAAGTCACTGCAAAAATTTATTCCGGAGGATAAGCTATGGCCGCCTCATTGGGATACATGGCAGTATTGGGGATTGTTCTATTACAATCAGTTCCGCAGGGCGAAAGTGGAGATGGGGAATTCCCTGGAGGAGTTTATCCATAATACCCAGGAATATGAAGCGCTGGTGGTGAAAGAACAAATTGAATTCCTCCGTCAGAGAAAATATCAGCCGGTTGCCTCCATGTTTTTATACTATTGGAGTGATGCCTGTCCTATTATGGGATCCGGCCTTCTGGACTACTACAGGGAACCTTATGAGGTATACGATGCCATGAAGGCGGTGTATACACAGGTGCTTATCAGTCTGGAATGGGAAGCGGAACCCCATATACTCGGGAGACAGAAAAAGTATGCAAGAGGCAGTAAATTTACCGGAAAAGTATGGGTGAATAACGACCATTTTCATGATATTGAAAAGGCACAGATCCATTGGGAAATCCATAGAGAGGGACAGAAATGTATTGTTGCACAAAAAACATTTTATTCCGATTTGGAACAGGACAGTGCAACGGTAAAGGATACTATATCATGGATGATACCGGAGGATTATGTGGGTAACTATGTGGTAGATATGTTTGTCAAAGATGAAGACGGCAGAATCCTCTCAACCAATTATTGTGTGTTGAAAGCATGCATCTGAAGCTGTATGCGGAACAGGGAAAGGGGAGAAAACGATGATAATGATTCATGAGGGCAGAAAAGCCATAGATTTGAGCGGAACATGGAAGTACCGCTATGAGACAGAAAAGACGGGCGGAATTTCCGCAGAGGATTTTTATGCCGGGGAGAGAAATGCGGAGGATGGCTGGAAAGAGATTGCTGTTCCGAATAACTGGTATCTGACGGAAATAGGAGACTACTTTGGGACCATATGGTTTCAATGTGAATTTGAAACGCCGGAATTTTCGAAAGAAGAGCATGTCTGGCTGCGGTTTGGCGCTGTGGACTATACGGCGGATGTCTGGCTGAACGATATCTATCTGGGATACCATGAGGGGATATTTAACCCGTTTGAATTTGATATTACGGATTTCCTGAAAAAGGATGGGGGCAACAGGCTTTTTGTACGGAACAGTGCGCCAAGAGACGAAACAGAATATATAAACAGCGGACTGGATAAAAACACACCGCTGTCCGAGCCGTACCAAAGGCATCAGGCTAAAGCGATTACCCAGGTAAAGGGACATATGATCGATGCCATGCACCGTCCCGGTGCAATGACATCCTTCAGGCAGGATGGAAACTCCGCCGGAATATGGGATAAAGCAGAACTTATTATAAGACCGGAAAAATTTATTGCGTATTGTAAAATATCCACACGTCTGGTTCAGAAAAAGGACTGGCTGGGAGACGGTCAGGATAAGGAAACCGGATCGGCTATGGTAAGCCTGGACATAACGCTTCATAATATGACATCTGCAACCGTAACCGGAAGCCTTCGCGCAGATATCATACCTGATAATTTTGAAGGCGGCGTGGCTGCCAGAAGCAGCAGAAATGTGGTAATTCCTCCGGGCCGCAGTACGGTAAAAATGGTGATTACAGTGGAGGAAGCGAAGTTTTGGTGGACCTGGGATCATGGATATCCCCACCTTTATAATCTGGTGCTGGGATGGCAGGACGATACGGTAACGCTCCGTTTTGGAATAAAAGAAATCGTACAGGATGATGCCGGACAATGGTACCTGAACAATAAGCGGATATTTTTAAGGGGAATGCGTTATATTTCCAGCCTGTGGATGAGCGAAGCCGGAGAAGAAATGTGGAAACCGGATTTTGAAAAGATGATCCGGATGAATATCAATTCCATACGTATCGGCAGCCATATGGAAAAGGATGGGCTTTATTCCCTTTGTGACGAACTCGGGCTTTTGATGTGGCAGGTATTTCCGCTGCATTATTGTGTCAGCGATGACGATGATATGATTTCCAGGGCTTCCGATATGATACGTGATATGGGGATGATGCTTACCAATCATGCCTGCATGGGAATGTGGTCGGTATATAAAGAGCCGGAGATTTATCAGCTTCCGGATAAGCCGAACAATTATTTCCGATTATGCCAGGTCCTGAAAGAAACCTTAAAGACAGTAGATCCGGTCAGGTGGGTGCATCTGGGTGACTACAGAGAAGGAGTCATGAATATTATGATTGGCTGCTGCGCAGACGGGGATACGGATGTGGATGACCTGATAATCCCGCCCAATATTGTGGAATTCGGATCGCAGTCAATCCCATGCCTGGAAACACTCAGGACATTTATTCCGGAGGATAAGCTCTGGCCGCCCCATTGGGATACATGGGAATACTGGGGACTGTTTTATTCCAATACCTTCGAATTTGCCAAAGTCGAGCTGGGAAATTCGCTGGAAGAATTTATTGAAAATACGCAGGAATATGAAGCGGTTTCGGTGAAAGAACAGATCGAATTCCTGCGCATGAAAAAGTATGATCCGGTATCCAGCATGTATCTTTATTACTGGTCGGATGCCTGTCCCATGATCGGTTCCGGACTTCTGGACTATTACAGAAGGCCTTACAAAGTATATGACTATATGCAGAGGGTTTACACACCGGTGCTGGTATGTGCACAGCCGTGTATCCATCCTTATAAGCTGGGAAGGGAAAAGATATTCCATGTGGGAATGTCATATACGGCAAGAGTGTGGGCGATTAACGATAATTACGAAAGCATTCCGGATGTACTGCTGCAATGGAAGGTAACGGACTGTGAGACGGATGAAATATTATGCAGAAACAGTTTCCGGCTGGAGCTGCTTGCGGACAGTGCGGAAATACCGGATCATATCGTACTTCCTTTAGGGGAGGAATTATCCGGCCATCGATGCCGGGTGGATATGAAGATAAGCAGCGGAAATGAAGTTCTGTCGGAAAATGATTCCTATTTCCGGGTAGAACCATAAAGCGGAATACCGATCAGCTTCTGGGAGGCAGAAGTGATCTCTATTTAAATGAAATCCAAGGAGGAGAGAAAATGGGAAGAAGTAAAAAATTATTGGCGCTTGGGATTGTTTGTTCCTTACTTTTAGGCGGATGCGGAAACAACACACAGACGTCCACGGAATCATCCCCGGAACCGAAGGCTGCAACGGAAGCGGCTTCCGAACAAAATCAGGAAAAAGCGGATACCGGAGAGAAGGAGACCCTCAGGGTTGCATGGTGGGGAACAACGACCAGGGATCAGCTCTATTATCAGATTAACGATCTGTTTATGGCGGAGCATCCTAATGTGGAAATCGTTACGGAGAGTCCCGGATGGAACGATTACTGGACCGCACAGTCAACCGCATTTGCCAGCGGAAGCGCCGCTGATGTCGTACAGTTCCAATCCAATCAGATTGGAGAATACTGTTCCAAGAATGTTTTAGCCCCGTTAGACGATTATGTTGCATCCGGTACTATTAATCTGGATAACTGGAACGAAGGGTTTGTGGATACCGGCAGGTATAATGACAATCTGTACATGGTTTCGCTGGGAATGACCGCACAGGCTCTGTATGTAAATGAAACCTTCCTGAATGAACTGGGCATGGAGCTGTGGCCTGAGGAGGAGGACATTACCTGGGATGAATTTGCGGATTATCTGAATGAGGTACAGTCTAAGCTGGAAGCGGATACTTATGCAGGACTCGATATTTATACGAACAATGACCTGGTATGGGTTTGGATCAGGGAGAACTGTGAAGAAGGTTATGAATGGCTGGACAAGGACGGAAATTTTGCACCATCGGAAGAAACGCTTGCGTCCTGGTATGAATACTCAAATAATCTGAGAAAATCAGGTGCATTTGCCAATGTGGAGTGGACACAGGAATGGAATTCCAAGGCATGGGAAGAAGGCCCTTTGGTCAACAGAAAAGTATTGTTCTATTTTGCTAATGCAAATCAGTACAAGACCTATCAGAATTCTATGGAAGACACGCTCGCGATCAGAAAAGTTCCGGTAGGAAACAATGGTAAACATGGAGATTTGCTTATTACTTCTGCGTTTGCTATTTCTGAAACCTCCAAGAATAAGGATTTAGCGGCGGAATATATTAATTTCTTTGTTAATAATGAAGAAGCCCAGAAGATATTCAACATGGAGCTGGGAGTTCCCGCTTCCATGACCATTCAGGAGCTGCTGGAGCCTGATGCGGATCCCAGCGATGTTGCAGCCACCAAATATCTGAATATGATTTCGGAGGAAGCGCCTCCCTTTATTGCCAAGGCTCCCGGAGTATGGGCAATCCAGAATGAAATCAGCAGTGTGGCGGAACAGGTGGCTGTTGGTAATCTGACGCCTGTGGATGCGGCAAAACATATTAAAGAGATTGCCAATGAGATGATAGCGGAAAATTCCAATTAAAGGCATGAAACAGCCGGGGAGCGCATAAGCGTTCCCCGGTATCAGAAAGACAGGCAGGCAAAAGAACTTACGGGAATATTTGTAATTTAGAATAGTTAAGTCTGTCCGGCTTGAAAGGGGAAGGGTATTGATGAAAAAGAAAGGTGATAAATACGCGGGTTATGTATTTCTTTTGCCATGGCTGATAGGGTTTATCGGTCTGACGCTGATTCCGATGGGGATGTCTTTGTATTATTCATTTACGAATTATAATTTGCTGTCCGCTCCGCAGTTCGTTGGTCTTACTAACTATATTAAAATGTTTACCTCTGACTATCATTTTTTGAACGCTTTAAAAGTAACTTTTATTTATGTATTTGCATCCGTCCCTCTGCAGCTGCTGGCTTCTTTAGTGCTGGCTTTTATCCTGAATAAAGGGGTTAAAGGGCTATCCTTATTCAGGGCTGCTTTTTATGTGCCGTCCCTTTTGGGCGGAAGCGTGGCAATTTCCATTCTGTGGAGACAGATTTTTGGAATGAACGGAATATTGAATCAGCTGCTGAATGCATTGGGGATCGAATCAACAATCAGCTGGGTGGCGAATCCCAATACGGCGGTATGGACGCTGATCGTACTCAGGGTATGGCAGTTTGGTTCCCCGATGATTATTTTTCTGGCAGCAATTAAACAGGTTCCCCAGGAAATGCTGGAGGCGGCTGCCATTGACGGAGCATCCAAATTTCAGCGGACCATACGTATTATGCTGCCCATGATTTCTCCGATTATCTTATTTAACCTGATCATGCAGATAATAAGCGCATTTAAGGTATTTACGGAATCCTATATCATCAGCGGCGGAAACGGCGGTGTACTGGACAGCCTTCTTTTCTATACACTGCATATTTATAATGAAGGCTTCGGTAAAATGAGAATGGGTTATGCCAGTGCTCTTGCCTGGTTCCTTGTTCTGATTATTGCCGTGCTTACTGCATTGGTATTCGGAGTGTCCAAGAAATTCGTTCATTATGACTGACAGGGGGGAAGGATATGTATAAAAAAAATAAAACGGCAGAATGGGTGAAATTTGCGATCCTCCTCATTTTTGCCCTGCTGGTATTATACCCATTAATCTGGATGGTAGGAAGTTCCTTTAAACCGGAAGCGGATATTTTTACCGACCTGGGTATTATACCGAAACAGTTTACGTTGGAAAATTATGAAATTGGCTGGAGATCGAACGGAAGGGTGACATTCTCCACCTATTTCCTTAATTCCGTTATTGTATCCGGGTTGTGTGTGATAGGTAATCTTTTTTCCTGTACATTGGCGGCATTTGCATTTGCCAGATTGAATTTTAAAGGGAAAAACCTCTTTTTTGCCCTGATGATGATGACTATGATGCTTCCTCAGCATGCCATTATTGTTCCTCAATATGTATATTTCTATAAACTGGGCTGGATTGATTCTTTTTCACCTCTTGTAATCCCCAAATTTCTGGCAACAGATGCTTTCTTTGTATATCTGCTGATTCAATTTATCAGAGGGATTCCCAGAGAACTGGACGAAGCGGCCATTGTGGATGGATGCAGTGCTTATAAGGTGTTCTGGAAGGTGATTCTTCCTCTCTGCCAGCCGGCGCTGGTGACCACCACCATATTTACTTTTATGTGGTCCTGGAATGATTTCTTTACCCAGATTATTTATCTGAGGACGAATAACAAATATACGGTTACTCTTGCGTTAAGGATGTTTGTGGATCCAACGGCCAAAAGCGCCTTCGGCGCCATGTTTGCCATGTCAACCGTTTCTATTATTCCTATCCTGCTTCTGTTCATATTTTTCCAGAAGCAGCTGATTGAAGGAATTGCTACCAGCGGACTAAAGGGGTGAGATTATGCTGCATCTGGCGACCTCGTCGTTAACATTTGATGGTTTTGAAAACAACGATTATAAATGCCTGTTCGCACATGCGGCGCAGACGGGATACCGCAGGGTGGAATTCAACTGCTGGTATGGAGAAACGCTGACGCCTTCCAGGATCAGGAGTATAAAAGAACGATGCAGGCAAAATGGCCTGGAGCCGATAGCACTGCATGTATCCGCATTCGGAGGAAGCACTTCGGAAATCCGTGCGCTGAATGCGGCACATAAGCTCAGGGCGATGGAAGCGGCATGTGAGCTTGGCTGCAGCACAGTGGTGGCTTCCGGAATGTCCGAAGGCGCTCTGGATGATATTATTTATGAGCTGGAATGTGTGGAAAAGGCGGCAGAAGAATATAAAGTTAAGCTTTCCCTGGAAAATCACTGTCAAAATGTTTTAGCCGGAGAGAAGGATTACGAATATATTTTCAGAAGGATAGACAGTCCGTATATTGGAATATGCCTGGATGGCGGACACCTGGAAGCCCATGGGGAAAAAACAGAAACTTTTATGGAACGGTTTTATCCCAAAATAAACCATCTCCACTTAAAAGAAAATCTGATTTTCGGAACAAAGAGCTTTTGCCGGTTCGGCTGCGGCGGGACTGATAATGTGGAAATGGTGAAACGGATGAAAGACAGGGGATACAGTGGTTACATGTCTGTGGAACTATCGCCGGAAATAAGGGAAAACGGTAATACTGTTCCTTTTACCGCTGAGGACTGGGAGAAGCCATTGCAGTTATATTCCTTTTTGGAGGAAGAGTAGGGAACCGCCGCGAAGTAACTTGTATACGTTGCGACAGTTCCTGAGAAAGGGGAAAAAATGCTGAAAACAGTATTGATTGGGGCAGGCGGAATTGCCTGGAAGCATTGTGAAGCATTGCGGAAACTGGGGGTGGAGATCGGCGGGATATATGATATTAATCCGGAAAATGCAGGACGGCTTGCAGAAGCGTTTGACTGTCCTGTCGTTTTGGAGCCGGCGCATGCAATCGCTGAGGCAGATATGGTACATATTCTGACCCCGCCTTCCAAAAGGTGGGAGTATGTGGAGTGTGCTCTTGCGAATAAAAAGCATATATTCATGGAAAAACCGGTGGCTATATCTTTGGAAGATGCAAAGAGAATGGAATTGGCGGCCAAAGCTGTGCCCGTACAGTTTATGGTAGGCTTTACCCAGCGTTTCCGCAAAGGCTATCGGATTATACGGGAATGGCTGGATCAGGGAAGGCTGGGGGATGTGGTTTCGGCATATTGCTTCCGGATAGGTCCGGGTCCGGGATTTGGGGGAAAACTGAACGACAGCTGGAGGACGGCAGCAGGTTATGTTTGCGGAATGACTATCGAATCTCTTTCCCATGATATCGATTTTCTTCAGTCTCTGGCAGGAAGAGTGATACAGGCGGAAGGGTTTGTAAAGGGAACGGTGGCTTCCCTGCCTCAATTTGATAATAATGTGAACGCCGCTCTGCTTTTTGAAGGGAGAGGTATCGGAAGCATAACAGCAAGCTGGAGCTCCCACATCGCATTTAATGCGAAAGGAATTATCGGTACCAGAGGAAGCGTCATGCTTAAAGGGGAAGATATCTGGGATTCTACCTGCCTGACGGCGGAATTTGAGGATGGAACCTCTGTCTGTGAAAGCCTGGATGATATTTTTCAGGAGGGAGAGGGGTATCTTGAGGAGAACCGCCATTTCATAACCTGCATTGAGAAAAATATTCCGGTAGGCTGTGACATAACTGTAGGGAGAGAGGTTCTTGCCATATCCCGGAAGATCCTGGATTCCTCAATAAGGGGCAGATGAATGAAAAAAGGGATCTGTTTAACCGCTGTCTATCCGCAGGCCATGTATGACTGCGGTATATTAAAGGAATTACTGGAAAAAGTAGCGGATCAGGGCATTTTTAACTGTGTGGAATTTTATTTTGAGGGGACGGCCGGAGAAGAGGAAGAAATCAGAAAGCTATTGGAAAAAAGGAATCTGTGTTCTGTTTTTCTGGCAGGATTTCCTATGAAAAGGGATGGTGTGGATATTACCAGCCCGGAGGAACGGATCAGAAGGAAGAGCGTGGAATTCTGCTGGAGGATGTATGAGCGCTGCCAGGGTTTGGGAGCCCGAAAAATGCTGATTGTAAGCGGGCCTGCATGGAAGGAAAAGGACGGACAGGCTCTTATGGGCCAGGCCTGTAAATCCTTGGAAGAAATAGGAACGGGAATCGGCGGGGATGGACCGGAAATTACATTGGAATTTTTTAACGAGGAAGGGGAACCTGAACTCGCTGTCGGTAAAGTACCTTTTGTCAGAACGCTTTATGAACAGACACAGGGATGCGGTATCGGTATCACTTTTGACACCAGCCATGTAGCCCAGATGGGAGCGGATGTCAAGACAAGCTTTGCCAGCCTGGCACCCTGGATCCGGCATCTGCATCTTGCAAACAGCGTATCGGTTAACAGGAATAATCCGCTGTATGGGGATAAGCATCCTTTATTCGGGGTAAAGGACGGAGATTTTACCGTTGCGGATATCAGGAAACATTTTTGTGCATTAATGGAGCAAAATATGCTGCGGGATGTGGATATCTGCTCGCTGGAAGTGATAAGCAGAGGAGACAATGACTGGTACTATGACAGGATCAGTGAACAGGCAGCTGAAATATGGAAAGGGGAAAGAATAGTATGAAGGCATGGATTAAGGATAAAAGACAGGCAGGGGCAGTTTTAACGGAAAGGGAGATTCCTTCCATAAAAAGGGATGAGGTTTTAATTAAAGTGGAGGCCTCTGCATTGTGTAAATCAGATGTGGATGTTTATGAATGGACTCCTCTTGTGGAAAAGGCCGGCTATCCCCTTCCTTTTGTTATGGGACATGAGTTTGCCGGACAGATTGTGGCGGCAGGAGAAGATGTGAAAGGATTTGCCGTAGGGGACAGGGTGGCGGGGGAAACCCATATTCCCTGCGGGTACTGTGAAACCTGCCGGACGGGAAACCAGCATATATGCGGAAACCACATGGGTGTCCTTGGAAGGACTGTGGACGGCTGCTTCGCCGATTATATCGCGCTTCATCAAAAAGCGCTTATCCGGCTGCCTGAAAATCTGACCTATGAACAGGGAGCTATCCTGGAACCTTTTGCAACAGCCATGCATGCGGTATCAAAAGCGGCGCCGTCCGGGAAAACATTACTGGTGGCAGGAGTGGGAACTATCGGGCAGATGGCTGTGGAAATTGCCGGATTTTTAGGCAGCGTAAAGATTTTTGCAGTGGATGTAAATGATCAGAAGCTGGAAGAAAGCGTTGCAAGAGGGGCGGATGTCAGAATCAACGGCCTGAAGGAAGATTTTGTGGAAGTAGTTATGAAAGAAACCAATGGCCTGGGAGTGGATGCCGTCATAGATTTTACAGGGAATGAAAAAGTGATTAATCAGGCGGTGGAGGCTGTAAAAATTGCAGGTACCATTGTTCATGTGGGAATGGTGGAGAAACCGCTCACCTATCAGAATTTTATGTATGGAGTGGTCTATAAGGAACTGAATGTGACCGGCATTTTCGGACGCCGTATGTATGAGACCTGGACAGAAGTCATGAATATATTGAAAACCGGCAGAATTGACTTGAATTCGTATATTGGAAAGCGGATGAAACCGGAAGAATTTGAAAAGGCGATAGAGCTTTTCCCTCAGGTTTCCGGAAGAATTGTGTTTCGGGATCAGGAAGGGGAGGATGAAGACCGGAAATGAGGCGGACTATGAATACAGAGATAAGAAAAGAAACTATGGATGGAAATACGGCGGCGGCTTTGGCCTCCTATGCTTTTACCGAGGTCGCCGCAATCTATCCCATTACCCCTTCTTCTCCCATGGCGGAGGCGGTTGACAAATGGGCGTCGGAAGGCAAAAAGAATATATTCGGCAGTCCGGTCAATCTCATGGAAATGCAGTCGGAGGGCGGCGCGGCAGGGACACTTCACGGAAGCCTGCAGGCAGGAGCGCTGTCCGCTACCTATACCTCATCCCAGGGCCTGCTTCTGATGATTCCCAACTTATATAAAATAGCCGGAGAATTGCTGCCGGGCGTACTGCATGTGAGCGCCCGGTCTTTGGCTTCCAATGCACTCAGCATTTTCGGGGATCACCAGGACGTTATGAGTATCCGGCAGACCGGTGTGGCGCTTCTTTCCTCCGGAAATGTGCAGGAGTGTATGGATTTGGGATGCCTGGCCCATTTGTGCGCGCTGGAGGGTAGGCTGCCCTTTGTCCACTTTTTTGACGGTTTCCGTACATCCCATGAAATACAGAAAATAGAAGTGGTTGAGCCTGCTGTCCTGAAGGAGCTGGTGAACCGGGAAGCCCTGGAGGAATTCCGGAACCGGGCGCTGAACCCGGATCATCCGGTTCTCCGGGGGACTACGCAGAATCCGGATATCTTTTTCCAGGAAAGGGAAGCAATCAATCCCTTCTATCAAAGACTTCCGGAAATTGTGCAGAATTATATGGATCGGCTGGGAGAAAAGACAGGAAGATACTATAAGCTGTTTGATTATTACGGAGATGAAGAAGCGGATTATGTGCTGATAGCCATGGGCTCTTCCTGTGAGGTGATTAAGGAAACCATTGATTATCTGAACCGGCAGGGGGAAAAAGCCGGTTTGGTACAGGTAAGGCTCTACAGACCATTTTCGGGCGGGCATCTGCTGAAAGCCATTCCTAAAACGGTGAAGCGGATTGCAGTGCTGGATCGGACCAAGGAACCAGGGGCGGACGGGGAACCTCTTTATAAGGATATTTGTACCGCTTTCGCAGGAAGCGGGAGAAACGCTTTTATAATCGGAGGCAGATATGGCCTGGCGTCCAAGGATTTTACCCCGGGGGATGTCCTTTCCATCATAAAAAACCTGAAGTCGGAGAAACCCCGGAATGGTTTTACGGTAGGAATCACAGATGATGTGACAGGCTTGTCACTGCCTCCGGAAAGAGACATACCGGATACGGAACCAAGAAATACAATAAGCTGCAAATTCTGGGGACTGGGTTCTGACGGTACCGTGGGAGCGAACAAATCGGCAATTAAAATTATAGGCAACCATACGGATCAGTATGTGCAGGCTTACTTTTCCTATGATTCCAAGAAATCAGGGGGACTGACCGTATCCCATCTGCGTTTTGGCAGCAGTCCTATTCGTTCCTCTTATCTGGTAAGCCATGGAGACTATATAGCCTGTCATAATCAGTCCTATGTAGAACAGTATGATTTGCTGGAGGGGATCAGAAAGAAAGGTATTTTTCTGCTGAATTGTGTATGGAGCCATGAAGAACTGGCGGGACATCTGCCGGACGGAATGATCAGGACCATACAGGAAAAAGAGATTCGCTTTTTCACCCTCAATGCATTTGCCCTTGCCGGAGAACTGGGACTTGGAAATCGGATAAATATGATTATGCAGTCCGCTTTTTTTGCTTTGGCCGGGATTATCCCTATGGAAGAGGCGGTACGTTATCTGAAGGATGAAGTGGTGAAAAATTACGGACATCAGGGCCGGGAGGTTATCGATAAGAATTTTGCGGCAATTGATGCTGCGCCCGGATGTCTGAAAGAGGTAGATGTAAAGACACTGAGAGCGGAGGGAAAACGTCCGGCTCCCGGAACGGTCAGGATAGAAACAGGATCCGGAGAACTGAACCATTTTGTCAACCATATTATGCTCCCAATGAACAGGCAGAAGGGTGACAAGATACCCGTCAGCGCTTTTCAGGGTAATGAGGACGGGACGTTTCCCCTTGGAACAACACAGTATGAAAAGAGAGGAATTGCCCTTTATGTGCCGGAATGGAAACCGGAACAATGTATCCAATGCAATCAATGCGCCCTCGTCTGCCCTCATTCCGCACTGCGTCCGGTGCTTCTGTCAGAAGAAGAGAAAGAAAAAGCACCGGGGGATATTGGAGGAAAAGCCAAACTCGCTGCGGGCTGTAAGGATACATTCTTTTACATGGGAATTTCCCGGCCGGATTGTACGGGCTGCGGGAACTGTATCAGTGTATGCCCGGCAAAGGATAAAGCGTTGGAAATGGCGCCTTTTGAGAAGGGAACGGGGAATGATGTATGGGAATATCTGCAGAAAAGGACAAAGAAGCCAAAGGGAAAGGGCGCATTTGTTAATACAAAAGAGAGTCAGTTCTTTCCTTCCTATTTTGAATTTTCCGGTGCATGTGCAGGTTGTGGGGAGACTCCCTACGCAAGGCTGGTAACCCAGCTTTTCGGGGATCGGATGATGATTTCTAACTCCGCAGGCTGTACCACGGTATGGGGAGGAAGCGCTCCGGCGGTTCCTTACCGGAAGGATGAGAAGGGACATGGACCTGCATGGGGCTTTTCCCTGTTTGAGGATAATGCGGAGTATGGACTCGGTATGTATTTGGGTTACAGCACCGTAAGAAATGAAGTGCGTCAGCAGCTTCTGCAGCTGAAGGAAAGGCTGGAAGGAAACGATCGGAATGAGAAAGAAAAGAGGCTGTATGACGCCATATGCCTGTGGAATCATAAATTTGGGGAAGCCATAGGAACAAGGGAACGGGCAGAAAACCTGATAACATGTCTGGAAGAAAATATACATATGGAAGGTGTAAAGGAGATATGCAGCAGGGAAGATTTTCTGATCAAACGTTCCAATTGGATATTCGGAGGCGACGGATGGGCGTATGATATCGGCTACGGAGGTCTGGATCATGTCTTGTCCACCGGTGCGGATATCAATATCATGGTATTTGATACGGAAGTGTATTCCAATACAGGGGGACAGGCTTCCAAAGCGACTCCCAGGGCAGCCATTGCAAAGTTTTCGGCAGCAGGAAAGCAGAGAAAAAAGAAGGAACTGGGAATGATGGCAATCCAGTACGGCGATGTATATGTGGCACAGATCGCGATGGGAGCCAGCCCGGCCCATGCGGTAAGAATTATTCAGGAGGCGGAAAGCTATCCCGGTCCTTCGCTGATTATCGGATATGCACCATGTATCAACCATGGAATTAAAGGCGGTATGGGGCAGACACAGCTTCAGCAGAAACGTGCGGTGGATGCAGGCTATTGGAATCTTTATCACTTCGATCCCAGAAGAAAGACACGGGGAGAAAATCCCTTTGTTCTGGACTCCGGCCGGCCGGAAGGAGATTTCGAAGAATTCCTGCTGAGCGAGGTACGGTTTGCATCTCTCAAAAAGAAAGATCCCGAACTGGCAGAGCAGCTGTATAAGCAGGCGGGCAGAGAAGCCGGGGAACGATATGAGAGATACGAGGAGCTTGCCCGGAAAGCAGAAAAGAATATTGGGGAAACTGCCGGAAAGGAAGGGTGAGGATGGAGAGGAAGGGGATTCTGATCAAAGATAATGATATGGCAGTCACTCTTTCTGAACCCGCAGCGGTTGGCGACGTGATTGTATATGAAAAAGCGGGTCAGAAATATAATCTGCCGGTGAAAGAAAGCATTCCCTGTTATCATAAAGCCGCCTGCCGTGATATCAGGAACGGGGAACTTGTTTTAAAGTATGGCCAGGTGATTGGCAGGGCGGTGGAAGATATTCCTGCAGGATGCCTGGTCCATACCCACAATTTGAAAAGTGTGTGCCTGGCGTCAATGCCCGGAAAGGTGGAGAGTAAATGATGGATGGTAGGATGAGCGGTTACAGAAGGCCTGACGGAAGATTTGGAATCAGAAACCATGTACTGATTCTGCCTTGTTCCCTCTGTGCAAGTGAAACCGCGAGGTTTGCGGCGGAGCATGTAAAAGGGGCGGTATATCTGGCCAATCAGGGAGGCTGTTCCCTGGGCCGCCGGGATTTAAAGGTAACATTGGAGGTGCTTTCCGGTATTGCGGCAAATCCCAACATTTACGGCACGGTTTTGGTGGGAAACGGCTGCGAGGTGGTGCAGGCGTCACTGCTGGAGAAGGAAATAAGGAAAAAAACAAATAAACCTCTGGAGACAGTGGTAATACGGGAAGAAGGCGGAAGCATCAGGTCCGTGAAAAAAATAGCAAAGCTGGCTGAAAACATGTGTGCCGATGCAGCGAAAGTATGCAGAGAGGAAGCGCCGCTGTCGGAGCTGATTCTCGGTACCGAATGCGGCGGTTCCGATCCCACCTCCGGTCTGGCGGCAAACCCTGTTGTGGGGGTCTGCTGTGACAGGGTAGTGGAACAAGGGGGGACTGTGATATTGTCGGAAACCCCGGAACTGCTGGGAACGGAAGAAATATTGGCGCGAAGGTGCAGGAATGAAGAAATCAGCCGCCGTCTCCTTTGTATGATCGCGGATTATGAGGAAGATTTCAGGCGTGTGGGGGAAAATCCGAGAAGCGGGAACCCAACCCCTGGAAATATAGCAGGAGGAATTACCACTCTGGAAGAAAAGTCTCTGGGGTGTATCCATAAAGCGGGCAGCAGCATGATTAATGAAGTGGTGGAATATGGCGCGCCGATAAAGGAAAAGGGACTGGTGGTAATGGATACTCCCGGCCAGGATATCGCATCGATTCTGGGCATGGCGGCAGCAGGGGCTCAGGCAGTCATTTTTTCCACCGGTCACGGGACTCCGACGGGGGCGCCCATCCTGCCGGTAATAAAGCTGACTGCAAACAGGGAGACAGCCGAAAAAATGGCGGATAACACAGACTTTGACTGCAGCGGGGTATTGGAAGGAATCTGTTCTATGGAAGGTGCGGGCGGAGATTTGTTTGCTATGGTGGAGGCGGTATGCAATGGGCGCAGGACCAAAGCGGAGGAACTGGGTTTCCAGGATGTGTCCATGGCCAGATACTGTAACTTTGCCTGAAGAGGAAAGGATAATTTATGGGATTAATGACGGGACAGGAATATATAGAAAGCTTACGCAGACTGCATACAAAGGTATACCTCTTCGGTAAAAGGGTGGAAAATTTCGTGGATCACCCTATCATACGGCCATCTGTCAATTCTGTGGCAATGACATATGATTTGGCTCTGGAACCGCAGTATCAGGATGTTATGCTGGCGGTTTCCAATCTTACGGGGAAAACGATTAACCGTTTCTGCCATTTACACCGGAATGAACAGGATTTAATAAGTAAGGTCAGAATGCAGAGGCTTTTAGGACAGAAGACCGGGGCCTGTTTTCAGCGGTGTGTTGGTATGGATGCTTTTAATGCCGTTTATTCCACAACCTTTGAGGTAGATCGGAAGTACCATACCAATTATCATCAGAACTTTATTGCCTTTATGAAAGAAGTACAGGAAAAAGATCTGACAGTGGACGGAGCTATGACGGATCCCAAGGGGGACAGGAGCCTTCCTCCGGGAAAACAGGAGGATCCGGATATGTATCTGCATGTGGTGGAAAAGAATACCGAAGGCATTTATGTTACCGGAGCTAAGGCACATCAGACGGGAGCGGTGAATTCCCATGAGCATCTGATCATGCCTACAGTGGCTATGGGAGAGAATGACAGGGAATATGCAGTGTCCTTTGCCATACCATCTGACGCGGAAGGCATTAAGATGATATATGGCCGGCAGTCCTGTGATACTAGAAAACTGGAGAAATCCGGTTGTATGGATTGTGGTAACTGCCGGTTTGGAGGACAGGAGGCCCTGGTAGTTTTTGAGCATGTTTTTGTGCCCTGGGAACGCGTGTTTTTATGCGGAGAATACGAATTTGCAGGTGTCCTGGTGGAACGTTTTGCAGGGTATCACAGGCAGAGCTACGGAGGCTGTAAAACCGGTGTGGGAGATGTACTGATAGGAGCGGCTGCCGTGGCGGCGGAATATAATGGAGTACAAAAAGCCTCCCATATAAAGGACAAGCTCATAGAAATGATACAGCTGAATGAAACCATGTACAGCTGCGGGATTGCCTGCTCCGCATTAGGCACACAGACAGCTGCAGGAAATTATCAGATTGATAACCTGCTGGCAAATGTCTGCAAACAGAATGTAACCAGATTCCCTTATGAAATCGCCCGGCTGGCCGAAGATATTGCAGGAGGCCTTATGGTTACCATGCCCTCAGAGGAAGATTTTATATCGCCGGAAACAGCGGAAATCTGCCGGAAATATTTTAAAGGAAGTGTGGATGCGGATACGATGGATCGGATGAAAATCCTGCGTCTGATTGAAAATATGACGCTGGGAAGTGCGGCGGTAGGCTACCGGACAGAATCCATGCATGGCGCCGGAAGCCCGCAGGCGCAAAGGATTATGATAAACAGACAGGGAAAGCTGGAAGAAAAAAAGAAACTGGCAAAGGTAATTGCTGGTATTTCGTAGCAGTACAGACAAGTCTGAACTGTTACGGTATTTTGTCGGATGCTGACAAATAATGGATATTTTTTCATAGATTTTCCAATGCTTACGCGGTATAATATTGATATTATGGAAAAGAAAAGAGAGGGATTGCCGTGCCAAATAACACATTGCTTGTTGAAAATGCATACAATTATATTTTGGATCAGATTCTGAATGGAACGATTAAGCCGGGAGACCGGATACGGGAAGATATTATTGCAGAACAATTGGAGACCAGCAGGACACCGGTGCGGGAAGCAGTGAATCAGCTGTGCCAGAATGGTTTTATCCATAATGTTAAGCGGAAAGGGCTTTATTGTGTCCGGATTTCCAGAGAAGAGCTTATTGATTTACTGGAACTGCGTCAGGTCCTGGAGGATTACTGTTACTGCAAATGCGCGGACAAGGCTTCCCGGGAGGATATTGAACGGCTGAATGGATATATCGATTCTTTTTTGGCTCTGCCGCAGGAGGAGCAGCTTGCCAATCATGAGAAATATGATATCCAGTTCCATCTTATGACGGCGGAAATGACGGGTTCGAAGCGATTGATTAAATATATTAATGAAATAGAAACCTGCCTTCTGATTGTGAGAAAGAATCTGAAGAATTCCGGCAGGAAGGCGGAAGTCGTGGAATTGTCCTGGCTTCTGCACAGGAATATCGTGAAGGCGATGGAAGATAAGGATAAGGAGCTTCTCAGGGAGCTTAACAGCGAGCATGTGAAACTGATGAAGGATACACAGCTTATGTGAACTGCAGGGTAACAGGAATCAGGCAGGCCGGAGCAGCGGGAGAACCGCGGCTCCGGCCTTTTTGGACATTTGCAGAGAATTCCTATTGACAAACCAGGAAAAGCGACGTATTATTAATTTATAAACTGTAATAATAAAAGTTACAGTAAGAAGCGAAAAACAAAGCTGCTGCTGCCCGGGAAAGCCGGACGGTAAAGAAAGGAAGGTTGCAAATGAACACACGAGAACATGAAGTTATGAAAATGCGGGGCAGTGCAGATACCTCCTATTTAGGACAAACCGTGGATCAGATGATCTGGCAGTTCATGGAAGAGGAACATATACCGGGTCTTACGCTGGCTATAGTGCAGGCCCCCTATATTCCCAGGGTAGTGGGGTATGGGATGTCTGATACCGGACAGCAGCGTCTGGCATCTCCCAATACCGTGTGGCCGGCAGGTCCCATTTCCCAGGCTTTTGCGGCTGTGGCAGCGATGCAGCTGTTTGAGGAAGGGAAGCTGGAGTTGGATGCTCCTGCAGGGAAGTATGTGCCGGAACTCCCGGAAAACTGGCTGGCGGTTACCGTCCGGCAGTTGATACGACATGCGGCGGGGCTGCCCGATTACCGGAAAGAAAAAGCATTTTGCCCTTTCCGTAAATGGGATTTTCAGGAACTGGTTGGATTGGTAAAAGACCAGAAGCTGTCTTTTGAACCCGGAACACAGGTAGAGCAAAGCGCTACCAATTTCCTGGTTCTTACAGAGATAATCGAACGTACCAGCGGCATGAGCTATCACGACTTTGTGATGCTGCGGCAGATAGAATTCCTGGGACTGCGCCATACTGGTTTCTCAGAGGATTTGGATACCAGATTTCCCCATGAAGAGGTGGCATTGACAGAAAATGTACATCAGATGTTCAAAGCCGACCGGCTTTACATAGATCCCGTCGAACCGGCGGCCAGCTTTGATGCGGATGGAAACATCATAAAACGCACGGATTCTTCTGCTTTGAGAGGATTTTCCGATATATGGGCTTCCGCGCAGGATATTTCCTTCTGGGATATCGGCCTCGCCGGTTCCGTACTGATTAAGAAGCCGGAGGACAGGGCGGTGGTTTACGCTCCCTGGCAGCTGCCGGACGGCAGGGAAATGCCTGCCGTGGCAGGATGGCAGTTTTATAAACATCGGGGATTAATGGACATAAAGGGATCGGTTCCGGGTTACTCCTCATTTCTCAGCCGTTTTACCCATCCGGAGGAACTGGTCTGCGTGACCTTGCTTGCGAACAGGGAAGGCGTGGATTTTACAAATCTGGGACGGCGCATTGCCGGAGCCTTCGGGGATTTGCTTTCCACGGGATATGACGATAACAAGCTTTTTTTACTGGAAGGACAGTTACCGGTGGCGGATACCGTTAAAAGGCTGGAGGAAGCGCTTGAAGAGAGAGGAATCCCTGTTTTTGCCAAGTTTGATCACGCCCGGAATGCGGACGAGGCAGGGCTTGTGCTGCGCCCTACCACGGTGCTTGTATTTGGATCCCCTAAAGTTGGAACCGGATTAATGCAGCTTGATCAGAGTATTTCTGTTGAACTGCCGCTGCGTATCTCCGTATGGGAGGATGAAGCAGGGAGCACCTGGCTGGCTTTTCCGCGGCTTCAGCGGATGGCGGCAGAATATGGGCTGGATACACAGCCTGTGATACACAATATGGAGACACTGATGGAAAACCTTGTCCGTCAGGCAGGAAATATCTATTGACCGGTTAAGCAGTCATAAAGGCCAAAGTAGCGGAATATACGATACGGGAAAGAACCGGATACCGCTGCTTCGGCCTTTTTTACTGCAAAATTTTCCAATCCTATTCTTCCAACCTTTCTCATAAAAACAAAAGTCCGGGAAAGAATAATGGCAAATGATGAAAATATATGTAACAGTCCGGATGTATCCGAACTGTTACAAAGGCATACGTCCGCCTGTATTGTATTAATATAGGAAGGGACAGCTCAGAAAGGAGCAGTCTGCATGAAAATGACGTTCCGTTGGTATGGAGAAGAGGATCCGGTCACCCTTGCCGATATCAGGCAGATCCCGGGTGTGACAGGAGTGGTTTCCGCTGTTTACCATATCCCTGTGGGAAAGGTGTGGCCTGTGGAGGCGATAAAAGAACTGAAAGAAAAAGTGACCGGCGCGGGGCTGGAACTGGAAGTGATTGAAAGCGTGCCGGTCCATGAGGATATCAAGCTGCGAAGAGGAAAATACCAGGAGTATATTGAAAATTATAAGGAAAACATACGGCGTCTGGCAGCGGAGGGCATCCGGTGTATCTGTTATAATTTTATGCCGGTTTTTGACTGGACCCGTTCCCGGCTGGATCAGCCCCTGCCGGACGGTTCCCATGCGCTGGTTTACTATAAAGAGGATATGGATAAGATGGATCCGGCCAAAATGGCGCTTCCCGGATGGGACTCCTCTTATTTTCCGGAAGAAATCAACGGTCTGATAAAGGCATATCAGCTTTTGGGTATCGAAGGGCTTTGGGAAAACTTAAAATACTTTATCAATGAAATCATGCCCACCGCCATAGAATGTGATGTGAATATGGGACTGCATCCGGACGATCCCCCATGGCCGATATTCGGCATTCCCCGTATTATAACCGGGGAAGCCGCGATTGACCGGTTCCTCGCTTTGTATAATGACAGCCATCACGGCCTGAGCCTCTGCAGCGGCAGCCTGGGATGCAGCGCCTGTAATAATATTCCCCATCTGGTCCGCAAATATGGCGGGATGGGAAGGATTCATTTTGCCCATATGCGTAATGTAAAGATCCTGGAGGATGGTTCCTTTGAAGAAAGCGCCCATCCTTCCTTCTGCGGTTCCCTGGATATGGAAGCGATTATGAAGGCTTATTATGAGACCGGTTTTACAGGCTATATGCGTCCGGATCACGGCAGGATGATATGGGGGGAACAGGGGAAGCCGGGCTATGGCCTTTATGACAGGGCGCTGGGAGCCGCCTATCTCACAGGCATCTGGGAAACATTGAAAAAGGAAGGCGGACAAAAGCCCGGAAAAGCCGGTGAACGGGTACTGCGGAGGTGACAAAAAAATGAACGGTCGGACGGAACAGGACAGGAAAGGGATCAGACCCTTTGGCTTGCGCGATAAAATAGGTTATATGTTCGGAGATTTCGGTAATGATTTCACGTTTATTTTTGCAAGCTCTTTTCTTATGGTATTTTATACCAAGGTGCTGGGAATCAGCGGACTGGCGGTGGGGACACTGTTTCTGGCTGCACGGTGTGTGGATGCGGTTACGGATATCACCATGGGGCGCATAGTGGATATCAGCCGCCCGTCACGGGACGGGAAATTTAAGCCCTGGCTGCGGAGAATGAGCGCGCCTGTGGCGTTAGCGAGCTTTCTTATGTACCAGTCCGGCCTGGCAGGGGCTTCCATGCCGGTGAAAATGGTTTATATGTATGTGACCTACCTTTTGTGGGGGAGTATCTTTTATACCTCGATCAACATCCCCTATGGATCCATGGCATCGGCAATTACTTCCGAACCGGACCAGCGCACCTCCCTGTCCACCTTCCGGGGAATTGGGGCTACGCTTGCCGGGCTGGTGATTGGGGCGGGGACGCCTCTTTTCATCTATACCACGGACGCCGCCGGGAACCAGATTGTAAGCGGGCCCCGATTCACGGCTATTGCGGGAGTTTTTTCGGTACTGGCAATCCTCTGCTATTTTATCTGCTACAAGTGCACGACAGAACGGGTGCGTATGGAGGAAAAAAGAGGGCAGAACAGAGTTTCCCTGGCACGTACCTTTCAGACAGTTTTTTCGAACAGGGCCCTTCTGGCAATTATCGGAGCGGCGATTGGCCTTCTGCTGAGCCAGCTTCTGATCCAGTCTATGAACCAGTATCTGTACCTGGATTATTTCAAGGATACCAGGGCATTGTCCGTTTTCAGCCTGGTGTCCACAGCCGTTTCCCTGGCCATTGCAGGTATGACGGTACCTCTTTCCAGGAAATTCGGGAAGAAAGAGGTTGCGGCGGCGGCCACCTGCTTTTCAGGAGCCTCCTATCTGCTTTTATACTTTATGCATATCAGGAATTCCTGGCTGTATATGTTCCTTTCTGTCATCGGCTTTCTGGGGGTGAATCTGTTTAACATGATCATATGGGCCAATATCACGGATGTCATTGACGACCATGAGGTACGGACAGGAAGCCGTGATGACGGAACGGTCTATTCCGTCTATTCTTTTGCCAGAAAAATCGGCCAGGCCCTGGCCGGCGGACTCGGCGGGGCGGCGCTGCAGGCCATAGGGTATGACGAGCTGGCAGCGGTTCAGAGCGCCCGCGTTGTGGAAGGGATCTATGCCACGGTAAACCTGATACCTGCGGTCTGCTTTCTGGCAGTAGCCGCAATCCTCGCTTTTATCTATCCGCTGGGCCGGAAAAAAGTGGAGGAAAACGCAGCCATCCTCAAAAAGAAAAGAGAGATGGAAAGTCGGTGACGGAGTAACAGCGGCAGGGAGGATGGTTCCTAAATCGTAACAGTTCAGACGGCCCCTTGTGTCCTGCGGCTCCCCTCTCCTTTTCCCTGGGGTGGCAGTGCTGCAAGGATTCCTGGAAGGGGCGTCT
>URMK01000071.1 GCA_900548905.1 uncultured Lachnospiraceae bacterium | reverse complement strand
CCTTACGCTGTGTCCTTTGCAGCGTTAGTACTGCTGCGTTTTTGGCCGAGCGAGATCGAAAACGACTAAAGTCGTTCCCCTGTAAGGAACCTTGCAGCACTGCCGCCCCAGGGAAAAGGAGGGGAGGAGGATGCCACAGGACACAAGGGACCGTCTGAACTGTTACCGCGGGTATCGATCTGCGCTCCGTTTCCATCACCGGATTATAGATTTCTTTTCCCGGCTGTGCTACAATGCAGACACGAAGAACGTATAGGCCACAACTATATTATAAAACAGGAGAAACATATTATGAATCTTTTCTTTGCAAGACATGGAGAAACGGACTGGAATATACAGAAACGTATCCAGGGAAGTGCGGATACGGATTTAAACGAAAGCGGCATGGCCCAGGCCGCCCTGCTGGCACAGCAGCTGGAAACCAACCGCATCCGGCCGGAGCGGATATATACCAGCCGGCAGAAAAGGGCCCTGCAGACGGCCCGGATTGCTGCGGAAAGGCTGGGTACTGCCTGTGTGGTAAGGGAAGGGCTGGAAGAAATCCATTTCGGCTTATGGGAGGGCCTCACCTGGGCCCAGGTGGAGGAGCGGTATCCGCAGGAATTCACGGCATGGTATGAAAACCGGAGATACCAGAGAACCCCCATGGGCGAATCCTACCAGGATCTGCTGGACCGGCTGCTTCCCTCCCTGCGCAGTCTGGTAAAAGAGGAAACCGAAGCCGCCCGCTTGGGCCCTCATTCCCATTCCATTCTGCTGGTTACCCACAGCGGCGTTATTATGTCACTCTTGGCATACCTGAACCATACCCCTTTTTCCCAAATGGCCTCCCGTTATAAACTGGGTAATACCGGCATTGTCCGGGTAAAGGGGGAGAAGCTGCTGATCTGAACATCCCGGCAGCCATGTCTTACTCCAGATCGATCTCCCGATCCCGATAATAATATTTCCGATCCCGTTCCCCGATTTCCCTTACCACTCTGCAGGGATTTCCATAAGCCACCACATTGGCGGGGACATCTTTGGTTACAATACTGCCCGCTCCAATGACCGTATTATCCCCTATGGTCACGCCGGGCAGGATCACCGCCCCCGCCCCGATCCATACATTATCCCCGATGGTCACCGGCAGGTTATACTGTGCCTGCCTGGAACGCAGCCCCGGCTCCACCGGATGGCCGGCCGTAGCAACCGTTACATTCGGGCCGAACATCACATGGCTTCCGATAGTAATCTTCACATCATCCACCAGGGTCAGGTTAAAATTGGCATATACGTCGTCCCCCATATACGTATTGCAGCCCCAGTTGGCATGAAGAGGCGGTTCCACATAACAATTCTTCCCCGCTCCTCCCAGGAGCTTTTCCAGAAGTTCTGCCCTCTTTTTTCCTTCCGAAGGGCGTGTATGGTTAAAGTCATATAAAATTTCCATATATTCCGCCTGTTCGCTTAACAGCTCCTCATCCGTAGGGAAATACAGCTTTCCGGTCTGCATCCGTTCCTTTACTTCTTTGAAATCCATTTCCTTATTCTCCTCCATTCCTTACTAACTATTTAATGCTGCCGATATAAAAAAGCTGCCTCAAAAGCCCTGCGAGGCCCTTGGGACAGCTTGTTTCTGCAATTATCATTGCTCTGCCATTCATCCACACTGTAATTCGGTTGCTTCCAAAGGAAGCACATTTACTTCTTATTCATCCACACTGTAATTTGGTGCTTCCTTGGTGATATGGATGTCGTGAGGATGGCTTTCCTTTAAGGATGCCGCAGAAATCTTGATGAATCTGCCGTTTTCCTTTAATTCGTCCACCGTCTGGGTTCCACAGTAGCCCATACCGGAACGCAGGCCTCCCATGAGCTGGAACACGGTATCTTCCACGGTTCCCTTATATGCCACACGGCCTTCCACACCTTCCGGAACAAGCTTCTTGGCATCGTTCTGGAAATAACGATCCTTGCTGCCGTTTTCCATAGCCGCAATGGATCCCATGCCGCGGTATACTTTATATTTACGTCCCTGGTACAGTTCAAAGGTTCCCGGGCTCTCGTCACAGCCTGCAAAGATACTGCCCATCATGCAGACACTGCCGCCGGCGGCAATCGCTTTGGTCATATCGCCGGAATATTTGATTCCGCCGTCCGCAATAACCGGGATCCCGTATTCCTTGGCTACTGCGTAGCAATCCATGATCGCCGTTACCTGGGGAACGCCGATACCCGCAACCACACGTGTGGTACAGATGGATCCGGGCCCGATACCAACCTTGACCGCATCCGCACCTGCTTCGATCAGATCCCTGGTAGCCGCCCCGGTAGCCACGTTTCCTGCGATCACCTGAAGTTCCGGATACTTTTCCTTAATCATACGCAGGCAATTCAGCACGTTTTGGGAATGTCCATGAGCGGAATCCAGTACGACAACATCCACCTTGGCATCTACCAGAGCTCCCACACGATCCAGTACATTCGCGGTAATTCCCACACCTGCGCCGCAGAGAAGACGGCCCTGGGCATCCTTTGCGGAAAGAGGATACTTGATGGTTTTTTCGATATCTTTAATGGTGATCAGGCCCACCAGATTAAAATTGTCATCTACAATAGGGAGTTTTTCTTTTCTGGCCTTGGCGAGGATTTTCTTCGCCTCTTCCAGCGTGATGCCTTCCTTGGCCGTAATCAGCCCTTCGGAGGTCATAGACTCTTTGATTTTCTTGGAAAAATCGGTTTCGAATTTAAGATCCCGGTTGGTAATGATACCAACAAGCTTGCGTCCTTCGGTAATCGGGACACCGGAAATACGGAACTTTGCCATCAGGTTGTCCGCATCCTCAAGCGTATGCTCGGGAGAAAGAGAGAAAGGATCGGTGATAACTCCATTTTCTGAACGCTTAACTTTGTCAACTTCCTCTGCCTGCGCTTCAATAGACATGTTCTTGTGGATAATGCCAATACCGCCCTGCCTTGCCATGGCAATTGCCATTCTGTGCTCAGTTACGGTATCCATTCCTGCACTCATCATCGGAATGTTCAGTTTGATCTTTTTCGTCAGCCAGGTTGTCACGTCAACCTGATTCGGAATTACCTGGGAATATGCCGGAACCAGCAGCACATCATCAAAGGTAATGCCGTCACCAATAATCTGACCCATTTCTTCTCCTCCTGTTTTCATTTGAATGATTGGATTTTTTGTCCGTGGGGAACGGACAAAGTTCAAAAAAATGTGAATATAAAACTGCCAGTAAACTTACTGACAGTTTTGTGTTTTGAAAAGTGTACCAGACTTACGGACGCTTGTCAATCCGTAAAAACTTTTCTTGGTGCAATTGATTTAATCGCAGCTACCATAGCCGCATTGGGTTCGAAGATAACCCTCTTCTCTCCATTATATATCATACAGTAACGGATATCGGGCTGCTGTTCCACACCGCTGCTGTAGTTGATTTCCTTCAACTGGCGGTTTTTGTAATCATCCAGATGCCAGGATTTGATGGGAGCCAGAATCTCCATTCTCTCCATATCAAAGGTTTCCACCTTTTTACGTCTTGTCCTCGCCATAATCTTATCCACGGTAAGCTGTTTGTCCACATACAGGTACTCATATTCCAGATTGGCATTCAGATTGACAAAATAGGCTCCGACACCTGCCACCACAGCCACAATCAGGAAAACGACAAGCCCCATCAGCCCAAGCAGACCGGTTACCGCAGCAATACCAATCAACACTATTTTCAGAGCCGCCATCGCCCCGCTCGGTTTTTTCTTAACCATACATTCAACGTAAGTCTCCATTTTATATTCCACCCTTTCAGCCAGACAGTTCACCCGCCGCGTTCTTAGGTAATATGATATTACAAAATCCTGTAACTTGCAAGTAAGAATCCCTTCAAATCCTGTGTTTCGCCAAAAATTCACAGGGATTTTAGAAAAATTTTAGAGGTTGTACCGAACGCTTCATTGACATCATTTGAACAACCGATTATCATAGTAAAAAGGACAAAAGAGCTGCACCAAGCAGCGGAAGTGAGGATGAATATGGCAGATGGAAATTCCGTTTCAGATGAAATCAAAGCCCAGCACAAGAAACTGGCCGGAAAAACCGTAAAAGAAAAGTTTCTTTATTTTTGGGAATATTACAGGATGCCGACGCTGGTCACCATTCTGGTTATTGCTTTCGCAGGCAACCTGATTTACACCATTGTCACGGCCAAGGACAGCGCATTATCCGTATTGTTTATCAACGGCTATTCCGAAATGGATACGGAACCTTTTATGGATGGTTTCAATGAATATGCACAGATTGATACCGAAGAATACGCCACTTCCCTGGAAATGAATTTCACCATACAGGAGGAGGCCACGGATCAATATACCATGGCAAACGTGCAGAAGCTTATGGCGCTGGTTGCCGCCAAGGAGCTGGATGTAATCATGGCGGATACCCAGACCTTTACCAATTATGCGGAACCCGGCTATTTCTGCAATCTGAATGATGTGCTTCCCCAGGAGCTGATCGACAAGTATCAGGATCGTTTCTTTTATTATGATGTGCCGGAGGATGATCAGGGTGAAATCCCTATCGGCATTCAGCTTGCAGATGCCCCCAAGGTAGCGGAAACCGGCGCTTATGCCGTCACCAATGATGCGTTATTCGGTATTGTCATCAATTCGGAGCATCTGGATAACGCCGTTAAATTCCTGGAATACCTGGATATGGAATAGGGAACCGGAATACGCATTTTAAGGATATCCCTGTCCGGGACAAAAAGAAGGACCCCGCTTTTGATGTTAGGTTCTTTCTCGCGTTTGGGTATCCTGTACCACGCCCTGTGCAGATCCCTTCGGGCCGGTATGCGGTTCCCCAGATACTTTATATACCGTGGAGAGAAAGCGTGCCCTTCAGGCGCGCTGCCAATCCCATGGGGCAGCCTATCTGCCGCATGGGATTCTTTGGGCTCATCGGAACGTTTGGTATATCAGTATCTGGGGAACCGCATACCGGCCCGAAGTGTTCCTTCCGGTTCCACTCAGGTTTCCTGCCAGTCGGAAGACTGATGGAACAGCAGGTTTCCGACGGTCCCTTCCTCTTCCGTTGCCGGATAGATCTCGTAACGCACCGTAATCTTTCCCCGCAGGCCATAGCTTAAAAAGCAGTTGGTTATCCGGCTCTGGGTAATGGCACAGTTTTCCTGTTTAATTCCCACCAGCAGCACCAGAAACTGGTTGTTTCCATAGCGGGTAAAAGAATCTCCCCGGCGCAGTGCGGAACGGATGGCGCTTTTGAGCTTATCCATGCAATTGCCAAGCCTGGCGTCCTCTGTAAGGGGAAACTCTTCGCCGTCCACCAGGGTGCAGAGCATGAGAAACGCCGGCTGCCCGCTGCGTTCCGACATGCGGCAGACAATATGGTAGCAGTCCACAAAGCCGGGATAGCTGCAGAAGTAGGCTCCGTTTTTGTTTTCCCCTTCCTGCAGGCCATGCTTGATATCACTGATTACCGAAGCGTTATAATGGATTTTATCCCTCATTTGGCGGAATCTGTCCAGCATTTCCTCCGAAGGCTCCAGTCCCAGCTCTTCAAAGTAAAAAGAAGCGGCTGTCTCATAGATTTCCATAGCTTCCTTATACCGGCCAAGAGCCATCAGGCAGTCTATCTGCATCAGGTAATATTCTTCAAAATAATAAATACCGCTGGCCTGGCTGCTCAGCTCCAGGAGTTCACCGAACTGCCCCCGTTCCTTCAGAAGAACGGCTGCCTCATTAATACAGTCCACATACAGCTTCTGGTACTTGCAGCTTTCTATGGCTACCCATTCCTCTCCCGCCAGTTCCGGCAGGAATTCCCCCCGGTACATGCGGCAGGCTTCCTTTAACCGTTCCACCTTTTTATCCGGATCCTCCTCTTCCAATGCCGCTTCTGCGGTTGTGAGGAAAAGATCCGTATCCCGTTCCAATGGAACCGCACAGTAATTCCAGCGGTAGATCCCCTCCTGGAACCAGATACAGTCCGTATTTTCAAAGCAGTTCAGTTTTTGTATGTATTTCCGGAGCCTGTAAATATTTACCCGCAGTGTTGCTCCCGCATCTTCCAAATCCTCTCTTTCATAGAGGCGGCTGATCAGTTCTCCCCTGGGAATGCCATCCCTTCCCGCATACAAAAGAATTTGGAACAGCTGCATCATTTTAGATGTTCCTGAATAATTATTGGGAATCGTTTTCCCCCCGTAAGCAAGGGAAAAACCTCCTAACATATGTACTTTTAAAATTGTCTTGTCTTCCATCCTTCTATTCATTCTTTTGTCAGCACTCCATTCTATTCCTTAGTTGTCCCCGCCATCGCTGCATCCATTCGTTATCCTTGTGTCCTCCGCATGGGAAAGGCCCCTTCCGGCCGACTGCAGCGGCCGTATATTGGAACCAATATACACCGAGTATTCCTCGGCTTCCCCGGTAAAATTAGCCCGGACCCGTTCCACAACTTTCCAGGCATTTTCCAGGCTCGTCCCCATAACCATAAGGAGATACTGGCAGCTGCTGTATTGTGTGTATACATCCCCGCTGCGCAGGGAGGCTTTAATGGTTTCCCCCAGGCTTATCATCAGATGCTCTTTATCCTGAAGGGTGACATATCCTTTTTTATCATCCACCAGCGTCAGCAGTATCGTATATGCGCTGGAAGACACACGCATCAGCCCGCGTTCCACAAAACGGTACAGCCGCTTGAAGGTTTCATAATCCTGGCAATACGCTCCCTGGGGCCTGTCTTTTTCTCTCAGTTCCATCCAGATAAGTTCCATATCCCGGTCAATCCCGGTATCCTCCGCCCCTTTGTTTTCCGCCACCTCCAGCGGCTGCAGCGCCTTCTGTCTCTCCCGATAGAGGTAAACCGCTGATTTTCCGCTCTTTTTCCCTTCAAGCAAGGCATAATCCGCCCGGCTGAACATGGATGAATACGTATCCTTATCCTGATAGGCCGCCATCCCGACGGTTGCGGAAAACCGATCTTCCACGCCCATTTTCCGTCCCATTTCCTCCATCCGGCGTATGAGCTCCTTCCCTTTTTCCATAGTCATATGGGAATCCCATTTCTCCGTAGTGAAAACAACAAACTCGTCACCGCCGAACCTGCCTACCAGATTTTCCTCACGGAAAATATCCCTCATCAGCTCCGCCAGCCCCCGCAGGACATCATCTCCGAACAAATGGCCGTATCTATCATTAATCCTTTTAAAGCCGTCAACATCAATCACCATAAAATTACCGCCGGCATTTTTCCGCAGCTTATCATTGATTATCCGTTCTGCCGCCACCCTGTTATAAAGCCCGGTCAGGCCGTCAACCTCACTAAGTATTTTAAGCCGGAAATTTTCTTCCTGAAGCTCTTTTATTTCTTTTTCTTTAGGGTCAATCGTCATAGCAGTCCCCCTTAAACCCGTCATTAATTACCGGCAGAAAAAATATACATAGATAAATCTAAAATATCACAGTAGTAATAATAAATCAAGTTTTGAAGCAGGAATGTCATTATTTATATAGAAAAAGTTGAATGGGCATAATCAAAAAACCGACTCTTCTGGCAATAAAATCATTTTGACGATATGCAAAGAGCTATAGTATAATGATACTATTCTGTAAGAAAAGGATCGAAAATGAAGCTTATGATATTTATAAAACGAATATTGCGTGAAGAAAAAGAGGGATTACTCCGTTTTCAGACAGCCCGGCAAGAATACTCTCCTGAGCTGGAGAAGAAGGTGGAACTTAAAATTGCTGAAAATAACGTCAAAAGGCTTATCCCTTTTGCCGCAATTATTTTGTTGATCGAAATTATTAATCAGATCACTATCTTTCTGACTTCCTCAGGAGACAGCCTGCAGGCGGCTTACCTGCCTGCGGGAATTCTGATGATTCTTCTGATGGCCGTCTCCATCCTGCTGTCTTATCTGGCTCTCCGTCGTTCTTTTGTTACGGCAGGGCGCTGCCGGCTCCTTTACCGTTCCTTCTGGTGGCTCTTTTCACTGGGCATGCTTGTCTTTATTCTTCTGGAAATTTCCACCAGGGGCTCCACTAATAATTTTATTTATCTTCTCATCCTCACCGCCGCATTTCCTCTCCTCACCTGGAAGGAATCCATTCTTCTGTTCTGCGCGGACACGGCTGTTACGTTTTCTTTTGCCCTTTACAGAGGGCTGACACCGCAACAGCTGCTGCAGTTTCCGCTTATAGCCATTTTTGCATGGATTTTATCCCGCATGCTGTACAGTTCTTACAAAATGAATGAGATAATGCTGGCACAACTGAAGATTTCCAACCAGAAACTGGCGGATCTGGCCCGGACGGATCCCCTGACCGGCCTGTTTAACCGCCGCGGTATCCAGGAACAGCTTCAGATAATTTTGTCCCGGTTTGAACATCCCGTCCGCACAGGTTTTCTGATGATAGATATTGATCTTTTTAAAAAATACAATGATCGTTTCGGGCACGAGCAAGGCGATCAATGTCTTAAAAAAGTAGCCGATACGGTTAAAAGCTGTACAAAAGGCCCTTATGATATTACCTCCCGTTTCGGCGGAGAAGAATTTCTGGTAGCTCTCGTTGATCATTCTCAGGAAGAAATTTTCCGGATTGCAGAACAGATTCTGTCGGAAATTCTCGCGCTTAAACTCCCTGCTGCTGACGATGAGGTCAGCTCTTTTGTCACGGTAAGCATCGGTGCCGCCTCCGTTATGGCACCTTTTGATTTTATCACACTCTATGAACAGGCGGACCATGCGCTTTACCGGGCCAAAAAGTCCGGCCGCAACTGTGTTACCATGTACCGCAAAAGCGGCCTCAATGGACAATGGACGGGGAATTAATTCCCCCCCCGCCTTTAGCGATAGTATTTTTACACTCCCGGGTCACAAGATTTCCTTCAATATGGTGTTCACCATAACCGGATCCGCCTTCCCCTTCATCGCTTTCATCGTCTGCCCTACCAGGAAGCCCATGGCCTTTTCTTTGCCTTTATGATAATCCTCCACGGACTGCGGATTATCCGCTGCCACCTTCTCTATCGTGCTGCGCAGAAGGCCTTCGTCGATCACGGTTTTCAGCCCTTTTTCCTCCGCATATTGTTCGGGATCCACATCCGTATCATACATGACTTCGAAGATTTCCTTGGCCGTTTTTCCGTTGATATCCTTTCTGTCCGTCATTGCTATCAGGGCTGCCAGATGGGCCGGGGAAAAACGGATATCCTCCGGTTCTTCCCCTCTTTCTTTCAGAAGGCGCAGCGTTTCTCCCATTATCCAGTTGCTGACCTTTTTGGGCTGTCCGCAGATCCTGGCCGCCTCTTCAAATAAATCTGCCAATCGCTTGGATCCGGTTATGATTTCTATGTCTATATCCGGGATCTGATATTCCTTTTTGTAACGTTCCCTTTTTTCCGTCCGGAATTCGGGCTGCTTTTTCCGGATACGCTCCAGCCATTCATCGCTGATAAAAACGGGAGGCAGATCCGGATCGGGAAAATAGCGGTAATCCCGGGCATCCTCCTTGGATCGCATGGCATAAGAATATTCTTTGTTATCATCCCAGCGCCTGGTTTCCTGGATCACGCTCTTCCCTTCTTCCAGAAGTTCTGTCTGGCGTTCTCTTTCCCCTTCAATGGCGCGTGCGATGGCTTTAAAGGAGTTCAGGTTTTTCATCTCCGTCCTGGTTCCCAATGTAGTTGTTCCGGCCTCCCTAACGGATAGGTTGACATCCGCACGCATGCTTCCTTCCTGCAGCTTACAGTCGGAAGCTCCCAGGTATTGGATAATCAGCCGCAGCTTTTCCAGATAGGCTATGACTTCCTCCGCACTGCGCATATCCGGCTCGGATACGATTTCGATTAAAGGCACACCGGAACGGTTGTAGTCCACCAGGGAAATGTCCTCCCACTCATCATGGATCAGCTTTCCCGCATCCTCTTCCATGTGAATTTCATGGATCCCCACGCGTTTGGTTCCGGCAGCCGTTTCGATTTCCACATAGCCGTCTCTGCAGATGGGCAGGTACAGCTGGGATATCTGGTAGTTCTGGGGGTTGTCGGGATAAAAATAGTTTTTCCGGTCAAATTTGGTGTATCCGGTTATCGTGCAGTTCGCAGCAAGGCCGACTCCAATGGCATATTCCACCACCTGTTTGTTCAAGACGGGCAGGGAGCCGGGCATACCGGTACATACCGGACAGGTATGGGTGTTGGGGGCTCCGCCGAAGGCTGTGGAGCAGCCGCAGAATATTTTGGTTCTGGTCGCCAGTTCCACATGGACCTCCAGGCCGATAACCGTTTCATATTGTTTTGCCATTTCCTTATACCTCCTTTCCATCCGGGAAAGCGCCTCTTGCCTGTTCATAGGTATATGCCGCGCGGATCAGCTTTTTCTCCTGAAAACAGTCGCCGATGAGCTGAAGCCCTATGGGCAGGCCGTTGCTGCTCACCCCGCAGGGAAGGCTGATGGCCGGAAGGCCTGCCAGGTTCACGGAGATGGTATAGATATCCCCCAGATACATCTTGAGCGGATCAGTCAGGCTTTTGCCAAGCAGGGGGGCTGTGGTGGGGGCCACCGGCCCCAGCAGGCAGTCAAACCGTCTGAAGGCTTCATCAAACGCTTTCTTGATCAGGGCCTTTACCCGGAGCGCTTTCAGATAATAAGCATCGTAGTAGCCGGAGCTTAAAACGAAGGAACCCAGCATAATACGGCGTTTTACCTCCGGGCCGAAGCCTTCGGAGCGTGTCTTTTTATACATGGAATGCAGGCCTTCATACTCCTTTGCCCGATACCCGTACTTGATGCCGTCGAACCGTTCCAGGTTGGAGCTGGCTTCCGCGGAAGCGATGGTATAATAGGCAGGGATGGCATATTCCGCCAGACTTAAGTCAAACTCTTCCAGGACGGCGCCCCTTTTACGCAATTCCTCAGCGGCCTGCAAAACGGCCTCTTTCACTTCGCGATCCAGACCTTCTCCTAAATAATCTCTGGGGATTCCTATCCGCATTCCCTCCACATCGGCAGTCAGGGCCAAAGTAAAATCGGTTTCCCGTTCCAGGGATGTGGAGTCTTTGGGATCCCGGGAGCTTATCACCTCCAGCACGGCGGCACAGTCGGAGACATCCCTGCAAAGGGGGCCGATCTGATCCAGTGAAGAACCGTAGGCGATCAGGCCGTAACGGGAAACCGTGCCATAGGTGGGTTTCATTCCCACCACCCCGCAGAAGCCCGCGGGCTGGCGGATGGATCCCCCTGTATCGCTTCCCAGGGCAAAAAAGCATTCTCCTGCCGCAACCGCCGCCGCAGAACCGCCGGAGGATCCTCCGGGAACATGCCCCGGGTTCCAGGGGTTTCTGGTAACTCCGAAAGCGGAAGTCTCCGTGGTGGATCCCATGGCAAATTCATCCATATTGGTTTTTCCCAACAGGATGGCTCCCGCCTTTTCCAGATTGGCAACGGCTTCTGCACTGAAGGCGGGGATGAATCCGGAAAGGATCCGGGAAGCGCAGGTGGTTTCCACACCCTGCGTACAGATATTGTCTTTCACGGCCACCGGCACTCCGGCCAGAGGCCCTGCGGGTTCCCCCGCATCTATGGCGTCCTGTACCTCTTTTGCCCTTTGCAGGGCCTTTTCTTTATCCAGACTGATATAGCAATGATAACAGTCTTCCTTTTGCTCTATCTGTGCGAATACCTCCTGTACGGCTTCCTGACAGGTATATTCCCTTTTCTTTATCTTACCGGCCAATTCCAGGGCCGTACAATCCATCAGGCTCATGATTCCCTCTCTTTCCGCCCCGGCTTCGGGGCTGTGCGGCGGCCTGCCCGCTGCTTTGGATGGTTCCGTTCCGATCCATTCCATGCGTACTGCAACGTTTTTACCCATAGGCAGTGTGCCGGGCGCCGGATTTGTACAGGCACCGCACTACACGGTGCGGGGTACTTTGAACATACCGTCCTTTACCCCCGGCGCATTTTTCAATATATCCTCACGGATATCCGCGTTCGTGACCTCGTCTTCACGAAATACGTTGGTCACGGGAAAAAGGTGGGTCATCGGCTCCGTGTCTTCGGTATCCAGTTCATTCAGCTTATCTATATAGTCCAGCATGCGGCCCATATCTGCTTTCGCCTGTTCCTTCTCTTCTCCGGATAACTCCAGTTTGGCGAGGATCCCCACATATTCGATTGTCTCATCATTGATTTTATTTGCCATAATACAGCTCCTTTCTTTCATTGGGACGGGCCTGAACCGGCTTCCGCTATGGTTCCAAACGGTTCATAGCCCCACGTGACTTGAACCGATGTTCATTCTTTCATTTCCTTATGGTTCCAAACGGTTCAAGTCACGGGGAAACAGGGTTGTTTCGCGGACATTGTCTTCTCCGATAAGCTTCATGGTAAGACGCTCCAGGCCGATTCCAAGGCCTCCGTGGGGCGGCATACCGTATCGGAATGCCATCAGGTAGTGCTCCATTCCTTCCTCCGTCATGCCCCGTCTGTGTAGTTTCTCCATAAGCATGTGGTAATCGTGGATACGCTGTCCGCCTGTAGTAATCTCCATCCCTTTAAAAAGGCAGTCAAAGCTCAGGGTAAAGGTGGTATCATCCGGGTCATCCATAGCGTAGAAGGGACGTTTTTTGCCGGGATAATGGGTGACGAAAACAAAGTCGCTGCCATACTCTTCCCTGAAATATCTGCCGATAAGCATTTCCTCCTCCGGCTCCAGGTCATAGGGGTTTCTTATAGGACGGTCATACTTTTCGCTCACCAGCCGCTTTGCTTCATCAAACCGGACACAGGGGATGTTATCCGTCCCGGGAAGTTCTATTTCCAGAAGCTTACATTCTCTCTGGTATTCCTTTCCGAGAAGCCGCATGATATTCTGCAGAACGCCGGTTTCCATCGCCATGATATCTTCAAACCCGTCAATGTAGCCCATTTCAAAATCCAGGGAGGTATATTCATTCAGATGGCGCTTGGTGTTGTGCTTTTCTGCCCGGAATACGGGAGCTGTTTCAAATACCCGGTCAAATACCCCTACCATCATCTGCTTATAAAACTGAGGGCTTTGTGCCAGGACCGCAGGCCGGTGAAAATAATCCAGTTTAAATATATTGGCACCTCCCTCGGCCCCTTTGGAACCGATTTTGGGAGTATGGATTTCCGTAAAGCCCTGTGTGGTAAGGAACTCCCGGAAACCTCTCACGATTCCTTCCTGGATTCGGAATTTGGCGCGTTCCCTGATATTCCTTAAAGAAATGGGTCTTAAATCCAGGTTCGTTTCCAGAGATACGTTCATTTTCCATTTGGAAACAGGGATAGGCATCGGTTCCGCAGGCTCCGAAAGGATTTTCACCGACTTCATCCGGATTTCCACTCCGTTAGGCGCTTTAGGGGAAAGCGCCACTATGCCGGATACCTCTACCGCAGCGGCCTCCTTCACATCCTTCAGCACAAAATCCGCTTTCTCCGGCTCATATACACATTGCAGCAGTCCCTCCCGCTTCCTGAGAATTACAAAGGCTATGGGCCCCATATCCCGTATGGTATGGACAGCGCCGTTGACGGTTACCAGGGTCCCCTCCTTTTCCGGCCCGAGAAGGTCTGTGAGCTCCCATGTCTCTTTTTGCAGGACTCCTGTTAAAAATTTCATAGTTCCGGTCTCCTTTTGTGTGGCTGGTTTACAGTTCCGGCTGCGGGGCGGACGGGATATACATCCCGGACGGAATATACTTCCCGGACAAATACGATACTGTCCCGAAACGAAAAAAAGTCCCGGAATGCAGTAAAACTGCATTCCGGGACGGATTCCATTCAAATCCGCGGTACCACCCGCATTGACAAGACGGCACTTCCAACAAAATGCTTCATCGCCTTATCCACTCTTACACGTAACGCGTGTTACACGGGTTACCCTACATTCCAAAAAAATTTCAGATAACCAGCTCCCGGGTGTTCCCTTCATCAGCTTTCACAAGCAGCGCTCTCAGTCGGTGACGCCACATTCCTGTCGTTTCCCCTGATAAGAGTCCCGTTCTTCGCTTTTCTATAAATTATTTCACATACTAACACATATTATTTATAAATGCAAGAAACTTTTTCAAACTACGAGCCGGGCGGTCCGGAGAAAACAAAAGCTGTCCGGGACACAGCAGTCCAAAGGACGCTGCGTCCCGGACAGCTTTTGTTTTCTCCGGACCATGTGGCGACAGCCACAAAGCGAAAGGCCGCAGGCCTTGAGCGTGCCCGGCGACCGCCCCCACCACCCCGCCCTTAATCCCTTAATCCCTTATCCCTTAATCCCTTATCCCTTAATCCCTTATCCCCTAAATCCCTTCCCCCCCCGTTAAATCCCCACCATCCTCTCCAAAGCCTCCACCGTATTCTCATAACTCCCAAACGCCGTCAGCCTGAAATAAAACTCCCCGCTTGGCCCGAACCCCGATCCCGGCGTCCCCACCACATTCGCTCTTTCCAACAGATAATCAAAAAAATCCCAGCTCGTCATTTTCCCCGGCGTTTTCATCCAGACATAAGGCGAATTCACCCCGCCGTAAACCTCATATCCGGCCTCCTTAAGGCCATTCAGGATATAGCGGGCATTCTTCATATATTTCCCCACCATTTCCCGTACCTGCCTCTTTCCCTCCGGAGAATAAACAGCTTCTCCCGCCTTCTGCACAATATAAGGCGCACCGTTATACTTAGTCCCGTGCCGCCTCGCCCACAGGGCATGCAGGGACACCTCCCCTGCCTTCAGCTCACGGGGCACGACCGTATAAGCCAGCCGCAGGCCCGTAAAACCTGCATTCTTCGAAAAACTCCTCAGCTCAATCGCACAGTTTCGGGCACCAGCGCATTCATAAATACTGTGAGGCACCTCTTCCTCCGCAATATAAGCCTCATAAGCCGCATCAAAAATAATAACGGCTCCCACCTTATTCGCATAATCCACCCACACCTGCAGCTGATCCCTGGTGAGGGCACAGCCCGTAGGATTATTCGGGAAACACAGATAGATCATATCCGGCGTTTTATCCGGCAGCTCAGGGATAAATCCGTTATCCCCCGTGCACGGCATATAGATAACCTCACTCCAGGTCTCCGTCTTTCTATCATATACCCCGGTCCGTCCCGCCATAACATTGGAATCCACATAAACCGGATACACCGGATCACACACCGCAATTCTATTATCCCTGCCGAAAATCTCCTGGATATTGGCAGAGTCGGATTTGGCCCCGTCGGAAATAAATATTTCATCCGGACTGACAGTACAGCCCCTTGCCCGGAAATCATTCTCCGCAATGGCATTCCTTAAAAATTCATACCCCAGATCCGGTGCATATCCATGAAAAGTGGAAGCATCCGCCATCTCCTCCACCGCCTTATGAAGCGCCTCCACAACCGCCGGCGGAAGAGGCTGTGTCACATCCCCGATCCCCAGGCGGATAATCTTTTTATCCGGGTTCGCATCCGAATAAGCCTTTACCTTTTTGCCGATAGTGGAAAAAAGATAGCTTCCCGGTAACTTCAGATAATTTTCATTAATGCTGAACATAATTTCCTCCGTATCTTTCCATGCTGTATCGCAACATATCTTATCCCGCCTCCCCCATGGAACGGGCCGAATGACTGCTGCCGTTTCGCACTCCCACAATCTGCCCGTCACATGTACAGCCTTGTCCGGACAGTAATCATTATCCCTCTCCACGGACAGGAAAATACACACTTCCTTCAAAAACCGTTTCCGCAGGCCCTGTCATATATACCAGATTGGTATCTTCCTCCCACTCAATCTCCAGCTGTCCGCCAAGCACCTTCACGGTAACCTTTCTTTCCGTCAGGCCATTCAGCACACAGGCCACGGCCACAGCGCAGCAGCCTGTTCCGCAGGCCAGGGTTTCCCCCGTCCCCCGCTCCCAGACACGCATTTCCACCGTATTTTTATCCAGCACCCTGACGAACTCCGTATTCACCCTGCGGGGAAACCGGGAATGCTTTTCAAAAAGCGGCCCTATTTTTTCAATATCCAGTCCGGCCACATCGTCCAGATATACCACGGCATGCGGATTTCCCATGGAAACACAGGTCATTTCATATGTCCTGCCATCCACCTCCACCGGCTCGGCAACCGCCCGTTCCTTTCCGCAGACAACGGGAACCTCCTCCGCCTTCAGCACCGGCTCCCCCATGTTGACACGGACACGGTTCACCTTTCCCTTCTCCGTAAAGAGCTGTAAATACTTTACCTTCCCGAAGCTCACCACGCGGATCTCCTTCCTGCCGGTCAATCCTTTGTCATATACAAACTTTCCCACACAGCGGATGCCGTTCCCGCACATTTCCGCCCGGGTACCGTCCGCATTGTACATCTCCATTTCAAAATCAGCCTCTTCGGACGGATTGACAAAGATCACGCCGTCCCCTCCGATCCCGAAATGCCGGTCACTCATTTTCCTAACAAAATCAGGCTTTGCCTCCGGGGGAATTCTTTCCGTTAAGCCGTTTATATAAACATAATCATTCCCGCAGCCCTGCATCTTGGTAAAATTTATCTGCATACGTTTCTCCTTCTCTCCTAAGTGTGCCTGAAAGTTCATTCCCGAAATCTGCACATCCCACTCTAATACTGCATTGCAGTCAGCACCATTTTGGCCGTTTCCACCATACCGGTACCGCTGTCCATACTGCATTTCTGTATATATCGGTGCGCTTCCTCTTCCGACATGTGGTTCCGTTCCATCAGCAGCGCCTTGGCTTCCCTGATAAGCGCCTCCTCCTCCGGTTTCCTTTCCTTTGGAACAAGCCTCTGCCGCCTGCGCCGTCTTTCCACGGACTGACACATCATTTCCACCGTACTCACCAGTTCATGAACCTTCAAAGGCATGGAAAGGCACATAATCCCTTTTACATTCACCTCGTTCAGATAGGCGTTGGAGGCCATGAGAAGCATCTGCGTCCCCTCAGGGAGGCAGTCGTAAAGTTCGGAATAAAGCATATCTATCAGCCTATAGCCGCAGATGACGATACCACTGGCATAATCCTCCGCCAACCCAATCGCCTGTGCACCGGTAGTACAGGCCGCCATTACAGAAAAACCGCCGCGCACAAGAACGTTCTTGATGCTTCTGGCATCTTCTATTTTGGGAAAGACTACAATGATATTTGTCACATGCGCACCTCCTTCTATGCGTAACAACTGTTACGGATACACTGTCCGGCATCGGAATATAAAAAAGTGCATGGGGATGCCCGATGGCTCTTTCCCGGGGAGGCCGGCGCCGTGAGCCTTCCCGGCAGCCGGAAAAGCCTGCCGCGCCGCGTCACCTCCGGGAAAGGGCCTGCCTGACAGTCACAAGAAAAAGATACGCTTAAAACCGGTACAAATATTCATTGATTTCCCAGTCCGTAACCTGGGAACGGTATTTATCCCACTCTTCTTTTTTGGCCCCTATATAGTTATTGGCAACATGATCACCCAGTGTTTTGCGGATGAATTCATCCTTTTCCAGCTCCTCCACAGCCTCGATAAGCGTTCCGGGAAGCCTCTCAATGCCTGTCAGGTTTTTTTCCTCCTCCGTCATGGCAAAAATATTGCAGTTCACACTCTTGGGCGGTTCTATTTTTTCACGGATGCCCTCCAGCCCGGCGCGCAGACAGACTGCCAGCGCCAGATAAGGATTAGCCGCCGGATCCGGACTTCGTAATTCAATCCGGGTCTCTTCCCCTCTCGCCGCAGGGATCCGTATCAGCGGGCTTCTGTTTGTGGTGCTCCAGGCAATATAAACCGGCGCTTCAAAACCGGGCACCAGCCTTTTATAAGAGTTTACCAGGGGATTGGTTATTGCGGTAATCGCTTTAATATGCCTGAGAATCCCCCCTATAAAATAATAAGCTTCTTTGCTTAAACCTTCTTCTCCTTCCGGATCCTGGAAAATATTCCTTCCGTCCCTGGACAGGGACATGTTGATATGCATGCCGGATCCGTTCACCTCCGCTTTGGGCTTCGGCATAAAGGTGGCATGCAGCCCGTGCCGCTTGGCAATGGTCTTCACCGTAAGCTTGAAGGTCATGATATTATCTGCCGTGGCAAGTGCCTCGTCGTACTCAAAATCAATCTCATGCTGGGCGGGCGCCGCTTCATGATGGCTTGTTTCCACAACAAACCCCATATCCTCCAGGGTCAGCACCATATCTCTTCTGGCATTTTCCCCCAGATCCACAGGACCCAGATCAAAATACCCGGCCTGCTCATGGCTGAGCGTGGTAGGCATGGCATTCTCATCCATATGGAACAGGAAAAATTCACATTCCGGCCCCGCTTTAAAAGTATACCCCATTTCTTCCGCTTCCTTCAAAGCCTTCTTCAGGATATATCTGGAATCCCCCTCAAAGGGATCGCCCCCCGGACGGTATACGTCGCAGATCAGACGGGCCACCTTCCCCTGCTGCGGCCTCCATGGAAACAGTTCAAGCGTATTTAAATCCGGATACAGATACAGATCCGATTCTTCAATCTTTGCAAAGCCGTCAATTGCAGAGCCGTCAAACATACATTTATTATCCAGGGCCTTCATCAGCTGGCTGGAGGTAACCGCCATATTTTTTAGGCAGCCGAACATATCCGTGAACTGCAGGCGGATGAATTCCACATCTTCCTCTTCCACCAGGTTCATGACATCCTCTTTGGTGTAATTCTTTCTGGATGCTTGCATACACTTCATTCCTTTCTTATTACCGTCCCGTACCATCACAATTACTTGTTTCATCCAGTCCCTCCGCCTTGCGCTTCCCACGCCGGACCGCGGTCGTTTCAGCAGCCAAATTTCCTTAGCGCGGAGTACGCATACCCGGAGGGTTTTTATTTCATAGGACGAACTTTCCTAAAAATGAAAAAAGTGCCCTTACCCCATCGGTAAGAACACCTTTGCCCTACTTCCATATACTAACAGCAGCTGTCAGGATTTGTCAATCCTTTTTTGTGTATGTGCATAAAAATTCCGGGTGGCCTGCTCGATGAACTCTTTATCATCCGCTTTTTCCGGAGGAATATACGGCTTGCCGGGCACTCTTTTGCGCAGCTTGAAATGTTCCAGGGAATGCTTGATCTGTACTGCGCTGGCATTCATCTGCTGTGTGGAGGCTGCGGTCTGTTCGCTGGTAGCCGCATTTTCCGTCACGGCGCTGGAAATCCTTCCGATCTCATCGTTGATCCGGCGCATCAGCTCCTGCTGTCTGGCGGAAGCATCATCGATGGATCCAATCCGGCCCTCTATCTGTTTGATCCTGTCCACGATCACCCGGAACGTATCCGATGCCTGCCGGGAAATATTTCCCCCTTCCGAGGCCTTTGTTATGGTATTTTCAATCAGGGTGCGGCTCTGTTTCGCAGCTTCCTGGCTTTTCAGTGCCAGGTTCCTGACCTCGTCCGCCACCACGGCAAAACCTTTTCCCGCATTTCCTGCCCTGGCGGCTTCCACTGCCGCATTCAAAGCCAGTATATTGGTCTGGAACGCGATATCATTGATGGACTTCATGACTACGGATATATTTTCGGAAGCCGTTTCAATACCGTGCACGGCTTCCAGCAGTTCATTCATCTTTTCCTGCCCATTTGTGATTTCCCGGTTCATTCCGTCTATAAGGACCGCCACGCCGCTGGCATTTTCCGCATTGGCGGCGGCCAGGGCGTCGGCATTCTGCACCGTACCCGACAGCTGTTCCACCGCACCGGCTTGCGTGGAAGAGCTTTCTGCCAGCAGCTGCGCGGAATCAGCGATCTGATTGGCATTGGAGGCCACCGTATCCGCAATTTCCAATAGCCCCGCAAACATAAAATCATTATTCTGCACCATATGGTACAGCCCTTTGCCCAGGCTGTCCCCTTCCGAACGGATATCCACATAAGCGGTCAGATCACCCTCCGCCACCTTCTGGATTACCTTCACATGTTCCTTTATATTAGCCGCCATTTCCCGGAAACTGCTGATCATCCGGGAGATTTCAGCCGCATTGCCGTGTTCCGGTAATTCCTCCGAATCAAACCGGAGATTATCCACTCCTGTGGAAAGCTGCCCCGACCATCTTGCCACAGCCAGGACAGGCCGCGAAATATGCGCGGACATACGGCGGCCCAGTCCAACCGAAAACAGCACGGAGCACAGCCCCATGGCAATCAGGATCGCTATGGAAAGCAGTACGGTGCGGTTATTGTCTGCCGTTAACGTCTCCGCCTTTTCCTGATATATACTGCTGATTTTATTCAAACCGTCACCGATGCTTATCACCTTGGGCTTAAATTCACTGCCGTATCTGCGGTAGGCTTCCTCCCGGTCTGTTTTCCCCAGCTCCACAAGGGCCGCCGCCTGGGAATGGATCTCCTCATGAGGCCCGGTTATTTCCGCAAGCGGGGCCGCCAGTTCCGGATAATCCTCCAGATCCGCGGCCGAGCTGTTCATCCATTTACCCAGGGCACAGGTGGCGGGATCCAGGCTTCCCTCAAATTCACTGCCCGTTGTAATGGAATCACTCAGCTGCTCCAGCCATTGGTAATGTGCCGCGATAACCTTCTGCGCCTCATACTGTTGGTTCTGGAAAGCAGAGGCCTTCGCATAATTAACCGCATTTAGCCCGAAAAAAAGGCAGGAAAGCGCCACAAGCAGGATAACAATTCCTGTAAGAATAAGGTATCCCTCCAATATCTGATATCGAATTGTCTTTTCTTTTTTCTTATTCATCCTCCTGTCCTTTCTATCCTTTGTGTATCGGCAAACTGCCGAATTCCTGACACCCGAATATTACATGCGTTTTTTTAATACCTTATAATATCGGCCGGCTTCCCGGAAAACTTAAGTCATTACCGGAAAAAACAGGCCGGCAGAATGAACTTGACTATGGGGCGGCTCCATAGCTTACCATAGACGGGAAGAAAACGAAGGATAATAGAAAGGACAACAGGAAAATGGAGCTCCATGTGGAACCAATAAACGGGAAGAACCGGCAAGAGGCGGTGCAATTGCAAACAGGCCCCGGCCAGGAACATTTTGTGGAGGATGTGAAGCAGTGCCTCCTGGAGGCAGACAGCTGTGACTGCTGGCGCCCGGTGGGGATTTACGACGGCAGCCTGCTCGTAGGCTTTGCCATGTATGGTTATTTCAGGGAATATGAGCCGGAAGGGAGAGTCTGGCTGGACCGTCTGCTTATCGACCGGCATTTCCAGGGAAAGGGCTATGGGACGCAGGCGCTGCGTACGCTGCTCGCCCGCCTTTACCGGGAATACCGCTGCCGCCGGATTTATCTGAGCATCATTGAAGAAAACGAGACGGCGGCAAAGCTGTATGAGCGGTTTGGCTTTCACTTTAACGGGGAACGGGACCTGAATGATGAAAAGGTGATGGTTTTAGATTTACCGGAAGTTTAAGTAATAATTATGGACCGGGAGGAGTAAACTGTATAAACAACATGAATCGGGGATATTGATATGAGTTCCAAGACCAAAATAGTCGTACTGCATTTAAAAGAGTTGATATATACCGGCATCTTTGTGGTGTTGGGAATACTATTCCTGCTTCTTCTCATTATCATGTTCCTGCCCGGGAAAAAGACAACGCCGGAAGGCTCCGGAGCCGATGAAGGCCGCTATACCCCTGGGAAATACACAACTTCCCTGATTCTGGGGAATTCCGCAGTTGATGTGGAGGTCGTTGTGGACGATAATAATATCAATTCCATACGGCTTGTGAACCTGGATGAAGCGGTAACCACCATGTACCCCCTGATGGAGCCGGCCCTGAATGACCTGGCTTCCCAAATCTGCACCAAGCAGTCACTTGAGGACATAACTTATTCGGATGACAATAAGTATACCTCCCAGGTCCTGCTGGACGCCATTACCTCCGCTCTTGGAAAAGCGGAAAAGAATCCGGGCAGCAGTACGAAGGAAAAAAATGCGAAATCAAATACATCCCTGGAAACCATTGAAGAAAGCACAGTTGCCCCTACCGCAGAAAATGCGGCAGAAAACACCACAGTAAACAGCACGGAAGGAAGCGGGGAAAACACGGCGGAAAACAATATGGAAACACCGGCGGATACCCCGGAAGAAACAGCAGCGGCGGCTGAATAAGCCCCCGCTGCTGTTTCTTTTTTTCCGGACGTAAATGGGCCGCAGTGTGCGGCACCTGTTGTTTCTTTATCCTCCGCAGGTGCCGGTCCCCGTCTCCAGTTCCTCCGCCTGGGCCAGCCACAGTGAGGCGCAGGCATCGGAAGGCATTCGCAGATCCCCTCTGGGGGAAACGGCCACGCTGCCCACCTTGGGCCCGTCCGGCAGACAGGAACGTTTAAACTGCTGCTGGAAGAAACGCCGGTAAAAGTTCTTAAGCCATTTCAATATGACCTCATCTTCATATTGGCCGGCAAAGGACTGCCTTGCCAGGCGGTATATTTTGGATGGCGCAAAACCGCAGCGAAGCATGTAATACAAAAAGAAATCATGAAGCTCATAAGGCCCCACCAGATCTTCGGTTTTCTGACTGATCTGGCCATCCACCGGCGGAAGCAGCTCAGGGCTGACGGGCGTATCCAGCACATCCAGCAGCACCTTACTCAATTCCTCCCTCTCACAAGTATCCGCATAATATTTTACCAGATGGCGCACCAGTGTTTTCGGGACACCGGCGTTTACGCCATACATAGACATATGATCTCCGTTATACGTGGCCCAGCCCAGCGCAAGCTCCGACATGTCGCCCGTTCCGATGACCAGCCCGCCCACCTTATTGGCAATATCCATCAGCACCTGGGTGCGTTCCCTGGCCTGGCTGTTTTCATAGGTTACGTCGTGCAGGCTGCCATCCTGCCCGATATCCCGGAAATGAAGGCTTACGGCTTCCCGGATATTCACCTCGGATAGCGTGGTGCCCAGGGTGCGCGCCAGTTTACAGGCATTGTCATAGGTTCTGTCCGTGGTGCCGAAGCAGGGCATCGTCACAGAATGGATATTTTCCCGGGGAAGGCCCAGCATATCGAAGGCGCGTACCGTAACCAGAAGAGCCAGTGTGGAATCCAGCCCGCCGGAAATACCCACCACCGCCTTTTTGCAGCCGGTATGCTCATATCTCTTTTTCAGGCCGAAGGACTGAATGGACAGGATTTCATTACACCTGTGTTTTCTTCTCGTCTCATCGGAAGGGACAAACGGCAGAGGGTCAAAGGAACGGGTGAGGCTTGTCTCTCCTTTTTCCATATGCACCGGAATAACCGTATACCCCTTTGCATCCTGCACGAAGGTATTCATGCGGCGGCGTTCATGGCGCAGCCTGTGGATATCGATTTCCCCGTAAATGGATTCGTTCTCAAACCGGCTGGCCTGGGCCAGGATTGTACCGTTCTCCGCGATCATGTTATGCCCGCTGAATACCAGATCCTGGGTGGACTCTCCTTCCCCGGCGCTGGAATATACATAGCCCGTCAGCAGCCTGGCGCTGGTGGCTTTTACCAGATCGGCCCTGTAGCTGTCTTTCCCCACGGTTTCATTGGAAGCGGAAAGATTCACGATCACCGTAGCCCCCGCCAGTGCATGGGCAGTGGAAGGCGTATCGGGAGCCCAGATATCCTCACAGATTTCACAGGCAACTCCCAGCCCTTCAACAGCGTCGCAGGATAGCAGAATATGGGTTCCGAAAGGAACTGCCTCCCCGTCAAACAGAAAGTCCTCCACTTCTTCTTTCCCCGGCGCAAAATGTCTGGCTTCGTAGAACTCCCCATAATTGGGAATGCTGGCTTTGGGGATAAATGCCAGGATCTTACCGTCCTTCAGCACCGCCGCTACATTATACAGCTTCCCTTTGTTTTCCAACGGAAGCCCCACAAAGACCAGGCTGTCCTTTCCTTTTGTATGAGCGGTTATTTCACGCAGCGCGGCTTTTGCCCCCTCCAGAAGGGTTTCCTGAAGAAACAAATCCTCACAGGTATAACCGGTTATGCAAAGCTCCGGAAACACGATAATCTTCGCGCCTTTTTCCACAGCCTCATCCATTTCCTTCTTTATCTGCCCTGCATTGTATATGGTATCCGCAACCCTGATTCCCGGAGTCAGCGCCGCCGCTTTTACAAATCCATCTCTCATGCTCTCTCCTACTCCCTGTAACGGTTCAGACAAGCTGAACGGTTACTTCTTCCTGGCTTTATTTAATATATCCGTGAGTTCCTGTACAGAAAACTGATACCCCCGGTTGCAGAAATGGCATTTTACCTCTATGGGTTCCCCATCCGCAATCATCTTATCTATTTCTTCCCGGCCGATACTGATCAGCGCTTTTTCCACCCGTTCCTTGCTGCAGCTGCAGACAAAATCCACATCCCCGGTATCCGTGATCTGCATATCCATGCCTTCCAGCACATGCTCCAGCAGGCCCTCCGGTGTAATTCCTTCGTCCAGCATGGAAGTGACGGAACGGATTTTCTGAAGATTCTGCTCCAGCCTGCTTATGGTTTCCTCTTCCGCAAAAGGCAGCAGCTGTACCAGAAAGCCGCCGGCCTGCCGCACCGTATTATCCCGTTCCATCAGGACTCCCAGTCCGACCGAAGAAGGCACCTGCTCGGAGGTGGCAAAATAATAGGTCAGATCCTCTGCTATTTCCCCGGTCTGCAGCACGGTCTGCCCCACATAAGGCTCCTTAAGCCCGGAATCCTGAATCACCCGCAGAATTCCGGATCCTACCGCTCCTCCCACGTCCAGCTTGCCCCGGCTGTTGGCGGGAAGGATTACCTGGGGCTGCCTGGCATATCCCTTTACCCGGCCCCTGCTGTCGGCCGTCACCGTCATACCGCCTATGGGGCCGTCGCAGGTCACCTGCAGGGTCAGAAGATCCTCTTCCCCCTTCAGCATGCTGCCCATCATAGCCCCTGCCGTAAGAAGCCGCCCCAGCGCCGCCGTCACCACCGGGCTGGTATCCGCCTTGCACCTTGCCGTTTCCACCGTCTCCTTTGTTGTGGCGGCAAAGGCCCTGATCTGGGCATTTGCCGCCGTCGCTTTTACCAAATAATCCTTCATCCTAATCCTCCATGCCGGAAAGCCTGCGGCTTATAACAGTTCAGCCCGGGCCGAACCGTTACCGCAGCTTACCTTATTGTTTCCCCTGCTCCCTGGCAATACAGTAAATGCGTTCACTGGTGTCCGTTACGGCCTGCAGGGTATCCGCATCCAGCGCTTCCTCCAACACAAGGCCGCCCGCTTCCACCAGACGTTTCATCTGCTCCAGAGTATAGCCCCGCTGGTAATGGGTTTCCGTAAATTTACGGAAAAGCTCCCCTTCCTCCTGCACGAAAATAGTCAAATCATACTCATTTGTCTGTTTCTCTTCCTCATAGAAGTTTTCCCAGATAAAGCTGCAGTTATCCCGGTTTTCCGCAATCGTGGTATCCCCGATAACCGTTTCATATTTATAGACCGTGTTGAAATCAAAAAGAAAGAGGCCCCCCGGATCCAGGTAATTATTTACCAGCCGGAAGGTATCCTCTATCTCATTTTCCTCAAGAAGGTAATTCAGGCTGTCACAGATACATATCACAGCCCGCACGGTCCCATAAAGTTCGAACTCACGCATATCCTGCTGCAGATACAGAATCTGCCTGCCGGAACGCGCCCTTTTTTCCATAGCAACATTCAGCATTTCCCCGGAACAATCCACACCTATCATATCATAGCCTTCCCCGGAAAGCAGTTCCGTCATATTCCCGGTCCCGCAGCCCAGATCCAGCAGAATGCCGTCTTCAATCCCGGCCTTTTTCAGCCGGTCCGTCAGAAAGCTTCCCCATTTCCCATAGGGGGTATTATCCATAAAAACATCATATACATTGGCAAAGTCCGTATATGCTTCCATCATCCGCCTCCCTGCCTGTCCGGCCTCAGCCTACGATACTGCCCAGCAGGCCGTAGCTTACAAAAGAAACGATAATGGTAGCAATGATAATCCCCAGAAGCTCCGCCAGCACAGCCTTCTTAAAATCAATTTCCAGAAGAGCCGCTATGAGCGAGCCTGTCCAGGCTCCGGTTCCCGGAAGCGGTATCCCTACAAAGAGCACCAGCCCCCAGAATTCATACTTCTTGATACTGTCGCTCTTTTTCATCGCCCGGTTCTCCAGCTTGCCGATAATTCTGGCAAAGAAAGGGATCTTCTTCAGCAGCTGGAAAATCTTTTTAATAAAAAGAAGGATGAACGGTATCGGAATGATATTACCGATGATACAGATAGGGATAGCCTTCAGGATCGGCACCCCAAGAGACCATGCCACAAGCAGGCCGCCTCTCAACTCCAGGATGGGAATCATTGAGATAATAAATATGACCACTTCCTTGGACACATACTGTCCCAGAGTTGAGGCAAACCACAATGCAATTGAATCCATACGATTAAACTTCCTCCGTTATTTTTTGTATTTTGGTGTAACAGTTACTTTTTTTAAAAAGGTGAGAAGTCTGTCCATTTCTTCGTCGGTGCCGATTGTAATACGCAGGTAATTGTTAATTCTCGGCTTGTTAAAGTAGCGGACATAAATCCCTTCCTGTTTTAACGCTTCAAAAAGTTCCGCCGCGGGTATGCTTTTGTGGGAAGCGAATAGAAAATTGCTGCGGGAATCGGGGAAAGTGAACCCCAGCTCCTTAAGCTCCTTTTTTACGCGTTCCCTTGTATTTATAATCTTTCCCACAGTTTCCTTAAAATACCCGTCATCCAGGATACTGGCAGCGCCCCATGCGATGGAGGGCGCGTTCATGGTATAGGAATTGAAGGAAAATTTAACATCCTTTAAGTAACGTATCACTTTACTGCTTCCTACAGCAAAGCCGATACGGATGCCGGCCATGGCCCTGGATTTGGAAAAGGTTTGGACCACCAGCAGGTTTTCATACTTATCCACAAGCCCCATGGCGCTTTCGCCGCCGAAATCCACATATGCCTCATCAATGATCACAAGGGAGTCCGGATTGCCCGCCACGATTTCCTCTATGGTATCCAGTCCCTCGGAAAGGCCGGTGGGCGCATTGGGGTTAGGGATGACAATCCCACCATTTTCGCATAAATAATCTTCTTTTTTCAGCCGGAACTCTTCGTCCAGCGCAGGACAGCGATAGGGGATATGGAAAAGATCCGCCCATACATCATAAAAGGAATAGGTAATATCAGGAAAACAAATGGGCTTGTCCGAATTAAAAAAAGTCAGAAAGGACATGGCCAGTACATCATCCGAACCCACACCCGTAAAAACCTGCTCCTCCTTTACCCCGTAATAATCTGCAAGGGTTTTTACCAGAAGGGATGCGTCCGGATCCGGATACAGCCTCAAATCATCCGTCTGAAACTCCGCCGCCTTTTGTTTCACCAGCGGTGACGGCGGATAGGGGCATTCGTTGGTATTGAGTTTAATGATTCCCTTTTGCTTCGGCTGTTCCCCGGGAATATAGGGAACCACCCTGCGTACCTGTTCTTCCCAGCCCATAATGCGTACCTCTTTTCTGTAACCGGTCCCAAGCAGCTGTCCCGGTTTTAACTTTTTTATTATAGTATGAAAATGTGCCAATAGCAATAATTACCTGTTAAGCGTTGATTTCCGCATGGTAATACGCCACGAAAGTCCCGTACCCACATTATAGGCACGGGCAAAGTTGCCCTGATTAATAGCAACAGCCATGAAATCCAGGCTGTTCACATAGACCAGCGCCTCTCCGATAAAAGCGTCCGCAAAGGAATGGGCATATATAAGCGACGTCCGGTAAACCGTATGTCCCCTTTTTTCTATGATAACCTCAATCCGATCTCCGTATGCTACCCCCATCTGCAGGAACAATTTCCGGGGGATGTTGGTCCAGAGGCTTCCGAAACGGACATCCAGCACATCAATGGTGCCGGACACCTCATTTTCCTGGATCCGGGCCGGTGCGAAAGGAATCTCCACAACGCTGTCCACAGGGACCGCAGGACCCACTCCTTCAAAATCAATGATACCTGCCGCCAGCCTGGCACCGGTATAAGCATAAATATCCCTTCCGTGGAAGGTATAGCTTTCCCCGGATCCCGGTAGCCGGTTCACGGTCTCATCAATCACCCTGGCTTCTGTGATGCCGCACAGTTTTTTGATATGGGTGAGCGTCCCGTTATCCGGCGTCACCACATACTGCCCGCCTTCGGTTCTTGCCACAATGCTTCTTCTGGTAGACCCTACCCCCGGATCCACAACAGAAACAAAAACTGCGCCCTCCGGCCAATAGCTGACGGTCTGGATCAGCCGGTAGGAAGCCTCCCAGATGTCATACTGGGGAATTTCATGCGTCAGATCGGAAATCTGCAGTTCCCCGCATACAGTATACGCAACACCGTACATAGCGCTTACGGCGCCGTCGGCCCGCCCGAAATCCGATTGGAAAATAAGTGGATTCATATGATTATTACCTCTCCTTTCAGCCTGCTGCCACCAGGTTCTCTCACGGTCTGTGCAGTAAAGGCGCAGACCTGCCTGAACTGTTGCTGTGTCTTTTCTTGATGGTAACAGATTCCGGCTGCGGTGTCCATGCAATTATGCTTATGATTTTGCCCCGGCGTCCAAGATGTTTCCTGCTCACGGCCCCCGTACTGCTGCGCGGTGGG
>URMK01000070.1 GCA_900548905.1 uncultured Lachnospiraceae bacterium | reverse complement strand
AGGATCGGAAAAGCATCGTGCCCCTGGGGAGGCGGGGATTCAGCAGTCCGGGCAGGTGCAGCGGGCAGAGGACGGTAATGGCGGGCACATCTGCCTCGTAGGCCGGGAGGTCGCTAAGAGATAAATACAGGACTCTCTTTTCCATTGTTTTCTTTTGGGATTTTATTATACTGGGGAAGAGTTGGCGGATCGGCCCGGCCGCTTTCATGCATGGTGCTGCCCGGCAAACGAGGCATATGGGAATTATACGTTTTTTTAAAAAGGAGGACTTTATTTATGAAGTATATGGATTCTGTACGTATTGATTTGAGGGATAACTGGCGGTTTCATTTGGGGGATATTGAGGAAGCCTGGTTTAAAGGGTTTGATGACAGCGGGTGGGAGGAGGTAAGCCTGCCGCATGATTGGTCGGTAAGCCTGCCTTTTTCAGAAGCGTATTCCAGCGGGACGGGGTATCTGGCCGGAGGGATCGGGTGGTACCGGGTGCGTTTTTCCCTGCCGGAGGAATACCGGGGCAAGAAGATCCGGCTGTTGTTTGACGGGGTTTATAAAAACAGCCAGGTATGGTGCAACAGCTATTATCTGGGGAAGCGTCCGAACGGGTATGTGCCTTTTGATTATGATATCAGTGAAAAGGTGTTTTTCGGGGAGATGGATAATGAGGTAAGCGTAAAAGTGACGCATACGGATATCGCGGATTCCCGTTGGTTTACCGGTTCCGGAATGACCAGGAAGGTGACGGTTGTGGTGGAGGAGACGGTGCATCCTGCGCCCTACGGTATCTTTTTTTCCACGCTTTACGGGGATGACGGGAAAACGGCCCAGGTGGAGATTTCTCATGAGCTGGTGAACGAAGGGACGGATAAGGCCGAAGTTTCTCTTGTAAGCCGCCTGTGTGATGAAAATGGAAAACAGGTGCTGGAGGTTACGGCCGGCGCTCAGTTCACACCGGGAGAACGTAAAACGATATCCCTGAACGGATGTGTGAACCGGCCCAGGCTGTGGTCCCCCGAAAAACCTGCGCTGTATGGTCTGACCACATGTCTTTCGGTAAACGGCGGACCGGCATATGAAGTATTTTCGGAAAAAGTGGGGATCCGTACCTTCCGGTTTGACGGGAATAAGGGCTTTTTCCTGAACGGGGAAAGCCGGAAAATAAAAGGGGTCTGCGTACATCATGACGCAGGATGTCTGGGTGCCGCAGTAACACGTGAGGTCTGGGAACGGCGTTTGGAGGCATTGAAGGAAATGGGGTGCAACGCCATCCGTACCAGTCATAATCCCCATATGCCGGAGCTTTACGAACTTTGCGATGAAATGGGCTTCCTGATGATGGACGAAGCGTTTGATGAGTGGGAAAATCCGAAAAACAAGTGGTCCACCGGACATAATGTATATCCGCCCCGTCATCAGGGGTATTTTGAGGATTTCCCGGAATGGCATGAAAAGGATCTGGCCGCCATGGTGCTGCGGGACAGAAACCATCCGTCGGTAATCATGTGGAGCATCGGTAATGAAATCGATTATCCCAACGATCCGTACTGTCATCCCCTGTTTGGAGAGATGACGGGAAATAACGATGCCAATAAGCCGTCCGCAGAGCGGATGTATAATCCGGATAAGCCGAATATGGAGCGGCTGGCGCCCATAGCGCAGGAGCTTTCGGCTATTGTAAAGCGTTATGACGCCACACGGCCGGTTACTCTCGCGGCGGCATTTCCGGAGCTTTCCTCCCGGCTGCATTATTTTGATGCGCTGGATGTGGTGGGCTATAATTATAAAGAGCATTTGTATGAAGAGGATCACCGTCGTTTTCCGGGACTTCCTTTTCTGGGAAGCGAAAACGGGCACAGCTATGCTGCCTGGAAGGCGGTAACGGATCACGATTATATCAGCGGACAGTTTTTATGGACCGGTATTGATTATCTGGGGGAGGCCCACGGGTGGCCTGTCCACGGTTCTTCCGCAGGGCTTCTGACGCTGGCCGGATTCCCGAAAGCACGTTACTACCAGCGTCAGTCCTATTGGGCGGACCGGCCGGTGCTCCATCTGGCCGCGGTGCTGTATGAAGGCAGCCGGGAGGAATGGCTTCCGGTTACGGAAAGCTGGAATTATAAGGAGGGAGACCGCGTCCTTGTGCGGCTGTTTACCAACCAGCCGGAGGCGGAACTTTTCCTGAACGGCAGATCTCTGGGCAGGAAAAAGGGCTTATCCGACGAAGGCTGTATGGATTGGATCACCACCTTTGAACCGGGAATACTCAGCGCAGCAGCCGGGGAACTTTCTTCCGGACAGGGCAGGGAATGTATATCCTGTTCTCTGGAGACTACCGGGGAAGCCTGTACGCTGCAGCTTTCCGCCTGGAAGGCCTGCGGCGGTAATGCCGGAAAGAATAAAAAAGACGTGCCGCCATATCATCAGGTGGAACTATTTGCAGCGGATGCAGAGGGACGGCATGTGGCGGATGCCTCTATACCGGTAACTATAGAGGTTTCAGGCCCCGGTGTCCTGCTGGGGCTGGAAAACGGGGATTTGGCCGACAATACGCCTTACAGCAGCCCTTCCAGAAAAACAAAGGAAGGAAAGCTGCTGGCCTACATACGCCGCACAGGGCCGGAGGCTGTCACGGTGACTGCAAAAGCGGAAGGGCTTCCCGCTGTCTCGCTGACACTGGAGGCGAACAGGTGAGTAATCCCATGCCACAGAAAAAATGGAAGCTTTATGATAAATCCCTGAGCCGTATTGAAACACCCCGGGGGACGCTTACTCTGGTATCTGTCTTTCTCCCTTATCTGGTGGAAATGCTGCTTACCAATTCTATGGGTACGGTAAATACGCTGGTTTTGAGTCATTATTCGGATGACGCGGTGGCCTCTGTAGGGGCCGCCAACCAGCTGATGGGAATGGTTTTTACTTTTTATACGGTTATCAGCACGGGGGCCAGTATTTTTATCAGCCACCGGCTGGGCGCAAGCTCCACATCAAGCGGAGCTTGGCAGAAGGATGCCGCTTCGGACGCGGCTTTTACTTCTGTTTTATGCAGCCTGATTCTCAGTCTGGTGGCAGGGACCGTGCTTTCCCTGTCCGCCCACCGGCTGATGGAGATGATGCAGCTTAGCGGGCAGGTGCTGGAGGATGCGGCGGCTTATTTCCGGATCTGCATTTCTTTTTCCTTTTTCCAGGCTCTGATATCCGCAATTTCAGCAATTTTCAGAAGCTATGGAATGCCCAAAATAGCCGTATGGATTTCTTTATTTATGAATTTTATGAATGCGGTGCTGAATGTTATTGTTATTTTCCGGCCCTTTGAAACACCGCTGCACGGAGTCCGGGGAATCGCGGTCACCAACGTGATCAGCCATGTCGCGGCATTTGTCCTGATCGTTATCTGCCTGCTGAAAAGCTCCCTGGAGCTTAATTTCCGGAAAAAGAACCTGAAAACGCTGAAATGTATCGGTAATATCCTGCATATCGGCATTCCCGGGGGGATCAGTTCCCTTTCCTATTCCACCTCCCAGGTGGTATCCACCTCCATCCTGGCGGTTCTGGGAACCACAGCCATCTCCACTAAAATATATCTGTCCACCATATTTTTTTATGTGTACGTCATCGGTATGTCTCTGGGAATGGCTACCTCCCTCATTATCGGCTGGATGACGGGGGCCGGCGAGTATGAGAAGGCCTACCGGCTGAATCTGCAGAACCTGCGGATCGCGGTATTGTTAAATGCAGCAGGATCCATCCTGATCTGTCTTTTCGGCAGCCCTTTGCTGGGGCTTTTTACAGATAATCCGGAAATCCTCACTTTGGCACGCCCTATCCTGCTGATCGATATTTTTGTGGAAATCGGCCGGGCGTTTAACCACATTGAGGATAATTCCCTCCGCGGCGCGGGAGATGTAATTTTTTCCATGGTGGTATCCATTCTGTCTTGCTGGACGATGAGCATCCTTTTCGCTTATATTCTGGGGATCCGGCTGGGCCTTGGGCTTACCGGCTGCTGGATTGCTTTTATGATGGATGAACTTTTCCGCGGAATCACCTTCTTTTTCCGATGGCGTTCCCGCAAATGGACGCTCCGCAAGGTATAATACGCTGTATCCTTTTTCCGGATCACCCAATGCCCTCCTCAGTCCGACAGAGACTGACCGGAGGGCATCCGTGATCCTTCCGGATCCTTTTTAACGGCCAAAACAAAAATGCCGGACAGTTCTGAATATTTAAAGTAATAAATGACCGCATTCCGGGAATGCTTATATAGGTACGTTTCTGCGGCAGGCAGCAAAGCTTCTCCGCCGGTTACATAAAATATATTCCGGATACACTTTCCGGCGAAAGGACAGGGAATGGGAATTGAATCAGAGGAAATCCGCAGGCTTCTTGCAGCCCTTACGGATCGAACCCGGAAGGGCGCTCTTCATTGGGAATTGATGGAATATGACCCCATTTGCTTTATGACGGAAATGGGTATTGAATTCGATGGATCGGAAACGGAAAACTTTGCACAGAACATTTCTTTCAGCTGTCACCTGAAAAAGGGACGTTCTATTTGGCTGGAGGCCTACGAATCCATAGGTTTTCCCTCCTCGGGAGGTTTCCCTTCCCTGAAGGAGGGGCCTTCCCTTCGCGGCCTTGGATTCTATACCATGCGTTTTCTTTCGTCCTCCGGAAAGGTTATGTACCAATCCGAACGCATTGTCAGCAAACGGGAGCAGCAGCTTCTGATCTGCTATCTGGTCGATGCTGTTTTCCAGGATACGGAGTCTCTTTTCCTCCGCATGCCCCGGAATAATCCCTTATCCTTCCAAAGATATCTGCGGCACCACGATCCCAGCGGGGGACTGGAAAATCATCCGCTTTCCCAGCTTATGAAACGGTATTACCGCGATAACCGCTGTCTGGATTTTCATCTGCTGGCCATGAGCTGTGCCAACGGGAAAAAAAACGGGAAGTGACCTTTCTGCCGGTCATTTCCCGTTTTTCTGCCACAGTCCGGACGAGTCTGAACTGCTATATTTTTCTTCCGTTCATCCCCTCCCTGGCATATTCGGTAGGGGATTTTCCCGTATATTTCTTGAATACCCGGCTGAAATAATATTCATCGGGGAAGCCGACGCTTTCCCCTATTCTGGACATCTTCCAGGGAGAATTCAAAATGAGGGCTTTTGCATGATTTATCCTGACCCGGTTCAGGTACTTAAAAATCGTCTGTCCTGTCATTTTCTTAAAGGTGCGGTTCATATAATCAAAATTGCCGCCGAACTCTTTTTCCAGAGACTGTCCTGTGATCTCCCCGGCATATTCCCGGTTCAGATAATTGAGCAGCTCCTGCACATTCCGGTAGGAGCGGGGCTGTTTTTCCACATACGCCACCGTTTCCGCCGTCACACAGCTCCTGCTGATTTCCACAAAAGCTTCCAGCACCTTGCAGGCAAGCAATATTTTATAATTTTCCAGCTGGGTGGTATTGCGTTCCACCGCTTCGTTCAGAAGCTCCGTTACCTTAACCAGACTGCTGTAATCATGGATATGATAGCTTTTAGGCAGGTAAAGGCTCTGCCCTTCACATTTTTCATAACTGAAAATATCGCTCTGGATGGAGGACTGGCGGTTTTCCAGCAAAAGCTTCTGGAGCCCTTTTTCCTTTTCTTCCGCAACAGGAATAATATCCGGATGCCGGAAATGCACATAAAAATACTCACACCAGGAGGCCTTTCCCCCCACATGGGTATACCGGGGATCCAGTACATACATATCCCCCGGCTGGAGTGTCACGGCGCTTCCGTTTTCCTCCAGATACATGACCCCTTTTTTAATCAGATACACGATATACTCGTCCGCTTTCCTGCGCCTGTGCACATACGGCGGCTCTATCACCACAGAATCCGCCAGCCTGACCGCGGGAAGATACTGCAGGTTTATCCGGTAAAACATATAAGCAATTTCCTTTACTTCAGTTGTTTGCAGGAATCTCTGATGACAAGCCTGGACTTCACCATCTGCACCCGGGGCGGCTCCCCGTTATGTATGGCCTGCATCGCCGTCTCTATCAGCAGCTTGCCGAAAAGCTTGTAATCATACCCCACGCAGGTCAGGCGGGGCATGCAGGTTTCGGCAATGTACGTATTGTCAAAACTCACCACGGACACGTCCTCGGGGATGCGCAGGCCGTGCTCTCTGAGCGCCCGCACAATCCCTACCGCAGTGAAGTCATTGATGGCAATGATCGCGCTGGGCATAGGATGATCCTCTCTGATAAACCGGTGCATCGCTGCGCTGCCGCTCTCGATATCATAGCTGTGGCCGTCCACAATGTATTCTTCCCTGACAGGGATTCCGTATTTACGAAGCATCTGGCGGTAACGGAGCCTTTTGTCCAGGGTGGATTTAACATTGTCACGTCCGCCGATCAGGGCGATATCCTGATGGCCGTTTTCGATAAGGAACTGCATCAGCAGCTCCATGGACTGGCCTTCATCGATATTCACCTGGTAGCAGTCCGCCCCGTCCAGCTTTCCGGTGATTAAAACCGGAGTGGTATTGGCAACTTTATTGATATTCTCCACATAACTGGTATCCGATATCAGTTCATCGACCTTTCCTCCGATTTGGATAATAGCATCCACCCTCTGCCCGGAAAACTTCTCCAGGTAGGAAACCTCCATCTCATTGCTTCCCAGGGAATTACACAGCAGAAGCAGATAGCCGTTTTCGTTGGCTGCCTTCTCACATTCCACCGCCATAGTTGCATAAAACGGGTTCCGGATATCGGAGACCATGAGGCCAATCATCTTCGTTTCCACGCTGCTAAGGCCTCTGGCCAGGGCATTGGGCCTGAAATCATACTTCCTGATCAGCGCTTCCACCCGGCTTTTCTTTTCCTCGCTCACCTTGGCATTGCCTGTCAGGACTCGGGAAACCGTGGCCGGGGATACGCCTGCTTCCTTCGCTATTGTATAGATACTGATCGTTTCTTTCTCCATGTTCTGCCTCCCCCATTTCCGGCCGTCTTTCGTATCATCCGAAACCGCGCCCTTGAAACCGGTATCATTTATAGTTTCATTATAATACATACCGGGGAATTAACCAACCCTTTTCGAGAAAAAAACGGTAAAATACAAATATTTTACAAATCTAACCCTTGTACGTTTTTTGGGCACGCTTTCAGACAAATCCATTTTTATCCCACATCCGGCTCAGACTTGAGGCTGATTTCCGGTACGGTTTTTCCGTCTGTTTCAAACAGGATGATTTCATTGGTTCCTTTCTTCAGAAGCGGCGCGGGAATATACAAACGCTTCTGCGGCCCGATTTCCCAGAACCGCCCCAGGTTAAAGCCGTTAAGGAAGGCACAGCCTTTTCCCCAGCCTGCGAAATCCAGGAAGGTATCCCCGGTCTCCTCCGCTTCAAAGGTAAATTTATAAAAGCCGGGCGTTCCTTCCTCGTATCCCCTGGAGAAATCCAGAGCATCCAGGTTATCCAGGGGAAGCGTATACATTTCCCAGTTATAGTGCATATGTCCGTTGAGCTGCACGCAGCCTTCAATGCCCTTCCGCTGGGATTCCATGCGGGGGCCGAAATTGACGCGGCCCATATTTTCCATGAGGATATCCATGACGGCGCCGGATTCGAAATCCACCTTTACCTGGGCTTCTGTCAGCAGCTGTCTGTCATAAAGAGTGACTACCGGCTTTTCATCCACAAAGATATTGGCCCTGTCATTGGCTCCCCACAGACGGATTTTTTCCAGGTTCTGCTCTCTTTGCAGTGATGTGCGGTACAGGATATAGCCGTAGCTTTGATCCAGCTTTTCCATAGGCATGGGGAAGGGGTTTTTCACGGGGGCCGAAAGATCCGCAAGCACCCGGAACAGACTGACCTTCTCCTGTACCTTCAGGGTGCCGTAGTCCTTTTTCCGGATGTCCGTGGAGAATTTCACCTGGGGAAGAAGCGTATATTTTCCGATAACCTCCCGGTATTTTTCATATTTGGGGGTAAAATCCCCTGCTTCCGTGAGCACCGCGTCATAGTCATAGCTGGTGACATCCGGGGTCAGTTCGTCATAGTAGTTGGAGCCGTTCATAAAGCCGAAGTTGGTTCCGCCTTCAAACATATAGATGTTCACATGCCCCAGCTCCAGCATCTTATCCAGATCCTTTGTGCTTTCTTCCAGGTTGCCGCGCATGTGGCCGCCGTTTCCCCAGTGATCAAACCAACCTACCCAGAATTCCGTACACATGAGGGGGCCGCCGTCCGTATATCTTCTGAGCACGTCAAAACGTTCTTCCGTTTTGGATCCGAAATTTCCGGTAGGCAGAACGCCGGGAAGCCGGCCGCAGGTAAGAGATTCGTCCATGGGGCCGTCGGAGGTGACAAGCGGCACCTGAACGCCGTTATCCAGCATGATCTGCTTCATGGTTTCCATATAGGCGGTATCATCCCCATAGTAGCCGTATTCATTCTCCACCTGCATCATGATAACGGGGCCTCCGTGCGTGATCTGCAGGGGGATGAGCACGGGAAACAGCACCTTATAATATGCCCGGATAGCCTCCAGAAAAGGTTCATAGCAGCCGCGCAGACGCATACCGTCTTCTTTTAACAGCCAGGCGGGAAGCCCGCCGAACTCCCATTCCGCGCAGATATACGGGGAGGGGCGGACAATGACATAAAGCCCCAGCTCCCCGGCAAGTTGAATAAATTTTTGTATATCCAGCATGCCCTCGAAAACAAACTTCCCCCGCTTTGGCTCATGTATATTCCAGGGTACGTAGGTTTCCACCGTGTTCGCCCCCATGGCCTTCAGCTTTTCCAGCCGGTCACGCCAGTACTCGGGAACGACCCTGAAATAATGAATCGCTCCGGATATTATTTTAAAAGGCCTGCCGTTCAGATAGAAATCATCCCTGATTTCAAAAACTCCTTCTTTCATGCTTTCCTTCTCCTTTTCCCTCTGTTTTAAACCCGAATTATTTGCTTACGGTTTATCATCTATAGTGTAGGTATAATTTTTTTCATTCTTCCGTTATCATCAAATTCCACTCTGTCAATACAAATTTCCCGATGGAAACCCTTTCCCTCCGGATAGTCGGAAAGGGGCAGGGCGAATCGGTGATACGCCGCCGCATAAGCATCCTTTCCCGGCTCTTTCAGGATACAGTGATGCCCGGTTCCCAGAATCCCCTCTGCGGGGCGCTTCTCCAGCACCGGATAATGACAGGTTACAGGCCCGAACAGGCTTTCCGATGTCCCGTAGTTCACATGATAGTCCTCACTGCCCGTATCGTCACAGGACCAGGTGAAATGGTACAGGCCGCCGCGTTTCAACACCGTTACCGCCTCCCGGAAATCCGTAAGCCCCTCCAGCGGCCGCATGGTTCCCGGACAGATATCCGTCATGGTTTCCTCCAGTCTCACAAGGGCCGGCGCTCCGTTTCCGAATAACAGATAGGGGGTGCCGTCCTCTTCGATATAGACCGACGGATCGATCACCTGGCTTACGCTTACCCCTTCCGCCTCCACAGCTTCCGGCGTGAGGAGGGGAACCTCTTTTACGGTAAAAGGCCCTTCCGGATGCGGGGCGGCCGCCACCCCGATACAGGATTTTCCATCCGGCCTTTTTCCGCAGAAATAAAAATACCAGTTTCCGTTTTTCTCCGCAATAGCGGGCGCCCAGGCACTGCCTGTTGCCCAGGGGACCTGCCCGGTTTTCAGATCCACAATGACTCCCTTATCCGTCCAGCTGTGCAGATCCGGGGAGGAAAACACATGGAACTGCCAGCCCGACCAGCCGGGAAAGCCGTCTGTGGTGGGATAGAGATAGTAGGTTCCGTTATGGGAGGCCATATCCGGATCCGCGAACAGCCCTTTTAAAACCGGGTTCTTTTTTTCCTTCAAACAGAAAACCGTTACCGTCCGGGGAGGGATCTTTGTGGTAAACGGAGAACCTTCCGTCAGGAATTCCTGTTCTTTGGGTATCACACGCTCCGGCTGCTCCAGGGAATTTTCTTCCCCGGGGGCACAGCCGCCCATGGAGATAACCGTTCCATATAGGGATGCCTTTTCCATGCCGTTCAGATGCACGCAGATAAGCCGTTCCTTATCGCTTACATTCACCATTTTCAGAATCACACTGCCGTCCTCCTTACGCATGGATGCGGAGAGGTAGAGCGGTTCTATAACGACCGGCTGCAGGGTCACGTCATGATAAGCCTTTCCATCTGCAAAGGTGCGGATATTCCTTCCCCGGAACTGAAGGGTGAGCTCATAGTCCCGGTTCTGTTCCACCCGGAACAGATACTGGCTGAGGCAGGAATGCTGTCCTTTGGTGTATTCCACCAGGCAGGTATCCTGGTTCTGCCATCCTCCCAGCTCCCATTCCAGCTGTTCGCCCTCTGCGTTCCTTCCGAAAATTATCCGGAAGCCCCGGCTGCCTTCCCGTTCCCTGGCTCTGCAGGTAATCGTTACATTCGCCCAGTCCAGATGGCCGATAACGCTTTCCGTGCGGGAGTTATCAATAACCACATCCGGGAAACGGAAGGTTTCTCCCGTATCGTCATTCCGGATTTTTATCCCTGAATACCGGATTCGGGCATCCTCCTGCCCGGCGGAAAACACAAGTTCACCGCTTATATTGTCCTGCCGGGGACAGAGTTCCTCGTTCTCATCCGCAAAATCGGCAAACAGGGGCAGTGTATAATCCCCCTGGTAATTCATAAACAGCTTTTGTATATAATAATTAGGGGTTGCGTAGGATCTGTGGTTGTCAAACCAGATCATATCCGGCTTCCAGTTGGTATAATCGATATTGCAGAAAAGCGGGGCATAGCAGGCGAGCTTTACCACTCCTGCATTCCTCTCAAGGCCGGTCATATAGGATGCCTCGCAGAGGGCATTCTCCCATGTGTTTCCATGGGAAGCGTATTCCCCCAGGAATACCCCGGGCTCCTCCGGGGAAAAGGCATCATAACGGCGGTGGTTTTTCAGGAACCATTCCGGAGCCATGTAATAGTGCTCATCCACCAGATCCGACCCGTTCTCCCTTGCGGATTTCCATCCTCTTTCATACTCGCCGCCGGCCGCGAACGGGCCTGCGGTATTTATAATCCTGATATCAGGGTATTTTTCCCGGATCGCTTTATGGAAATAAGGGTATCTTTCAAAGAAGGGTGCTCCCACCTCTTCGTTTCCGATTGCCAGGTATTCCATCCCAAAGGGAGCCTCATGCCCCAGGGCGGCACGCACCGCTCCCCATTTGGTAGTCCGGGCGTCCCCGTTGGCAAACTCTATCAGATCCAGGGCATCTGCAACCCAGGGTTCCAGTTCCTCCAAAGGGACTATCCTCTGGTGATGGGGATCATAACCTCCCGGCAGGACGGGTATGGGCCTGGCTCCGATATCCTCGCACAGTTGGAAATATTCATAAAATCCAAGCCCCAGCGTCTGGTTATAACCCCAGTTATTTCTTCTGGCAGGCCGCTCCCATAAAGGGCCTATTGTATTTTTCCAGCGGTACATGGAATTCCTGTCCTCCGGATCCAGGGAGCCGTCATGGACGAGACAGCCTCCGGGAAACCGCAGGAATTTAGGATGCATATCCTCCAGCAGCTGTGCCAGATCCTTACGCAGTCCGTTTCTTCTTCCTTTATAGGTATCCGCAGGAAACAGGGAGATAAAATCCAGGGCGGCGCTGCTCTTTCCTTTTATGGTTACGGCAAGGCGGGCACAGGTATCCGTTACCGGGCTGACAAGGGAAAGCTCCGTCTTTGTCCAGTCAGTCTTTACGGTAAAGCCGGCGTGCGTATAGGTTTTCCCCTCCCGGCTTCTTAAGGAAACTTCCAGTTCTTCCTCCGGGTTTCCTCTTTTTGCAAAGCAGGTAAAATAGTAGGTTTCCCCTTTTTTCAGGGGAATCCCGGTATTGTAGCCGGTATTGCAGATGCCCACATCCTTTCCCGGCTGTCTGATATCTATTACAAGATAATGGGGATTTTTACCGGAAACCGGATCGGCCGTTTCTATATGGAAATCAGCAGTTCCGTCTTGTTCCACGCATTCCCAGGCCGTGAGGGCATGGTAATCCGCATTATCGATTTTGTCAAATTCAAAAGAGCGGTTCTGAATTAATTCCGCATATAAACCGCCGTCTGCCGCATGGTTCAGATCTTCAAAAAAAATGCCGTACAGGTCATCCAGGTCATTCTGTTTACGGGTGGTGTCGATTAGCAGTCTGTTTTCCATTTTTTCTTCCTGTCTGTGGGGGAATGGGTTTATTATGTAAATTGCCGGCTGCATACCGGAGTATGCAGCCGGCTTATGTGTTAAAACCGTGATTGAAGAAATCCGTAAAATTTACTGAGCTTCCTTCTGTGCCTTATAAGCATCCATCTGTGCCTGCAGATCTGCTTTTACCTCTTCATAGCCTGCATCCAGAAGTTTCTGTCTCATTTCATCAACAGCAGCCTTCGGATCGTCATATTTACCATATGCCAGCTGAGGGATGTACTCGGAAAGTACGTTTGCAATAGCAGCCTGAGCTACTTCAATATTTGTTTTGTCAACGATAAAGCTTGCATAAGGATAGTCGATTGCATAAGAGTTGTACTCTTCGATCATATCCTGTGTGCCTTCCCACCATGTGGAATCCTGAAGTTCCAGCGTATCGTTACGTCCAAGCCAGAAATTGGAATCCAAAGCATCGGTACTTGCATCAAAACCATCGGGTCTTGCCAGCTTGCCGTCGTCTGTTACCAGATAATCTTCGCCTTCGATACCATAATTCATCAGTCTGTAGCATTCTTCGTCATTTCTTAACAGGTCATATACCATAAGAGCTCTTTCCGGATGCTGAGAATTCGCGCTGATTGCTGCTGCCTGATGTGTGATCAGAGGCTTTGTCAGGTTCTTGCTGGGCATGGAGAAGGAGAACATCTTCACTTCGGAACCAGGCTGTTTCTTGTCCATGTTAGGTCTTACCTGGCTATAGTAGGTCTGGCTGTGATGCTGGTCAGCTCCGGAAAGCCCTGCGTACATTTCTTCACGGGAGTCACCGTCATAGTTCAAAACATCTTCTCTCCAGAAGCCTGCATCGTTCCATTTCTTAAACAGTTCCACTGCGTCATAAATTACGTCGCTGTCCATGTAAGGAGAGGTTACCGTGTAAACATCATCTTTGGATTCCCCAAACCAGAATTCAAAGTTACCTGCGTTAACACCGTTGATTACAATATTGCCGGTATTGGAATTAATGTAACCGCCAAGCAGTCCGCCGACATTGTTCTTTCCGCCTACATCCCAGGGAATACAGTCGGGCTGGTTATCCTTAACCCACTGGAAATAGGTTCCCAAATCTTCAAAGTTATTAACAGTCTCTACGCCGGCTTCTTTAGCCCAATCGCCGCGGTAATACATACCATGGTTTGTGTACTGGATATAGTTATCTTCCGGAATCATATAGATTTCATCGTTATAAGAGCAGTCAGCCCAATGTTCTTCCGGAATCGTTTCCCATGTCTTAGGAGCATAGGTCTTTAACATATCCTCGGAAAGAGGCATGAATGCACCCTTCTGAATATTTTCCCATGCATACAGCCAGTCGGTAGCCGTGGTAATCAGATCCATGCTGCTGTCACCGCTCAGGAGCTGTACATTGTACTGGGTCTGCCAGTCCGCCCATTCCACATAGGTCATGGTCAGTTCTGCGTTCACCTTTTCATTTAAAATCACATTCAGTTTTTCCAGCATAGCTTCCAGTCTGCCATTACTGGGCTTGTTTCCAAGAACAAGCAGATTGATAACTTCATGCTTGGAAGTATCAATATTGGATGCAGCCGCTTCGTCCGTACCGGCTGCTGCGCTGCTTCCTTCTGTGGTTGCAGCTGCATTGTTGTCTGTAGTTGCTGTTGTTGTGCCTGCGTCTTTATTTCCGCAAGCAGCCAGGCTGAAAGTCATCGTTCCTGCCAACAGTAACGCCAAAAGTTTTTTGCCGAGTTTACTCATGGTAAATCCTCCCTTTTCTTATTTTTACACAAATGAATTAGTTGTGTTGTTTATGCAAATCCCACACAGGGAATTAACATCTTGAATCTGTGATCAGCCCTTTACCGCACCAATGGTAATACCGGAAATAAAGTATTTCTGGACAAATGGATACAGGAAAATGATTGGGCCTGTTGCAACCACTGCCGTTGCCATTTTCAAGGTATTGGTAGGCAGTGAGGTGACAGAAACATTCGCGCCTGCCACGGAGCTTTTCAGTGCGCTTGCCTGATTAATAATTCCATACAGATAATACTGAAGAGGTTTATATGTAACTGCGGAGCCTAAATACAGCATGGAGTTATACCATTCGTTCCAGTAACCCAGTGCCAGGAACAGGCCAATGGTAGCAAGCGCAGGCTTCAGCATAGGCAGTACAAGGGAAAGGAAAATCTTAAAATCCCCCGCTCCGTCAATCTTACCGGATTCCGTAATTTCATGAGGAACGGATTTGGCAAAGTTTTTCATCAGGATAATCAGCCAGGGAGTCATCAGCAGCTGCAGGAACACCGCCATATAATTCCCTTTCAGGTGCAGATATCTGGAAACCCAGATAAATGTGGGCGCCATACCTGCGGAAAACAGGGTTGTAAAATAAATGAAGAACGAAATGGCATTTCTGAACGGGAAGTCCTGTCTCTGGAGAGCATAGCCAGTCATGGCAATGATGAACAGCCCCACTATGGTTCCGCCTACGGTCATCACGATAGTGACGAAATAAGAACCAAGTATCATTTTCGGGAACCGGAATACCCAGGAATATGCCGCTACTGTAAGTCCTTTCGGAAGCAGGCCGAATCCTTCTTTGTTAATGATAGTTTCCGTACTGAAGGAAGCCGAAATCATCAGGAGAAAGGGAAGGATACACACCAAAGCGAACAATGTAACAACTATATAGGAAATAACGCGTACCACCATCGTACTGCCGTCCATTTTAATCTTTCTTCTGTCACCCATCACTTTCACCTCCTAAAATAATGCATAATCAGGGTCAATCCTACGAACCAGCCAGTTACAGAACATAATCAGTGCGAAACCGAAAATCGACTGATAAAGCCCTACTGCGGAAGACGTGGAAAAATTGTTCTGGTTCATCATCATACGGTATACAAAAGTTTCAATAATATCGGTAGTGGGGAACAGCTGCGAGTTGGAACCGCCTACCAGATTGTAGAACAAGCCGAAATTACCTTTCATAATGCCGCCTAAAGCAAACAGAAGCAGGATGATAAAAGTCGGTTTCAGGCTCGGCAGAATGATGTAGCGGATTCTCTGCCAGCTCGTGGCGCCGTCTACCTCCGCAGCTTCCATGATGCTGGAATCAATACCGCAGATAGATGCGAAATAAACAATGGAACCATACCCTGTCTGCTGCCACAACTGGCAGATTACGATAATGATAGGCCAGGCTTTCGGCATACTATATACTTTAACCGGATCACTTCCAATCGCTTTCAGGAAGGTATTCAGGGCTCCTGTATCATAATTCAGAATATTGAATGCAATAACACCGATTAATACTGCCGATATAAAGTAGGGTAGGAACATGATAGTCTGTGATACCTTCTTGAACCATTTACAGCGAACCTCATTCAGCAGGATTGCCATGGTTATCTGAAGCACATTTCCCAAAACAATAAATACCAGATTATAAAGGATAGTATTTCTTGTCAGCATCCAAAGCTGACCGGATTTCGCCAGAAACTCAAAATTCTTAAATCCCACAAAGGGGCTTCCGAAAATACCGTCCCTGAAATTATAATTCGTAAACGCTATGTACACACCAGGCAACGGACAATAACTAAATATAATAAAAAACACAATAGCCGGCAGACACATAAGCAATAAGGTTTTACTGTCCATAACCTTTTTCATAAAGGACTTTTTGGGAACCTTATAGACAGTCGCTGATGCGCTAGTCTTTGATGACTTTTTCACACTATCTCCTCCATTTCCGCAATTTCTTGCTAACATCACAATTTGAAATCGGTTTCAAATTGTAGTCAAAAAATTGGCAGGCACTAGTAAATTATTCTTTTCGATTGTGCAAAATGAATAGTTACAGTTATATACCTGCTGTCTAATTAATTGACTTATGAAATACGTCAAGTTCTTCTTGTTAGTTTTATTTAGCACTTGAAACCCGTTTCTTGATTGTATTTTAGATCACTGTTTTAGCAATGTCAACCCCTTTCTTGTAAAAATGTATATTTTTTTAATCCGTTTTTCTTTTCATTGTGCAAGTCGCATATATTCTTTTCAGTTCGTCTTCTTTCAGAGAATATTAAAAGTGCTAAACCCTTTGTAAATAAACGCTTTTTCTTTTCAATAACCGTTTTCTGAAACCGTTTATCAGAAACCGTTTTCAAGCGAGTCTGAAAGACGCCATTCCCGCTTAACAGGAATGGCGTCTTATACTTAATGTATTTATCTTCAAAGATTCTATTTACCAGTACTGTTCCCAGTCACCCGCCAGCCTGGTCAGCGCTTCCATATAAAAATAGTCCCCCCAGGAATTGCATTCATCCACACCGCAGTGATTGCAGGTATTGTAGGGCGAATGGTTGGAATAGGTACTGTGAAGCACCAGGCCGTTGGAGCTTTCATGATCCTTTACGGCATAATTATCATATATGGATTTCATGATTTCAGACGCGATCCCGCTGTAATAAGCGGCGTCCTCCCCAGCCAGATATTTGGCCATTTCCAGCATGCCGCATGCGGCAATCACCGCTGCGGAGGAATCCCTTGGCTGGTCGGAGCCGTCCGTGAATTCAAAATCCCAGTAAGGCACCAGATCCTCCGGCAGGTGAGCCAGGTAATAGCCGGTTACGGTGCGGAATGCATCGATATACTTCGTCTCTTTGGTATAACGGTAGCCCAGCGCCGTGCCGTAAACCCCCCAGGCCTGTCCTCTGGCCCAGGCGGATCCGTCCCGATACCCCTGGCAGGTAGCGCCATGATCCGGTTTTCCCGTTTCCATATCAAAGAAAAAAGTATGCCAGGTGGAACCGTCCTCCCGGATTACATTGGCTAATGCCGTATGGATATGCTTTTCCGCGATTTTTCTGTATCTGCTGTCCCCGGTTTCCTCAGAAGCCCAATATAAAAGAGGCAGATTCAAAAGGCAGTCAATAATAAGACGGTAATTTTCCGGTGCGTTCATGGCCCCCCAGGCCTGAATGAACTCCCCTTTTTCATGGAATCTGCTGATGAGCTGATCCGCCGCCTTGATGGCAGCCTCCCTTCCCGTCCGGTTCCCCGTAAGCTTCCAGGCCGCCACGCAGGAAGGAGTATACAGAAATCCCATATCATGGTGATCCACCATAATCTTATTGTCAATCCGGTGCAGGTAATCCTTTACCTGGACCTCCGCGGCTTCCCGGAATGCTTCATCCTTCGTGTGTTCATAGGCAAGCCATATTTCCCCGGTCCAAAATCCGTTGGTCCAGTCCACGTTCTCAATCGGCTCATAAAAATGATTCACGCTATAGGCATTCTGGAATTTATCCGTAAAAAGCGGCAGATACTTTTTGATCTGCGCGGCGGAAAAATCCAGCGCCTGTTTGATCTCCCCCGGGCTGATTTTCTGATAATCCATAGGCGTTTCCCTCTCTTCTTTTCCCATTCTGCCGATCTGCTGTAACCGATATGCCGATCGGCGGCTGTCCTGCACCATCACGGTTACGTTGTTTTTATCATATCATCTTCCGGCGACCTGTGTCTACCTGACATATCCTGTTTTTTTGTTACACCAGGTTACCGTTCCGGCCGCAGGGTATGAGCAGCGGTGCCGCCGGAGTGATCAATAGTGGATAGGCTCAATATCTTCCGGCTCTGTGTCCCATGCGGGTATTTCCCCCGCCGCCACCTGATACATATGGCTGTGACATTCCTTCATTGCCGCCGTCATCGCCTCATATTCCTGCATACATACATCCACCAGGCCAATCTGATAGTTTTCTCCGTCAAACCGGCCCAGGCAGCTCTGGTCATTGAGCTGGAAATAATGGGCTCCCAGGAAATAGGGATTGGTGAGTCCCTGCTCCACATAATAGCGGTATGCACATCCGCGCTGCTCCTGTGTGCTCACGCCGCGGATTCCATGCGCTGTCAGCCCCGCATCCAGCGCGCCCTGATGGAATTCCCCCACCATAACAGGCTTGTCCAGCCATCCGGCAACCTGCTCCACAGGCTCCAGAGGGGTCAGTTGGTAACTGTTAATCGAGAATACATCAAAGCATCCGGAACCGCATAACAGACTTTTATCCGTTATGTAAGCATAACGCATCCCCAGATTGAGGTGGTTGGGATCCGCTTTACGCAGTGCTTTTGCCGGGATTTCCACATATCTGGCTATCATTTCTTCCGAGAACTGCCGTAAATCCGCCGCTGCCTGCACAGAACAGGAGGCCGCCTTGTAGATGCTTTTTTTCAGTCCTTCAAAATCTGCCAGCCCGGTTCCCCATGCCTGGTTGAAATGGGCTATGTCCCCATATTTCTTCTTCATACGTTCTGCAAATACATTCTTACTTACCATTTCTGCCGGATTGGCAAGCATTTCTTCCGCGATATTCAGATCATATACGAAGGCCCAGGCCGGCTCATTGCGCATGAAATATCCTATGAGGAAGGGATCCCCGGCATACTCGGCAAGGCCCTGGGCATACCGCTGCGCCGAAGCCTCATACTCAGGTGAAAAAACATCAGGGAAATCCCGGAAAACCGCGGTTTGTGTATGGGGAAAGCCCTCCCTGGAAAAAGAGTCCAGGGGTATCACATAGGGCATGCGTGCAAACCGGATAAACTCCCTGTCGGACCAGTTTCCTATGGTATTGATTCCCCAGGATAGAAGATAATGCCTGACAAGCTTCATCCAGCTTTCCTTCCAGTTCTCCCCGAAAGCGGCCTTCAGATTTTCCTCTCCAAAATTAAAGAAATCTTCTTTGTTATGAGACATGGCAAGGGAGCCCGGCCTGTCCATAACGGTTCCGGAACAGCTGTTACGCACATTCTTCCCCACAAAATTTTCCACCGGCCCAATCCGGGTTTCCACTCCGGGATTGATACAGTCCACACCGGAGGAAAGGAATGCATTACCCGCCGGATCCACCAGCCAGAATCTGCCGTTTTCCCGTTCCAGATGGAACCATCCCGTTTTCGTAAAGGGCTTTTTCGTATAACCGCCGTATTCATCCCAGTCCGGAAACGGGAAACCGCCGCTGCTTTCCTCCGCATGCTCAAGCAGCTTATGCAGGATCCGGCTGCACGCCTCCCGGTTTTCCACCTTTTTGTTCCAACTCTTTTGTGTCCATTGCCCCAAATCGTCAATCAATTGCTTCTGCGGCAGGGAACAGTCCGGAAACGTATCGGTAAAAAAGCATTCCGGCAGCGTAAATTGAAAGGACGCAAAACCCGGCGCTGTCTGCAGCCGGATTTCCCTGATATCACAAAGACGTATGGGCTTGCCGAAAATACTCATTTTCAAACGCCCCGGCGTCCGCTCCGGGAATATCACCTGGCTGTCCAGTATATGGAAATCGAAAGGAACCATGGTGGGGATCCCCGGCAGAAGGCCGAAGATTATCCTCATTTCCGGTTCCTGCCCTTCTTCTCCCGTCATGGCCGCTTTTTCATAAAAAGAAAGCTGAAAACACATGGAATGCGCTTCCAGTACCTCCGGCTTCAGGCACAGATAGGCAAAATCCTCCAGGCGGACAGCCTTGTCCTCCTCTCTGGAATATAGCTGATAATCCAGCCCCTCCACCGGGCAGGTAAAGCGCATTCTGTTGTCTTCCTGCTTTTCCATGGTTCCCCGGTACAGCCTGGACTGCTTCCATTCCAGCAGGATTCTATGTTCCGCCTCTGCCGTTTTTTCCTTTTCGTTAGTCCCGATCATTTTCTTACCCCCTTATGGTTGTTTTCGGAAAAATTCTTCAAAACCGTCTGTGCTGTAAATGCACAGATCCGCACAGCAGGTATTCTTTTGTTTCTCCGTCTTGCTGAAATCGGTTTCAGTTTGATTATAAGAGACACCCTCTGTTAAGTCAAGGCGCTGGCCCGCACTTAAATAGGAACAGTAACCAAATCAGGCCTGTCTGAACTGTTACTTGCAGGAGTTGCTGGACAGACGCGGTTTACGCATATTCTTTCAGACAGCTTCCTGCCGCAATTACAGAAAGGAGTTGTCTATGGAAAAAAAAGAACTCTATGGAAGAAAAGCGCTCTATGGAAGAAAACTATTCCAGGGAAGAAAAGGAACTACATGTGGTGAGGAATCTTTGAATATAACAAAGAAGAAGAAATGAAGAAAATCCGGGCCGATGAATTCAGTATTGGGAAAGCGGCAGGAAAGGCAGAAGATGCGCTTGATCTGCTGGAGGATCTGGGGGAAATTCCGATTGGGCTGTGTGAGAAAATCCTTTCGGAAACCGACCTTGCGCTTTTGAATCAGTGGCATAAGCAGGCGGCTAAAGCCGGAACCGTACGGGAATTTATAGAAAAGGCAGGATTGACGGAAATGCTCTGAATTTTTCTGTGGATCCACACTTTTTTGCGGCTCTGCCGTTCTTGTTATTTCCGGTGATTTTCAGCAGCCGGAGGTATTTCTTATTTTGCGTAACTGTTCAGGCTTGCCTGAACGGTTACCATTTCCCAGGACTGATCTTTTTGAAAAAGCGCGCAGGTACTTGACAGGAGAGAGTAATTGGATTATTGTATTATTACACTAATACAATTTAAATATTTCTCTTTGGTAAAGGAGGCCGCTGATGAATATTCTGTCAAAGTTTTTTGAAGTGCTGCTGCAGGTGATTGTGTTTTCGCTTATCCCTTTCATCTGGTGGTTCGTTACCGCACGCAGGAAGGAGCCTTTTCTCTCCTGGATTGGCTTAAAAGCGGTGAGGGGAAGCTGGCTTGCCATCAGCGGGTGTATCCTGTTTTTCTTTCTTCTTTGTGTGATATCCCAGCTGTGGTGGATCCCTTCCCTGCTGCCGGCTGATGCCACAGTGCAGAGTACATATGCCGGTATGGGCTGGAGTGCGCTGCCTTCCGCCTTTTTATTCGGGGTTATCCAGACCGGTCTTTCGGAAGAAATCCTGTTCCGTGGTTTTCTGGGGAAACGTCTGATTGCCCGGTTTGGTTTCGCTGTGGGGAATCTTATCCAGGGAGCGTTGTTCGGGCTGCTCCACGGAGCCATGTTTTTCCTGGTTACCACGCCGCTGAAGGCAGCGGTGATCACGGTAATCACCGGGTTCAGCGGGTGGCTGCTGGGCTGGCTGACGGAAAAAGGCTCCGGCGGCTCCATCATACCGGGCTGGCTGACCCACGGGGTTGGGAATCTGGTCCTGTCCATGGTACAGGCATTCGGATGGTTGTGATAATAGCAGACGCATATTCTGTGGGATCGTTATGTTCAATGGGAAAAACGTTTTCGGATGCGGTGCGGTACGTATCATTTATTGAGTATTCTCTGTATGCCGGCAGCGTCAAGTAAGTTTACCGTTTCAAATTTTCCTTTATAGAATACACCCCAGTTGTTGAAAACGCAGGGCAGTTCCTTTGCTTTTTGGAGTGTATCCACCAGGTTCAAAGACAGGGGGATGTTATTGGTTTCACAGTGTTGTTTTATTGTCTCAACTTTTTGAGGGATAAAAGGGCATTGCATGTCATAATAAATGGTCAGCTCCTGGTTGTCGACGTGTTGTTTTTTGGCGTTCTGTGTGAATTGGGGGGTGGTTCCGTCAAAAGAGAGGGCAAGCAGTTCATAGCCGTCAGGGGTGGTATCAACGGTCTGAAAACCGTACTTCCCGGCAAAGGCCTGGTCGGATAGCCAGGCTTTTTGTTTTTTGGCCCCCAGCATGCAGACTCCGGATTTTCCTTTTTTTCTGGCGTCGTCCAGGCAGTACTCCAGCAGCATTTTTCCATAGCCTTTCCCTTTGTATTCTCCGGAAACCCATAAGCAGTATATATAATAATAGTTGTCACCGGTTATGGGGACCCAAGCGGTTTCCAGGGGGGCATATTCGATAAATACTACGGATTTGGCATTGAGTTTTCTGAAAACGTGGCCTTCTTTTATCCGGGCGGAAAGCCATTGCCGCTTTGCTTCTACGCCCGGATGGGGCTTTTTGCTGCGGATAATGCAGCATAGGTGTTCTTGGGTTATGTTTTCTTGGGTTATGTTTGTAAATGTAGCTTCCATGGGGGACCTTTCTTTGTTATGTGATTGGTTGAGGTGTTTTAACTGGTATAGGGGGATGGGGCGGTTTATTTGATGAGTTAATTGTACTATATTTTGGGGGAGAGATGGGGACTTTTTTAAATAATTATGCGGGCAGGGGCGCTGCGCTGCCTGCCGGGGGAGGTGGGGCTGTGGGGGGAGGCCGGCGGTGTACAGCCAGGGAATCCCTGCGGGCTCCCCTGGCTGCACGGGCGTACGCCCTATGAAAAGAAGGGAAAAGAAGGTCCGCAGGAGGAGCAAGCTCCTCCTGCGGACCTTCTTTTCCCTTCTTTTCGCACCGCCTACTGGGACGGCACGTTTGTATACCCCATCAGGCTTTGGTCTATTTCTCTGGCGGCTTCTCTTCCTTCGCGGATGGCCCATACGACGAGGGATTGTCCTCTGTGCATGTCTCCTGTGGCAAATATTTTGTCTGTGTTTGTTTTGTATTTTCCTTCTTCTGTTTTTACATTGGTGCGTGGGTCGGTTTCTATTTTAAATGCATCGGTTACGTATTTCTGGCTTCCGAGGAATCCGGCGGCTATGAGTGCGATGTCGGCTTCGAGGAGTTGTTCGGTGCCGGGTAGTTCTTTGGGGGTAATTCTGCCGGTGCGGGGATCAATTTCTGGTTTGAGTCTGATGATTTTTACGGCTTTGAGGATCCCGTTTTTGTCTTTGATAAATTCTTTGACGGTGGATTCGTAAATCCTGGGGTCACGTCCGCAGAGGGCAATGGCTTCTTCCTGGCCGTAGTCTGTTTTGGAGATTTTGGGCCATTCGGGCCAGGGATTGTTTTCGGCTCTTTCGTCGGGGGCTTTGGGCATCATTTCTATTTGGGTGACGGATTTGCAGCCGTGGCGTATGCAGGTTCCCACACAGTCGTTTCCGGTATCACCGCCGCCGATGATGATGACGTTTTTGCCTTTCGTATTCACGTATTTTCCGTCGGTCAGGTTGGAGTCGAGGAGGCTCTTGGTGTTGGCGGTCAGGAAATCGACGGCAAAATGGATGCCTTTTGCATCCCGTCCGGGAACGTTAATATCTCTGGGATTGGAGGCGCCGCAGGCTAAGAGGATGCGGTCATATTCCCGGAGAAGCTGGGCGGGTTTGAGGTCTTTGCCCACATCGGTGCCTGTGAGGAAGGTCACGCCTTCTTCTTCCATTATCTTTATTTTTCTCTGTACAATCTGTTTTTCCAGCTTCATATTGGGAATTCCGTACATGAGCAGTCCGCCGGCGCGGTCGGATCGTTCGTAAACGGTGACGTTATGGCCGCGTTTGTTAAGCTGGTCGGCTGCCGCAAGGCCGGATGGGCCGCTGCCTATTACAGCCACTTTTTTGCCGGTACGCTGGCTTGGCGGGCTGGGAAGGGCGTAGCCCTTTTCGTAGGCGTTCTCAATGATGGCGTATTCGTTTTCTTTGGTTGCTACCGGCTCCCCTCCCAGCCCGCAGGTACAGGCCGCCTCACAGAGAGCGGGGCATACGCGGGCGGTGAATTCAGGGAAATTGTTGGTTTTTTTCAGGCGTTCGTAGGCCTGTTCCCAGTTTCCGGTATATACCAGATCGTTCCACTCCGGCACCAGGTTATGCAGGGGACAGCCGGAGGCCATCCCGTTCAGCATCATGCCGGACTGGCAGAAAGGCACGCCGCATTCCATACAGCGGGCGCCCTGGAGCTGCTGTTCTTCTCTTGACAGGTGCTGATGGAATTCCCTGAAATGTTTTATTCTGTCTGCCGGTTTTTCGGCAAAGCTTACTTTTCTGTCGTATTCCATAAATCCGGTTGGTTTTCCCATGTTTTCCTCACTTTCTGCTGCGGATATGACGGGCAGGCTGAATCATTGTAACAGTTCGGACAGGTCTGAGCTGTTGCGAACCATTCCCTTATTTTCCCATATTGGCGTAGAAGGCTTCTATCTGGGCCTGTTCCGCGCTTAAGCCTTTTTCCTCCATCAAGAGGATGGTAGTGAGCATGCGCTCGTAATCATGCGGGATGATTTTTTTGAATTTAGGAAGGTATTCCCCAAAATGTTCCAGGATTTCCTTGCCTTTTTCGGAGTTGGTGTATGACACATGCTCCTGGATCATCTCTTTAAGCTCCTGTACGTCATATTTGGAGGTTATCTCATGGGAAGATACCATTTCTTTGTTCAGGCGGATATAAAGATCGTTCCCTTCATCCAGCACATAGGCAATGCCGCCGCTCATACCCGCGGCAAAATTCTTACCGGTGCGTCCGAGTACCGCGACACGGCCCCCGGTCATGTACTCACAGCCGTGATCTCCCACACCCTCAACAACCGCGAGGCAGCCGGAATTACGGACGGCGAAGCGTTCCCCCGCCACACCATTGATAAAGGCTTTTCCGCTGGTGGCTCCGTACAGGGCCACGTTGCCGATAATAATATTATCTTCCGGTTTGAAGCGGATTCCTTTAGGGGGGTATACGATCAGCTTGCCGCCGGAAAGCCCTTTTCCAAAGTAATCGTTGCTGTCCCCTACCAGTTCCAGGGTCAGACCTTTAGGGATAAATGCACCGAAGCTTTGTCCGCCTGCACCCTTGCATCGTATGCGGTAGCTGTCCTCCTCCAGGGCGGTTCCGAATTTTCTTGTAATTTCAGAACCCAGTAAGGTGCCGAAGGTACGGTCGGTATTGGAGACATCCACTTCCATGCTGCGTTTCTGTCCGGCTTCTATAGCACCGGACATCTGTTTAAGCAGAAGCTTTTCATCCAGCGTTTTTTCCAGGGCAAAATCATATCCTTTTTTCGGTTCGAAAATGGAGCCTGCTTTTCCGGCATAGGGATTGTTAAGAATACCGTTTATATCTATTTTTTTCTGGGCAGGTGTCAGGTTTTCTTTCCGGGTGAGAAGATCCGTTCTTCCCACCAATTCATCGACGCTGCAAACACCCAGTTTTGCCATGTATTCCCGCAGTTCTTCCGCGATAAAACGCATGAAATGGATAACGTATTCCGGTTTTCCCCGGAAACGGCTCCGCAGCTCCGGGTTCTGGGTCGCCACGCCTACCGGGCAGGTGTCCAGGTTGCAGACGCGCATCATGACGCAGCCCATGGTGATCAGCGGGGCCGTGGCAAAGCCGAATTCTTCAGCGCCCAGAATAGCGGCAATCGCCACGTCCCGTCCGCTCATCAGCTTGCCGTCGGTTTCGATGCGGACCCGCTGGCGCAGGCCGTTTTGGATAAGGGTCTGATGGGTTTCCGATAATCCCAGCTCCCAGGGGAGGCCCGCATTATGGATGGAACTTTTCGGTGCCGCGCCGGTTCCGCCGTCATAGCCGGAAATCAGGATAACCTGGGCGCCTGCTTTGGCTACACCTGCCGCCACGGTTCCCACGCCTGCTACGGAAACCAGTTTTACGGAAATGCGCGCGTTTTTATTGGCGTTTTTCAGGTCATAAATCAACTGGGCCAAATCCTCAATAGAATAAATGTCGTGGTGGGGCGGCGGGGATATCAGGCCCACGCCAGGGGTGGAATGTCTGGTTTTGGCTATCCAGGGATATACCTTACCGCCGGGAAGATGACCGCCTTCCCCGGGTTTTGCGCCCTGGGCCATTTTAATCTGCAGCTCCTGTGCGCTTACCAGATACTGGCTGGTGACGCCGAAGCGGCCGCTGGCCACCTGCTTGATGGCGGAACAGCGGTTCACTCCGTCCGCCCCCACGCTGAGACGTTCCACATCCTCTCCCCCTTCTCCTGAATTGGATTTCCCGTGCAGGCGGTTCATGGCGACAGCCATGGTTTCATGGGCTTCCCTGGAGATGGAACCATAGGACATGGCACCTGTTTTAAAACGGGTGACAATAGAGTCCACGCTTTCCACCTCCTCCAGAGGAATGCCTTTTTTCGGATATTTGAAATCCATCAGGCCGCGCAGGTTTTTGATGGAATTTTCATCATTTACCAGGGCCGTGTACTGTTTAAAAAGTTCGTAATCCCCTCTGCGGGTGGCCTCCTGGAGAGCATGGATGGTGGCGGGATTGTAAAGATGCTCCTCTCCTGCGCTTCTCATTTTATGGTGCCCGGGACTGTCCAGGGTGAGATCCGTTGCGAGCCCCAGGGGATCAAAGGCCATGGAATGGAGGGCATCCACTTCTTTTTCCATATCCGCCAGGGAAGTGCCGCCGATACGGCATACCGTGTTGGTAAAATATTTGTTGATCACATCCGGATCGATGCCGATGGCTTCAAAAATCTGGGAACCCTGGTAGGACTGTATGGTGGAAATACCCATTTTGGAAGCAATTTTTACAATACCGCTTAAAATAGCTTTATTATAATCATTCACGGCGGCGTAGTAATCTTTATCCAGCATTTTGTTATCGATGAGCTCTTTGATGGACTCCTGGGCCAGATAGGGGTTGATGGCGCAGGCGCCATAGCCGAGAAGCGTGGCAAAATGATGGACGTCCCTGGGTTCTCCGGACTCCAGGATTAGGGCTACGCCGGTACGCTTCTTTGTTTTTACCAAATGCTGGTTTAAGGCGGATACCGCCAGCAGGGAAGGAATCGCCACGTGGTTTTCATCCACACCCCTGTCGGAAAGAATCAGGATGTTGGCGCCGTCCCGGTATACCCGGTCGGCCTCCACGAACAAATGCTCGATAGCCCGCTCCAGCTTGGTATTTTTATAGTAAATGATAGGAACTACCGCGGCCTTAAAGCCTTCCTCCTTCATGCTTTTGATTTTCATCAGATCGGTGTTGGTGAGGATAGGATTATTTACCTTCAGCACGTTGCAGTTTTTGGCCTTTTCCTCCAGCACATCCCCTTCCGCCCCGATATAAACGGTGGTGGAGGTCACCACATGCTCACGGATAGCGTCAATGGGGGGATTGGTCACCTGGGCAAACAGCTGCTTGAAATAATGGAACAGCGGATGGTGGGTTTTGCTCAAAAAGGGCAGAGGGGTATCCACACCCATGGCGGCTATGGCTTCTCCGCCGTTTTTTGCCATGGGAAGGATGCTGGTCTTCATCTCGTCATAGGTGTAACCAAAGGCCTTTTGTAAACGCTGCCTTTCCACGGCTGTGAATTCCGGCACTCTCTCATTGGGGATTTTCAGATTTTTCAGTTCCACCAGGTTGTTATCCAGCCATTCCCCATATGGCTGACGGGAGGCATAGGCTTCCTTGAGCCGATCGTCGTCAATCACTTCACCTTTGACGGTATCCACCAGCAGCATCTTGCCGGGGCGCAGGCGTTCCTTCACTTTGATTTTGGAAGGATCGATATCCAGGACACCCACCTCGGAGGAGAGGATCAGCTGATCATCCTCCGTGACAAAATAACGGGATGGACGCAGGCCGTTACGGTCAAGAACGGCGCCCATAATATCCCCGTCGGAAAAAAGGATGGAAGCCGGGCCGTCCCATGGCTCCATCATGGTAGCATAATATTGGTAAAAATCCCGTTTGGACTGGGACATGGTCTTATTATTTGCCCAGGGTTCGGGAATGGTTATCATCACGGCAAGAGGCAGATCCATGCCGCTCATCACCAGGAATTCCAGGGTGTTATCCAGCATGGCGGAATCGGAGCCGTCCGGATCGATGGCGGGAAGAACCTTGTGGAGAAGGCCGTGCAGGTGTTCGGACTTCATATTTTCCTCGCGGGCCAGCATTTTATCATAGTTGCCGCGGATGGTGTTAATCTCTCCGTTGTGTACGATAAAGCGGTTGGGATGGGCCCTTTCCCAGCTGGGATTGGTGTTGGTGGAAAAACGGGAATGAACGATAGCAATGGCGGACTCATAGTCCGCACTTTGCAGATCCTTAAAAAAGGTACGCAGCTGTCCTACCAGAAACATCCCCTTATAGCATACGGTCCGGCTGGATAACGATACCACGTACGTATTGTCGGTGGATTGCTCAAAAACGCGGCGGGCCACATAGAGCCTGCGGTCAAACTCGATCCCTTTGGAAGTATTGGCGGGCTTTTTCACAAAACCCTGCATGATGCAGGGCATACATTCCACCGCTCTCTGACCCAGAACCTCCGGCGCACAGTCCACTTCACGCCAGCCCAGGAATTCCAGCCCTTCCTTCTTTGCTATGATTTCAAACATCTTTCTGGCCTGGTTCCTTTTCAGCTCATCCTGCGGGAAAAAAAACATGCCCACGCCGTATTCCCTTTCGCCGCCAAGCTCGATGCCCAGAGGTTTCGTCACTCTTCTAAAAAAGGTATGAGGCACCTGGGTCAGTATACCCACGCCGTCACCGGTTTTGCCTTCCGCATCCTTTCCGGCGCGGTGTTCCAGGTTTTCCACAATCTTCAGGGCATTTTCCACGGTTGCCCTGGATTTGGTTCCTTTGATGTTTACGCAGGCACCAATACCGCAGTTATCATGCTCAAACTGCTTCCTGTACAGAGGCGCTTCGGGAACTTCCATTTTCACATCAAACATAATCTTACTCCTCTCCCTGTGCGTTTTAGATTCTTCCTCATGTGCGGATGCGGCGGTGCCCTGTGGGTTGCCTGCCCTGTCCCTGCCTCCCTGTGCAGCAGGCTGCCCTGCAAGGATTCCTGTAAGGGGCGTTATAAGCACGCCGGTCCTTAGGCT
>URMK01000069.1 GCA_900548905.1 uncultured Lachnospiraceae bacterium | reverse complement strand
TTAGTACCGCTGCGTGATTATCCGAGCGAAAGCGTCCCCTGGAAGGAACCTTGCATGGCTGCAGGCCGCACCGGGAAGCAGGGGCAGGCGGCGCCGGACTTTTTTATCCACACCCCGTCTCTTGTTAAAAATGCAGCAGTACGGTAGCTATCTGGAAATAGATCACCAAAGACAGTGCATCCACAATGGTGGTTATGAAAGGGCTTGCCATAACTGCCGGGTCAAAGCCGATTTTCTTGGCAAACATCGGAAGGCTGCAGCCCACAATCTTTGCCACAAACACCGTTACCACCAGGGTCAGGCAGATAACAAATGCCACTGCCATCTGTACCCGGTCGAACAGCATCAACTTGATAAAATTCGCCGCCGACAGGGTAATACCGCACAGCAGGGCTACTCTGGCTTCCTTCCAGATCACGCCCGGCATATCCCGGAACCGGATTTCATCCAGGGAAATACCGCGGATGATGGAGACACTGGCCTGGCTGCCAGCATTTCCGCCCGTATCCATAAGCATGGGGATAAAGGTGGATAACACCATACAGGCGCTCAGCGCCGACTCATAGCTGGCAATAATCCGTCCGGTAAAGGTCGCGGAAACCATCAGCAGCAACAGCCACGGAATTCTTTTTTTCCAGGTTTCCAGCACCCCTGTTTTCATATAAGGCTTATCGCTGGGCACGATAGCCGCCATCTTTTCCATATCCTCCGTAGCCTCTTCCTGGAGAATATCCACGATATCGTCTACGGTAATAATGCCCACCAGCCTGTTTTCATTATCCACAACCGGCATGGCCGTAAAGTCATATTTCTGGAACTGTCTGGCAACCTCCTCCTGATCCATCAGGGTATTGATGGAGATGACGTTTTCATGCATAATGTCGGCAATCACCTCACCCGGCTGGCTCAGGAGCAGGTAGCGCAGAGCCACCGTCCCCACCAGCTTTCTCCTGCTGTCCAGGACATAGCAGATATTGATCGTTTCACTGTCCACCCCGATTTTACGGATTCTGGCTATCGCCTCATCCACCGTCAGGTTTTCTTTCAGATCCACATATTCCACCGTCATAATGCTTCCGGCGGAATCCTCCGGATAACGGAGCAGATGATTGATATCCCTTCTCGTCTCCGGGCTGGCATTTGCCAGGATTTTTTTTACCACATTCGCCGGCATCTCTTCCATAAGATCCGCCGCATCGTCAGCCATCAGGTTATCCACGATATTCGCCGCGTCCCTGTCGGACAGGGACGTAATGATAAACTGCTGGTTATCCACATCCATATAAGAAAAAACATCCGCCGCCAAATCCTTGGGAAGAATACGGAATACCTTCAGCATATCCTGTTCTTCCAGTTCCTCCAGCAGCACTGCGATATCCGCATCGTTAAACTCCGACAGCATCTGGCGGAGTCTCGTATACTGCTTGCTGTCAAGCAGTTCTCTTATTACCTTGCTTTCTTCCATGACAATCTCCTTCCGGCGGTGTCATGACAGCTTTCAGGCATGAACCTGCCCCCATCCGGGCACGTCCGGCAGCTTTCCCGCAAAGCCCCATACCCGCCTTACCTGTAATCCTATGTTGACTGCAACTTCGCCCGGGGACGGGAACATCACTACTGCCTGCCGTTTTGCTCTTCATAAAAAACCACCACCTTTCGGAAATTAATACTCATTCACTATAACGTTACCGTTACTCTTTGTCAATAAAATAGTATCTGCCAACCGCTTCCAGCACGGCCCTCCCGCCGGTTGCCTCCGTCAGTTCTTTTATCAGCCGTTCCTCCCCTTCCGCGGCGACAACGGTTTCCAGAACCACCCGTTCCGTATATACCGCGTTTTCCCGGGGAAGCCCCTGCTGCCCTAACAGATACTGGATCCGGCCGATATCCGAATAATCCGTCCCTATCCTCAGCCGGGTCCCATACCGCATGGTAACCACCCGGCTTCCTTCAAGCCCGGCTTTTACCGCCGCCCCATAGGCTCTGACCAGCCCGCCGGTCCCCAGAAGCGTGCCGCCGAAATACCGCGTCACCACCACTGCCGTATTACAGATCCCTTCTCCCAGCAGCACCTCCAGCATAGGCCGCCCCGCTGTCCCCGAAGGTTCCCCGTCGTCACTGCAGCGCGTCAGCTCCGCCTTCCTCCCAATCACAAAGGCGGAACAGTTATGGGAGGCATCCCAATACGTTTTCTTCATTTCCTCAATAAACGCAGCCGCCTCTTCTTCTTTTTCCACCTTCCGCACCGTGGCCAGAAAGCGCGATTTCTTCTCTACTATCTCACCGGTGCCGCCTTCCAGCACACATCGATACGGCAGATATATCTCCCTGTTTTCTTTCTTTTCCATAGTAAACCTCCCGGCATGCAGCCGTTCAGACAAATATGCCGCAAATTCCTGTCAGCCTTATCTTACCACACACTCCCCCGCCATGTACATGAAGTTTTTCCGGCAGGGAACGGCAGACGGTGATTGCGCGGCAGCATTGGAAAGGCCAGCACGGCACATGTTTAAAAGTGTGTAATATTGTGAACAATTCTTAATATGGAAGAAAAACCTTTATTTACCTGCCCATATTTGCTATAATCAGATAGGTAATGCCATTTTGGACCTGCCTGAAATGGCCCCAAAATGGGACATTACAGGTTGTTTTTTATGGAACCTTTTCCATGGAACTTCCTGTTTATCTTAAGGAGGCATAATTCATGAATTATGGCAAAAGAGGTGCCGCCAAGAAAAAAAAGGCACTGCGTTCCAAATCAAAAAAATGGGGCAAACGATTTGCTCTTACCTTTTTTAAAGCCATTCTGCTTGTGATACTCGCTGCAGGTATTATCGGAATCTGCGGCGGACTGGGAGTAGTCAAGGGGATCCTGGCTTCCGCGCCGGATATCTCCAACATCGACGTATCCCCCACCGGTTTCTCCACCTTTGTGTATGACGCGGAGGGAAACCAGATTGCCAAGCTGGACGCTGAGGGCTCCAACCGGGTGCCCGTAAGCATGGACAAAATCCCTGAAAATCTTGCCCACGCCTTTGTGGCAATCGAAGATTCACGTTTTTATGAGCATAATGGAATTGATATCAAAGGTATTATCCGTGCCGGCTTTATCGGGCTTACCTCCGGACATTTTTCCGAAGGCGCCAGTACCATTACCCAGCAGCTCATCAAGAATAACGTTCTTACCAGCTGGACAAGCGAAAGCGAAAAGGCTTTTGCAGTCAAAGTAAAACGTAAAATCCAGGAGCAGTATCTGGCCATCATGCTGGAAAACCAGATGGACAAGGATAAAATCCTGGAAAACTACATGAATACCATCAATTTAGGGCAGAACACCCTGGGCGTACAGGCTGCTTCCAAACGGTATTTCGGGAAAAACGTATATGAACTGAACCTTTCCGAATGCGCCGTCATTGCCGCCATTACCCAGAACCCTTCCCGTTATAACCCGATTACCCATCCTGAAAAAAATGCGGAACGCCGGGAAAAGGTACTTAACGACATGCTGGAGCAGGGATATATCAACCAGTCCGAATTCGACGAGGCTCTGGCGGACGATGTGTATTCCCGTATCCAGACCGTTAACGAGGAAACCGGGGAAACCGCTGTCAATTCCTATTTTGTGGATGCCCTGACCGAAGCTGTCATGGATGATCTGGAAGCCGCCGGCTATTCCGAGGCCCAGGCATTTTCCATGCTTTACACGGGCGGCCTCAAGATATACAGCACCCAGGATCCCACGATCCAGTCAATCTGTGATGAAGTATGCTCCAATGAGGAGAATTATCCCCAGGGGACCTCCTGGTATCTGAATTACCAGCTCTCCATCCAGCATTCCAATGGGGAAAACGATAACTACAGCAAGGAAATGCTGGAGGAATACCTGAAGGAAAACGGAAACGATAAAAAATATCCTCTTTTGTTTTCCTCCCAGGAAGATGCATATGCTGCGATTGAAACCTATAAGGCGTCTCTCCTCCAGGACGGGGATGAGGTTCTGGCTGAAAGTATCTCCATGACCCCCCAGCCTCAGATCTCCATGACTATTGAAGATCAGTCCACAGGAAATGTAGTGGCTATCGTGGGCGGACGCGGCGCCAAGGAGGCCAACCGTACCTTAAACCGTGCGACCTCCACCAGCAGACAGCCCGGTTCCACCTTCAAAATCGTCTCCACCTATGCGCCCGCTTTAGACAGCGCGGGCCTTACCCTGGCAGATGTGTTTGTGGATGCGCCTTTTAACTATGCCAACGGCAGGCCGGTATCCAACTGGTACAGCTCCGGTTACCGCGGCATCTGTTCACTCCGGGATGGTATCCGGGATTCACTGAATATTATCGCGGTAAAGACCCTGACCTCCATCACCCCCGATAAAGGGTTCGATTATCTGGAGAATTTCGGTTTTACCACGCTTGTAAGAAGCGAGGAGAAAAACGGACAGGTCTTTTCCGATATTACCCAGTCCCTTGCTTTGGGCGGTATTACCTATGGGGTTACCAATATGGAGCTGAATGCCTCCTATGCCACGATTGCCAACGGCGGAACGTATATCAAACCCAAGCTTTACACCAAAATCGTGGATCATGACGGAAATGTGGTTATTGACAATACCGTAGGGGAAACCCGTCAGGTAATTAAGGAAAGCACGGCTTTCCTTCTCACGGACGCCATGGTGGATGTCGTTACCTCCGGTACCGGAACAAGCGTGAATTTCGGCGGCATGTCCATCGCCGGTAAAACCGGTACCACTTCCGATTATAACGATGTGTGGTTTGCAGGCTATACGCCTTATTATACCTGCACCACCTGGACAGGCTATGACAACAATGCCAAGCTTTCCGGTAAAAACGGGGAACGTAACCTGGCGAAAACCCTCTGGAGGGCTGCCATGAGCAAAATCCACGAGAATCTGGAAAACAAGGCCTTCAACGTCCCTGCCGATATCGTAACCGCAACCGTTTGTTCCCAGTCGGGCAAGCTGCCTATTGCCGGTATGTGTGACGAAACGCTGAAAACGGAATATTTTGCCAAGGGTACGGTTCCCACGGAAACCTGCGATGTGCATTACCAGGGCAGCGTATGTGAATATTCCGGCCTGCCTGCCACAGAGCTTTGTCCGTTCCAGGTACCCGGAACCGTCACTATGACACCCGCTCTGGACGCAGCTTTAAGCGGCAATGCCACTCCTGCGGAAGGCTCTTCCACCCAGTGCCCTCACGATGCCACCTTTATGGCAGACCCCAATGCGGCGGCAGTCATTGCCCAGCAGCGGCTGGAACTGGATGCCAGGAATATGCTGGCTAATTATGATATCCAGATGGCCAACCTGCAGGCGGCCCTTCAGAACGCACAGACGGTATTGGTAAGCGCCCAGCAGCAGCTGGCGGCAGCGGCCGACCCGGAATCCCAGGCGGCGGCGCAGAACTCCGTCAACCAGGCGCAGCAGGAAATTGACAGCCTGAACGCCCAAATCGCGGCGCTGCAGAATGCCTATGCATTACAGCAGCAGCAACAGGCGGCGGAACAGGGCGGAGCGGCGCAGTAAACGCTTTGCCGGCATACCAATGGAAAAAAGAATAGCCGATAAGGAAATATGTCAATGATCTATCCTGACGGCTGAGAAACAGAATTGAGAAACGGGCGTACCGCTGCAAGGGCGGTACGCCCGTTCTGTTATGCCGCAGAACTATTGTAAGGAGCCGGAAATGAACCGTGTTTCCCCGGGAAAAACTTATTTTAACAGGTCATCCAGACACATGATTTTACTGCCTTTCTTTTCATAATAACGCAGCATCTCGTCAATTTTCCTTTTATCGTAACTGGTAATGCAATCCGACAGGACATTGACGCCGTAATTTGCTTTACATAGGTTGTAACAGGTTGATTTCACACAGGCGGCAGCATCTGCTCCTGCTATATAAAAATCACCTATTTCATTTTCCCGGATAAAGTCCGTAAATTCTTCACAGCTTAATGCGTTCCCTTTATATTTGGTAAAAATATTTTTTGATACGATTTTCATATCATAAGCTAATTCGGCCCCATAAGTATTTGGTTTAAAAGTCCTCGTGCCGGCTGATAAATTTTCATGCCTGATATAAATAACAGGTATCTTATTATCGGCCGCCCAATCTATGGCTTTATTGATGTTGTCAATGATATCTTTATAATTCTTGGTTATGTCATTTTGAATATCAATGATTACTAAGGCTTTTTTCTGCATCATGCTTCCTCCTGAAAGACAAACTCATTTTTTTGTTTTTATTATACCTTGTTATTGTTGACAGCAGTATGGCAACAATCTATAATGAGGGAAAAAAAATGGGAAAGGCCGCCACAGATGAAAGTTGACAGGCTAGTCAGTATTATTATGATACTTCTGGACAAAGAACGTATCAGCGCACAGGAATTGGCAGATATGTTTGAAGTATCCCCCCGCACCATATACCGTGACATAGACGCTGTCAACATGGCGGGTATCCCGATCCGTTCCACATCGGGCGTAGGCGGCGGTTTCGAAATTATGCAGACATACAAGCTTGACAGAAAGGTTTTTTCAACTGCCGACCTTACCGCTATTTTGATGGGGCTTTCCAGTCTTTCCCATATGATACAAGGTCATGAACTGGTGAACGCCCTGGCGAAAGTCAGGAGCTTTATCCCCGCCGACAGGGCGAAAGACATTGCAGTAAAAGCAAATCAGATCGATATAGATTTGAGCCCGTGGATGGGCAATCAGAACATTTCGCCGTATTTGGAAGTTATTAAAACGGCTTTGCAGGACAGCAGGCTGCTTTCATTCGAATATGCAGACCGGCACGGAACTAAAACCGTGCGGACAGCCGAGCCGTATCAGCTTGTATTGAAAAGCGGCCATTGGTATTGGTGGGGATATTGCCATAAAAGAAATGATTTTCGCTTATTCCGATTATCCCGCACCTCAAACCTGCAAATGAGGGAAGAATGCTTTACGCCGCGGGACTATCCGAAACCGCAGTTGGAATTTACCGATATTCTTGCTGCTATGCAGACAAAAATCAAAATTCGTATTCATAAATCGATCCGGGAAAGCGTGCTTGCTTATTGCACGGAAGAACACTTTTCGCCGGATGGTGACGCGCATTATATTGTTAGTTTCCCGTTCATGGAGACTGATTACTACTATAATATTCTTTTTAGCTTTGGGGATAAATGCGAGTGCCTGGAGCCGTTATCCGTCCGCGCAGAAATGAAGCGCAGAATACATGACATAGCTGCCATATACGAAAGGTAATTTACGGGCAAGTCGAAAAAGGTCCGTCATGCAGCCATCGTCAGCTTTTCCATCCGGCCACAGGGAAAAACGGTACAGCCCCTTTTCATGGGCTGTACCGCCTACTGCCGTACCTCACTTTTGTCCGCCGAATCGGTTACACTATAATTTCATACATAACAAGATCTAAGATACTCTCCCCTTTACAGGAAAAAGCGATGCCTTCCGCCTCCGGCGGCGTGAAAATAACAGAGCTCATGGCCTGTTCTCCGCCATTGACAAAAACCTCCAGCGTGTATTTGTCCATCAACAGCCGCAGCTTCAGCTTTCCATCTTTGGTATCCACATACATGGATCTGGTGCATAGCAGGTCCTTTTTCAGTCCGCTGTAAGTCCGGTCTGTGGTAAGCGTCCCCTTTTCCTTATCATAGGTCAGCGTGGTTTCGAAACCTTCTCCTGCCGCAAGATGAAGGGTCAGTGTATCGCTCCGGCTCACATCTGCCTCAACCTCCATGTCCAGCACTCTTCCCCGGATGCCTTCCAGCTCTGTCTTTCCCCTTGTTTCCGACAAAGTTACGCCCTTATGGGATACCTCATTTCGGCGGTAATGCTCCAGTTCCCTCACCGGATTCTGTATCAGCCTGCCATCCCTGAGTTCCAGTTCCCGGGGAATGCTCATGATCCCCGACCATAGGAATTCCTCCGGTGTCAGATAGTTGTCCCAGCTTTGCAGCCAGCCCGTCATCACTCTTCGCCCGTCCCCGGTTTCCACCGTCTGGGGCGCATAAAAATCCAGACCGTAATCCACACTGCGGGCCTCTTTTCGAAGAAACTTCTTTTCCCCACGGTCATAGCTCCCCACAAAATAGACAGCGTTGTTACCGTTATGGAATTCCAGTCCTTCCGCATGCATGAACTGGGGTGACACGATCAGTACCTGGCTGTCCTGAAGCGGAAAGAAATCCGGGCACTCCCACATCTTGCCGTACCGGCCCCCATTGGCATCCAGGATGGATTCAAACCGCCATTCCCTGGCATCCGCGGAGGAAAACAGTGCGATCTGCCCGCTTCCGTCCGCTCCCAGGCTGCCCACAGCCGCGTAAAAAGTATCCCCTTCTTTCCAGATCCGGGGATCCCGGAAGTCCTCCTCTGAACTCCCCTCCGGCAGCGCCTGTGCGGTTATCACCGGATTTTCAGGAAGCTTTTCATAATTTACCCCGTCCCCTACGGCGATACATTGCGTTTGGCGCAGGACATGGCTTCCGTCTTCTTCCACCCGGTCAAGCACTCCGGTATACATGAGGATATGCTTTCCTTCATGCTCCACCGCACTGCCGGAAAAGCAGCCCTGCCCGTCGTATTCCGTATCCGGTGCCAGTGCGCAGGGCAGCTGCTCCCATTTGATAAAATCCCGTGTTTTCTGGTGTCCCCAGTGCATAGGCCCCCATACGGTACTGTAGGGATGGTATTGATAAAACAGATGATACTCTCCCTGATACCGGGAAAAACCATTGGGATCATTGATCCAGCCCACTGTCGGTGTCAAATGGAAAACACATTTCTGCCCCTCCGGTATCTGTGTACTTTTCTCCTGCTCATAAGCTCTTGCCCTGTCTGATTTCCCGCTCATTCAACCGCTCCTTTTCCCTATTTAACAATATATTTCCCGGCTGTCCTGCCGGCGGCCTTTCCTTACCTGGGCCAGCGTTCTTTCCGCTCCATCAGCTTTCCGAAAGGCTGATGCGGCTCTGCCTGGTACCAGTAGGCCACCGTCGCCACATCGTCCTGACGTTCAAAAAGGCCCCCGTGGTATACTCCGATCTGCTGGATGGTCACCTTCAGATCCTCCTCAAACAACACCGGATCCGCGATATGCCAGCGGTAAAAACTGCGCTGGGGCATCTGATCGTCATTATGGTAGTCGTTGTGCAGGAACGTATCGTGGTGGGAATAGTACGGATATCCGAGAAACGGGGTACAGAAAGTATTTTCCACCGTCCGCCCGTTTTCCTGGGTGGCAAAGCTCCAGGCTCCCCCGAAATAATCCTCCGTCCCCGTCCCGCAGATAGTAGGGTATTCCTCATCCCCGTCCATGTAGAACTTCACTTCCCCTTCCCCGTACCAATACCTCTCCAGGGTGGTCAGCGCCAGATAGGTTCCCACATACTGGCCGCGGCCTTTCACTCCGTCCAGGATGACATAATCCTCCGCCTTTTCCGTGAGGCGCTGTCGTCTCCAGCTGGCATGGAAATATCCCGTATCAGCAGGCAGCTCCTCCAGCAAACGGTAGTCCACCTGGTAAAAGAAAGCATTCACCGCCTCATCACACTGGTTTTCAATGGTGATTTTCGCTTTTTTCCCGAAGGGCATGGGAAAATAGGAATTAAAGCCGCGGGTGGGATTAACCGCAATGGGAAGGGAATTCACCGGATAGGATACCCCGAAGCCACAGCAGAAGAAATCTCCCAGCGGACTTTCCACGGAAGGGCTTTCTTCCCCATCCCAATACATGCGCAGTACCAAATCCCGGAGAATATACCGGTTCCTGTCGCTGGTACGGTCCGTTACCGTGATCCAGATATGCGCAATCACACCGGGACCGTCCATTTCCGCCAGGGTCACCGTTTCTCCCGGTTCCAGGCAGGGAATACAGGGTGACCCTTTCCTGGAAGGGCCCAGGTCGCTGGCTGCCATCCCCCCTTTTCCTTTTTCCCCGGTCCGGTTCTCCCAGTTAATGCTCCTGCTCTTTCCCCTTCTTAAAAGGGGCAGTGAATCCAGACTTCCCATAAACATATACACATCCTCCTTTTTGCAGTACCTGTCTGAACAACCTCCGCTGCGCTCCGCTAACCATCCTTATGTCCAGACAACGAACGGCATGCTCTGCAAGTCATCCGTTGTTCAAAAGAAAGCAGACAGAAAGCACTGTCTGCTTCAATCGTTCATAGCACCGTATGAATCGTTTCATTTTAGTTTAATCCTATCATTGGCATGTACATTTGTCAATATTTTTCCTTCTGTTATTTGGCCGGAACTGTTACTCATCTCGTAATCCAGGGAGTTGGGTTCCCTTGTTCCACAATCCCCGGCCCGAAGGGTGTGGTCTCTCCTGTTTCCGGATTGGTCGGCTGGTCAATCTGAAACAAATAACCACTTTTTCCGTATCTGCCCAGCTTGCTTTGATCATAGCGTCCGCTGTCCATGCAAAGGTTGACGGCTTTCAATGCCACCGCTGTCTCCCGGCTTCCCTCAAAAAGCTCATGCTCCCATAAAAAGGTGCATTCGATATTTAAAAAGCACTCTTTGATCCGCGGCGCGTTGACCTTTGCGGCTTTCTCCGCCGTTAATCCGGACGCAGTTATTTCATCTGTTTCAAACTGATTATTGCCAATCGTTTTTATACAACGGTCATAAATGTCGTTTGACGGGAAATTTAACACACACACCTTCGTTTCTTTCAGCGACTGGTACATATGTCCGCCTTTATCGACTTTTCCCATGATACAGATATAGCTGTCGGCCCCGCTTCCCACAAAGGATGACCAGGATTGCAGACAGGCGTTTTCTTTCCCGTTTGCTTTCCAGCCTGTGACTACGAACACCAGCGACGGCATGGCTGCCACAAAATCATACCATGACATATTGCCGCAGGCTGCCAGATATTGGTCATTAAACCGCTCCGGCCTTTCCAATATAGAAATTTCTTTTTTCATGAAGAATTTCCCCCTTTTCTTTTTATCATATCACAAGAAACATGTCAGCAGGATGTCTTGTTAGAAGTATGCCGATAGAATTGACATTGTGTGCAGAAATGATATAATCATTTTAGCAGCTAAACAACTTTAACAGCTAAATATATACCGAGGTACCGGCACATGGATGAAACCAATTTTTTTGAGATTTCCTATCGTATTATTAACAAATATAATGCCAAAACGAAAAAACCCAAATATTATGGCACCGAGCACCTTCTGTACAGTTCGGAGATCCACATGCTGGAGGTAATCGGAGGACACGGCAGCCTGACTGCCACCCAGATTGCTTCACTGCAGGGCATTACCAGGGGAGCCGTTTCCCAGACCACGGGAAAACTGATGAAAAAAGGGCTTCTGAAAAAGAAGCTTTCGCCGGCGGGTAATAATGAGGTTGCAATCAGCCTGACGGATACAGGCCGGATTGTATACAGGAACCACCTGCGGTTTCATCAGGATTTGACTTCCCGTCTTTCACAACTGGCGGATTCCCTGCCGGAAGAAAGCGTAAACATACTTCTTGAAATGTTGTATACCGTTGACAAGGCTCTGGATAATTATTAGCTATAAGCAGAAAGAAGGGGTAGAAATGAAATTTACGAGCTCAGGCAGCCCGCGTAATCCCGCAGTTCTTCTCATCCATGCCATGTTTCTCTCGGAACATATGTTCCAGGCCGTCACTTCCCTTTTGGAGGAACAATATCTTGTCATCCGCCCCACCCTGGACAGCCATGATGTTTCCGAAAGCTCCGAATTTCTGTCCGCGCAGGATGAGGCTGCTAAAATCCTCCGTTATCTGCAGGATCACCGGATCACTGAGCTTGAAATTCTGGCCGGGATTTCACTGGGCGGTATCGTCGCCTTTGAGGTTTTCAGACAGAACCGTATTCCTGTCCGCCGTGTCTTTCTGGACGGAGCACCTTTTATCCGCCTGTCCGGCTTCCGCATAGCATTCATGGCCTATGTCTTTCAGTGGATCGCCCATACATCCGCCCGATATCCGGATAAGAAGAATGTCCTGGATAAACTGTTTCCGGCGCATGCGGAGGAAATGAAACGGATCTGTGCAAAAATAAGTGACACCAGCATCGGAAATCTGGCGAAAGCCTGCTATACCTGTGAACTTCCGGATGCCATTTCCCTTGATGCCGGCCAGTCCCTGACCTTTCTTTACGGTACAAAGGAAAAAGCCTCCATGTGCATTCCTTCCCTGAAAAAATACACTACTTGCGGGCTTCTTATCAAAGAGGGATACCACCATTGTGAATTCCTGTCCAAAGAGCCTGGGAAATATGCGGAAATGCTCACATGTGAAAAGCCGCATAATATAAAACCGGCGGAATCTCCATAAGATAAAATTCCTCCCACTGCAAAAACAGGCATCCGGCCGACGGCCGGATGCCTTGCATTTTCATCCTAAATGCCCGGATTACCGGAACCGGAAATCCCTCAGCAGCAGTATCTCTTCCTCCCGGTACGGGGTTCCGTCCGGATACAGGATGCAGTGGAACCAGTTTTTAGGTTCCGGTGCACCCTCCGGCCAGTCCCATGGGAAATGGTATTGGGCAAAAAAGGGCAGGATACTTTCAAACGTATTTCCCTCGCTTCTTGCCAGGCATTCCGTACAGAGCACCGGCCTTTCAAAGGAAAGTGCCCGCTCCAGCTCCGGAATAAAATCCAGGGAACCCGGCTGGGGATAACGGGAGACGCTTCCCTGTCGCCCGGGTGGGCTTCATTCCACAAATCCCAGGCAAGGATCCGGGAATCCTCCTTCAGTTCTCCCATGATATCATCCATCATCTGAAACATTACCGGATATTTCTCAGGCATTTGGGAAAGATCCGCAAAATCCGCGTTCCGGTAGTTCCAGTGATTCCGGTGGCAGCCCGGCATAAACTGCAGCACAGGGGCATCTTCCCCTTTATCCAGGTGTGTATAATTGGGCTGGAAGGCCATCATCACCGTCATCCCCTGTTCTTCAGCCAATCCCAGGAAATGTTTTACCTTTTCCCTTACCATCTCCCAGCAGCCGCCTTCTTCGTAGGAAAAAAGCGGCAGAAACATACGCAGACTGCTGATATTGCAGGCCTTCGCCCATTCCCTTATCCCCTTTCCCCCGTTTGTGTGCGAAACCGCACATGCATAAAATACCACTCCATGACAGGCAGCCTGTAATAGGGACGGAAGGTCCTCACTTCCTGGGGATAAGGACATACATGCCCGGGACGGGTACGGAAAATCATTTCCTTTTCCTCCACACAGGTAATCCAGGTTTCCGGTTTTTCCATATCCCCGTCAAACAAAGTCATTTTATCCGCCGCCAGCACCACCGGCCCGAAACAGAGCGCCGCAATATCCTTATTTTTATCATCAACCGGCTTAAATTCCAGGAGGAAAGGATAGATTACGGTAATCACATCGTCCTCCTTCCACACCCGTTCCAGCACGGCCCAGGTATCCGGAGACGGCTTTTGCCCCGAATCCTCACCGTTTACCAAAATCCGATTGTCTCCCCCGGCCCAGTGAGGCACCCGGAACCGAATCCGGAACGGGCTGCCGCCTGCCGCCCGTATCCGGAATCTCCGCACCGGGGCGATATCCTCATCCGAACAGTTCTCCAGCACCGCCTCTTCTCCCCTGACGGTAAATGCCGCTCTGGACTGCATATACTGGGATACATAAATCCCTTCCTCATCCGTATAATAAAGCATATTTGCATATTCCGCCACATCCTGGGGAAAGGTCCCGGTACAGCACTGCCATTCAAAATTGGCCCCGTTGCCCTGCAGCCTTCTGTCATGGACGCTCTTTACCGCACCGTCCACAAAGTACCCTGCGTAATACATGACATGCCCCCGGGAATCAATGGGCGGCTGGCCCGCCACGCCGTTAATCAGCATCTGCTCGGCCCATGCGCCGTATTTTGCTTTTCCGGTAATCCGGAGCAGATAATTGCATAGTTTGAACACAGCCCAGGCACAGCAGGAAACCTCGCAGCTGCCCCAGTTATCGTTGCGGGTCACATATCCGCCGCCGAAATTGCGATAGACAGCATTTCTTTTGGTGGGATCCCAGGAATCCTTCAGCATCTCTCCCAGGAAGCCCTCTTCCTCCGCAAACAGACATTCTGCAGGGCCATAGCCTCCCGTGGCATACGTATGTTTTTCTGTAATTTCTTCATACCCGTTCTCGATAGCAGCAAGGTAGGTTTTTTCTCCGGTCACCTCATAGGCCATTGCTGCGCTGGACAGGCTGTTAACCTGACTGTAGGCGTGCCTGGGGCCTATGGAAGTGTCCCTGCGGCACAGCTTATCCCACAGATACGTATAGTCCCATTCCCTAGCAAAATCCAGATATTTCTGTTCCCCGGTCAGCCGGTAGGCGCGGTACAGGTTCTCCGGAAGCGTATACCACTCTATCATGTCATTGTCACATAATTCCGGTCCCTGCAGCCCGTCTCTGGGAATATCCCTTTTAAACCGCGCCGCCGCGCTGTCTGTAAGAAGGGAACACCAGACAGGCCCTTTTTCATATCCCAGATATTCATACATATCCAGGAATCCGCCCAGCAGCTTTTCATATACATATGTGCCGTTGCAGTCGATCACCTTTTGATCCGCTTCGGCACATTTCCCCCATTCATCCGCCAGATAAACCGCCTTTTCCTTCAGCCGGTAATCACCGGTCACCGCATAGAGCTTGGCAAAGGCCCCCAGCTTCTGTCCGAAGGTGGATGCTCCGTTTCCATACCAGCCCGTCAATCCCTCTCCGGGAGCCTCCAGCCCTGCCATCTTCCTGAAATAGTAAAGAAAAGAATCATTGGGTATCGCCAGGTAGGTTTCTGCCGTATCCCTGCGCTGCCGTTCCCACAGGCTGTTTTTAAGTTCTACCTTCCGGTATTGGAAATCCTTCAATCTGTCCATTTTTATCCCCCTGCCTATCGCGGGCATGCCTGCGATACTGCATGAATCAGCGGTCTGAAACCGCTATTGTCTCAACTATTTTCCCCTGCACGCCGAAAAACGCGCATTCCCATCAGCCCTTAACCGCTCCGATCATCACACCTTTTTCAAAATATTTCTGGATAAAAGGATATACGCACAGAATCGGCAGGGTGGATACTATGATAACTGCATATTTTACCTGATCCGCGGCCCCCTGGGCATAGCCGCCCTGTACGCTTCCCACACCGCTGGAGAATGCCTGGTTGAGCAGAAGGATTTCCCGCAGGATAATCTGGAGCGGCGCATTTTTGGCATTGCTGTTAAACAGCAGCGCATTAAAGAAATCATTCCAGTGGAATACCGCATAATACAGGATCAGAACGGAAATCACCGCCTTGGATAAGGGCAGGACCACCTTGATAAAATAATTGAAATGGGAACAGCCGTCCAGTACCGCCGCCTCATACAAATCCTCCGGAATGGAATTTTCAATAAACGTCCTTGCAATGATCAGGTTATAGGTATTGACCGCCACAAAAACAATGAGAATGGTCTTGGTGGATATCAGCCCCAGAGAGCTTACGGTCATATAGAGGGGAACCAGTCCGCCGCTGAAAAACATGGTGAAAACAAAGTAAAACATCACCTTGTTCCTTGCCTTGAAATTTCTTCTGGATAAGGCATAGGCCGCCGGCATGGTAACCGCCATATTCAGAAGCGTTCCCGCAACCACATAAAATATGGTATTGGCGTATCCCATCCAGATACGGGTATCGTCTATAATCTGCTGGTATCCATAAAAACGAATGTCTTTGGGCCAAAAGGTAACTTTTCCCAGATTCACCAAATTGGAATTGCTGATGGATGCAATAATAATAAACCACAGCGGATAAGCGATAACAATGAATACCAGGATGCTCAGGATGAGAACCATTGCGCCGAATATTCTGTCCGGCCAGTTAAAGGACTTTTTCCCCGTCCTTTCAGGGCTTTTCTTATTATCTGCCATATTTTCCCCCTCCTACATCAATCCGGTGCCGGTGGTACGTTTGGAAATAAAGTTGGTTACCAGCAGGAATACAAAATTAATCACCGTATTAAACAGGCCCACAGCCGCACCGAAGCTGAACTGTGAGGATTTAATACCCACCGTATAGACGTAGGTGGAGATAACCTGGCTCGCCCCCAGATTCAGGCTGTTCTGCATCAGAAAGACCTTGTCAAACCCTACATTCAGGATATTTCCCATATTCATGATTAGCAGAATCATGATTGTGGGCAGGATAGCCGGAAAATCAATATGTATCATCGTCTGCCACCGGTTGGCCCCGTCAATCCTGCAGGCATCGTACAGCTGGGTATCCACAGAGGACAGGGCGGCAATAAAGATAATACTGTTCCAGCCCATGGTCTGCCAAACGCCGGAAAGCACATACAGAGGCACAAAGCAGGATTCCTTCCCCAATATGTTAGTATCCCGGGAAACAATATGAAGGCTCTTTAAAAAATTAGCTATCACGCCGCTGTCATTGGCAAACATGATATTCAGCATGGATACCAGGACTACCACGGAAATGAAATAAGGAATGTAGACCGTTGTCTGCACTGTGCGCTTCCATTTTGGACTGCGGATTTGATTGATCACCATCGCCAGGATAATCGGAGCCGGAAAGCCTACGAGAATACTGGTCGCTGATATAACAAATGTGTTTTTTAAAGTTGTCCAGAACATAGGACTCTCAAAATATTGCCTGAAATATTTCATGCCGACGAATTTACCGCCTGTAATGCCGGCTGTAAAGCTGTATTCACGGAATGCCAGCTGGATACCATACATGGGAACATAACAGAAAATAAGGATATACAGCATAGCGGGAAACAGCATGATCCACAGCTGCCAGTTATGCTGGAAATATTTCCGGTATCCCTGTTTCGTTCCGGCCGGAGCATTCTTTTTAGGAACTTTCATCCCCTTAGACGTAGCGCTCATACGATCACCCTTCCTTCATACAGAATGTGGGATGCAAAAAACACATCCCACCTGTCTGAACTGTTACATTATCTGTTCTTTTATTCAGGTCCGTCCGGGTTTATTTTCCCAGATATGTATCAAAGGCCGTCTGCCTGATTTCCAGTATCTGAGGAAGGCCCGCGTCGTTCACGCTCTTCACGTAACTGTCCCAGTCGGCGTCGATGTCCGATTCCCCTGTCATCCACAGGGACCAGTAGTTATCAATAATATTATTGATATTTGCCTGGGTGAGAGCCATCGTATTTTGATCCTCTTCCGAATATTTCATAAACATCTGGGGATAGGTATCCGATTCGCTTGCTTTGGCAATCACGTCATCGTATATTTTTCTTTCCTCCAGCGCAAAGGTCATATCCTGTGCCATTTCGATTTCCGTGCTTCTGCGGATATACATGGGCGCATTGTCCGCCATGGTGCTGGTCCATTTCCAGGTACCGGGATCCGTATCGGGATCCAGGGGATCCAGAACCTTGAAGCTGTTGTCTCCGGTCTGCTCCACACAGCCGTCGGAAATGCCGCCGAACAGGCCCTGTACGGATACCGCCGGATCATAGAAGCAGTCGATAAACCGTACCGCGGCTTCCACATCCTTGCAATTAGCACTGACGCATACCCGGTTCCCGGACATGTTCAGTCCTGTGTAGTCGTCTCTCCAGCGTGTATCATAGGTTCCGGGTTCGCAGTCAATATCATAGTCCAGAGCAGGGACCGGAACATACTGGCTGTAAAGGTTCGGCCCGAATTTGTCCGTTTCTTCCCAGCCGAATACACATCCCACCAGAGCCTCCCCGTTTTCATTGCCGCGGGATAAGGACTGGAAGGAGGAATAGTCATTGGAAATCGCGTTGGTATTGATCAGGCCGTTCGAGTAAAGGTCTGCTACATATTTCATGAAAAGTTTGTACCGCTCGTCCACCGCATAGCATTTGATCTGTCCGTCTTCCGCAAAATAGGCATCTGTGCCCCAGTTGGTAAGCTGAATGCCAAGGGAGCCGACGAGATTTGTCATGGAATAAGCGCTGTTGAACCAGCCGTTGTTGGCGCCTGCATTGAAGTCCATAGGTATTTCATCACCGGGATCTCCGTTTCCGTTGGCGTCCTGTTCCTTAAAAGCCATCAGCACGTCCTTCAGCTCGGAATAGGTGGTGGGTACTTCTTTTCCCACATTCGTAAGCCATTCCTGATTTATGAACATAACCGTATTGGTGGAAGGCCATTTCCCCTGGAATTTGGGAAGCCCGAATATTTTTCCCTCCATTGTGGTCGCCAGGGTCTTGGTGTCCGGCTCTTCTTCAAACATGGCCGTGATGTTCGGTGTTGTTTCCGCACTTATGTAAGGGGTCAGGTCCGTAAACAGGCCGGCATACTTAGTATAATCGGAATCCGCAGTCGCATTAAATAAAAGATCCGGAATATCCCCTGCGGCAAACCGGGTGGACTTTACCGTTTCCCAATCAGCCCGGATTTGTTCCCATTCGATCTCTACTCCCGCTTTTTCTTCGATTTCGGATACCCACTTCATTTCCGTGATATCCTTAGTCAGAGAGTGGGAAATAATCAACGCTTTCAGCTTCACTACTTCCCCGGTGGATGCGGACGCATCACTGCCGTTCCCTTCCGCCGCAGAAGCTGCTGTTTCCGTACCCGTGCTGCCTGCCGTGCCGCCCGTACTTGAACTGCTGCCGCAGCCGGCAAGCAGACCTGCAAGCATTGCTGCGGAAAGCACCAGTGCCAATACTTTCTTTTTCATCCTTTTTCCTCCATTCTTTATTTTGAAATTTCACGGTTGCCGTGTTATTTCCTTTTTTTGCCGGTAAACATTCTTTTTCCGGCTCCGCTCCCCGTGGTTTTTCCGTACCCTGACGGGGAAGCCGAACTCCATCCCTGAAAATAGCTGTATGCTTCGCTTGTCAGCGGCATTTTATTGGTCTCATTTCATTATGCATCTGCCGGTACTGATTTATTTTATCGTGCATTTTGAATATATCATTTGTAACTGAACCGGTTTTTATGGGTATATCTTATAATTCCATTCCCTTTTCGTAAATGTCATAAAGATACATTAAGTGTAAAAAGGTTATAGCTTCCTTTTCACACCCGGAAATCCACAACCTTTTTACACCCAACCTAACCTTTATACACCTTGTACATTTTAAGAGCTTTTTATATACTATTTTTATGCATTATTTACTAATTTCCATTTATTACCAATATAAAAAATCTCCTATTTCCTGCTCTTCCAGCTATTTTATGTTTTAATTACGTTCGTTATAGAACTATATTACATACATACAGACAATTCTTATTACTTGACAACAGGATAAAGATACACCTGGGGTGTTAAATTTCAGGCTGCCATTCAGAAAGGAGGGCGCGGTTCTTGAAGGCTTATGAATTTACAATCGATAAACCTCTTGAATATGTTTATACCGGCAAATTTGAAGCGCTCTCTCCCAACTGGGTCCATGAGACCGCCGATTTGCTTGACTATGAACTTTTTGTCATATCCAAAGGGCCGCTCTACATCTCTTACCAAAACCAGGATTTTACCGTCAACACCGGCGAAACCCTTCTTCTCCCTCCCGGTCAGCCCCCCTTTAACCTGCGCCGCGGTTTCAAGCCCTCCGACTGCAGCTTTTACTGGATGCATTTCACCTCCCGGCATCCGGTTTCCCTTGTAATCCCCGAAGACGGATCGCCGGAAACCCTGGGCTATCTCGCGGAAAACAATATCAGGCTGCTGATTCCCCAATACTGCCAGACACTGAATACAGAAAAAATCATTGTACTGATGAAACAGCTCCAGGATGCCGTCCGCTCCCGTTATGATCAGCTGACCATCAATTATATGACCACTCTGGTCATGTGCGAAATCCATAACCAGCATCTCAAACAATTCAATCTGGGAGCGCCTACCAAGACCCAACGGCAGATGTTTCAGGATATCCTGGATTATATCAAATGCCATATCCAGGAAAATATACGGGTATCGGACATCGCCCGTTCCTTCGGCTATAACGAAAAATATCTCTCCCATATGTTCAGTTCCATAGCAGGCGTGTCTCTGAAAAGATACATAATGAAGGCCAAAATCGACGAGGCCAATTTCATGTTGACAGACACCAATATGACTATCCTGGAAATCAGCAACGCCCTGGGTTTTGCCGACAGCCATAACTTCATGAAATTCTACAAAAAACTCACGGGGCTGACACCAAGCGAATACCGGAATGCGTTTTCCAAGCGTATGCTGTTCCATCAGTAAGTATGGGCTGCTGCTTTGCAGGCCGGATTTATGACTGAAAAAAAGCGCCTTCCCTATGCCGTGAGGCGTAGTATGGAAAGGCACGTTTACTTTTTATATAGAATTGGAACTTAAATGTTTAAAAAACTTTTGTATTACTTTGATTGTGTTATAATAAGGGGGATTTTATGCGAAAGCGATTACAAAAGAATAGTAATATTAATCTATCAAGAAACATAGATACAGCAGATATAATGAAATCTTCATTAACCAAAAGGGAACCTTCTTGTACAGGGGTTTATTCCGTCAAGAGGGCAAATTCTTGTAAACGACTTAAAAATAATTATTATTATAAGCCCAAACCAAACAATCTATTTCATACTTATTTCTTTAAAGTAATAAGTGTATTAATTACCGGCCTAATAAATTTTCTTAGCATGGACAACCAATATAGCATATACCGACCGGAACCAAGATTTCTATATTCTAAGATTCATTTAATTTATGGAAATAACGCCTTATCAAAACAATTTAGGCAAAAAAAATTACAGTTCTGCATATAACCAAAAAGGTTACCTACTTTCCAGTACCTAACTATAACATTGATTATAGATATAAATGCTATTTTAAATAACATAAATATAATCTTGCTTATTTTCAGACATGAAAAAAGCCCGTAAAATACGGGCTTCTTACAAGCTGCTGATGGGAATCGGACCCATGACCTCCGCACTACCAATGCGACGCTCTACCGACTGAGCCACAGCAGCGTTTTCCGGTGACTCTCGCTGTCACCGAAAGCTAGTATAGCATAACAAAATCTGTTTTGTCAACAATAAAATCTGTTTTTTTACAGTTTTTCTTATTACGCTTTTTCTTATTACGCTTTTTCTTATTACTCGTAACAGTTCACAGCCACGCTGCTTTTTTCCGGGCCTGCCTCTGTACACATCATGTATACAGGGCAAGCCGGAGGACAGGGTATATGATAGAAGCATGAAATTACACAAAGATTCAGAAGATGTCCGGCAGTCCGGCCTTTTCTATGAATTCCCGTATAGTTCCTGCTTTTGCCGCTTGCTTAAGCCATCGGTTCAATAGTTCAAGGTCGGTTTCCGATAAGATTCTTTCACGCAGTCCAACCGGAATTTCCCCCAGCTCCTTCAGCAGAGCAAGCACATCTTCAGCTTTTCCTTCCGCTTTTCCCGCATCTTTTCCAATACTGAATTCATCGGCCCTGATTTTCTTCATTTCTTCTTCTTTGTTATATTCAAAGATTGACATGGCTATAACCTCCGCCCTCTGTGCGGATAAAAAATCCGCAAGAATATCTTCCCGGATACATTCTGTCACCGCCCGCTCCACGGCGTCCGCAATCTCCAGCTCTTTGGCGTATCCCCGGATACGCTCCACAAACATACAGTATTCCCTCAGGGTTCTGCACTTCTCCATCAGCTCCCGGTTTTTCCCCAGATTAATATTAAGCATCGTTACCTTTACTTCCAGCTCGGGGGAGGGAACCTTCTTTTCAAACGCATCGGACAGCTTCAGTATCCGGCTTTCCGGCTGCTCCTGCGTCCCGTTATAAAACACGACAAACCGGGGGACGGGGATTTTCTGTAACTTGCCGGAATACAGGCTCTTTCCCAGCGCATACTTTTCCAATTGCCTGGCGATATAAAAGAGATCCCGCAGCGGCATGTTCGGGTTGAAGGAGGACTGATGTTCGTACAGACTCATTTGTGAATCAAACAGGAAGGAAACATCATTCTTTACCTCCATATAAATAGCGTTTTCCAGCGTACAGATTTCCACAGCGCCGGAGTCCTCATAAGAGGTTCCGTTCAGTGCATTGTATAGTTCCAACAGTTTTTCCCTGTTTTGATACAGCAAACGGAATACCGTATCCTTGTGGTTCCTCACCACATGTAGTTCCTTTTCTTCCCTGGAATAGTTTTCTTCCATGGAGCGCTTTTCTTCCATAGAGTTCTTTTTTTCCATAGACAACTCCTTTCTGCAATTACGGCAGGAAGCTGTCTGAAAGAATATGCGTAATCCGCGTCTGTCCAGCAACTCCTGCCTGTTTCATTTGGATGGTAAGCATAGAGTTTCTGAATAGAGAATAGAAATAAGACGGCTTACGCCAGGATTCATAGAAAATTATGCTTATGTTTACTTTAGCATATTATTATCAATTTTGCAATATTAAATTTACCTTTGAATGCTAACCTGTTATTCCGTCACCTGATAGGCAATATAGGCGTCGTCCTCAAACACCACTTCCATATGCCCTTCTATCCACTCCCAGGGAAAATCCCCCGTATTCATTTCATAGGGCCAGACCAATCCTTCTCCCTCCGGGCCGGTTTGTATCTTATCCATCAGCACATAATCAGGCTGCTCATAATCCATGGTCAATTCCTTACCTCTGCAGCGCCGGATATGGAAATACAGATTCTGCCGGGCGTATACATCCCCTACCAGAACCGTCTCCACCTTCTCTTCGTCCAGCTGCTCCAGCGCGGCATAAATATGGTTATCCCTGCTGTCATAGCCTGCGTTATATTCAGGCAGCCTGCAGCACAACACTGTCAGCAGAATGGCGGCCATTGCACAGAGGAACGCAGCGGGAGCCCTAAAGCGTGCCGCGAAAGATTCCGTCTTCCCTTCCGTCTGTTTCCGGAATACCTGCGTCACTATCCCCCATACCGCATAAGGCATCAGCACAAACAGCATGGCAAGGACGCTTCCCATGTACGTAAATACCCGCAGATAAGGGAAAACACACTGTACGGCAAGAAACACGGGAACCATAGCGGTAAGCACCAAGACATATAAGGATAAAAAGAACATCGCCCTGTTTTTTCCGAAAAAATTCTGTACCGCGAGCACGAGCAGCAGAAGCAGTCCGAAGGCGATTAGGAACAGCAGGAAACGGCCGCTGCCGGGATAGACCTGATTGAGCACCCGTTCCAGATACAGGGTAAATTCGCTGTTAAAACGGCTTCTGTCAATGCTTTGGATATTGGGATCCGACAGCATGGCCTCCATGCCTCTGGAAAATGCGGCCAGAGGGGCCGTTTTAAGCACCTGAAAATGGCCCATGCCGTAAAATGCGCTGGTTTCTTCCTTTACGAGGAAATTGGATCCGATAGCCAGCCAGATAATTGTATAAAGCCCAAAAGTGGCGGCCGCCGCCGCAAAAGAAGCGCACACCAGACGGAACAGCCTTTTATATTTCCCTGAAAACAGCAGATACAGGCCCCCTGCCATGCAGATGGGCACCACCCAGTACAGGTTGCTGGCTATGGTATATAAGCCCCCCGTCAGACTGGCGGCAAAGCCTGCATAATACAGGAAACGGCATTTTCCGCTTTTTCCTGTGCCGTTTCCCGGGATGCAGATCTCATACAGACAGTTCACCGCCGCAAGGAGGAAAAAGCCGGAAAGAGCATATCCCCGTCCCTGGGCCGCCTGCTGCACCACATTGTACATCGCGCAGAAAAGGGCCGTCCCTGCGGCCGCCATCCGGGGTGATACCCCTTTTTTCAGGATGCGGTATAAAAGCAGCAGACTTCCCATGGAAGCCAGAACGGAAATCCCTCTCAGCCCGATGTACGGATTCCCCAGCTTATTTAAAACAGCGGAAAGCGCCGAAAAAAACACATGATTATTGGGCAGAGGCCAATGGATCATAGAGTAAATCATGCCTCTGTCAATAAAGTTTTCATAGGTATACAGCTCGTCATACCAGGGCGGAATGGAAAACATACGCCATATATAATAAATCCCCATCCCCAGGAACAGGCACCAGAACAGGACGTTTTCCTTAAGCTGCGCAGCTGCGTTTTTCTCCATAATTCTTTCCACGTTATCATCCTTTTTGTAACTGTTTCATATACTCGCACTTATCTTTTTTTGTTCCGTATAATCCCAGTTACCTTTTTTCTTATTCAGTCCCGTTTTTACTGATTTTCTCTTGCAGTTCGTACAAATCTGAACGGATACCGTTTTCTTCGTAAAATAAAAACAGCAGGCCGCCATCTTAGCAGCAGATGGCGCCGGATCCGTTTTCCATTCATACTTCGCCGGGCATCACATTATATCATATCTTCTGTTATTAATCCAGTTCCCGCTTGCCCGTATACAGCTCATAGTATCTGCCCTTCATAGCAAGCAGATCCTCATGTGTCCCCCGCTCTATGATTTCCCCCTGTTCCAGAACCATGATGGCGTCGGCATTCCTGACGGTGGAAAGGCGGTGGGCGATTACCAGCGTGGTACGTTCCTCCATCAGACGATCCATCCCCTTTTCAATATGCTTTTCCGTCCGGGTATCCACAGAGCTGGTGGCTTCGTCCAGGATCAGGACAGGCGCCCTGGAAATAGCCGCCCTGGCAATATTGAGCAGCTGTCTCTGCCCCTGGCTCAGGTTTGCCCCGTCTCCTTCAATCATCGTATCATATCCTTTATCCAGGCGCATGATAAACGAATGGGCGCTTGCCGTCCTCGCGGCCTGCTCCACCTCCCCGTCGGTGGCATCCAGCCTGCCGTACCGGATATTTTCCCGGACCGTGCCGGTGAACAGGTGGGTGTCCTGAAGCACCATGGCAATATTGCAGCGCAGGTCGTCCCTTGCGATATCACGGATGTCCGTATTATCTATGGTAATCCTGCCTTCCTCTATGTCATAAAACCGGTTTATCAGATTGGTTATCGTCGTTTTACCGGCCCCTGTGGAGCCTACAAAAGCGATTTTCTGTCCCGGCTTTGCATACAGGGATATATGCTTCAATATGGTCTTATCGGGATTATAGCCAAAGGTCACATCCTCCAGACGTACATACCCCCTGCAGTTTGTCAGCTTCACAGCGTCCTCACCATCCTCCGGTTCCGGCTGCTCATCCATAATGGAAAAGACACGTTCCGCGCCGGCCAGGGCGGAAAAAATAGTATTCATCTGCATGGAAAGCTCATTGATGGGGCGGCTGAACTGTCTGGAATAGTTTACGAAAACGGTGAGTCCCCCTATGTCAAAACCTTTGAGCACACAGAGGATTCCTCCCACACAGGCGGTTACGGAGTAACCCACCTGGCTTAAATTGCCTACCACAGGCCCCATAATGCCACCGAAAAACTGTGCCATAATCTGCTTATCCCGCAAATCGTAATTCAGATAAGAAAATTCCTCCTCCGCGATTTCCTCATGACAGAAAACCTTTACTACCTTCTGTCCGGTCACGGTTTCTTCAATATACCCGTTCAGCGTACCCAGTGCCGCCTGCTGGGCTTTATAGAACCGGCGGCTGCGCATGGTGACAAAGCGGGCTGCCTGCATCATGACCGGGACCATCAGCACAGTGATCAGCGTAAGCCAGATATTGGTATACACCATCAGGCAGAAGGTGCCAATCACATTGATCACACTGGAAATAATCTGCACTACGGTATTGTTGAGCATTTCCCCCACCGCATCCACATCGTTGGTGAAACGGCTCATGATATCGCCGTGGTTATTGGTATCATAAAAACGAACCGGCAGCTTTTGAATTTTGGCAAACAGCTCATTTCTAATTTTAAATATGGCCTGTTGGGATATTCCGATCATAATCCGGGCCTGAAGATACTGGGCGGCAATACCGAACAGATAAATCCCTGCCATGAGCATCAGGGAATGAAGCAGCTTCTGGGCGCTGCCCTCCGATGATGTCAGGCTGTTTATAATAGGACGCAGCATATAAGATCCGGCAAGCATGGATACCGTATTGATAATGACACAGACAAATACCAGTACCAGCTTATATTTATCCTCCCGGATATAGGAAAGCAGTCTTTTTATTGTTTTCCCCGTATCCCTTGGTTTCCCTCCCGGCATACGGCCCCTGCCCGGCCCGGGTCCAGGTCCCGGGCCTCCCGGCCCTTTTCCTGCTTTCGCCTGTGCCTGCTGGGCGGCATAAGAGTATTTGCGGATCAGCGCTTCTTTTCTTTCTTCTTTCATGATGCGCTTACCTCCTTATCCATCTGGGAATAATAGATTTCCTGGTAAGCGCCGCAGTCTGCAAGCAGTTCCTGATGTCTTCCCAGTCCCACGATTTTCCCTTCATCCATCACCACGATTTTATCCGCTTCCATCACGGAGGTGATTCTCTGGGCAATGATCAGTTTCGTCGTATCCTTCAGGGTACCTGTGAAGCTTTCCCGGATCTTCGCTTCCGTGGCGGTATCCACGGCACTGGTGCTGTCATCCAGTATCAGAATGCATGGTTTTTTCAGCAACGCCCTGGCAATGCAGAGCCTTTGCTTCTGTCCCCCGGACACATTGACCCCGCCCTGCCCCAGATAGGTTTGATAGCCATCCGGAAAGGTCTGGAGAAAACCGTCTGCCTGGGCGGCCGAAGAAGCCTCGATCACCTCCTGCACGGATGCCTCCTCATCTCCCCACATCAGGTTTTCTTCAATTGTCCCTGAAAAAAGGACATTTTTCTGAAGCACCATACCCACGCCATTACGCAGGTTTTTCAGGGAATAATCCCTGACATCCACACCATCCACCAGCACCTTTCCCTCATCCACGTCATAAAGACGGGGAATCATGGACACCAGCGTAGTTTTGCCGCAGCCCGTGGAACCTATGATCCCCACCGTCTGGCCCGGATCTATCGTCATATTTATGTTGTCCAGGACCTTCTCCTGGCTGTCCTTATAATAACGGAAAGAAACATCCCGGAATTCGATTTTTCCTTTCTGAACCAGGGCGTCCTTCTTCCCGGCTGCATCATCTGTCAGATCGATCTCCGTATCCAGCACCTCATTAATACGTCTGGCACTGGCGATTGCGCGGGAGCTTTGAAGCAGCACCATAGCCAGCATCATCAGGGACATGAGCACCTGCACGATATATGTAGTAAACGCCGTCAGATTGCCTACCGGCATTTCCCCCGCCAATACCTGCTTCCCGCCCATCCATACCACAAGCAGGGTGGTGGCATTCATGAAAAAGGCCATGAGGGGCATCTGCAAAATCACCACTTTAAACGCCCGCAGGCTGGAGTCCTTCAGATCTTCATTGGATTCGGAAAAACGCTCTTCCTCATACCGCCCCCGCACAAAGGATTTGATAACCCTCACGTTCTGCAGGGTTTCCTGGATATTGGAATTCACCTTATCCAGCTTCTTCTGCATCAGGGTAAACCGGGGGAATGCGGTGCGCATAATAATAGCGATGACAACGATCATGATCGGCATGATCACCAGAAACAGCCTCGCCAGTCCGGCATTCATGGAAAAAGCCATAATAATGGCGCCTATCAGCATCCCGGGCGCCCGGAGCATCATACGAAGCGCCATCATAATCAGGTTCTGCACCTGCGTGATATCATTGGTCAGCCTGGTCACCAGCGAACCTGTGGAAAAGGTATCAATGTTGGTAAAGGAAAATTTCTGCACCTTTTGGAAGCAGTCGTTGCGCAGATCCGCGCCAAAGCTGATAGATGCCTTGGAAGCAAACCACGCGCCGCCGATTCCCCCTCCCATCATGATAAATGCGATGATTACCATGGTGATCCCGGTTTCCACAATATAAGGGACATCCCGGTTGGCCGCTCCGATATTGATGATTTTAGCCATATAGGCAGGCAGGACCACCTCTCCCACCACCTCCGTTATCATGAGGACAGGCCCCAGGATAAACGCATACCAATAGGGCTTAATGTATTTCATATACCGTTTCATTATTGCTCCTCCTCATCCAGCCTGCAGTTCTGCTCCGCCATATTTTTATACACCCGCTCCATAAAATGAAGAAACTGTTCCACCTCTTCATCCGAAAACCCCGCAAAAAAGCATCGGTCCGTTTCCCTGAAAATCAGGATGCTTTTGTGGATTACTTCTTTTCCTTTTTCCGTGATACTCACCTGGTTTATCCGGTTATCACTTTCATCGGCAAGCCTGGTAATATATCCCCCTTTTTCCAGCTTTTTCAGCGAAACCGCAATCGCTGCCGCCGATACATCAAATTTCTCAGCCAGCTCCACCTGGGAACAGCTGGGATTTCTGTCCAGTTCCATTAAAAGCCTGTGCTGGGTGGGATAAACTCCTGTATGGGAGACTTTCCTGTCCAGGTAACGTCTGAGCATCGTATCCGCCTTGCGGAAGTTCATTATAGAATCATGTGCTATCTGCTTTCTATCCATATGTTTCACAGCCGCCCTGCGGCGGCCCCTCCTTTTCCTTTGCTGCCTGAAACAGTTCAGGCACATCCCGGCTGCTTTTTGCTTCACCATTTAATTAATCGGTTAATGTTTAATTGCTTTAATTATTATCTAGTTAACTATTTTAATCGTTCCGCCGCATAAAGTCAAGCGGCTGCCGGAAAAAGGGCGCAGACAAAAAGAGTTGTGCCGCCATGGTTTCCCCCCGGCGCCATCCCCGGGAAACAACAGCCGTCCGATACGTTTATCCCGAATGCCATATGGATATAATGACAGCATGGATGCGATGCAGCAGCCATTCACAGAATCCGTTCGGACCTGTCCAGGCGGTTACCGTCAAGACGTAACATTCCAGACAGATCCGGTTTGTTACTCTGGGGTGTTCAGAAAAAAATTCTGCGTACCACCCGGGGGAAGGTCTCCATCCTGGTCCTCTGCCCTGCTTTTCCTTGGGGCGGCGGTACTGCAAGGTTCCTTACAGGGGACGCTCCCGCTCGGCCAAAAACGCAGCAGTACTAAC
>URMK01000068.1 GCA_900548905.1 uncultured Lachnospiraceae bacterium | reverse complement strand
GGCAATCAGTGATTCCTGTAAGGGGCGTTTAAAAACGCCAGTCCTTACGCTGCGTCTTTTGCGGCGTTAGTACTGCTGCGTTTTTAGCCGAGCGCAAGCGTACCCTGTAAGGAACACTGATTGCCTGGAGACGGCAGCCGGGAGAGCCATGGCAGGGGACCAGGACCCGGGACGGAACCCTTTCCCCGGAAGGCACTCGGAATTTTTATCTGCACCCCAGAGTTATGAAAAAACGTTCCCTATACCCGCTTGTGCACCAGAAGTGTAGTACAAAAGAAGGTAAAGGTCCCCGCGCACAATACCCCTCCGAAACAGGCAACAGCAACTCCTGCAAGGGGATATCCCTGCAGCAGCAATACAAGAAGCATTGCCAGAAGAAAGAACAGTAACAAGCCGCAAATACCGCCGCACAATGCCGCTGCAATCACAACAATATTCCGGCACCATCTGACGCACCAGAAAAAGAACTGCGAAAAAACAAAGCCGATTTCCCCAAATATATTCCCCAGGCTGCTTCCCCTAACAAAACCGGTCCTGTCCGTCTCCGGCCCCGCATCCCCCGTGCCTTGCTGCAAAAGTTCTCCGTCCCGTATGTCTCCGCCTGCTTTTTCTCCCGTGATCCAGTCTCCCAGCCAACGGAACGGGGCGCCTAAAACTTCTCCGATTACTTCCATAATCTCTCCGGCTGCCACCAGAATCTGTTTCCCCATGTTTTTTATTGCCCTGCCGGTATCCACCGTATAATCCGCAATTTGTCCGGCAGTCTCCTCCAGGGTATCAGCTATTTCGTTAAACACCGAACTTTTTTCCGGCTCAGAGGCAGTCATTCCTCCGTCCGCCCCTAAATCCCAGTATCCCGGATTCACATGGTAGGCTTCAAGAATCCTGGCTGCAAGCTCCCGTACATTTCCAAAATAACGGACAGCCTCCGCCTCACTGAGCCCCGCACTGATTTTCATATCGATATGCTGGGCATATTCTTCCAGAATATCCGCCTGTTCCCCCTCCTCCAAAACAGAGAGGTACGATTGCAGCTCCTTCAAAAATTCATCTTTATCCATTTTCCTGCTCCCTTAAAAATTTACCGCTGAACGATTAAATAAAGTCTCCGTCAATTACTATATTATGCACACTACTATGTATTGTCAAGTACTAAGAAAAGCAAAATACTTAAGCTTTTCTTAAAAACCGGGGAATGGCGTGAATACCGCCTGAAACGGAAATAAAGCACGGCAGCTGCCATGCTTTATTTCCGTTTTTACAGCTGTTGTTTTTTCCCTTTTTCTCCTAAATGGCCGGCACAACCTTATCCTTAGAGAAAGGTTACCACATCCTCCCTTTTTCTTTTAGGTACCACGTAATCTCTGTTCTCATCCAGGTAATATTTGATATCCCCGGGTTCTTCCGCATCCGTAATGCGGCTTTTGTGGGATGGATAACCGAACGCTACCACCGTATGCAGCTTCTGCTCCTGCGTCAGTCCGAACATCGCGGAAAGCTTTGTTTTGTCACATGCGCCGATGATACAGCTCCCCACGCCGTGGTTCCAGGCCGCCAGTGTCATATTTCCGATAGCCAGGCCGGCGTCCGTATCACAGTCCTGGCTGACAGACAGGTTCTCAACTACCGCAATGAACAGGACCGGCTTCTCCCCGTCCTTAGGCTGGCCGTCCCCGGGAGGAAGATAGCCTGCCCACCGGGTACATTGAAATACATCTTCCACTTTTTCCGCATCCCGGATCACCACATAGCTCAAAGGCTGTTTATTGGCGGCGCTGGAGGCCAGCCTTGCTGCATACAGAATTTCGTCAATAATATCCCTGCTTACCTCTTTTTGCAGGAATCTACGATAGGTACGCCTTCCTGTCAGCAATTCCATAAGTTCCATTTTTATTCCTCCCCTTTATCCGCTCCGGGATAAAGTCCCATTCCTTCCAGGATCTCCCCCGCCTTTTCCGCATCCGGTTCCGCTACATAGATCTCTTCCCCGCACATGGCATTCCCTGCATAGATATTCATAAAACCGCTTTCATCCACATCTTTCTTATAAGCAGGAACTCCGTTCTGCTTCAGCGTATCCAGCACCATTTCCGCCTGGATATTATCCTGTGCGGTAACTATCTTTACCACGTTAACCTCGTCCATCATTCTCCTCCTTTTTCACGCAGTCTCTTCGCCATATAAATGTCCGGTTTGCCATAGCCGTTCACATCCGGCAGGACTCCAACGATACGATAACCGTTTTTCTGGTAAAATTCATAGGGATGGTTTTTCTCATTCCTTATATTTTCTATTTTTTGAAAGGTATCGATAAAAAGATCCTCTCTGGAAAGGCTTGTGGCACCGTCCTCATCGTCCGTCCCCAGATACAGGACGACAGCCCCCTGCTCCAGAGCTTCTTTTTCGATTTCCTTTACAAGCAGACTGCCGATTCCCTGTTTTCTTGCTCCGGTTTTCACAACCAGCGGATGGAGTTCCCATCCATATGGCCCGTAGGTGGGACGGGCACCCACAAAACCGAGAACCTGCTCTTCCTCCACCGCCGCCAGCACCGGGCCCGCTTCCAGGAGACAGGGCATTTCCGCCTCCGCTTCCTCCCATGTATTCCAGGCATGCGCAAAGCATTCCAGCAAAAGCCGGGCGCATTCCGACAGCTTTTCCTTATCCTCTCCCGACAGCCGTACTATTTTCATTATCCGCATCCTCCCCCTTCTTCCAATGCCGTTCACCGATTGCCTGCTCCCAGTATTTCTCCGGGATATCGGGCCAGTTACAACAGCCGCAATCCGTTTTACACAATTCCATAACCCGTCCCAGAATCGTTCCATGAGATACCTTGCCTTCCCGGAGAATCTTCTCCGTTATCAGGCTCCAGTAAGGGGCATGAAACTGCATGCCTGCCTCATACATTTCCCGAATCACCCTGTCCGTATCATAAGACAGGCTGATAAATTCTTCCCTCCATGCGCCGTTTTCCCCATGCAGTATCATATACTGCGTCTTTCCGCCGCTGCCGAGCGGGATTCCCACCGCGCCGGGGTTCAAAACGTTTTTTTCCCCATACGCTATTTTTCTCTGTACATGGGTATGCCCGCACAGAACGAGCGGTGTTTCCACACGCTCCATTATCCGCATTGTCTTTTCATCCTCCGGAAGCAGCTTGTCATTCACCCGGTACGGGGATCCATGACATGCGGTAAATCCGGGAAAGCCTTCAATCTTTATTTCCCGGGATATCTCCATTTTTTCAAAAAAAGACAGATCCTCCGGTGACAGGCGGCGGTATGCATACAAGAGGGAACCGCTTGTGGAAGATCCATCCTTCCACCCCTGCTCCCCGCCGTCACGGTAAGAAAACCAGTATTCTTCTTTGTTTCCCCTGATAAACCAGCATGGAAACCTTTTATTGAGTTCATATAACAGCTGCATCGAACGTTCCGGATATCCCAGTTCGCCGACATAATCCCCTAAGAAAAGAAAGGTGTCAATATGCCTCGAATACGCATGGGACAGACAGCGTTCCAGCGCCACATAGTTGCCGTGTATATCTGACAGAACCGCAATATTCATATCTTTGTTTCCTCCTTGTCCACTGCTCCTGTGTCACACTTTTCCCACGCAAAGCGGGACGGCGGGAATGCATTTTCAAACACATTCCAGGGCCGGTTCTTCTGCGAAGGCATGGTATATAAACCTACACCTTTTTGAATATTTTTATTGTAACATGTGAACTACCGCAATTCAACAAACCATGCCCATATTCCTTCCGGGCGTTCTAAATAATGGTTACAATACGAGTACGAAAAGAACCGTACCAGGCCTCGCTTAGACCCGGTACGGTTCGCACTCTGTCATAATCCTTGCCAGCTTTTTTTGTAACTGCCGGCTTTCAGGACATATCACACACATTTAAACCCGCTCTGTTTTCACAAACGGCATTTCCTTTTCAAACTGGAGCTCCACCTTAGACAGGTACCATGATTTCCCATTGTCGTTATTTCCCTGATAAAACAGATACACGCGGCCATCCTCATCCTCAAATACATAGGGATGCCCGGACTCAGAGGAGTTCCAGCTTCCGGGAGCGCCGTTTTTCAGGACAGGCTCATCATACAGCCTCCTGAAATGAATCCCATCCTCACTGACAGCTACTCCCACCTGCTGAGGACAATTATTATAGGCTCCCGCATAAAACAGATAGACCTTCTCATATCTGCACAGTGCTGCCGCTGCTTCAATGCAATCCTGTTCCCAGGGAAGTTCCGGCCTTAGAATCGCATCCTCACAACACTGTTTCCAGCTGTCCCGTCTGAATTCTCCATCCAGAGGGCATTTGCTGACACCCTGAATCTGTATCTTTCCTTCCGGATCCCTTGTTGCAAAATATAAGAAAAGTTCTCCGCGAAAAACACAGACATCTGCATCAATAGCTCTTCCATTGTTCCATCCGCCCTCCGCCCGCAGAATCGGGTTTGTTGTATTTCTGGTAAAATGAATCCCATCCTCAGACCAGGCATGACAGATTGCATCCTTTTCAAAACGTCCGTACGTCTGATAAAAAAGATGTACCTTCCCTTCGTGGACAAAAGCACCGGGAGCACAGATCCCCAGAGCTTCCAGCTCGCCTGCCGGATCGATATCCGCAATTTTTTCCCAGTTCTCCAAATCTGTGCTCCGGGCAATCCCAATCCCCCATACATTCTGCGGCATGGCCTTTCCGGGATTCAGCGTATAATACATATAATATTGATTATGGAAACGGACTACTGCCGGATCCTTTGCAAAATTCAGCCCTCTGGAGCTGTCCGTATACATCATCATTTTATTTTCCCCGTTAAATTAATTTTTCATCGTGCTGTCTAAGGACAGCAGTTCGTTACCTGCAAGCAGGACAATCCCTATACCATGATTGTCATTGGTCACCCAAAACAATTCGTCACTGTAATATTCCTTTGTGAACGAGAATCCTGAACCTTTACATACGCCGTGGACTGATCCGTCTCTGTCAATACAATATTCTGTCAATCCCTTAAATCCTCTTTCGGCCGCCTCTCTGTAAAGAGGCGCTTCCTCTCCATACCACCCGTTCTTAATGCCTTTACAAAAAGCAAACGTAAACATAGCGGTGCAGGAAGCTTCTTCATAAGACAAAGGATCCGTAAGCACCTGATGCCACAATCCTTTCTCTCCCTGCAGTTTTCGATAAGAATGGCTTAGCGTCAGGAACAGCTTCATGAGGTCGTTATAATTCTCCGGCTCTTCCTTCAAACCATCCAGAAAATAGGCCAGCGAAAATAATACCCATCCATTTCCGCGTCCCCAGGGAATCCCCGTTGCACATTTCCTGCTCAGATCATATACATGGGAAAACACACCTGACTCCGGCATAAATAAATAGGAAGAAAACTTCAGAAACTGTCCGGCCGCCAGTTTAAGCACCTCTATATCACCAGTAATATCATAAAGGCACCTTAAAAACGGCGTACTCATATATAAGTCGTCAGCCCAGATTGTAGCAGTACCATGGGAACCGGCGGACGGACGGTAAAAGGTTCCATCCTCCAGCTTCGGAAGCTTATGTACAATGAATTCCCTGATGCGGTCAGCAATTTCCAAGTATCTCTCATCCGGATCCAACTTATAGCATTCCAGCATGGCAAGACCCATAGAACCGCAGTCATCCAGGCACTCCAGCCGCACCAGATTTTGAGCAAAGGCAGGATATCCATTCAGCGATTTATCAAAAATCGCTGACTCATACAGGGATACGCATGTTTTTATATGGCTCTCAACATAATATTTAATATCCTCTTTTCCCAGGCTCACAGCGGTTCTGAGCAGGCCAAAAAGTGTTACTCCCAGCGGATAATCCCACCTTCCAAAAGCACTTCCCCCCTGACTGACCCAGTATTTATCACCATAAGAGCCTTCAAAAAATGTTCGGAGACATAAATTTTTGCTGTCAAGAAGCCATCTTTTTCCGCCGGGCATTACCAGTATATTAAACAGCTCTTCCTGTTTTGCTTCCCACTCTGATTCAAAGCATCCTGTATAGACCCAGCTTTCAAACGTTCCATTTATTTTTCCGGGGGACAGAATGCCGCATCCTTTTGTCCGTACGATAGCGCCATAAGCCATTCCGGTGCATCTGCTTATCACCTTTAAATCCGCACTGCCGTTTAAGGGAACAGGGATTTCAAAAGTTCCTGCTTCACACGCAAGCAGTAATTCTCCTCCCAGATATACTTTATTATATCCGAAACTCTCTATTACCAAGGAACACGCCTTCGTCTTTTCTGCTCCCCTCTCCAGCTTACACCATGCAATGCAGTATCCTCTGCCTTCAGGAAATAACCTCTGCTGCGGAGTGACTGCACCAATCGCTTCTTTTTCCGCATCCGGATTCCAATGGATAAGATCGAGCTCTTCCGAATTCCAATCCAGACCGTCTCCCGTCTCGCTCTTCCACACAGGTTTTGTCTCCAGCAAATCCGACCATACCCATCCTGCCTGTCCTTCTCTTCCTTCCAACGGTGACAAAACTGTTGTCTGGGGCAGGGAAATCTGACAGCCAAAACCGGCAGCTGTCCTTCTGCATAGCAAAGTGAGCGTGTTCCTTCCCTGTTTCAGTTCAGCATCGATCGAATGCCACAGATTCTGGTTAATTTCATCCGTAAACGTCGAACGAAATATCAGATTATCGTTTAAATAAAGTTCTACCGGAGAAAAACAGGTTATTCCTATGGTAACCGTCTTTTCCAGGCCGCTCATCAAAATACCGCCAATTATGGAATATCCATCTGTACCGGCTCCTAATTTAGAAGTCAAATCAAGCTTCCAGCTTCCATCAGAAGATTGTACAAACTGATCCCTGCCGACCGCACGCACCCGGAAGGTTGTAGGCGGATTTGCTCCCACGTATCGATCTGCTATTACCGAAAGCTGAGACTTAAGCGTTCCCATATCCTTTGCAATACTCCACTCCGGTTCGAAAAGGGTAAGTTTCTTCATACCAAATCTCCCATATCCTTAAAATCCACTGTAAGCGTCTTCCCATGATATGATATTTCATACATATTCGTATCAAACTCTGCCTGACAATAAGGATTATCATACCTTTTATAATGATCCACTTCAATTTCACATCCGTCCACTATAAAAGGCTTATCCCATCCGGAAGTAACGAGTCCCAGTGACGGTGACTGATAACTGATACCAAAGGTATCTCCTTCCACGCGTGCCGCCGATACCGCTTCTACAAATTTTTCAAAGCCTCCATAGGTTTTCTGATCCCCCATTTCACAGATCCAAGCATTTGCGTGACCTGGAACCCAATAATCATAGGGAAGGGCCCTCTCGTACTCTTCCTCCCAATTATCCTTATAAACAGAGCGGAATAATTCGGGGTTTTTATCGTTCCACCAACCCTTTTTCAGAGAGTAAAGCGCTGCATATCCCTCGCCTTTCCTTCCGAAAATCCATCCATCTTTCATTACTACCTCATCAAACTCTCTCTGCGGGAAATAAGCATGCGTACAAAGACCATGTGCACTGTCCGCCGGAATACGATGAATAGAGATCAGTACATTCTTGTATGCGGTTGCTTTGGGCATACAGCCGTTTCCCACAAAGTAATTCGGCCTTCCTTTATATTCACCGGAACCGGGATGCGTTGCAAACACAATAGCCCGTCCCCCCAAAGAAGCCTGCCAGATATGCTGCTGGAAATTACCTCTTCCTTTTCTGTAATTCTGAGCACAGCTTAACATATAATCCTGCGTTTTATAAGAATAAATCTCCACCTGTGTCAATGCGGATGCATTGGGATCGGGATCCGTATACACACCTGCCGCATCACACATCTCAAACTTCTCCAGGTTCGCTGTAACCGCCGCATCTATATTATACCACTCCGGGCAGAATTTTCTGGAATTTTTTATAACTGAACGATGATAAAATGTATGCAGACTCCAGTACAGCATAATGTTATCAAAAGCAGACGGATCAATGCCGTATCGTTCGGAATCTTCCACATTCAGGCTCATTCTCTGCTTATTTTCTGATTCTTCAGGCGGATTAACCGCAATCTCGCAGATAACGTCACTGCACTGGTAATCATAAACTGCCAGCAGAACTGCTCCCATTTCCAGTCCGCCATCTACATATCCTATCCCCCACTGTTGTGCAGCCATCGCGTTCGCAGAAGAAAAATCCGGATTCATAGTGGGGGCATTGTACATTCTTCCATTTGTCGGGCAGAAATTTCCTTTAAAGGAATGTACGGCAATATCAAAGAACAGAAGCTCCATCAGGCCCTCTGCCGCACTGCGTATTTCCTCTTCTTCAGCAAGCTGCGCCAGGATCAGAAGCCCCAGCATATCCTCGGCATAATATCCGTTTGAAAGCCACTCCGAAAAACCGAAACGTTTCCGCCATGTCAGCCATCGTTTTAAATAGGTGCGTCCATGCTCTCTATGCCACGCTCCGTTTTCCCCGTTATTAGTAAATACTCTGTCCGGATAGAGCTGTCCTGCCAGGTATTCAACAGAGTGAAACAGGATCTGATGATTTTCCGTAAAATAGCAGGGAAGGTGAATGTCCACACCAGGCTCATCAATCCAATATTTAAAATTGAGGACAGAATCCTCCAACTCTTTTACTATTTCCTTTGTCAAAAGCGGCGAATCGCTGTAACGGTATAATATGGTCAAAAAGGCCGGAATTACGAAGTCACCGCAGTCCAGTCTTTCATTTACCCTGTAGAGAGAGCGTTGAATATAAGGAATATGAACCGGACCGGTTTTCATTCCTCTGTTAAAGAGTTCAAGTCTTGCCAGCTCAAAATAAACCGTCTGAAAACTATTTAATAGATCATATTTCAGATATCTATTTGACTCCTCGCTATCTATAACATATTCCAGATAGGCTGTTGATCTTTTCTTTCCGTTCCGGATATCTTCAAAAAAATCTGTTTTCATAATATAGTCCGCCTTTTACCATCATCGGTCAGACAGAGTGCCCGGTAGTTAACCGGGCGCGCCATCATCTGCTTTATTTATTACTTCAACTCTGCATTTGTTTATCTGCTTTCAAAATAGGCAGTACGCTCTTCGTGTATCGTTTCAACACCGGCTTCCTTCAATGCTGCCATGTAAGAATCCCAGTTGGCGTCAAAATCTGCTTCAGGACATGTGATGACTTTAACAAGCCACTCTTCTTTGGCAAGGTTAATGTCTGCTGCAAGTTCAGCCTGGGAAGGAGATGTATAAAGAGAATCATCGATGTCCCCGATATGATCTCCCATTAATGCATATTCCTGGCCCTGAATAAAGTGATCTTCATATCCCGGATACTGGTATGCAGTTGCTTTATTGTAATCTTCTACGGTTTCAAAATAGCCTCCATTCCCTGTGATGAACAGATCGGCATTAATCCAGTTTTTATCCGCTGTATTGTACTCGGCATCGATAATAACGGGGACACCTTCCTCATCATACTCAAAATGTTCCCCTTCAAATCCGTGGGAAACAGCAAAGCCTCCCTCTTTGGTGCACATCCAGTCAAGATAGGTAACACATGCTTCCACGGTTTCTTCATCTGCAGTCTTGGGAATGAATGCGATCAGACCACCCTCCGAATATGTTGTGGTATACTGTTTGTCGTCCCAGACGTTCTTAAGAGGCGGGATAGCCGCAAGATCAGCCTCAGGGTAATTGGTTCTCAGAGTCTGCAGGGCATAGCCGTTTCTGCCGTCAATATTAGCGTTGACATGATCCTCAAATGTTGCCATGTTGCCATTTACAATATAACTGATATAGTCATCTGTCGGAATCGCATAATACTCAGGATGTACCAGTCCATTATTATAAAGCTTATTTCTAAAACGATAGAACTCTTTCATTCCCTCATCAACGTAATCCCTTGTAAGCTTACAGGAAACGAGAGACTGCACAGGATCGGATGCCAGCTTTGAAAACGCTGCAAGGAAGTATCCGTCATCCCAGGGCGTAGTTCCGATTACATCCGTCTTTCCTTCCGGATTATTCTTAACCATCTGTTCCAGAAAATCGTATAACTCATCAACAGTGGCCGGCACTTCAAGACCAAGTGCATCCATCCAGTCCTTTCTGACATAGAAGTTACTGCGGGAAGTGGTTGCACGTCTGGCCACGATACCATACAGCTCATCCCCGTTGATTCTTCCCATATCAATAACACTTTCTCCAAGGTACTTCTTTAAGTTTTCAGCCTGTCCTTCACCGTCAATAAACTCTGACAGATCCCAGACACCGCCCTGATCATAGTACTCTTTGGCTTTCGAGTAGGTATAAGTCAGTACGATATCAGGAGCTATTCCTCCTGCCATCATACTGGTCATCTTATCAATCTCGTCAGCTCTGGGAACAATAACGAATTCAACGTTAATACCAACCTTCTTCATTTCCTCCTGAATATACTTTGTCCATTTGTTATCCGTAATAGTTGACCCTTCGGGAGCATTTTCTCTGTCAAACAATTCAACCTGAATCGTCACGTCATCAAACTGTTTAGAACCGTATGTAGTCTGATATGCGCCGGAAGACGCCTGTTCCTCCCCTCCCGCTTCACTTGCAGCCACGGCTTCGCCGCCGCTGGTATCCGCAGCAGGACTGCCTCCATTGTTGGTTTCGGCGGCATTTCCGCATCCGGCAAATAATGATGCTGTCATTGCCAATGCGAGAAGACCTGTAAGAACTTTTTTCTTTTTCATTAAATTTTCCCCTTTCTACTTTTTCATAAAGCTTTATATCATGACCTTTTCGGCCAGACTTACCCTTTCACAGAACCAAGCATAACGCCCTTAACAAAATACTTCTGAAGCCATGGATAAACAATCAGTATCGGAACCGTTGAAACCGTCACGATTGCCATTTTCAAAGACTGAGGCAATACCATGGCGCCTACAACGTTATCTGCTGAATTTGCGCTGGTCAGCTCGTTTCCAAACAATAAGGAGCGCAGCCTGAGCTGGAGCGTATACTTATCAACATCCTGTATATAAATCAATGCTTCAAAATAAGAGTTCCAGTATCCAACCGCATAAAACAGTCCTATAGTCGCAATAATCGGCAGCGACAGCGGAAGAATAATTTTGACAAGCACCTGCATATAGGAAGCTCCGTCTATCCGGGCGGCATCCTGCAGGCTTTCAGGCAATTCCCTGAAGAAAGTTCTCATTACGATAAAATTGAATACACTGACCGCCTGCGGAATAAACAGTGCACCAAGGCTGTCATACAGTCCCACATTTTTAACCACCAGAAATGTAGGGATCATACCTCCTCCGAAATACATCGTGAATAGAATCATACCTGTCAGCACCTTTCTTCCAGGAAGATCCGAGATGGAAAGCGCATATGCTGCGAAAGTTGTGAGCAGCAGACTCAAAGCAGTACCTAAAAGAGTAACGATAACCGTCGTTTTCATGGCAGTCCAGATTGTGGTTCTTCCCAGTATCTGTTTATAGGCATCCAGAGTAAAACCGATCGGATAAAAGGTAACCTCTTTGGCAAGAACTGCATTATATCCGCTAAAGGAGTAGGCAAGCACATTCAAAAAAGGATACAGGCATACAAATGTCAAAAGAGAGATCAGAATATAATTCAGCGCAACACCCAACGTTATTTTTTTCTTTGTCAATTTTTTTACAGACATGTTTTCCTCCTCATAAAATTCCTTCCTCACCTATTAATTTAGCAAACCGGTCTGCAGCGAACAGGATAATAATATTTACAACCGACTGGAACAATCCGATCGCTGTCGAATCACTGTATAATGCCTTCTCAATACCGATTCTGTATGTATAAGTACTGATTACCTCCGATACTCCCATGACCTTGCTGTTTCCCAGAAGCAGAGGGGCATCCAGTCCGATTGACATCATTTTGGACAGGGATAAAATCAGCATGGTCACAATAACAGACTTAATGCTTGGCAGGGTTATATAAATCAGGCGCTGGAATTTGCTTGCCCCATCCAAATAAGCTGCCTCATACAGGCTTTCATCAACTCCGGTAAGCGCTGCCAGATATATGATTGTACCCCATCCTATTTCTTTCCAGACATTACATGCGATATAGGTAAAAATCCACCACCCGTTATCACTCAAAAACGGTATCGAATCCAATCCCAGTCTCTGCAGAACCATATTGATCGTTCCATCCTGCAGAGCAAACATGTTCGTTGCGATTCCTGCAACAACTACCCATGATATGAAATGCGGCAGGTAAAGGATTGACTGCGTTATCTTTTTGAATTTCGCATGTCCCAGTTCATTCAGCATCAGAGATACGATAATAGTCAGCGGAAAACTGACTGCAAGCGATGCCAGATTCAGGATAAACGTATTTTTAATGGCTGACCAGAAATTCTTATTTGCGAAGATTTTTTCAAAAATATCAAATCCAACCCAGGGACTTTCGGAAATTCCCTTAAAAATATTGTAGTTTTTAAATGCAATGGTAATGCCGTACATCGGTGCATACCGGAACACGATAAAATAAATGACTACTGGTAAAAGCATCAGATAGATCCATTTATAATTCCATGCCCGGACAAGTGTTTTTTTCGCTTTTTCCATGATACCCTCCTCTTCTCTTCGCAAACATTCTGTTCACTTTTGACATATATGCACATTTTTATGGCATATTCTTATAAATTGCTGTTTATATTTCAGTGAAAATTCAATAAACTGTAATAGCCTTTAATTCCTTAGACTTATTTAAACGTTTATCTTTGATGAAGTATATAATTACACCATCACTTTGTCAACATCGTCCTAATATCTTTATTTTATTTGTTAATTTTATACAATTTATCCAGTTTAAAACTGTATAAAATTTTTAAAACGTTAAAATAATGTGCTTTCCTTGTATTAAACGTTTTATTCTGTTACAATATAGGCAGCCCAACCGTTTAAACTAATTCTTGGGGAGGTTTTACATGATTACGATTCGTGATGTTGCCGAGCGGGCCGGCGTTTCCATAGCCACAGTTTCCAATGTAATCAATCAGACGAAAAAGGTGTCTCCCGACACCGCTTCCAAAGTGCGGAAGGCTCTGAAGGAGCTGAATTATGTTCCGAACTTCATGGCTAAAAGTCTGAAAACCAACAACTACAATTCCATCGGTGTCATTGCAGAAGAAGTATCATCTTTTAATACTCCTCCGATTATTGATGCCATATGTGCCTATTTTGACCTTCATGGCTATACCGTCACCCTCTGTAACCTGCGCTCCTACAGTCATTCCGAATACGACACGGCGCTGCTGCACTCCAGCCTGAATCTGTTGGAGGCCTCCAGAGCAAGGGGCATCATATATGTGGGGGCAAACTCCGGTAATGTAAGCCATATCCGCCATTTAATCCAATCCCCCGTTGTGTTTGCTTACTGCACAGCCTCTCCCGATGATCATACGGTCACTTATGATAACTTCAGCGCCGCCAAAATGGCTGTTCAATATCTGATCCGCCACGGTCACAAACGTATCTCCACCATAACCGGAAGTCTGGATCAGGAATTTGTCCATCAGCGTATTATGGGGTTTCGTTCCGCAATGGTCGATGCCAGGCTTACTCTTCCTCCGTCCTTCATCACTGCCGGAGACTGGAGCTATGATTTGGCATACGAACAGGCCGGCCGGCTTCTTTCCATGCCTGATCGCCCCACCGCCATCTTTGCCATGAACGATCCTATGGCCTGTGCCGTCATAGCAGCGGCCCGCCGCCTTAAAATAAATGTCCCGGAAGAGCTGTCCGTTATCGGCTTCGATGACAGAAGCTGCTCCGCTTACAGCTTCCCGTCCATAACCACGCTTCATATTCCGCTCTATGATATAGGAGAACTGGCCGCACAGTCCCTGCTGAGTATACTTTCCGGTAAGGATGTGGATTTGGACCAGCAGCTTTCCTGCAATCTGATTGAGAGAAATTCCGTAGGAGACGCACCGGTAAATTAAGAGCAAGTAAACTTCAAAAAGCTGGCTATAGAGGAATTTCTGTATGAGTAATAAGGAAAAAGAATGGAACAACATGTGGGTATGCAGTCCCCCATTTCAATCTATAAAACCGCTTGCGCTGCTTCACAGGGAATGGGATTCTTCTTTTCGGCTTCCTGAACACCGGGAAGACTTAAAAAACAGCCACACCATGTTCCGTAAAAACTTTAACCTCCCCAAACAAGTAAAAAAAGCTGTTTTACATATTTCAGGAGATGATCATTACATTCTTTATGTAAATGGTTTTTATATTACCCAGGGTCCTGCCAATTCTTACGCATTTTGCTATTATTATAATCAGGTGGATATCACGGACTATCTGCAAACGGGCGAAAACGTTATTGCTGTTCATGTCTATTATCAGGGACTGGTCAATCGGGCCTATAACAGCGGCGACTACAGACAGGGTATGATTGCCGATCTATGGGCGGATGGTGTACAGCTGCTGGATAATTGCTGGAAATGCAGAGCTATGGAGGAATACGGCTATAGCAAGACGATAGGATATGATACGCAGTTTAATGAAATCATTGATAACCGCAAAAAGCTTTCTGCGTGGAAAATGGTTGGCTTTGATGATTCTGATTGGGATATGGCGGTTATCTGCAATGATGATGACCATGTATTTCTTCCGCAGCCATGTGATAATGTGGTTGTGGAAGAACGGAAACCGGTTCTGATAAAAAGGCTTCCAGATGGATATCTTTTGGATTTTGGAGAGGAATTAACAGGAACTTTCTATATGAAAATTGCAGGTCACGCAGGAGATGAAGTTGTCATTCGATATGGAGAGGAACTGCTTTCCCCTGATACAAAGATAGCGATTGACAAAACTGCTGCGCATGATGCCATGGTACGGTATCAAATGAGATGTAACTGTTGTTATGAGGATCGTCTCGTTCTGGCTGTCGGCAGCAATGAACTGGAAACCTTTGAATATAAATGCTTTCGATATGTGCAGCTTATAACAGTGGCAAAGGTTTCTATGAAGGATTTTAAAGTCCGTTTCAGACATTATCCTTTTGATGACAGTACATGCCGTTTTCACACGGAGGATCCATTGGTACAGCAAATCTGGGTGATTTGTAAAAACGCGGTAAGAAATTGTTGTCAGGAAGGTTTTTTGGACTGTCCCAGCCGCGAAAAAGGACAGTATCTGGGTGACTTGACCGTGACGGCACATGCATTATATTGCCTTACAGGTGATACGAAGCTGTTTAAAAAGGCTCTTATGGATTTCGCACATTCCACAGCAATCTGCAAGGGAATGATGGCTGTGGCACCAGGAAGTTTCATGCAGGAAATTGCAGATTATTCCTTGCTCTATCCGTATCAGCTTCTTATGTATTACCATTTTACAAAGGACATGGATTTTCTGAAAAACCTTTATCCGGCAGCGGAAGGTGTTGAAAGGTATTTTGAACCGTTTAAAAACGATCTTGGCATGCTGGAACAGGTTAACACTAAATGGAACCTTGTAGACTGGCCGGAGAATCTGCGCGATAATTATGATTTCGCTTTGCCCCAGGCCCCTATCGGAAAGGGCTGTCATAATGTCATAAATGCCTTATATATAGGAATGAAACAGTGCATGGAAGAATTACGGAAACTTTTACGGCTGTCTGGTAGTTCAGATATCCCCGATTCAGACCCCCCGGAAACAGAACGGTTAAAACAGCAATTTATAGAAAGCTTCTTTGATGAAAAAACCGGGCTATTTGTAGATTCTACAATAAGTAAACACAGTTCCCTCCATGCTAATGCCTTTGCGGCCTTTTTCGATTTAGCGCCAAGGGAAAATAAGATTGCAGAATTTATCATGAAAAGAGGCTTACGCTGTGGTGTGTATGTATCTTATTTTGTGCTCTATGGACTGATTCGATTGGGATATCCAAAAGCTGCTTATGATCTGATCGTAAATAAAAGCGAGTATTCCTGGTTTCAAATGCTGTCGGAGGGCGCCACTACTGCTTATGAAGCATGGGGCAAGGATCAGAAGTGGAATACCAGCTTATGCCATGCATGGGCTTCAGCACCGATTCCGGTGCTGATGGAGCTGGAAAAATAAATAAATGAATGGGTGCAGAGCGCAGAGACATCTGAAATTAGGTGGTAACACGGACATGAAAGTTCGCCCTAAGTTGATATTATATCAGCTTAGGGCTTTTTGTTTTGGAGAAATGTCAGAAAGGAGAAGGAAACATGACAGCAAATGAATTGAGAACAATGTACGTAAACTTTTTTAAAGAAAGGAGGCATAAAGAAATCGCATCAGCGTCTCTTCTCCCGGAAAATGACCCGACTGTGTTATTTACCACTGCAGGAATGCATCCGTTGGTACCCTATTTACTGGGCGAGAAGCATCCTAGCGGAAAGCGGCTTACAAATATACAGAAGTGTGTCAGAACAGAGGATATCGACGAAGTAGGAGACGATACTCATTGTACTTTCTTTGAGATGTTGGGAAACTGGTCATTAGGAGATTATTTTAAACAGGAAGCTATTACCATGAGCTTTGAGTTCCTGACTGCTTATCTTCATATCCCTGTAGAACGATTGGCTGTAACGGTGTTTGAAGGAGATGAATTGGTACCGCCAGATGTGGAGACAGAAGAAATTTGGAAGCACTTTGGTCTTACAAGTGACCAGATTTTCCGATATGGAAGAGAGGATAACTGGTGGGGACCGGCAGGTCAGACAGGACCTTGCGGACCGGACACTGAGATATTTTACGATATAGGTAAGTCTGAATGTGGTCCGAAGTGTGGTCCGTCATGTCACTGCGGAAAATATGTGGAAATATGGAATAATGTTTTCATGCAGTTTAACAAAGAGGCAGATGGTACGTTTACGGAACTTAATCAGAAGAATGTGGATACAGGAATGGGGCTAGAGCGTGTTCTGACTATTTTTAACGGAAAAACAAATGTGTATGATACTGAGCTGTTTATCCCGGTTATGCAAAGAGTTGAAGAGATACTGGAAAAAGAAGGAAGAGATTTGTCAGAGAGGGACAAGAGAATTATTTGCGAGCATACCAGAACTATCACATTCATTCTGGGTGACCCAATGAAGATTAGTCCATCTAATACAGAACAAGGTTATATTTTAAGAAGATTGATTCGCAGAATAATCCGCTTATTTAAGAAGGCTGACATTAATACAAATTATTTGTGTGAACTGTCAGATGTAATTATTCAGCAATATAAAACAGCCTATCCGGAATTGGGTGACAATAGAGCGTTTATTTTAGAGCAACTGCAAAAAGAGTTTACTTTATTTTCAAAGACTCTGGATGATGGATTGAAAAAGGCAAACAAATATCTTGATAATATTGGGCACGGTGGAGTTCTTTCTGGTGAACTTGCCTTTAAATTATATGATACCTATGGCTTCCCAATTGCGCTCACATCTGAGCTTGCTTCAGAAAGAGGACACCGGATAGATATGGATGAATTTCGTAAGAAATTTGAGGAGCATCAAAATAAATCCAGAAAAGGAGCTGCAGGAAAGTTTGCAGGAGGCTTAGCTGACAATAATGAACAGACAGCCAGACTTCATACGGCAACACACTTGTTGAACGCAGCACTAAGAAAGGTTCTTGGTGAAGAAGTATCCCAAAGAGGCAGTAATATCACTTCTGAACGTTTGCGATTCGATTTTTCCTATGGAAGAAAGGTGACAAAGGAGGAGCTTACGCAGGTAGAAGCTATTGTAAACGAAGCTATTGTACAAAATATAGATGTGATTTTAGAGGAAATGACACCAGAGAAAGCATACGAAGATGGAGCTGTTGGTGTGTTCTCCGGCAAATATGGAGAAATCGTAAAGGTATACATGATTCCGGGATATTCCAAGGAAATTTGCGGCGGTCCTCATGCTAAAAACACCGGGGAACTTGGTTCTTTTAAAATCCTGAAGGAGGAAGCTTCTTCTGCCGGCGTTAGAAGAATTAAGGCAGTAATTGAATCCAAAGTAATTATTGTCGGAGGGGATCATCAGCTATGCGGAAAATAACAGTCTGCAATACAACGGCGGGCACACTTGGCTGCGTCTGAAGGATATCCTGGAACGGGAACAGGAAAACTGCAGTATCGCTGATGCGCTGAACGACGTTTTCAACTGTCGGTAGAGTCCGGATCACGCAAGCGGCTATTGTCCTGTTTCCCCGCCCGCGCTATACTGTATCACAGAAAGAGCATTCCCGTTAACAAGAAAAGAGGAAAACGAATGAAGCTGTCTATCGGAAACAAAATCAGAGATTTACGCAGGGAGCGCGGCATCACTCAGGAGCAGCTTGCAGACCGCATTGGCGTATCCTTCCAGGCGGTGAGTAAATGGGAAAACGGCATTGCCCTTCCCGATATCACCCTGGTTCCCGCCCTGGCCGGTTATTTCCAGATCTCCATTGACGAGCTCTTCACCTTCCGTCAGGAGGAGATCCGCCCGAATATAGATGAAATATGCCGGGAAGCCTGTAAATATCGGGAAACCGATCCTATAAAAAGCCGGAAGCTTCTTGAAGAAGGATTGCAAAAATATCCGTATCATGATACTTTGCTGCACCACCTTCTATATGTCATGAATTATACGGAAAACCCGGAGGAAACAATTTCTGTGGCAGGCAGGCTGGCGGAACGGACGGATAATCCTGCCATAAAATATGATGCCCTCCGTTTTCTGGCCTACGCCTGCCACGCAAAAGGGGATGACATAAGCGCTTTGGCCGCCATTGAGCAGCTTCCGGAAATCACTTTCACAAAACTGACGGAAATGGCGTTTCTTCTGACCGGAAAACCCAAACGGGAAGCGGCGGAGAAGCAGAAATGGATTTCGTTTGAAAATATGCTGCAGATGATGGTAAAAACCGCAGAATGCCGGGAGGAAGCAGGTGATATTCCGGCGGCGCTGTCCGAAATGGATCGGGCCCTTCAGCTGCTTTCTGTGATGGAAAAAGAAGAAAAAACAGCTGATTTAACAGTCTATCAGGATTATCTGCGCCGGCAGATGGAAAGGCTGCGGTCAGCCCGGTCAAATACCCCGCCGCAGGCAACGGGGCATCAACCTTGAAACGCCGTAACCGCAAAGGAAATGACAATCCGGAGACATTTGATCTGCTCTCCGCTTTGCCCCCTCACGGCAGCCGGGCCGAGATATCATACTCCCCGGCCGCCAAATCCACCGTCACACAGGTCCCGTCCGAAAACAGTGTCCGCTGTTTCTTTCCTTCCCCATCCAGAAGCTCGTGCCGGGTCATTTCACAAAATGCCACCTTTTCATGGAGAGCCTGTACCACCTTACAGCGGGCTATCATTTCTTCAATTCCCATGCCGGAACTGTCGGTAAACGAGCCGTCCGTATTTTCATATGCACCGTCCCGGATCAGATAGGGCATCCCGCCATTGAGAAGCGCGTAGCCCATCAGATCCTCCCCGGATTCCGGCCGGTCCATCATCCACGGCTCCAGCACGCAGTCATGATATACCAGGTTGAACAAGGGCACCGGAATTCCTTCCCGGGGCGTGCCCGGCTTTTTAAGCATAAAAGAATAGGGCGCGTAATGGCAGAAAACCAGGCTCTGCATGCTCCAGTCGGATACCTCCTCCGAGCTGGTTAGAATCCCTCTTGCCAGCAGCCAGTCAAAACAGTGTTTTCTAAATTCATAGCATTCCTGTCTTGTCATCCGGTGCCTGGGATTGCTGCATTCATCCCCTTCATTGCAGGTAAACACATCCAGATAGGCTCCGTCCAGCCTGATGCCATGGCGGAACAGATCCTGAAAATTACGTTTTACATAATAAGGTGCCTGGGTGCCGCACAGATAGGTCTGCGGGCCTCCCGCCCATCTCTTATGTACCGGGATCGAGCCGTCCGGCAGCCGGGTGGCATATTCCTCGTCATAGGTTTTGGCATCCAGATAATAATCCCTGTACTGATCATGGATACCGAATAAAAATCCGCAGCGATGCGCGGTATCCGCCAGGCTCTTCATCCCCTCCCAGCCGCCGGCTTCCCGGCAGGCACCCCGATAGTCCGGGTGCTTATTATCGTATCCGGGCTGCGCCCAGCCGTCCAGATGCAGGTAAAGCTTTTCCACTCCCATCCTGTGCAGGCTTTCCAGCTGTTTTTCCCGCACGGAAAAAGGGGTGATATGGTTGTTTTTATCCGGATCCTCTTTGTCAAAGAAATCCGATTCCGGATTCACATTGGTCTTGATGCCGCAGTGCATGATGCTGCAGCCCGCCAATTCCTTTACGGAAGGGACCCTTGCCGCTTTTTCCTCAAGGGTCACAAGAAGCCCGGTATCCTTCCCATAGCTTCTATATATCTTGCAAAGGTCGTTATAATCACAGTTTTCTGCAAACACATATTCCATGCAGCGTTTATAATCCATTTTCCCAAGGCTCGGCTCCCACCAGGTTCCGATATGGGTATAAGGACCTCCCGCCGGATGTTCCAGCCAGGCGCCCCCATTCCACGGCGTGGCCGCAATGGCAATATAGCCGGAACGCTCCCTGATTTGCCCGTACCAGGGCATGTAGCCTCCGGCGGTGAGGAACCTTCCGTTAAAGGAAAGCTCACCCGTCTGCGTGTCCCAGTTATTGGGTATCAGCAGGCCCTGCCCCTCGTTGACAAGCGTCTGCCAGCCGGAAAGAGGTTCTTCAAAGTCCATACATCCGGGCCATCTCACTTCCTTAACGGACAGCCCTTTTTCGCAGACGGGAATCCATTCAAAATGAACCCTTCCATACAGCTTTGCCCCGCCTTCGGAACAGCGGCCGCCATCCTCTTCCATCGTTTCCACCCAGACAGCGGTTTCAAAGGAATAGGAATCTTCCTTTCCATCCAGCCTCCGGTAAGAGGATCGGATTCCTTTCCCCACTCCGGAAACAAACGGCTCATGCACCGTTTCCTGCCAGCGTGTAAAATCCAGCGCTTCCTCCCCCGTAACAATGACGGGGCGGAAGCTATCCGCCCATTTCCAATCCGCAGCCCCGGCCCTGACGCCTATATGCAGCGTCCTTTCATCCAAATACAGTGTAATCCCGGATGCTTCTGCTGTTATCATCCCCAAATCCTCCTTGTTCCACCTCTTATTCTTTGACGGCTCCGATCATCACGCCCTTGGTAAAATATTTCTGCAGGAACGGATACACGAAAAGGATCGGCACGGTAGCCACCATGATCGTGGCATATTTGATACTCTGCGCAATTGCTTCGGCGTCCCCGCCCGCACCTCCGTTCATCGCCTGGATATCGTTGGATATCAGGATTTCCCGCAGGATGACCTGCAGCGGATACAGCTCCCTGTCCCGCAGAATCGTGGATGCCCAGAACCATCCGTTCCATATGGACACGCCATAGTAAAGAACCATAACCGCCATGATCGCCTTAGACAGCGGCAGAATGATGCGGAACAGAATCGTCATATGCCCCGCTCCGTCGATTTTCGCCGCTTCCGTCAGACTGTCGGGGATGGACTCAAAGGAGGTTCTCAGGATGATCATGTTATATGTACTGATCATAAACGGAATAATCAGCCCCCACCTGCTGTTAATCATATGCATATCCTTCAGGGTAAGGTAAAACGGGATCATACCTCCTGAGAAAAACATGGTGAACAGGATTAACAGCATCAGCGGTTTTTTAAACATCACATCTTTTCTGGAAAAGAAATAGGCAGCAAGAGCCGTCATAATCAAATCCAGTATAACACCTACGATCAGGATAAACAATGTATTTGCATAGCCTTTCAGAATCATTGGATTCTGGAACACTTTGACATAGGCCTGCAGGTTGAATCCCATCGGTTTCAACAAAAAACCGGAATGGGCCATCAGCTCTGTGCTGTTGCTGAAGGAGGCCATAGCCACATGCCACATGGGGTAAAGGCATACCAGTACTATGAGCGACAGGATAAAATAATTCACAACCTGGAATAGTTTCTCACCGCGAGATATTTTAACTTTCATTTTATTCCCCCCTTACCACAAGCTGCTTTCTGTTGTTCTTTTGGATATTTGGTTGGTGACAAACAACAGGACACAGTTAATTACAGAGTTAAACAGACCGATTGCCGTGGAATAGCTCCAGTCCTGTTCAATCAGACCTGCCCGGTATACATAGGAAGAAATAATATCCGCAGTCTCATAGGTAGACGGATTGTACAGCAGGATTGTCTTTTCATAGCCCATGCTCATCAGGGACCCCATACGCAGAATCAGCATAATGATGATGGTGGGCGCAATTCCGGGCAGTGTTACATGAAGCAGCTGTTTCCATTTTCCGGCGCCGTCGATGGAAGCGGCTTCATACAGCTGGCTGTCCACGCCGGACAGGGCGGAAAGATAGATGATGGAGCCCCAGCCAACCTCCTGCCATATGCTGGAAACCGTATAAATGGTACGGAAATAAGCCGGATCCTGTAAAAGCGGGACTCTGGTTCCTCCAAATAACGCGATAATATCATTAAAAAGCCCTGTCGTCAGACAAAAATCCTTAATCATACCACAGGCCACTACCAGGGAGATAAAATGAGGAAGGTAAGTGATTGTCTGTGATACCTTCTTAAATTTTCTGCCCTTTACCTCATTCAGAAGCAGCGCCAGTATAATAGGCGCCGGAAAACCGAAAATAATGCTGTATATACTCAGCAGCAATGTATTTCTCAAAAGCCTTCCGAAATAAGGGCTGCTGAAAAATCTGGTGAAGTTTTCCAGTCCCACCCACTCGCTTCCGAACACGCCTTTTGCAGGTGTATAGTCCTTAAATGCGATAATCGCGCCATACATGGGTTTATACATGAAAATCGCATAGAATATAATAACAGGCAGAACCAGCAGATATAAAGACCAGTTCCGCTGGAAGTCTTTTTTTATTCTGTAGCCCAACGAATTCCCCTTCATTTTTCCTATCCTTTCCCTCGGTTTGAAAACAGCCGGGGACTGTTTGCACAACCGCCCCCGGCCGTATATTTTCCGGTATCAACCGGTGCTATCTTGCATTGTAGCGTTCCAGTGCCGCATTTTCTATTTCCAGTGCTCTGTCCAGTTTCATTCCCTGCAGGGTTTCGATATAGGTATCCCAGTTATCGAAGCTTTCCGTGCCGAAGATGAATTTTAAGGACATTTCAGATACATAGGTACCAAGCTCGTTGGTAATGGTAGCCAGTTCTTTGGATTCCTCCTGTGTGGGGGTGATATTGGGAACGGTATGCTTTCTGGCATCCGGAACCGCCCATACACTGGGACATTCTTTTACGGTAGGAAGCTGCAGATACTGCTCAAGGTAATTCAGATCCTGGATAAAAGGTCCGTTATAGTTGGCGCGGATATATTTGGCCAGAGACTGTGCGAGCGGCCATCCGTCGGGATTATTGGTAACGATATCCGTATATACCGCTTTTCCGTCCTTCATTTCATAGGAAACGCCTTCCGTACCGAAGTTAAACAGGTTATGGCCGGCCTCGGAATAGCCGTAATCCAGGAATTTCGCAGCCAGCTCTACATTCTCACAGCTGGAGGTAATTGCCGCTGCAACATCGGGGAACTGGTTCTCCACATAGCCGTATTCCGGTGTGGCTCCTTTTTCCGTCGTGGGGGTAGGGGTTGCAACCAGAGTATAATCGGGATTGCTCTGCTGCGCGCTCGTCATGAACAGCTGCATACGGCTGGCCGCCCAGCCTACGGACGCACCGGCTTTATCACTTGTCATTTTTGCAGTCACCTGATCACCGTTTAAGGTAGCAATATCCCTGTCAATCAGCCCTTCTTCATACCACTGGTTCAGCGTCATCAGATAATCTCTGTAACCCTCCTGGGCGGGTGCAAAGGCAACCTTTCCTTCATCATCCAGAATGAACTGTGTCCCGTTTGCCGTGCCTACTTCAAAGGCGAAAGCGATGGGATTGGAATCCTTAAAATTCGTCCAGTCAAAGCAAAGCGGAGCTTCCGCACCTTTTTTCTCCTTAAATGCGGTCAGCACTTCATGCCACTCGTCGACAGTTGTGGGAACTTCCAGCCCCAGCTCTTCCAGCCAATCCTGGCGGATAAAGCCGCCCACGGTATAGCACAGCTTATCCTCGCCGCGGATGAAGGGGAATGCAAAATAGTTGCCGTCGTCTGTTTTAATCATCTTATCCACATCGGGATTTTCCGCCAGATATTTTTTGATATTCGGACAGTATTTGTCAAAAATATCATTTAAAGGAATAATCACACCATCTTTAATGGCTTTTTCCGGTCCGCCCGGATACTGCTTCACCCATTGCCACTCCATAATATCAGGAAGGCTTCCGTCCGCCACAATCAGGTTGAACTGTTCCTTTTCCTGTCCGGATGCAGGATGCTGGAATTCCACGGTAACACCGGTCTGCTCCTGCCATGCTTTTCCTAATTCCGTTTCTCCTAAATTAGTAAAGTTGGCGGATACATTGGGATTGAGCTGCAGCCAATAGGTAAGTGTCCCGCCGTCTGCCAGAGGATAAGATACCTCTTCTGCCGAAGCGCCCCCTTCTGCCTCCGAACCGCCCGTTGTTGTCTCGGCCGCATCATTGCCTGTTTCCTTTACCTGTGCATCCGCATTGGCGCTTTCCCCCGCAGATCCTCCGCATCCTGCCAGCAGGGATGCTGCCGTCAGTGCCGCCGTGAGCAATGCAACCGGCTTTTTCAGATTCCTTCTCATAAATCTTCCTCCTTCATGATTTTTAAGGTATTCGTTATCTTGCTTATTAAAAGGCATGCTGTTGTCTGTATTTTATACAATTTGCATGTCTTTTTAGTTATTTTATAGGCAATATTTTATTTTTTATATAGGCAAAACATGAAAAAGGTTGACAAAATCGAATGATTTTATCAACCTTTTTTGATGATTTATTAAATGAATATACTTTTTTATGGAAAGTTATCTGCCGCTTTTCAGCTGGCCGGGCGTCGCCCCCGTAAACTTTTTGAAAATACGGATGAAGGTGGAGCTGTCTCGGAAGCCGACGCGCTCCGCCACCTCCACAACACTGATTCCATCCGCCAAAAGCTTCTCCGCCTCGTCAATTCGGGTCTGGTTTATGAACTTCAAAAGGCTTTCCCCGGTATCTTTTTTGTAAATGGAAGACAGGTAGGCAGGGGTCATGTGAAAATAAAGGCCGGTTTGGGATATATTCAGATCCGGATTCGTGAAGTTCTCCTGAATATATTCCCTTACTTTTTGGCACAGCTGCTGATTCTGTCCGCCGGCTCCCGCCTGGATTTCTGGTATCCTGCAAAGGTTTTCCACGGAACGGGCGAATTTTTCCCTTATTTTTTCAAGCGGCAGCTTCATGGAGATACCATCCGGCCCCGGATTCTCACCGGAAGCATCCCCTACCTCCCAGGCCGCTTTTATGACGGTTCCCATCAGATCAAATAAAAGACATTTAAGCATTTCCGGTGACGCCTTGATCTCCAGGAAATTTACATCCAGGATTTTGTTGATATAAGAAATGGCAAGGGGTGCGTTATGATTTTTCACAGCGGCAATAATTCGTTCCTCCTGCTCTGTGGAATAATCATATTTTTTGTGGGAGCTGTTGCGGATTTCCCGATAGCTGATATAATCCGGATCGAGGACAGACACGAATTCCTCCGCTTCCCGCGCTTCCATATAAGACAGATGAACCCCCTCAAGCCCTCTGTGCGCCTCCCCTGCCAGAACGGCCACACGGAAATTGAAGTTTTCGGCGATAAACTTCTGCATGGTATCCGCGATCCCGGCCAGCTGCTCTTCGTAAGGCCCCTCTTCCATTCCGATATGTATGATCATGGCAACCATATCCCCCAGCTCCACCTTTTCCAGGAAAAAGCGCTCCCCCAGGCCCTCGCCGAACACATTGCCGATAATAAATTTGCGCAGACTGTTTTTCTGGATATATTCCTCCTGGCTGTCCTCCCGGTCAGGTATATCCTTGACCATAAAAAGCAGAACCAGGTTCCTGCCCTCCCGGAACTTCCGGCAGATCATCTCCCTGTCCGGGGTGTCGTCGCTTTCATCATAGGAATTCAGCAGCAGATCGGTGAGGTAGTACTGCTTTACCACCTCCTGGCTCCTGCTCACCATCTGTTTAAAATCGGACCGTTCCTCCAGAAGTGACATGGCCTTTTCCTTCAGATACAGATATTCATTGTCCACATCCGGGCTTTCCTCGTCGTGTTTACGGAATACCTCCAGCAGTACCTTCAACGGATTATAGTTGATTTGTGTCATCCGCGACGCCGTCCAGAAGCCGGTCAGCAGACAGATCATAATACCCGCCAGGAATATATTCTTCATCCTGCTGGCAGAACCGCTGATCATTTTTTCCGGCATCAAAAGGACATATTTCCAGTCAAAAACGGTAGAAAATACAGTACGCATGATATACGTCTCCCCATTCCAATCCGTTTTCTGATCCCTATCCTCCGCCAGCTCCTCATAATGCACTTCCATCCCGGAATACCCCTCCGGGCGGTTCATAATCTGGTCTTCTCTGTTGATAATGACCCAGTCCAGTCCCGATTCCCAGGATGCCAGCTCAATACTGCTGTTGAGCACATCCAAATCCAGCCACAGACCAATCATGGCGGAGGATTCCCCGAAATCCCCTTTCAGATTGGTCATGGTCAGAAGCAGGGCCGGCCGGCCGCCTGTCCACTTGGCATTCATGCGGATGGAATCACGGAAATGATACTCCGACAAATGTTTTTTCAGCTTCTCCGCCGAAGCTTCATCCCCTTCAAAGCAATACAATTCACAATACATGGGAAAATCCATATTTCCAAAGGAAGAGACCACCTTGTTGCTGTTTTTAAAGTACACCATGATATCCTTGCAGAAATTTCCCTTTTTATTAATGGATACCTGAAGATCTGAGATCTCATTCTGCAGCTGATAAAGCTGGTATGAATTTTCCGATCGGAATTCCCCCCGCACCGCGGACAGCTGCTGGACATTTTTATTAAGTGCCAGCTGGATCAGTGCATTTTCATAATATTCCAGTTCCCTGTCACACGTATTTTTAACCGTCTGGATCAGGCTGTAATTCGAAGCATCCGCCTGCTCCTTTGCCACCCGGTACGCATAAAAATAAAACAGAATCCCCATAGTAATAGGAATCAAAAAAATGAATGCATAAGATAGATAAAGCTTTCGGTACGCCCTGCCGTTCTTTCTCATAATGCTTTCTTCCTTCCGCCCGCCTCCGTCTTACTGTACCGGCACCTCCCAAGGCCCGGAACAAGCCACATATAATTGATTTTATCACAATACCCTTACTAAAAATAGTATAAATTTCCAATTTTCGATTACCTGGAAGGCCCGGGTTCCTGCCGCCACCCATAAAACGGGTGCTCGATACATGGGCTGTAAGCCGATACTGCCGGACCGCTACCCAAGGCGCCCGGACTTTGGGGATAAGGGGAATTATACCCGTTTAGAGCAAAAAACAGAAAGAAAAGAGGACCTACGTCCCAGCATTGCTGAGACGATAGTCCCTCTTTCATATTCAGGCTGTTTTTCACAGCATATTTTCCGCCATTCTGCCGGTTCATACATGGAGTACTTCGCCGCCGTACAGCCGTTCGCCCTCTTTTGCCCCGGCCACATCGAAAACACAGACATTTCCGGTACCGAAGCACGATCCGGCAATGACGGCATCTGAACTGTGGAATACCTCGTCATGGCAGAGTATTACCACATAACTCCTTCCGCCTGCCGTAATCTTTACGGCCTGTGCTTCCTCACCGCTCAATGTTACATGCCGTGTATGGCTCCGGGTTTCCAGAAGCTGCGCCTGCGCCGGTTCCGTAAGCGGATCCCCGCCGTTGATAACGGTAAATCTCCTTTTTCTTTATCGGAAAACTTGCATCAATACCAGTAAGGTTTCCAGTCCATGGAAAGCCTTGTGAGCGCTTCCATATAAAAATAATCGCCCCAGATGACACATTCGTCCACGCCGTTGTTAGGGCAGGTATTATAAGGCGAACTCTTTGCGTAGGTTCCATGGAAAAGCAGGCCGTTGGACTGGGACGGATCGGTAACCGCACATTCCGTCACCAGCGCATACAGAAGCCGTTTTGCCATTCCCGTATAATAAGCCGCCTTCTCTTCAGGAAGGTATTTGCTCATCTCAAGCATACCGCAGGCCGCGATGGCCGCTGCCGAAGAATCCCTCGGCTCCCCGCTGCCGTCACTGAAATCAAAATCCCAATAGGGTACCATATCCCCCGGCAGATGCTCCAGGAAATAGTCCGTTACCTTGCAGAAAATATCGGCATATTCTTCCTCCCGCAGGAATTTGTAAGCTAGGGCGGATCCATATATGCCCCATGCCTGTCCCCTGGCCCAGGCGGAACCGTCGCGGTAGCCCTGATGGGTAACCCCCTTCTTCGGTTCTCCCGTATTCACATCAAAGAAAAAGGTATGGTAGGTGGAATGATCCTCCCGGATAATATTTTTCATTGCTGTCTTGATATGTGCTTCCGCTTTTCCGGCATATTCCGCATTCCCGGTCACCTCTCCGGCCCAGAACAGCAGCGGCATATTCAACAGACAATCGATGATCAGGCGGTAGTTGTTTTCCTCCCCCAGCTTCCCCCATGCCTGGAAAAACTGTCCCTTTTCATGGAACCGTGTCATGAGATTATCCGCAGCCATGATCGCCGCTTCCTTTCCGATCTCATTCCCTGTCAGCTTATAAGCCGCAACGCAGGAGGGACAGTATAAAAAGCCCATGTCATGATGATCCACGCCGTCTTTTTCCTTAATCCTCCTGTAAAAGTCCGCCACTTCAATCTCCGCTGTTTTCTTAAGCGTTTCCTCCCCGGTCTTTTCATAGGCCAGCCACACCTCGCCTGTCCAGAATCCCGGCGTCCACTCATAATTGCTTCCCGGCCGGTAAAAATGGTTTACGCTGGCGGACGGCGGAAATTTGTCCGTAAATTCAGCAGTTGCCGCTAGAATCAGTTCTGCCGCCTTTTCATAGGCCGATTTCAGCATCTCCCCGTCAATTTCTTTGTGCTGCAGCAGTGCTTCTCTTGTCTGCATATCCCTCTCCTCCTCTTATCTATGTATCTGCCCAACCAAAGCCGTGAGGCAGCTTTCTCTTTCATTATAATGAATATACGCCGTAAAGTATATCGGCAAAACTGCAGATAACATTTACATTATTTCGGTTTTCAGGCGATGGCCGCACTATTGCGGTTTACCGCCACTGCGATACGGTTCTTCTGGATTTCCTCTTCTGTTTCCTGTAAAATAAGAAAGAACGGTTCCTCGTCATATGTTTCAGGGAAAGGACTATGGGATGAAAAAAGCTTCCCGCACAAACAGCCTGGAAACAGCTTCGGTGCCAAGGTTGATGCTCGCCATGTGCTCGCAGACCACATTATCCATTCTGCTTTATAATTTTTATGTCATGACGGATACTTTTTTTGTATCCAGAACAGCCGGAAGCCTTGCCAGCGGGGCAATCGGGATATTTTCCCCCGTACTGGTACTGGTGGGCGGAATCAGCTCCACCCTGGGAACCGGCGCCGGATCTGTGATTTCCAGGAAACTGGGAGAAGGATCTTCCCGGGAAGGGAAAGCCGTTGCAGGCTGTATGATCTGGATGTGGCTGGCCGGCTCCGTCGTCATCACCGCCGCCGGCCTGCTGTTCCTGAAACCTTTGCTCACGGTCCTGGGCTGCACGCCGCAAATACTGCCCTATGCGATAGATTACGGCACTATCCTGCTGCTCGGGACCGTATTCAGCACCGGATTTTCAGGCGTGATGCGGGCGGAGGGGGATATCGGTTACAGTATGCTGCAATGGGCAGTCCCGGTAACGGTGAATTTAGCGCTGGATCCCCTCTTTATCCTCGTCTTTTCCATGGGGATCCGGGGCGCCGCCTGGGCTACCTTCCTTGCACAGGTGGTATCCGCAGGAAGCAGTATGTACTATTTTTTCTTCCGGAAATCCACTCCCTGCCGGCTCGGATTCAGGGAGATCCGGTGGAACCGGCTAATCGGGAAAGAAATCCTGTCCATCGGGCTTCCCTCCTTTCTCAATAACCTGGGAAACAGCCTGGCAGTGGTTGTCTGTAACCATGTGCTCGGTCAGGCCGGAGGAAATCAGGCCATCGGCAGCTTTGCCGTTATAGAACGGCTGCAATCCTTTTTCCTCACTCCCTTTTCCGGAATTATGCAGGGCATACAGCCGGTTATCGGCTTTGACTGGGGGCGCAGGCGTAAGGACCGGATCCGGAAAACCATGACGTATGCGCTGGTCACAGGCGTTGTCTACGGCCTCCTTCTTACATGCCTATGCTATCCCGGTTCCCAATGGCTGATCCGCCTTTTTACCGGCGAAGCGGGTATCAAACGTACCGGCGGGCAGGCCCTGCGTATCCTGTGCCTTTCCTTCTGCCTTAAGGGTATCCTGCCTGTGGTGCAGGCCTTTTACCAGGCCCTTGGCATGGGGAAAAAGGTACTTTTCCTGTCACTTGGCAGCATCTTTGCCATACGGATTCCCCTGCTTTTCCTTCTGGGGATGACCGGAAGCATACATGTCGTCTGGTACGCCTTTATTCTCAGCGATATACTGACTGCGGCGTGGTCGGTATACAGCTGCCACAAATTTCAAGGAGATAAACTATGGAAAGCTTAACGAAAAACCGGCAGAGTGCCGACATGATCCGGAAAATGACCGCAAAATTTTTTGCCCCGGATGAACTTGCCGGCTGCCGGGAACTGACAGAAGGGTATTTTAATGTAGCCTATGAGATCACCTTAGAGAGCGGCCGGCAGACTATCCTGAAGGTAGCCCCTCCCAGGGACGTTCCCGTTATGTCTTATGAGAAGAATATCATGTGGACGGAGGTGGAGGCCATGAAGCTGGCGGATTCCCGTCCCGGAATCCCGGCCGCACAGATTTTGGGCTTTGATGACAGCCTTACGCTCTGTCCTTCCCCCTATTTTTTCATGGAAAAGCTGGAAGGTTCCAGCCTGTTTTCCCTGAAAGAAAGCCTTACAGAACAGGAAATCCGGGATATCTATATCCAGACGGGTGAGATCCTGCACCGGATCAATGAAATCACCTGCCCCTGCTTCGGTTATCCCGGCCAGCCCGCGTTTCAGGGTCCGGAATGGTACCCTGTTTTCTGCAGCATGCTGAAGCTGGGCGCGGAGGACGCGCGCGTCAGGAATATTGATTTGAAAATTCCGGCGGATAAACTGTGGGATTATCTGGAAAGGGATAAGGAGGTATTCCGGGAGGTAACCGTTCCCCGGCTGGTCCACTGGGATTGCTGGGACGGCAATATTTTTGTAAAGGACGGCAGGGTCAGCGGGATCATTGACTGGGAAAGGTGTCTCTGGGCGGATCCCCTCATGGAGGTAGGCTTCCGTACCTATGGAGACAATTCCGATTTCCGTAAGGGCTACGGCCTGGAACACCTTACCGCCTCCCAGCAGCGCAGGGCGCTGTGGTATGACATCTATCTTTCCCTGCTGGTAGCCCTGGAATGCGAATACCGGAAATACGAGACTATGGAAATGTATGACTGGTCAACGGGAATTCTGACCGAAAAATTCAGGGAAGCGACAGACAGATTGCAGGAATGAGTTTTGAAAACACGCTAACGCAGGCTGGCCTCTTCTGCCAGATCCTGCTGCGTGATTTCACGGTTCTTATAATAATACAGCCTGTCCCTCTCATTGATTTCCCGCAGCACCCGGCAGGGATTCCCCACTGCCACAGAATTCGCCGGAATATCCCTGGTCACCACGCTGCCGGCGCCGATCACGCTGTTGTCACCTATTGTTACACCAGGGCAGATCACGGCTCCCGCCCCTATCCAGCAGTTATCCCCAATGGTCACAGGAGCCGTATACATATACTCCCTCATATCCGGACAGATAGGATGCCCCACCGTAGCAATGGTGACAGCAGGCCCGAACATAACCCGACTGCCAATGGTAATTCTGCCGTCGTCTGCAAAATTGCAGTTGAAATTCAGATAACTTCCCTCTCCTATCGTGATGTGGGTCCCATAGCAGCAATAAAACGGCGGTTCCACCCACGCATTGGTCACCCTGCCGAACAGTTCCGTCATTGCCGCCATCCGTCCGTCCAAATCCTCCATAGTGGACGCATTGAAAGCATTCATCCGCTTCTTGCACAGCTTTCTTTCCTCCGGAAGCCCTTCGCAATAATCCGTGTATAATTTTCCGTTTGCGATTCTTTCTTTCATTGTCATACTTTTTTCCCTCCATTTTCTACCGGCATAAGGTTCATATTTTATATCTCATCTCTGGTCAGGTTCCTGACCCAACCGTATTTTTTGTAATGCCGGTATACCGCAGGCAGCTTTACAAACTCATCCAGATTCAGCAGAAAATATACCGCCGGTACAGGCAGTTTCAGCACAAACGCCGCAACTATGCCGAGCGGGACTATGATAACCCACATCGTGATCAGATCGCACAGGAAACCAAACCTGGTATCCCCGCCTGCACAGAAAATTCCGGCTATAGCGGTGGAATTGACCGATTTTCCTATCATATAGTAGGAACACATGATAAGCATACCCTGCAGATATCCTCTGGCCTGCGGGCTCAGGTTTCCGGAGGCCATCAAAATCAGGGGACTGCAAAGGATCAGCAGCGCGCCGGACGCTGCTCCGGCGAGTACCGCCAGCCTGCACAGCCTTCCCCCGTATTCCTTTGCCCTCTCCAGCGCGCCGGCCCCCAGTTCATTTCCCACAAGGATACCGCTTCCGGATCCGATGCCCAGGCAGAGACAGGCCACCAGGTTTTTCACGATATTGGCAATGGAATTGGCTGCTACCGCATCGCTTCCCAGATGTCCCATAATTACGGAAAACATGGTAAACCCGCATCCCCACACCAATTCATTTGCAAGAACCGGCGAGGTATAGTGCCAAAAATCTTTTTGCAATACGCAATTGGAGTCCTTCAGATACTTCCACCGTATGCGCACAACATCCTTCTTTGCACTTTCCGCGCAGACAAGAAGCAGCTCCAGTCCTCTTGCGATGACCGTAGCAACAGCCGCGCCCCGGATTCCCATTTTCGGAGCACCCAGAAGCCCGAAAATAAAGACTGCATTCAACAGGATATTGGATACCATGGATATGGAACCAAAAACCGTACTTTTCCCCGTCCTGCCGCTGTTTTTCATAATGCACAGATATATCTGGGAAACACCGGCAAATAAATAGGACCAGCTTACCGCCTTCAGATATACGGCTCCAAGTGAAACCAGAGTGTCGTCATTTGTAAATATTCGCATCAGCTGCCGCGGGAAACCGATTGCTCCCACAAAAAACAGAGCGGATATCAAAACGGATATCTTAAGCACGATTGCCAGTATCCGCTCCACCGATTGTATATCCTTCTTTCCCCAATACTGTGCCGCCAGAATGGTGCCCCCAATCGTTAGTGCCGCCCAGAAAAGGCTCAGCACAAACTGTACCTGGGTCGCCAGGGAAACCGCCGAAAGGGAATCCTGATCCAGCAGACTGAGCATAATCGCATCCGACGCACTTACCATGGCAGACATCAGATTCTGCAGAGCAATAGGAACTACAAGAATAAGCAGTTTCTTATAAAATACCTTGTTTTCTTTTTTCATATCTTCTCCCGGCAGTTGTAGTGTGTTACCGTACAGACCTGTCTGAACGGTTTCGGAAAGCAGTTACCGTTCACTCCGTGATCAGTAACGGACAGCAGACTCGCCGCCATCTTTTTCAGTATAGTATTTGATTTTTTGAAATAATAGCAATATAATAGTTTTTTAGTATAACAATCGTATTTTTATTCGGTAATCCAGTACTCCATCCAGCAGTACATGAGAGGGTGCAATGAAAAAAATTGATGTTGAAATTATGCAGGACGCTTCAGAAATCGTTCATTACGATGCGACAGGTATCCCCCTTTATATCAGAGTCGGGGAGTTATCCTTTTATCCCGGCAAAAAGGCCCTGTGCCACTGGCATGAGGATATAGAATTCATACGGATACTGAAGGGAGAAATGAATTATTATATAAACGGACGGAATGTGCTGCTGAAAGAAAAGGACGGGATTATGGTGAATACCAGACAGCTGCATTATGGCTATTCCGTCAGCCAGCGAAACTGTACGTTTATCTGCGTCCTGTTCCACCCTTCCTTATTATCCGCAAACAAGCCGCTGTACCGCAAATATGTGCAGCCGGTATTGGAAAACAGACGGCTGGAATATCTGTATCTGGATTCCTCCCACAAAGAGGCTTCCCTTATTCTGTCCTATTTGGATCAAATCTGCGCACTTAAGGACAAAGGGGAGGCCGGCTATGAACTGGAAATTGCGGGACTGATACATCTGCTGTGGCGGAATGTCTTCCTTCCTACCCGGGACAGTCTGCCGGAGGAGGAAGGCCCCAAAGCCTCCGATATCCGTCTGCAGAAAGATATGGTATCCTATATTTACCAGCATTTTTCCGAAAAGATAACCCTGGAGGATATCGCCGCTTCCGGCGGGGTATGCCGCAGCAAATGCTGCCGCATATTCAGGCATTATCTCCGGCAGTCGCCGATTGATTTTATGAACACCTATCGCCTGGAGGTGAGCTCCTATCTTCTGAAAAACACGGATAAGACGATTACGCAGATTGCCGTTGACTGCGGATTTAACCACCTGAGCTATTTCTCGGAGCTGTTTGCCAGACATTTTAAATGTACGCCCAGGGAATACAGACAAAGGGCTTCTATTTCCTCTACTGTATTACCACCGCATTTGCCGAAACAATCATAACGCCGTTCCTTTCCCCGGTACAAAAAAACGGGACATATCCACTTTCTCCATGGTAAGCAGCTGCACCTTTTTATTTATGCCCCCCGCATAGCCTGTCAGGCTTCCGTTCGTTCCCACCACACGGTGGCAGGGAATCATCAGTGAAATGGAATTGTGCCCTACTGCGCCGCCTACAGCCTGTGCGGACATTTTAGGCAGTCCTTTTTGTTTTGCAAGCCTGTCTGCAATTTCCCCATAGGTCATTGTTTCCCCATAAGGAATTGTCAGCATAATTTCCCAGACTGCCTTACGGAACGGCGTCGTATTCATAGACAGCGGCGGTGTAAAACCGGGAGCCTTACCGCTGAAATAAATGGCAAGCCAGCGGGCCGCCTCCTCAAATATAGGCAGGTTCTTTTCCTCATATTTCTCCGGAAGTGTATCGCCAAAGTATTTTTGTCCGTCAAACCATAAGCCTGTAAGCTCTGTCCCATTGCTTGAAAGCGTGATACCGCCCAAGGGTGAATTATAATGATATATATAGGTCATCAGCCTGTACCTCCATTCCTGTAAATAACGCAAATTTCGCAGGTGCCAAATGGCCTTCCGCCCGCCGGCAGAGCGGCGTCCC
>URMK01000067.1 GCA_900548905.1 uncultured Lachnospiraceae bacterium | reverse complement strand
GGGCGGCGGTGCTGCAAGGTTCCTTGCAGCACCGCCGCCCCAGGGAAAAGCAGGGGAGGGGAGCCGGGGATGCTGCAGGGCGCAAAGGGCCGGCTGAACGGTTACGGATTGTTACTTCCATGATTGTATTTTTCTCATTCAGGGTATACTATAGACCAGTTGAGGTGGTACAATGGAAATTACTTGGAAAAAAATTGCACTGCAGGATAAAGAGGAGATCGGTTCCTATTATAAGAAAATGCCGGTAAGAAACTGTGAATTTACCTTTGCCAATAATTATTTATGGGCACCCTTTTATCAAATCCGCTGGGGAGTGGTAAAGGAGAGGCTGGTATTTTTATCCGGGGAAGGTGCCTTTTCTGTCAGCTTCCCTCAGGGTGATACGCCGCTTGGCCCGGTGGTGGAAGCGTTGCTGGCTTATTTTGAGGAGCTGGGAAAGGCATTTCGTATGCATCTGGTCAGCCCGGAGCAGTTCCGGGAGCTGGAAGCGCTGTATCCGGGTAAATTTGAAATCGTCTATGACCGGGATAAGGCAGATTATGTATATGAAAGGGAAAAACTCCTCACGCTGTCCGGGAAAAAGCTTCATGGAAAGAGGAACCATATAAACAAATTTAAGGGGAATTATCCGGACTGGAGCTACGAACCCGTGACGGCGGAGAATGAAGAGGAATGCCTGGAACTGGCGAAGCGCTGGCGTATCCTCAATGGCTGTGAAGAGGATGAGGAGAAGTCGGAGGAACTGTGTGTGACAATGAATGCGCTGCAGATGCGGGAGGAGCTTGACCTGCGGGGTGGCCTGATTCGGGCCGGCGGCCGTGTGGTGGCCTTTTCCCTGGGAGAGCCTTGCGGAGAGGACATGTTTGTCGTGCACATTGAAAAGGCCTACCCGGATGTACAGGGGGCCTATCCCATGATAAACCAGCAGTTTGTGGAACATGAAACGGAAGGCTTTCCCTACATCAACCGGGAAGAGGACACCGGTGCGGAGGGGCTTCGCAGAGCCAAGCTTTCTTATTATCCCGTCTTTATGATGGAGAAAGGGACGGTCACTGTCAGGCAGCAATTTTAATTCCGGCGTGCCAAGACGCACAGATGGGAGAAAAAATGGATAAGAAGAATACACCAACAGAAGAAATTACGGAAGGGCTGTTTCGGTTTATCGACGACAGCCCGACCGCATTCCATGCGGCCGCCAATGCCGCCGCTGCGCTTGAGAAGGCGGGATATGTCAGGATAACCGGGGAAGAGGCGGCTGGGGTAAAACCCGGAGGAAAATATTACAGCACCAGAAATAATTCCGCATTGATTGCTTTCCGGCTTCCGGAGGGAAGGATAAGCGGCCTGCGCATTGCGGCTTCCCACAGTGATTCCCCCTGCTTCAAGGTGAAGGAGACACCGGAAATGGATGTGGAAGGGCATTATGTGAAGCTGAATACGGAAGGCTATGGCGGTATGATTATGTCAACCTGGCTGGATCGGCCCCTGTCCATAGCGGGCCGGGTTATCGGAAAGGAAAACGGCAGACTGGTAACCCGACTTCTGAATATTGACAGGGATTTATGCGTCATCCCCAATGTAGCCATTCACTTTAACCGGGAAATCAACAAGGGCTTTGCGTACAATCCCCAGGTGGATCTCCTTCCTCTTTACAGCGGCGGGCTGCAGGAAGAGACGGAGACAGCGGATGGGAAAAAGAAGAAAAAGACGCTGAAGTCATTATGTGCCCATACCCTGGGGATGGAAGAGGATCAAATCCTGGCTTCCGATCTTTATCTCTACTGCAGGGAAAAGGGGAGACGGATAGGAGCGGAGGGGGAATTCATCGGTTCTCCCAGACTGGATGATCTGCAGTGTGCCTATGGGACGCTCCGGGGATTTCTGACCTCGGAGAAGGAAGAAGGGTCGGCCGGGGAATACGGCGCTGTGTATGCCCTCTTCGATAACGAAGAAATCGGAAGCGGGACGAAGCAGGGGGCGGATTCCACCTTTCTTTCCGATATGGTGGACTGTATTTGCGATGCATATGGTTTAAACGGTATGCAAAAGCGGGATCTTCTTGCCGGAAGCTTTCTCTTATCCGCTGACAATGCCCACGGGGTCCATCCCAATCATCCGGAAAAGTCGGATCCCACCAGCCGGCCTTACTTAAACGGCGGCATTGTGCTTAAATTCCAGGGAAGCCAGAAATATACCACGGACGCCTGGTCGGCAGCGGTGGTCCGGGATATCTGCCGGGAGCTGGATATCCCCTGCCAGAATTTTGCCAACCGGGCGGATGTGCCCGGCGGATCTACCCTGGGAAACATATCCTCGGCCCATGTTTCCATACCTGCGGCGGATATCGGCCTGGCCCAGCTCGCCATGCATTCGGCCTTTGAGACAGCAGGGGAAAAGGATACGGAATACCTGGTGCGGCTGTGTCAGGGCTTTTTCCGGTAGGAACCCAGGGAAGCGGTAAAGGTGGCTCCGCCTCCCGGGGAGTCGGAAACCGTGATGGTTCCATGATGCGCCTCCATGATTTCCCGGGCAATGGACAGTCCCAGCCCGAAGTGGCCGGAATCCTGGCGCGAGGCATCGCCCCGGTAAAACCGGTCAAACAGATGGGCTTTTATGGTGTCCGGAATTCCCGGCCCATTATCCGATACGGTAAAAAAAGTGGTCTTGTCCTGCTGACGCAGGGAAATAGTGATCCGGCTTCCGGAGGGACAGAAACTGAATGCATTATGAAGTAAAATGGACAACACCTGGCGGATGCGATCGCTGTCGCAGATAAGAGGTGTTGTTTTTTCTTCCGGGAGCTGTATGGAAAGATGATATCCTTTTTCCCGGGCCAGAAGCTGGGAGGCCTCAAAGAGATCCAGAAGAAGTGTGTCCGGCTCACAGGGAGCGGGACGGATGGCAAAGGAATGGCTGTCCGCGCCGGCAAGCGTGAGCAAATCGGAAATCAGGCGCGACATGGCTTCCCCTTCCTTCTTTATAATATCCAAAAACATGCCCTGTTCCTGGGGGGAGGCCTTCCGGCAGGCGTTCCCTGCGGAAAGGATGACGGAAAGAGGGGTTCTGAGTTCGTGGGACGCGGCGGCCACAAATTGAATCTGGCTCTGCCGGCTTTTTTTCAAAGGCTGTAAAAGCAGGCCTGTAAACAGATAGGAAAAGAAAGCGAGGACTAAAGCTGCTGAGAGTACCAGGATCAGAAAGGTATGTCTCTGGGTAAGGATACGTTCCTGCAGGTATTCGGTGGACTCCAGAATTAAGATGGTAAGAGTACCCGTATCACGGGAAGAAAAAGCGATACAGCCAAAATAATCCTCCTTTCTGTCTCCGTTGGAGGAAAAGGAAAATTCCCGGTGCTGTATGGTAAAGGGCCGGGCGGCGGGAAAATCCCCGGAATGGGTATCATAATAATCCCAGCCGGCTTTCAGCGCTTCCCGGTAAGCAAGGCCGTGCTCCTGGTTTCCCCACAGAAACGGCTGGCCATTGTCTCTGATACTCAGAAAGTATTTCCCGTTTCCCTCCATCTTGGAAAGCCATTCATGGGTGATGATCGTCTGGTTTTCCAGATTGGAAAGCAGGGTATTCATATCATTCTGAAAAGAAGTAAAACTGGTTTCCTTCAGGTTTTTTTCGGAAATATACAGATAGCTGCAGGACATGAGTATCAGCACCAGAATGGTGATGCCTGCACATAATAGGGTGAGGCGGCGGTGTACTTGACGGAACATTTCAGCCCTCCTCCATACGATACCCGATGCTGCGGACGGTTTTCAGCTGCACACGGCTGCCCACCGCCTTCAGACGTCTGCGGAGAAAATAAATATAGTTATCCAGATTCCCCTCCTCCACATCGCTGTCCGCCCCCCAGACACGGCAGAGCAGAATCTGGCGGGAAAGAGACTGGCCGATATTCCGGAGAAAGGTTTCCATAAGAGCGCCCTCCCGCCTGGAAAGGGAGCAGGTATCCTCCGGTCCGGTAAGCCTTGCTTCCTCCGGTTCAAAGCTGATATCGGCGAAGGTCAGCTTTTCAGAGACTTCCATGCGCCGCGGCCGTCTTCCTATACTGCGGATACGGGCGGCCAGTTCTTCAAAATCAAAGGGCTTTACCAGATAATCATCGGCGCCGCAGTCGAGCCCGGTTATTTTATCCGTAAGGGCCCCCAGGGCGGTGAGCATGATGACAGGCGTCATATTTCCTTTTCTGCGCATATCTGTCAGCACCCCGATTCCGTCCAGCCTGGGCAGCATCCGATCCAGAAGGATCAGATCATAAAGTCCTTCCTTCAAATAGTAGCAGGCCTCTTCGCCGTCCAGACAGGAATCCACGGCAAAACCTTCCTTTTCCAGCTGGTAGGTAAGTGTCCTGTTCAATTCTTTATCGTCTTCTACAAGTAATAGTTTCATGGTTTTCCTTTTTATAAGTAATGGATTTGTCAGCTATTCAGACACTGTCGTTTCTTTTACTCTAATTTTAAACAGGGAAACTGTCAAGCCGTTGAGCCAGTTTCCTGAAATTGTAAGTCCCTGTTCATGGCCCTTTGTGCCGCCGCCCGGTGGGTCTGCCCGCCCGTTTTCCCCTCCGGGCGGCGGCACAAAGGGCCATGAACAGGGACTAAAAAAAATCATTATTTTCAGCGTATCATAGAAGTCTCTAAGGTTTCTCTAATTCCACGGATATTTTTAGAGGAAGCTTAGAGACTTTTATGATACGATAATGTCCAACAACAGATTGGAGGTTATTATGAACGGAAAAAAAAGAAGCAGCCGGAAACGGTTACCTGCATTATTGCTGTGTATACTTTATGTTTCTACGATACTTATAAGCATGACCGGATGCGGGAAGGAAGCCTCTACGGCATCCACAAAGCCGGCGGAAGGGAGCGCGGAAGAAGGAAGCCAGGCGCAGGAGACGGAAAGCAGTGTGGCGGCCATGGGCCGGTATATGGAAACCGCTTTCGCTTTGCCTGAAGGGGCGGATTCGGAAGGAAGGACCATGACTATGCTTTCCGACGACAGGCTGGCATATTTTGACGTAAAAGCGGGGATGTTCCTGTCAGAGGACGAGGGACGCAGCTGGACCCCGTATGAAAAGGCAGCGGATATTATCCCCGGTGATGGCTACGTCAACAACAGCTCCATAGCGCCGGACGGAAGCCTCATCCTTTGTAATATGCAATACACGGAGGAACAGAAAATGTCCTCTGCCCTAATCGGGATGGATGCGTCCGGCAGCAGGCGGGAAGCGTCGGGGCTTCTGGCGGACGGAGACTACATTAACAAGGTGTTTGCCAAATCGGAAAAAGAATGTTTCGGCACCACCATTACGGGGAAGGTCTGCTTCATTAACTGGGAGACAGGTGAAGCGGAGCTGATGTTTACGCTGTCGGAGCAGCCTGAAATGATGACATTTGCGGATACGCAGTTACTGTGTCTGGGTGACAGCGGCGTTGCGGTTTATGATCTGGAGCAGGACACTATGCTGGATAAGGATACGGTCCTGAATGATTACATTACCAATAATTTGAAAGGCAGGCTGAATAACACCTCAGGCAGCTATGGCGCAATCCTGTTTCCGGGGGAAGAAAATACGCTGTATCTGGCTGACAGCACCGGTTTATACCGGCATGTAAGAAACGGAAACGCCATGGAGCAGCTCGTGGAAGGAAGCTTCAGCAGCTTCGGGGATCCCATGAATGGCATGTGTGCTGTGGTAAGGCTGGAAAGCGGGGAATTCCTGCTCCTGAACACAGGCGGGGAGCTGATACGTTTTACCTATGATCCCAATGAACCGACAGTACCGGAAAAACAGCTGAAGGTATACAGTCTGGAAGAAAATTTTGGGGTGAAACAGGCGGTTTCCTTATTTCAGAAACAGAATCCGGAGGTATATGTCAAATATGAGTATACTTATGCATTTATGGAAAAGGATTCTTCCATGACGGTTTCGGATGCGCTGAAAAATCTGAATGTGGAGCTGCTCAGCGGTACGGGGCCGGATGTTATCCTGCTGGACGGAATGGATGCATCTGTGTATTCGGATAAGGGAATGTTGGCGGATCTGTCCCCGCTCCTGAAGGAACTGGTGGATCAGCAGGCAGTCTTTGCGAATATCGCATCCGCCTTCCAGGAAGAAAACGGAACCTTTGTCATTCCCGCCGGCTTCAGCCTCCCTATGCTTTTCGGAAGGAAGGAGGATGTGGAAGCGGTAACGGATATGGACAGTTTAGCCGCACTGGTGGAAAAGCTGCGTCTGGAGCATCCGGAAGGCAGCATAACAGGAGCCTTCAGCGCCCGTCAGGAGCTACTGCAGCTGATGGTGGTCAACAGCGGGACATGGCTTGACGGTAAGGAACTGAACACACAGGCGATTTCGGATTTCCTGAATCAGGCCCTTCGGATTTATAAGGCGGATATGGAAGGCGTGAGCAAGGAGGAACTTGAGGTATGGGGAGAAAACAAGACGGCCTGGACACTGGGAAGCCTTGCAACCCTTACCTCCGGGGATATGGTACAGATAATGGCCGGGAAAGCGGATGATATGCTGATGGATATGGGAGCCGTAAGCAAGGTGGCGGCGGAACAGGGATATGTATTTGATTTGTGGCCAACAGAGGAAGGCACCGGCTTCCTTCCCATAGATAAGCTGGCGGTTTCAGCATCCAGTACCCAGCAGGATCTGGCAATGAGCTTTATGAAGCTGATGATGGGGGAAGGGTATCAAAAGATGGGGAATGGTTTTCCCGTAAACAGAGAAGCGTTTGACAGGCAGTTTGAAACCGACGGGGAAATATCCATGGGGACCGGATGGAAGATCGGCGGAAACGAATTTGATTTTTCCTATGGATATCCCACGGAGGATGTGGTAGACCGGGTGAAGGAACTGGCGGAGAAGGCTGACAGGAATTTGGAAGGGAATGTGGTGCTGGAAGAAGCCGTACTGGAATTCGGCGTACAGGTATTGGCCGAAACCATGAGCGTGGAACAGGCAGTGAAGGAAATTCAACAGAAATCTGCAATTTACCTGTCGGAATAAGGAGCTTCGGAGTGAAAAAAAAGAAATGGAATAAAAGCAGGAGGGCCTTTCTGGCCTTTCTGCTCCCCAGTTTTCTGGGGGTGATGTTTTTTGTGCTGCTGCCCTTTCTGGATGTTTTTAAACGATCCTTTACCACGGCGGTCACAGGGGAATTTGTAGGGCTGAAAAATTATGAAACAGTATATGAAAACGGGGCGTTTCGCCTGGCGGTGGGAAATACCCTGCGTTTTACGTTGGTATGTCTGCCGCTTCTTTTGTTCCTGGGGCTGTGCGCCGCTCTTTTGCTCACTAATTTGAAGCAGGTGCAGCTTATAAAATCCTTTTTCCTCCTGCCCATGGCAATGCCGGCAGCAACGGTGGTTCTTATCTGGAAAATGACTTTTTCCGGGAATGGTTTACTGAACCGGATGCTGTCCTCCGATACGGATTATATGGGGACGGGACTGGCTTTCTGGGTTCTTGTTTTCAGCTATGTATGGAAGAATCTGGGGTACACCGTGGTTCTGTGGCTGGCAGGCCTTCTGGCGATACCCGAGGATTATATCCAGGCGGCAAAGGTGGACGGGGCCGGCCGTGTGCGTATTTTTTTCTCTATCATACTGCCGCAGCTGAAAGGCAGCATGTACACCATCACGGTGCTTTCTTTTCTGAATTCCTTCAAGGTGTTTCGGGAAAGTTACCTGGTATCCGGTTCCTATCCCCATGAAAGCATGTATCTGCTGCAGCATTTATTCAATAACTGGTTTGTTTATCTGGAGCTGGATAAAATGGCGGCTGCCGCAGTCAGCATCGGTGCTGTGCTTCTGGCGGTCATACTGCTGCTGGAAAAGCTGTGGGAAGAAGGAGACGGGGAGTCATGAAACGGATAAGAAAAGTAAGAAAGGCGGCAGGGCGATTTTTAAGTGTTTTGATCCTTCTAGGCCCTGTTTTCCTGATGTGTGCCCCGATTTTCATGCTGCTGTCCGGGTCGGTTATGAGCAGGCAGGAGCTGGCCGTATACCTGGCGCCGATAGTAGGGGAAGGGGAGGGATATATCAGCTGGAGGCTGTTCCCCCTCTATCCTACAGGAGAGCATTACTGGAAGCTGCTTTTGTATACGCCGCAGTTTTTTACGGTGTTCTGGAATTCCATGAAAATGGTGGTTATCATATTGGGAGGGCAGCTTCTCATAGGAGTGCCTGCGGCCTGGGCGTTTGCCGTATACCGGTTCCGGGGGAGGAAGTTCCTGTTTACCATTTATATTGTGCTGATGCTGATGCCTTTCCAGGTGACCATGCTTTCCCAATACCTGGTGCTCAACAGGGCAGGGGTGATGAATACCCATTGGGCGGTGATTCTGCCTGCGGTCTTTTCCACCTTTCCGGTTTTCCTGATTTACCGCGGCTTTTGCGGAATACCCAGAGGGCTTCTGGAGGCGGGGCGGATTGACGGGGCGGGGGAGTGGTATCTGTTCCTGCGGATCGGACTTCCCTTGTCCTCTGGCGGGATTCTTTCCGCTATGGTGCTGGGGTTCCTGGAATACTGGAACCTGATTGAACAGCCGCTGGCATTTTTGAAGGATAAGGCATTATGGCCGCTTTCTCTGTATCTGCCGGAGATCGGACAGGATCAGGCCGGTTTTGCTTTTGCGGCTTCAGTGGTGACGCTGGTGCCTTCGGTATTTGTGTTTTTGCTGGGGCGGGATTATCTGGAAAAGGGGATTGTGGCTTCGGGGTTAAAGGAATAGAAAGGCGGACGGTTACAAAAGGGTAATGGTTACGTGTAAGGCCGTAATACGAGGAGAATGGGATTATGTTGATGGAAGTGGATAAGAGGAAGAAGGTCCTGAAGGGATTCGGGATATTTTTGGGAGGGATGCTGGTTTTGACTTTGGTGTCCAGAGGGATATATGCACAGGGGCTGGCCAGGGTGACGGTGGAGGAACCGGGGCGGATGTCTGTGGGACATGAGGTGGAGGTATCGGGGAATGTGAAACAGAGCAGGGAACTGGCGGTAACCGTGGCGGAAGGGCTGCGGGTGGAGGAAGTATTTGTAATTCCGGGGGATCGTGTGGAGGCGGGGAGTGAGCTGTTTGCATTGGATCTGGATTTTCTGGAAGAGAAGATCCGAAAGAAGCAAAGAGAGATAGAAAAGCTGGAGCTGCAAATCGCTACGGTTGAAGGAAATCTGGCTTTGGCGGGAGAAGAAAAGAATGCGGAAATGAACCGGGCCGGGGAAGATGCGGTTTGGGCGCAGGAGCAGGCGGATAAGGCCCTGCAGCGGGCTGGCCAGGATGTGGAGGCGGCCAGGGCGCAGCTGCAGGAGCATTTAAATAAAAACAGGAAGAATACGTCGGAGGAAGAGCGTAAACGCCAGGAAGAGGCTTATCAGGCATGGAAGGACAGGCTTGCGGAAGGCGGACAAAAAGAAAAAAGCATGTCGGAGAAGGTTAAGGGCCTCCAGCGGCAGAAGGAAAGCCTGGAGAGTGAGATTGCGGCGCTGAAGGAAAAAATCGCGGAGGCGGAAAAGAAAGAGGAAGGCGGCGGGAAGGAAGGTCCGGACGAGGGGATGGATGCAGAAAACGGGACCGGCGGGGAAAACGGGACGGTGAGCGGCAACAGTGCAGGCGGTTCGGGAAATTCCGGAAGTGACGGGGAGCTGGAGGCTTTGAAAGCGCAGCTGGCACAGAAGGAGGAAGCTCTTGCCCGGGTGAAAAAAGAACTGTCCCAGGCAGGATGGGACCAGGAGGATGCTGCCGCACAGCTGGGAGAGCTTGAGAGTAATGCGGTGAATGAACCGGATTATACGGCTGAGGATGCGGCGTGGGAGAACTGGATGAGTACAAGAAAGAGTCTGGAGGATAAGGTGCAGGCGGCGGAACGGGCTCTGGAGGATGCGGAGGATGCAAAGGAAAAAGCGGTGAAGGATGCACAGAGGAGCCTGGAGGATAGTCTGCGGCCGGAGCAGGCAGATTCTACGCTGGGGCTTTACCGGCTGGATTTGGAAACGGCGGGAGAAGAACTGGAAAGACTGCAGGAGCTTTTGATGCAGAAGGGTCTGGTGCCGGCAGAAGCCTCCGGTGTGGTTATCCGTGTAGGGGTGGCTGCGGGAGAGATAACGTCATCCGGTGCTTCGGTAGTCTTTGCGGATACGGGAAAACCCCTGCAGTTTGAAGTGATTTTGCAGAAGGAAGAGAAGAAATATGTGAATCTGGGAGCACAAGCACAGATAACGCTTGCCGGCAGCAGCAGTACAATTAAGGCAACGGTTGATTATCTGACGGAAATGGAAACAAGTCCCGGCAGTTTCTCGGCACTGGTGACGCTGCCGGAGGGGACAGGAACCATTGGACAGAGCGGGACATTCCGGCTTACACAGCAGTCTGAGATGTATAATCTGTGTATACCTGTGGATGCGCTCCATATGGATGAAAACCAGAGGAATTATGTATATGTGCTGGGGGAAAGGAGCGGATTCCTGGGGAAGGAACTGACGGCGGAAAAAATGATGGTGGATGTGCTGGATAAAAATGACAGATACGCGGCCCTGGCAGAAGGGGTGATAGATCAAAATAGCCGGATTATCTCTGCGGCGGACAGGGAAATTGCAGAAGGGGACCCGGTGCGTATGAAAGATTAAAGGAGGGCGGAAGCAGCAGCCATCGCGGAATTCTTCCGCATCCGGGCGCAGTGGTTATCCTGGCAAAGGAATGGAGGAATGTGATAAAAACACAGGTGCAAATTTGTATATAATGACTGTAAAATTATGGATAAGAAGGAATAACTTGTAAAATAGTCCTAAGGCATTTATAATAAATACATGATTTGAAGTCAAGGTTTCGGAAAAATCGGTTTCTGGGAAAAGCGGCTTCAGGTACAAAACGGGAAATGCATTTGGCGCGTGGGAGAGATGATATCTTCCAGGGAAGGAGAAGGCATGGAAAATAAGGTGATGAAGTTTTATTCTAAGGCCGGAAGCAATATTATTCTGAGGGCGATACCCGGACATTTTGCAACGAGTCATTCCCATATCAATTATTATGTGGACATGACGGGGCTGAAAACCCGGCGCAGTGAGGCGGCTGCGGTGGGAAAGGCATTTGTGCAGAGACTGCCGATAGAGACTGTGGTGGATACCATCGTATGTCTGGACGGTTGTGAGGTTATCGGCGCATATATGGCGGAAGAGCTGGAAGTGGGGAATTTTCCTTCCATGAATATGCATAATACGGTTTATGTGGTAACTCCGGAATTTAATATGAATAACCAGATGATTTTCCGTGATAACCTGGTGGGGGCAATCCAGGGAAAGAATGTTTTACTGCTGCTCGCTACGACGACGACCGGCATGACCATGCGCAGAAGCCTGGAATGTATCGAATATTATGGCGGCAGGGTACAGGGGATCTGTTCCGTGTTCAGTGCGGTGAAGTCAATTAACGGCATGAGAGTGGACGCGATGTTCGATACCAGTGATATCCCCGGATACCAGGCTTATGAGGTTCATAACTGTCCCATGTGCAAGGCGAAGCAGAAGCTTGACGCCATGGTAAACGGGTATGGATATTCCAAGCTGTAGGCATACCGTAAGAAAGTGCAAGAGTACAAAAATCCCATGCCGGAGGCGATTGGGGCTGGATTTTTGCAGTGACTGTGAAGGTATGGAATCGTTACGGACTTATAAATATATGGTTTCCTCCAGTCATCCGGCACCGCTTTCAGAGCGGTGCTGTTTCTATGTATAATCGGAAAGCGGGGGTTTTCTGTCCCGGGAACCGGGATTCCTAAGGAGATTCTTCTCATTTTCCCTGAAAAAAGTGCTGCGGGTAACCGTCCAAACGGCCTTCCTGCAACGGAACGTTTTTAGACGGTATTGAATAAGAGAGAAAAATCCGTTACACTACAGAAAGCAGAACCATTTACCTGGCAGATAAGAGGGACGGAACATGAATATAGAAATACGAAGAAGCAATCGGAAAACAATGACGCTGGAGGTAACGCCGGATGCAAAGGTGATTGTCCGTGCGCCCTTCCGGATGCCCGAGGCAGTAATCAAGGGTTTTATCAACGAGAAATCCTCCTGGCTCGAAGAGAGTCTCCGGAAAGTAACGGAAAGACAAAAAGAACGTGGGGAACAGGCAAAGCTGTCCATGGATGATATCAGGAAGCTGGCGGATCAGGCGCTGGAGGAGCTTCCCGCCAGAGCGGCCCTGTATGCAGAAAAGATAGGCGTAACCTATGGCCGGATTACAATCCGGAACCAGAAAAGCAGATGGGGAAGCTGTTCGGCAAAAGGGAACCTGAATTTCAACTGCCTTCTTATGCTGACGCCGGAAACCGTCCGGGACTATGTGGTGGTGCATGAATTATGCCATCGGAAGGAAATGAATCATTCCGCAAGGTTCTGGGCGGAGGTGGAAAAGATTCTGCCGGATTACAGGGAACGGAGAAAATGGCTGAAGGAACATGGAGGGAGCATCATAGGCAGGATGCCGGAATAACCCCCGTGCCGGGGAACTCGCGGAAGGCGGCCCGGCTGTCCGCCCATAAAAAACAGGAAACATACGGGAAACGGCTCATACCCTAGGAGTAAGACCATTGCAGGCGGAGTCTGCGGGCAGGCAGATATTGCAGTGTCTGCCTGTGCCGGCGTCCTGCTCCGGTGTCAGGGGAGGGCTGTCATGAATTCACAGAAGCTGGAGAATATCTTAAATCTGAGCCTTGATTCCTCCATGGAGGAACGGGAAAAATCCCGGACGTTGAATGTGGGCTTTGACAGGGAGGATAAAACCTGGGAGCTGATTGTAAAATTCCATGGGGACATAAGCCGTTTGGAAAGGGAAGGGATCAAAGTGGAGATTCTGCTTGCAGGATATGCGATTGTCACGATTCCCGAAAACCTGATACCCGCGCTGACAGCGTTGGATGAAATAGAATATGTGGAAAAACCGAAGGATTTGCTTTACAGCGTTTATGATGCCAAGCAGCAGTCCTGCTTCCCCCCTGTGGGATCTTTTTACGCGGATGGGCCGGCATCCGGAAACGGAAACCTGACAGGAAGGGGATGTATCGTGGCGGTGCTGGATTCGGGGATTGACTATACTTTGCCGGACTTCAGAAACAGTACGGGAAGCAGAATCCTTTATTTATGGGATCAGTCTCTTATCCCGGATCCGGAACGGGGTTTTTATCCTCCGGAAGGATATTCCCTGGGGGTGGAATTTACGCAGGAACAAATTAACCAGGCGTTGGAGGCGGGGGAAGAGGAAGGCTTCCGGTTGGTTCCCAGTATCGATGTGTCCGGACACGGAACGGCTGTGGCGGCTATAGCGGCAAGCAGTAATACCAATGCCCGTTACACGGGGGCGGCCCCCGGGGCGGCGCTGTTGATTGTGAAGCTGGGGCAGGCGGGAAGCGGTTCGTATCCCCGGACGACACAGCTGATGCGCGGGCTTTCGTACGCGCTTGGAAAAGCACAGGCGTTGGGAATGCCCCTGGCTGTGAACCTAAGCTTTGGAAACAGCTATGGGGCCCATGACGGATCATCCCTGCTGGAACGTTTTCTGGATAATGCTTCCGAGGTATGGAAAAATGTAATCTGTGCCGGAAGCGGTAATGAAGGCGCCGCGGCCGGGCATGCCTCCGGCCGCCTTCCCGGAGGGCGTACGACGGGCGGAGGCGGGACGGGACAGACGGCGGGAAGGCAGAGCGTGGAGCTGGCGGTGGGCAATTATGAGAGGACTATCAATGTCCAGCTGTGGAAGAATTTTGCCGACAGCTTCCGGATTATACTTCAGGCGCCCTCCGGCCGACAGGCGGTAGTCCCCATGGATCAGCCCGGAAAAACCCAGCTCACCATCGAACAGACCCAGATCCTGATTTTTGTGGGGGAACCATCGCCCTATTCCGTAAACCAGGAGATTTATTTTGATTTCCTGCCTGTGGAAACCTATATCAATGCAGGGGTATGGGTTTTTCTGCTGGATCCGGTCTATATCCTTACCGGTGAATACCAGCTGTATCTGCCGGGGCAGGCAGTGCGGTCGGAGGATACCCGTTTTTTTGCGCCCACGCCGGAACTGACGCTTACCATTCCATCCACGGCGGGAAAACTGATTACCGTGGGAGCGATTCAGGGGGCTTATGATGCCTACGCGGACTTTTCCGGGAGAGGAGTACTGAGCCTGGAGGAGATGCCGGGATTTCCCAATACCAAACCGGATATTGCGGCGCCGGGCGTGAATATCATGGCGGCCAGGGCCGGGGGCGGTTACGAGTCCTATACGGGCACTTCTTTTGCCACACCGCTGGTGACGGGAGCGGCGGCGCTGATGATGGAATGGGGGATTGTGAGAGGGAACGATGCTTATATGTATGGGGAAAAGCTGAAGGCTTTTTTACGCAGAGGAGCCAGGAATGTGCGGGGGGAGAGGACTTATCCCAATGACAGGACGGGGTATGGGGCGCTGTGTGTAAGTGATAGTTTGCCCAGGTAAACTTTCACTTTGGGATAGTCTGCCAATGTAGAGTGACGGGGAAACAAAAAAATTACGAAACTAAAAATTGAAGATGCGGACATTGATATTGGCTTCAAAGTATTTAGAACCGCTGATACGATTATTATGGTCACATTATAGAACTTTGTTGCAAGTACATGATGAAACGGCTTGCAAATGGTATGAGAAGAAAGCATATGAACAGACTTGGAGTGTGCGCACTTTACAGCGGAATATAGATACACGGTATTACTACAGATTATTGCAATCGAAAGACAAAATGCAGGAAAAGACATATAAATATCAGCAGGATAAGCTGGAACGAACATCTATTTGCCAGTAAATATAAATTATATCTGCCAACATGAGAAGAACTAAGGGAAGAAATCGAAACACAGAAGGCTATTTTTTACTTACAGCAGAAAGAAACGAAAGAAGAGACCGAAGGGGATGCAAATGTCTAGGCGTATTACATTCCAATTTGAGGATGATCTTGATTATCAGATGAAAGCGATTCATTCTACAATGGAATTATTTAGGGGTCTGTCAAGACATGTGATGGAGTTTATAAATATAGCAGACAGCCTGCTAAGGTAAGAATATGGTAAGAAACAGGCCGGAGAAATAAAAAGCGGGATAAAAGGACCGATCAGTATGGAAAGCTGACCGGTTCTTTTTTGATCTCCAACAACATACCAATCCAGAAATGTGATATTGACTTTGTAATAACACAATGCTAGAATGACAATAAACAAAAACAAATAACAGTATATAATATAAAACAAAAATAAATAAAAGAAAACAAAGGAGAGAAAATGAAAAGAGTAACAATAACTGATGTGAAAGCATTCTGTCTGGCTCCTGCTGCGGGCCTGAATCTGGTGGTGGTAAGGGTGGAAACTGATGTGACAGGGCTTTATGGCCTGGGCTGTGCCACTTTTTCGTACCGGTATAAAGCGGTGGCCTGTGTGGTGGAGGAATACCTCAGACCATTACTGATTGGCAGGGATGCTTCACGGATCGGGGAATTATGGCAGCTGATGAACCAGAATGCATATTGGAGAAACGGAGGAATTGGAAATAATGCCATATCCGGCGTGGATATGGCGTTATGGGATATTAAGGGGAAGATGGCGGATATGCCGGTGTATCAGCTGCTTGGCGGGAAGTTCAGGGAGGCGGTTCCGGTGTATTGCCATGCAGAGGGGGAGACCATCGGGGAGGTTCTGGAAAATGTGAGAAGGCTGAAAAAGGAAGGGATCCGTTATATCCGGGTTCAGCTTGGAGGTTACGGCGGCCGTCAGGTTCTTGCTTACAGACCGGAGGGGGCTTTGGACGGAATTTATTTTGACCCGGATAGTTACTGCAGGGAAACGTTGAAAATGTTTGAAGCGGTGCGGGAAGAATTTGGGGACAGCATCGAACTGCTTCATGATGTACATGAAAGGCTGACTCCTATCGAAGCTTTGCGTTTCTCCAGGGAACTGGAAAAGTATTCTCTCTATTTTCTGGAGGATGCCCTTAGTCCTGAACAGGGACAGTGGTATAAGGAGATCCGCAGGCAGAGTGCAGTTCCCATGGCTATGGGGGAATTATTTAATAACCCGGCGGAATGGAGAGAACTGATTGCGGGGAGGCAGATTGATTTTGTTAGGTGCCACATCAGCCAGATAGGCGGAATTACACCGGCAAAGAAGCTGGCGGTCTTTGCGGAACAGTTTGGGGTGAGGACGGCATGGCATGGGCCGGGAGATGTATCGCCGGTAGGCCATGCGGCTAATATCCATCTTGATTTGGCCAGCCTGAATATGGGGATACAGGAATGGGCCGGTATTAATGATGTGCTGAAAACGGTATTTCCCGGATCACCCGAACTGAGGAACGGGTATGTATATGCAAATGACAGACCGGGATTAGGAATTGATTTTGATGAACATGCGGTGAAACAGTATCCATGTAATGATGAAATTACAATGTGGACACAGACAAGACTGCCTGACGGAACCATACACAGGCCATAATGGAGGGGAAAGTGCGTAAAGAAAACAGAAAATGAAAACGTTTTTTGTGCAAAAAGAGAAGAATACAAAAATAAAATGAAATAATATGATAGAAAATGTTGACAAAATAAACAATATAATATATATTGATATAAAACGAAAAATAAAAAATAATAAATGAAAACAAAAAGAAAGGAAGGCTGCATGCCTGCAGGAAAAAAAGGAATGGATCATGGACGCAGAAGTGTGAAAGCGGAGATGTCAAAAAACTGGCAGCTGTATCTTATGGTTGCACCCGGTATTTTGTTTTTTCTGATTATGAGTTATCTTCCGATGGGATATCTGGCAATTGCTTTTAAGGATTATAACGTGGGTAAAGGAATACTGGGGAGCCCGTGGGTAGGGTTTGAAAATTTCAGCCGTCTTTTTCATGAAAAATTGTTTTTTACCGTATTGAAAAATACGCTTGCAATTAATCTGATGAAGTTGTTTTTCTGTTTTCCGGGACCGGTTTTTCTGGCTCTTTGTCTGAATGAAATGAAACCAACCCTTTTTAAGAAGCTTTCCCAGTCGCTGATTTACCTGCCTCATTTTCTCTCGTGGGTTGTGGTATATGGAATTATGATTGGTCTGTTTTCCGTGAACAGCGGCCTTGTCAATAAATTTCTGGAAATGCTGGGACTGCCCACAGTGGCTCTGCTTACATCGCCCAAGATGTATAAAGCATTTCTGGTAATCAGTGAAATCTGGAAGGAAATAGGCTGGGGATCCATTATTTACATAGCCGCTCTGTCCGGTATTTCGGTGGAACTTTACGAGGCGGCAACGGTAGACGGAGCGTCAAAGCTGAGACAGATATGGCATGTGACTCTTCCTGGAATCCGTTCCACAATGATAGTTATGTTTATCTTAAGCTGCGGAACCATTGTATCCGGTTCCTTTGAACAGGTAATGTCAACGATTAATTCGGCCGTATACGAAGCGGGAGAAATCATACCTACATATGTGTATACAAAAGGCCTGACGGAATTCCAGTTCAGCTATGCATCGGCAGTGGGGCTGTTCCAATCGGTTATTGGATTTATCCTTGTGTTTACGGTGAATAAGCTGTCAGCAAAATTGGGAGGGGAATCACTATGGTAAAAATAAAAAAAGGAACTGCAGTAAAAAGAAGCAGAGAAGAACGTATAGTGACTGCGGTGGCATATTTTATTGTTATTCTTCTCACGCTGCTGTGCCTTCTGCCTTTTATGCGAGTGATATCCCAGGCTTTCAGCTCAGATGTATATGTACAATCAGGAAATGTTGTATTGTTTCCCAAGGGGTTTACGCTGAAACATGTGGAGTTTGTGTTCGGCTCTGCGGCGTTCCTGCGGTCACTGTGGATCTCGGTGGCGTCCACAGTGGTGTTTACGATAGTGTCAATGGTACTTACCACAATAACGGCATATCCGTTGTCCCGTTCTGATTTGGCAGCCAGAAGGCCGCTGACACTGCTCATTGTATTTACCATGCTGTTTAACGGCGGCATTGTTCCTACTTATCTTGTTGTAAAACAGCTGGGTGTGCTGGATACCTTTGCGGCATTGATTATTCCGCAGGCTATCAGCGCCTACAATACGATTATTCTGATTACATCATTCCGGGGGATTCCCAAGGAGTACGAGGATGCGGCAAAGGTGGACGGGGCTTCCCAGTTTAAAATCCTGTATAAGATTATGATTCCTCTGAACAAGCCAAGCCTTGTGGTAATATTGCTGTTTTATGCTGTTTTCCGGTGGAATACCTGGTTTGATGCATTGATTTATACCAATTCCAAAGATTTGCAGACGGTACAGCTGTTTGTGAAAAATGTCATTGAACAGGGAACCAATGCGATTGCCAATGGGGCCGTTGCGGGAAGAAGCCCTACAACCGCCGTAAAGTCTGCAACAGTAATCATTGCAATTATGCCTATCCTGGTAGTGTATCCCTTTGTACAGAAATATTTTGTAAAGGGTGTCATGATTGGCGGAATAAAGGGGTAACAGCCTGAAGCATGTACGGGTTAAATAAATAATTTTCTTACAAAGGAGGAAAAGAAAATGAGAAAGAAATTACTGTCTGTATTGTTGGCAGCAGGAATGCTTGCGGGAATTCTGTCAGGGTGTTCCCGGAGCACAGGAACAGCCCCGGAGGAAACCGGCGGCGGACAGGAAGCGGAGGCATCGTCAGTTTCCCGGGAAGAGGAGAAAGGGAAAAGCGATGTGACTATCCAGGTGATAGTACCCGGCAACTTCCAGGAGTTCCCGGAGGGGATCGACGAAAACAATAATTTTATAGTCGATTACTGGAGAGAAAAAACCGGATATGATTTTGACATTGTCATTCTCCCCACCGGTGATGAAGGAAAGGAAAAACTGAATCTTATGTTTAACGGCGGGCAGGTGGAAGGGGTTGTATTTACACAGACAACTTATAAGGCCTCCCAAATGGCGGCACAGGGACTGCTGGAGCCGCTGGATTCTTATCTGGCTGACAATACCCTTTATAACCAATACAAGGATATTCAGGCGCTGGGGGAATATGACGGAAGCCAGTATGGGATTGTAGTTCCTACGGATGGTATTTTCGCACAGGGTTCCCTTACTGTGGCAAGGAAAGATATTATGACAGCCAACGGATTTGCACAGCAGCCCAAAACCTTTGAGGAGTTCAATGATTTACTGTATATATTTAAGGATCAGGGAATGACGGCAATGGCTGTGTATGATTCGCCTACAAAGAAACCCTTTGACATGTTCCTGTCAATGTTCGGAATTTCATCCACCCATGCATCTAATTTTATGCTGGGAGAAGACGGGAAGCTGCAGTTCAAAATGATAAGTGATCAGGCCAAGGACTACCTTGCTTACATGCATCAACTCTATGTGGACGGAATTATACCCAAAGATTTTGCATCACTGGATATTACCGCCGCAAACGAATTATATCTGGGCGGAAAGGCAGGGATGGTTGCCAATGATATAGCATGGCAGATGCCGCAGCTGTTCCAGTCCTCTGAGGAATTGGGATATGATTCCAGATATCTGGATTACCCTACGGATTTCTATGGAAATACCGCATATGGCGACACCCATACCAATGTGGCTAACCAGGTAATCATGGTGGCAAAAGGATGTCCTTATACAGCAGAAATTATGGATTTTCTGAACTTCCTGATGGATCCTGAAACCTTAATGCTTAATAATTATGGGATTGAGGGAGAACATTATGAACTGGCGGATGGGGTTCCCAAAGCCACGGAAAAAGCATCGGATATCGCCTGGGGCGTATATTACCGTAATATATTCCTGCCGGAAGACTGGTATCAGGCATACGGTGTTGGCGCAGATTGGGCGGAATATTATTATCCCAGTGAACGCCATACGATAGGGAAGGAAATATACGATCTCCAGCTGCCCGTAAGCGGAGAAGTTATTAACAAGCGGGATGACCTGACAAAAACAATTGTAGACCCCTATTTCACCAAAGTAATAACCGGAGAGGAAAGCCTTGACAGTTTTGATGACTTTGTACAGGAATGGCTCGGAGCGGGAGGCCGGGAGATTACGGATGAATATAACCGGCTTTTTGAGGAATCCGGGAAAGAACCTTATGTTGTTACCTCTTATCTGCCGGAGGAACATCCGGAGTATACGGGCAAATATTTATTTGACGGTCCTGAGCAGGAATAAGAGCGGGCTATTAATGAAGGGACAGCGTAACTGTGAAGGGACTGAACAGTTATAGGACAGCAGGAAAGGACATCTTTTCTGTTGTCCTGGTCATTTCAGAAACGAGAGGGAAAGCATATGAACAAAATTGGTATCTATTTCGCGTATTGGGAAAGGGAATGGAAGGCCGATTACTGTAATTATATTAGAAAGGTAAAAACGCTGGGATTTGATTGTCTGGAGGTGGAGGCCGGCAGTCTGCTTGCCATGAGCAGAGAGGAACGGGAACGAATACGGGATACCGCACAGGAGGAGGGGATTGAACTGACCTATTGTATCGGGCTGCCTCCGGCCTATGATGTGGCGGGCGAAAGCGCAGAAACAAGAAAAGAAGGAATTGCTTATCTGAGGCAGCTGTTTTGCATGATTCACTCCATGGGCGGAGATATGCTGGGAGGGATTATTTATTCCTGTTGGCCGTTTGCGGGCGCTTCCATAGAATATAAGCTTGCAGCAAGAAAGAGGAGTATTCTTTCCATGCGGGAAGCTGCCAAAGCGGCGGAGGAATATCAGATTACATGCTGTCTGGAGGTAGTGAACCGGTTCGAACAATGTATTCTGAACACCGCCAAAGAAGGTGTGGAATTCGTCCGGGAGGTGGACAGCAGACAGGTAAAACTGCTTCTGGATACCTTCCATATGAATATAGAAGAGGATTCCATAGCAGAAGCCATCCGTCTGGCAGGAGAGGATCTGGGCCATTTCCATATAGGGGAATGTAACAGGCAGGTGCCGGGAAAAGGGCATATGCCATGGAATGAAATATTCACGGCGCTGAAAAGTGCGGATTATAAGGGAAGAATCGTGATGGAACCTTTTGTGACGCCGGGAGGACAGGTTGGCAGTGATATTAAAATATACAGGGATTTAAGCGGAGGAGCCACGGCGGAACAGATTGATCAAGATGCCGGCGGCGCACTGGAATTTGTCAGAAAGAGGATCCGAAACTGAAAAATAATGGAATGCTGGGAGGAAACCTATGGGCAGAAAAATAAAAGTAGGAATTCTGACAATGTCGGACGGCAGAATATACCTTCATGATGAATATAAAAAACTGAATATGCAGTATCAGGATGAAATTGCCAGAAGGCTTGAAGAGACCGGAGAGGTGGAGGTTGTTCAGGGAACAACACCCATCCATACGAATGAAGAAGCAAAAAAGGAAGCGATGCGTCTTCAGCGGGAAGGTGTGGAAGCCACCATTTTTAATTATGTAATCTGGTGTTATCCTCAGTTTACCGCGGTTGCCCGTAATTTTGCTCCCGGGCCTTATCTGTTGTTCTGCAATCTTCATCCTTCGGAGTGCGGTATGGTGGGAATGATGGCGGCAGCAGGTACCATGGATCAGCTGGGTGTCCGTTACAGCAGGCTGTGGGGAAGTGTAGAGGATGAGGAAGTATTCGGTAAAATGATGGCTTTCCTGAAAGCGGCAGCCGTTGCCGGACGGTTAAAAGGGGCAACCTTCGGGAATTTCGGAGGAAGGCCGCTCGGAATGTATACGGCGGTTGCCAATGTGGAACAATGGCAGAGACAATTCGGCATTGATGTGGAAAACATAGAACAGGATGATATCATACGGGCCGGGGAACAAATGGAAGAAGAAGCGGTGGAAAAGGCTTTTGCCTGGCTTACGGAGAATGTGGGTTCCATACAATATGACGGCCAGGGGCTTACGCCGGAAAAGCTGAAGCTGCAAATCCGTTCCTATTACGGCCTTCGGAAAATCATTGCGGAAAGGAAACTGGATTTTATCGGCATTAAAGCACATGGCGATCTGACGGATCGATATGCCACCATGGATGTGGCGGAAGCCTTTCTCAATGATCCCTATGATTGGGACGGCCCTCACGAACCAATAGTTGCGGCGACGGAATCGGATATGGATGGCGCACTGACCATGCAGATTTTTAAACTGCTGACAGGTTCTCCGGTATTGTTTGCAGATGTAAGACATTATGACAAAGAAAATAATGTGTGGTTTTTCTCTAATTCGGGGACCCATGCTACCTATTTTGCAGGAAAGAATCCGAAGGATCCGAAGGAAAACCTGAAAAATGTAACGTTTTACCCGGAGACTCATTATTATCCGGCAGGAGGCGCCAGTGTGCATCATTTTGCAAAGGGCGGAGAAGTTACTCTGGCAAGGCTGGCAAGAAAGAGCGGACAATATTATTTGACCATTGTTCCGGCAGAATTTGTGGAATTTCCACGGGAAAAAGCGGTTGCCATGGGAAATATGACAACGCCCGCATGGCCGGTTGCGTTTACCAGGCTTAAGGTGGACGCGGATACTTTTATCAGTAATTTCCCGTGCAACCATATCCACGGCGTGTACGGCGACTGGGTAAAAGAACTGGAAATGACGGCACAGATTCTGGGTATTACTGTTCAAATCCTGCAATAAAGGAGGACGATTGTGAAAGCAGATACTTTTGAAAAACTTATTTCGTGTGCCCCAATGCTTGATGAAAGGGAAAAAGAAGGATGGAATCCGGGCAAATCCCTGTTTCAGGAGGCGGAATATCCGGTAACGCTGCTGTGCGGCAGGGAAGAAACCATTCCTGAAAAGAAAGAGTATTCCCTGGATGGCGCCTGGGAGATGGCAGAAGGCGGAACAGTGGAAGAAAGAATTGCCGGGGGACGGCACTGGGCGGATAGTATGGATGCAAACGTACCCTGCAGCGTACATACGGCACTTTTTGAAGCCGGGAAAATACCGGATCCCCTTAAGGCACAAAATGACGCCATTGCCAGGGAAAACAGCTATAAGACCTGGTGGTTCCGGAAAGAATTCCATATGGAAGAAGGACGGAAGCCGGATGAACTATTTTTTCAGGGGGTCTGCTATCAGGCTGATTTCTGGTTGAATGGGATGTATCTGGGAGAACACAGGGGAATGTTTTCGGAATTTTCTTTCGATGTGGAAAAATATCTGAAAGAGGATAACGAGCTGGTAGTCCGTATCGCCAATGCCCCTGAAAAGCAGAATCCCATGTCTGCCTATATGGATAATGACGATGGTTGGAAAGAAGGTACTGTTATCAACTGTGTATATGGGTGGCATTATGCCTGTATTCCCTCACGGGGAATCTGGCGCTCTGTGGGGCTGCGGTATAAAAAGAGCAGTTTTTGGGCGGAAAAACCGTTTGTTATGACAAAAAGTGCGGCGGAAGGAAAAATCCATATCTGTGTCAGGCTGCATGGCGCTTCCGGGAAAGAGAAAGTAAGAGGAAATCTGTCTCCCGATAATTTCGAAGGGAAAACATGGTCTTTTTCATGTGAGCCCGGTGTATGCGGTCCGGATTGCGTCCTTAATCTGGCCGTCCGGGTGCCGGAACCCAGATTGTGGTGGCCGCTGCATCATGGAGAACAGAATCTTTACCGGCTTTGTCTGTGGATCACAGCTATGGACGGAACGGAGCATACTTTTGTAACCACCTTCGGCATCCGTACGATACAAATGACGGCGGCAGTGGGACAGACGGATGAGAACCAGTATAAATGGATGTTTGTAATTAATGATAAACCTATATTTGTTAAGGGATCAAACTGGTGTACCACGGATGCGCTCCTGCGGTTTCCGGAAGAAAGATATGAACGATTCCTCACACTTGCGGCAAAAGGAAATATCCAGCTGCTGAGGGCATGGGGCGGCGGAATGCCGGAAAATGATATCTTTTACCGGTTCTGTGACAAACTGGGGCTCATGGTGATTCAGGAATGGCCGACCTGCTGGGACAGCCAGAAGGAGCAGCCCCTGACGGAACTGGAAGAAACAGTCAGATACCATATGCCGAGACTGCGCAATCACCCTTCTCTCGTCATGTGGTGCGGAGGCAACGAATCCAAAGAGGCAGACGGGGAGGCCATGGACAGGATGGCCAGGCTGGCGTATGAGCTGGACGGAAGCCGGCCCTTCCACAGAACGGAGCCCTGGGGCGGTTCCATTCATGATTATTCCACCTATTGGGATATGGGGGATATCGACTTAAGCCTCAGGCTGGAATCGGTATTTTTGGGAGAATTCGGAATGGCATCCGCTCCCAATTACGAGAGTGTTATGAAATATCTTCCTGATTCGGAAAAAACAGTATGGCCTCCCGAACGGTTTGGTTCTTTTGGCCATCATACCCCGCGGTTCAACCAGCTGGAACCCAATGACATAGCCCATATGGAAAACAGTGCGGTATTGTTTTGCAGGCTGGATTCCCTGGAACATTTTATCTGGGCGACACAGATGGCACAGGCAACGGGAGTGCGCCATACGCTTGAGGCATACCGGTGCCGTTTCCCCAAAGCCGCGGGTGTCTGCTACTATAAGCTGACGGATGTATATCCTGCCTGTTCCTGGGCGACGCTGGATTATTACGGTGTACAGAAATTATCCTACTATGTACTTGCCGACAGCTATGAACCGCTTCATGCCTGTCTTCTTCTGGACAGTACCAGAATATGTCCGGGCTGGGAGGCTCCTGTATATCTTCTGGATGATGCGCTGGAAGCCTGCGGACATACCACACGGATTGAATTAACCGCATATGATGACAAACTGCAAATCATTAAGAGAAAGATGTTTGACGGACCTGCACAAGCGGCCGTGTCTGCCTGTCTCGGAACATTTTCCCTGGAGGAGGATACGGCGGAAGCGGTTTACCGCAGAAGCGAGGAAAGTCTTGTATTGATAACCATAAGGGTTTATTTGGACGGGGAAAAGCGGGATGAAACCTTTTACTGGCTCAATTTCCAAAAAAAACAGGGAAGCCTTCTTGAACTGCCGGCGGCAGCTCTCACCTGGGAAACACAAGAGGGTATACTGACAATTACCAACAGCGGGGAAATACCCGCTGTGGGGGTGACGGTGGAATGCCCTGAAGAGGCGGAATGCTTCTGGGTGGATGACAGTATGTTCTGGCTGAATCCGGGGGAAACAAGAAGGTTGGCTCTGAATAAAACAAAGGGACTGCGCATCCGGGCATTTAACACATAATAACAGGAATATGCGTTACGGTGTTGCGGATATGGGAAAGGCGGAGATAGGAATGATACATAATAAATTGGCAGTCTGTGTTATCGGCGCCGGAAGGGCAGGAATGATTCATGCCGTTAATTTTGCAAAGCATGTACCAGGCGCCCTTCTGGCTGCCGTGGTGGATACACAGGAAGAGGCAGCAAAGGCGGCAGCGGAAAAACTGGATATCGTACACTATTATACAAGCTGTGCAGATGCCCTTATGGATGACCGGATAGATGCTTACGTTGTGGTTTCTCCCACAAAATACCATATGGACACAGTGAAGGCTATTGCGGAGGCAGGAAAACATATCCTGTGTGAAAAACCGATGGCTATGACAGAGGAAGAATGCGAAGAAATGATACGGGTCTGCAGACAGCACAAGGTCAAGCTTCAGCTCGGTTTTATGCGGCGTTTTGACGAAAGTTTCCGTCAGGCTAAGAACATGGTGGATTATGGAGAAATCGGCGAGGTTGTAATGGTGCGTTCCAATACAAGAGGACCCAGCATTCCCCGGCCATGGATGTATGATATCCATAAAAGCAATGGACCGCTGGCGGAGGTGAACAGCCATGATATCGATACAATGAGGTGGTTTACAGGAAGTGAATTTCAGACATTGTATGCTGTCGGGGGTAATTACCGCTGTCCGGATGCCAGGGAACAATTTCCGGAATTTTACGATAATGTGGTGATGGCCGCTTCCTTTGCAAATGGAATGCAGGGGATACTCGACGGCGCACAGGGAGTGGGATACGCATATGATGCAAAAGTCGAAATCCTGGGTACCAAAGGAGCTATCAGCCTGGGAAGTGTAAAAGGAAATGATGTCGTGCTCTGTTCCTCCGGTTCCCAAAAAGGGAGCTATCCATTGGTGGAAAGCTGGCGCACCCTTTTTAAAGATGCGTATTTAAAGGAAGACAGAGCGTTTATTGACTGTATTTTGCAGGATAAAGAACCCGCCGTTACCGGCATGGACGGAAAAATGGCAGTAAAGGTCGTAAATGCCGGTAATATCTCCATTATGGAAAAAAGGATGGTGACATTGTGAAGGCTGCATTTTTATATGGAAAAGAAAAGTTAACCCTTAGGGAGGTACCTGTCCCCGAAATCGGGGATGATGAGGTGCTTGTCCGCGTAAAAAGCGCTGCAATCTGCGGGACGGATGTGCGGATGTACAAAAACGGTGCACCTGGCGTATCAGAAGAAAATCCCCTGATTATAGGTCATGAGATGGCAGGTATAATTGAGAAGGCGGGAAAGGATGTCACATATTATAAAGAGGGGATGAGAGTGGCTGTGGCACCTAATATGGGATGCGGCATCTGCGATGATTGTATACGCGGAAACAGCCATATGTGCAGCGGTTACCGGGCGTTGGGCATTAACCTTAACGGCGGATTTGCCGAATATGTAAGAATTCCGGCAGCCGCGGTACGTGCCGGGAATATGGTGGAGATGAAAGGAAAGATATCCTTTGAGGAAGCAGCGATTACGGAAGCCCTTTCCTGTGTGTATAACGGGAGCAGCCAATGCCGTATCAGGCCCGGGGATACGGTGCTGGTTATCGGCGCGGGGCCTATCGGAATTATGCACGCCATGATGGCAAAGATGTCCGGTGCAGGAAAGGTCATGGTGAATGATATCAGTGCTTCCAGGCTTGAGGAATGCAGGAAAATCGATTCTTCATTTCTCACAATACGGGATGACCCAAAAGAAACCGTCATGAGGGAAACCGCACATAAAGGAGCTGATGTGGTGGTTACAGCCTGCCCGGTTCCTTCTGCCCAGCAGCAGGCACTGGAACTCGCCGCAAATTATGGGCGCATTTGCTTTTTCGGAGGACTTCCGGAGGAAAAAAAACGGGTGGAGCTGAATACAAACCTAATCCACTACAAACAGTTAGCGGTAACCGGAACAACAAGAGCCAGTCTGTTCCAGTTTAAACAGGCATTGGGATTTGTGGAAGCAGGCCTTCTGGATGTGGATAAACTGATTACACGAAGATTTATGTTGGATGAAATTCAGGAAGGCTTTAACTGTGCATGTGCAGCCGACGGTCTGAAAAATGTGATTTGTATGTAACAGTTCAGATAGGTCTGTGCATTTACTTCGCAGGCCGTAAGGCGGGTTAATGGGGGTGTGGTGTGGAAAAGACACTTTTAATGGCGGTTGATTTGGGGACAAGCTTCATTAAAGCAGGGATATATGACCTTCATGGGAACTGCATCGCGCAGGAAGTAAGAAATACGATCTGCAGACAGCCGGAACCGGGAATTTTTCTGCAGAAAGGAGAAGAACTCTTTTCCACGGTACTTACCTGTATGACGGCAGTTATCAATAAAACGCCAAAGGCTGCCGAAGGTTTGGAAGCCATTTCCTTTACCGGACAGATGGCAGGTTTTATGGGGGTGGACAAAGACTGGAATGACATGACCGGCTGGTCCTGTTCCCTGGACACCCGTTATATCCCATATGCTAAGAAGCAGCAGGAAAAATTCGGAGATGATTTTTTATTCCATGGGGGGACCAATGCACCGCTTATGGCCCCCAAATTGGAATGGTTCAGAACCGAATTCCCCTGTGAATCAGGCAAAATTGCAAAATATATGATGCTGAATGGGTATTGCCTCGGTAAATTGGGCGGTTTAAAAATCGATGATGCCATTATTGATTATTCTCTCATTACCTGGAGCGGCCTGGCAGATATCCGGGCGGGGAGATGGTCGGAGGAAATCTGTTCCGGGTTAAAGGTAGATCCCGGGATGCTTCCGCGCATCGTGGAATCCACACAGATCTGCGCATATCTGCAGCCGGAGATGGCGGCAGTATTGGGCCTGCCGGCGGGGATCCCGCTGGTGGCAGGCGCCGGAGATAAAATAGCCGGCTGCGTGGGAGCCGCTGTATGCCGGGAAGGGGATATGATTTTTGAAGCGTCCTCTTATGGCGGCTTCAGCAGTGTTGTGGGTGAGTACCGACCCGACATCGTATGCAGGAATTATGATGGATTGATCGGTGCGGACGGAAAAACAAGCATTGCACACAAATATATTCCAGGTTCCGGTATTACGCTGAAATGGTTCCTTGATAATTTCGGGAAAACGTCGGGAATGTCTGATTTTCAGGAACTGGATGCCAGGGCGGAACTGGTACATCCGGGCTGTGACGGACTTGCAGCGGTAGGATTGCTGGGCGGAAGTGCTATGCCTTTTGACGGTGGACTGAAAGGTATGTGGATAGGATATGACTGGACGCACCGTCCGGAACATTTTTACCGTGCCCTTCTGGAGAGTTTTTCCTTTGATTTGGCCCTTACCATAGACAGTATTGAAACAAATTATCCGGAATGTCCCAAACGGCAATGCAAATTAACAGGAGGCGGGGCAGTCTCCCGCTTATGGGCCCAAATGCTTGCCGATGTTACCGGGCGTCCCTTTCAAAAACTGAACCGAAAGGACAGTGCACTATGGGGAACGGCAATTCTGGCAGGGAAAGGCCTGGGCATATTTGAAAATATGGGGAAAATTGCCGGCGAGAATATAGAGGCGGGAGAACTTTTTCTTCCTGATAAAGAAAAAACAGAAACGTATCACTGCCTGAAAGAAAGATACCGCAGGCTGAGGAATACTATGCACGGTATACTTGATAGATAGAAGAAGGACATATCTGTTGTTGTAAAAATCTTCCTGCTATGATAGATTAAAAACAGAAAAGAATTAGGAAACAGAGGTGACGAGATGGGATTAACAGGAGATGAAGGTATTTTTGCTGAAGAACGAAAGAAAATGATAGTGGATATTGTAAACCGTAATACCAAGGCTACCGTTAATGAATTGTGCGAAAAATTCTCTGTCTCCTCTGCGACAATCAGAAATGATCTGCGGGAACTGGCAGAATTCGGACTTCTGGAACGGACACATGGCGGGGCGCTCCAGAAATCCAGCGTTAATTTTGAACTGAACACGGTAGAAAAAGAAGTTATCCGTGTGGATCAGAAGAAGGCTATTGCTAAAGCGGCGCTGAAATATATTAAAGAAGGTGCCTCCATTGCTCTGGATGCCGGGACTACCTGTCTGGAAGTTGCCAAGCTTCTTGCCCCGTTCCGGGAACTGACTGTGGTGACGCATGATTTGAATATAGCCTCCTGTCTGGATAACAGTACGGATGTCAGTGTGATTATTGCCGGGGGACAGCTCAGGAAGGGTTTCCACTATACAATTGGCGATCTTGCCCAGAATGCATTAAAGGATTTGAATGTGGATGTAGCCTTTATCGCTGTAAACGGAATTCACTGCGAGAAGGGGATGAGTACTCCGAAATTCGAAACAGGAACAATTAAACGGGTACTTATGAATAATGCCAAACAGGTGATTGTGCTGGCTGACAGGGATAAAATTAATTTTGTGTCCTTTGCGAAATTTGCCGAGCTGGAGGAAGCGGATGTGATTATCACGGACAGCGGGGCGGATGAAAATTTCGTGGAAAATGCAAGGATGAAGGGAATAAAAGTGGAGCTTGCCTGAGTTTGCAGATTCTTTCCTGGGTTTGGGTATGGCAGACCGTAAAAATGTAAAATAAAAAGCCGCCGGATAAGAGGAATAATCATCTTATCCGGCGGCTTTTTCTACTGTGAAGGTGTGTTAACAATGGCGTTCCTTATCGAATTCTTCCAGTATTTTAAAGCTGCTGCTTGTACCGATCCGTTCCGCACCGGCATCTATCATAGCTTTGCAGGTATCCCAGGAACGGATACCTCCGGCAGCTTTCACTTTTACCCCGGCGCCCACGATATCCTTCATCAGACGCACATCCTCAGGCAAAGCGCCCGATGTGCCGAAACCGGTGCTGGTTTTAATGAAATCAGGATGAACCTCACGGGCGATGGACGCTACGCTGATTATTTCTTCTTTCGTAAGATAACAGTTCTCAAAGATCACTTTGGAAAGGACTCCGCTGCCGCGGCAGACGGATACAATCGCTTCCATTTCCCGGCGGATATAATCGGTATTTCCGTTTTTAAGCTCGCCAATATTTATTACATAGTCAATTTCATCGGCTCCGTCTCTGATTGCCTGCTGTGTTTCATAAACCTTGGTTTCCAGGGTAGTCTGCCCCAGAGGGAAAGAAATTGCCGCTCCCACGTGTACGCCGCTGCCCTTTAAAAGCTGTTTGCACAGGGAAACGGGAGCGGAATTAATGGCAACCATGGCAAAGTGGTTCTCAGAAGCTTCACGACAGAGCTGTTCAAACAGGGGACGGTCTGCATAAGGTTTGAGATTCGTGTGGTCGAACAAGGAACATAATTCATCTCTTGTTAAGGTGTTGCTGTTCATAATGTCTCCTTTGTGTGATTGTTGATTTATATTGAAATATATTGTTTGTTATCGTTTATTATTTTATATTATTATTTGCGTAAAGTCAACATACTTGAGGTAAATGGGCAAATTAAGTAGACATATGGTTTCAACACCGATTATAATAAAGATTACAGGTATACTTGCACTCTCTGTTTCCACAGACATAGCCGCATCCGGCACTGACAGGATGAATTTATTTTACCGGGGTGGCTCATTTCCAATTGCGGATGGAATACGGAAATGAATTCCGTTTATGAAACATCTGTAAAATAAGAGGAAGAGTTTAAGAATGAAGATAAATAGGGACGTAACAGAGTTTAATGACGCTTTAGGTGAAACAGAAATTTCTGAAGAGACCGCTGCCAACATGATGAAAACCTTTCATAAATTGAAGATTGATAATCAGGATACAGCAATAATAGAAGCTTCAAATAAGGTTAAATTTGTTACAATAATGAAGATGACTGGCCAAAAACTTGAAAAATATAATTTATCAAAAGAAGATTTTAGTAATTTGGATTTTAGTGATTTTATTTTTTCAGACTGTAACTTTGAGTATACAAACTTTCAAAACTCAAATATGGATGCCGTTGAGTTTACATATTGCTGTTTGGATCATGCTGTTTTTCATAAGGCGATGATGGAGTGCGCTTGCTTTAGGCATTGCAGCTGCAGGGAAGCGGATTTTTCTGATTCGCACTTATTAGCGTCATATATGGAAGATTCTGATTGGAGAAAGGCAAATGTCTGCGGTGCAAATATGCTGGAAATAGAAGCCCATAATTGGAATGTGGAAGATATGGTTATTAATAAAAATACATCGGTGGGTGAAGGTGAATTTTCTAATGTTGAATGGTCAAAAACAAATGTAACAAATCTAAATATTTCGCTGGAACAAGTTAAATATTTCTTACAAAGTACCAATGGCGGTAAATTCCTGAATGTATACACAAATTATAAAAAATCTTCATTTGAACAAAAAGAAGATGCTATTTTAGAAGCACTTCTGAATGATAAAGATATATATATGGAGAATGCAGCAGGAAAATATACAAAAGAACCATTGATTTTTATTTCTTATGCTTCAGAACAAGAAAGTGTAGTCAAAGATTTCTATAACACGCAAAAATATAATTTTCCGTTGTGGATGGATATTGAATTAAAAAAACAGGAACAACTGAGGACTCAAGTGGAAACCATAATAAATAGCTGCAGTAAAGCTGTAATATTTTTATCAAAGGAATACATAGTCAAAGCCTGGACCAGATATGAATTATATCGATTGTTTGAAGAATCGCGTAAAAGAGATTTGAAAATATATCTTTTGCTCGTATCTTCTGAGGCTGCCGGTCTGGCAGGGGATATGTTGAAAAAGGAAAGCAGCATAATAGTCATAGATACGGTAGATGAATTGATTCATATTTTGTAGAGGAATCTTAAGGCACATAGAGGGGATGAATGTAATGAAGAATATTAAAATTAATCTATGCGGAATAATCCATTATTGTATAATAATTGGAGGTGCAATTTTTTCGTTATTGGGTTTTGTTTCTGTATTTATTAATATTGAAGGATGCTTTAGTAATTGGCTTGATGCAACGTTGTGCATTTTACTGGTTTTAATTGCAGTAGTTATCATATCATGTATATTTACTTTGGCTATTCGGGAAAAAGTGATATTTGTGAATAAGAATCAAAAAACACTTTCTGTTGGTTATGGGGATTTGTTTACTGAGAATGCTAAAATAAAAGTCATAGCGGTAAACAGATGTTTTGATACAATTGTTAACGATTTAATTTCACCGAAATCATTACATGGAAAATTAATACAAGATCATTTGTCAAATATGTCTGTAGAAGAACTGAATGGAAAAATAACAGAATCATTAAGGCGACAAGGCTGCAAAGGGGAAGAAATACTATATAAATCAAAAGGTAACAAAATCCGATATCCTGTTGGCACGATTGCCGAACTGAATTATGGGAATACATGTTACTATCTTTTGGCCTTGACAGAAATGGATGTTAATTTAAATACATATTGTACATTAGAAGACTATTGCCTGGCAATATCAAAATTAATGTATTATTATGATAAAAACGGACAGGGGTATGAAATGGTTCTTCCAATTATGGGAAGTGGATTTACCCGGTTGGACAGGAGTGAGAAACAACTTCTGGAGCTAATTAGTTCGTTGATAAAAATACATTATACACAGATGCGTGGAAATATAAAGATTGTAATATATAAAGATCTCAGAAACGTTATCTCAATAGCAAATTTACAAAAGGACACTGAAAAATAGTGGCTTTGATGTGCTGATAATCGATGTGGCGTGACGGTGATTTAGTATGGAAATAGGGAGCTATGTCTGCAGAAAGGGAAAAATTATGAAAAAGTTACGATACGCAACAGGAAAAAAAGTCCGTTCTCTGACAGCGGTATTACTGGTACTATGCATAGCCTCTGCCGTTATCGCATGCGGAGGAAATGCCCTTTCCTCCTCCACCAGGGATCTTACGGAAAAATACCGCAAGAACACACCGCAGAAGAATACCGCACAGGCGGGTGAGCCGTTTGCCATATCTTATCTTAATTTCTCGCTGGATCTTCTGAGAGAGAGCAGAAAAGCCCGGAATGCGGAAGAGACGGCCGGGGAACAGGAAAACGGTACCCCGCAGGGGAGCAATACCATGGTTTCCCCTCTGTCTGTATTGATAGCCCTGGAAATGACCCGGCAGGGTGCAGGGGAGGAAACCCTCGATCAAATGGGGGAAACCATGTATCCCGGACTGGATCCGGAGCAGGGATGCAGGGACTTGTCGGCTTGGTGCAGTCAGCTGCCGGATGGGAAAGGCGGTAAACTGAGCGTAGCCAATTCTATCTGGTTTAACAATGACAAGGAAGAATTTGTCCCCAATGAAATGTTCCTGCAAAAAAATGCGGAGGAATGGGATGCCTATATTTACGGCGCGCCTTTTAACCAATCCACATGCGCCGATCTGAACCGCTGGGTGGAAAAAAACACAGACGGAATGGTTACCGATATCCTGGACAAGATGCCGGAGGCGGCTATTATGTATCTTGTTAATGCCGTAGCTTTTAATGGGGAGTGGGAAGAGCCTTATGAAAGCTATCAGGTTCACGATTCCGCCTTTTATACGGAAGATGGAAAGGAAACGACGGTACCTATTATGTATTCGGAAGAATCCCGTTACCTCTCGGGGGAGCATGCGGAGGGTTTTGTCAAGCCTTATGTAACGGGCTACCGGTTTGCAGCTCTTTTGCCGGAGGAAGGGATGACTTTGGAGGAATACATAAATCAGTTGACCGGGGAGGCTTTTTACCGCACGGTTACCGGGGAAAAGGATACCGCTGTTTCTGCAGGGATGCCAAAGTTTAAGGCGGATACGAGCCTGGAACTGTCCGATATTCTTTCCGGCATGGGAATGCCTCTGGCCTTTGACGGCGATCTGGCGGATTTTTCGGAAATCGGAAGCTGCGGGGATCTGACCATCCATATCGACAGAGTCCTTCACAAGACACACATTGATGTGGACGAGCTGGGTACGAAAGCCGGAGCAGCTACGGTGGTGGAGATGCTGGCGGAGGGCGCCATGGTGGAAATGGAGACTGTGATTCTGGACCGCCCGTTTCTTTATGCAATTGTGGATGAAAATACAAATCTGCCGGTATTTATAGGGACGGTGGAAAATCCATAGGAACAATACGCCGTATCCGATAGTACAGGATGTTACATTTTTATCGGCAAAAGAAAAGGAATAGAAGAAACGGAGAATTATATGGCAACGTGGATGGTTCACTTACGAATTGCGGATGGAATACGGAAAAGGATACCGTTTTTGGAACGGCTGGAATTCCTTATGGGGAATATAGCGCCCGACAGCGGCGTGCCGAATGAGGGCTGGTCGGTTTATACACCGGATAAAAGTATTTCCCATTTTAAGACTGACGGTAATATTGATATTTCCTTATTCATGGACAAATACATGAAAAAAGAATTGTGGAACAATTATACGGAAAAGGAGAAGGCGTTTTTCCTTGGCTACTATGTCCATTTACTGACGGATGTGCTGTGGGAAAAAAACATTGTGGCTCCGTCTGTTTCCCGTTTTACAGAATTATTTCAAAAGAATAATGAAGGGGCATGGAAGTTAAAAGAGGACTGGTACGATCTGGACCATCTCTTTCTGAAAAAGAATCCCTGTTTCGGGGCATTTTTGGAATATGAAAATGCGGTGGGATTTACCAATACCTTCATGGAGGAATTTGTCCCGGATGCGTTTGACAACCGGAGAGAACATATTTCCGGATTTTACCGGGAAGCGCATGGTAACCTGGAACGCGAATATCCTTATCTGAAAGAAACGGACATGGAGCTGTTTGTGGGAAATACGATTGAACAGCTGACAAAAAGACTCATCGAAGAAAAGTGGCTTTCATTCGATGCCGCCGTTCCTTTATAGCTTCATATCCCGGATGCAAAAGGCGATCTGGTAGGGAAACAGATCGGCCGTTGTTTTCAGTTCATTATGCAGCAGCTTTTTTATATTCTGAATCCTATAGTTTACTGTATTGCGGTGGGTATAAGTGGCACGGGCGACACCAATAAGGCTCCTGTCATTGGCAATATAGCTGCGGAAGGTTTCCACATAGCCTGTGCCTTCCTGCCCTTCCGTGTGATGAAGCCTGTCGTATTCTTCCAGCGGGCCCAACAGCTGTTTGGCATAGCTTTTCAGGATATCGGGATCCTCCGTGGAAAACAGAATGCCGAAAACACCCATCTGATTAAAGTCAACGATGGGTTTTTCCATCTGCCGGGACATATGCATGGCGATACGCGCGCGCCCCAGCGCCTGCTTCAGGCTGTGTATTCCCTGACAGGCAGGCCCTATCCCTAAGGAAAGCTGTTTCCTGTCAAAAAAGTAGGAAAAGATATTCCGGATCTGTACGGTTAGCTCATCCACTTTTTCTTCCGGAAAGTCATTGACCGCCAGGATATAGGTATCCTTAACTTCCATAAAAAAATAAGGGAAGCGGATTTTTGTCCCGTTCTGCCACAGTCCGAATACATTCTCCAGCTTCAGCCCGGCCTGTCGGAACAGGACTTTTTCCTCCGCGGTATATTTGGGCAGCAGGCAGAATATCCGGAAACTGCCTTCCAGATGATAACGGCTGCCGATTTCTTCCAGGAACCCTTCCGGCACCTCTTTACCCCGCAGCAGGCGTTCAAAGAGAAGCCCTTCTTGCCGTTCCTTATGTATCTGGCGCATAATGCGCATACAATAATCCTGGATAAGATCAGTGATGGATATCTCCCAGGGCATTTCCAGAAGAGGAAAATTGTGGGTCTCACACCAGTCTATAACGTCCTGCGGTACCTGCTTCAGATACATACCCGTATTGATGATGATACCCGTACTTTCCGCCTGTTTCATAGAAGATACCAGCTGCAGCAGCCAGCCCTCTTTTCCGGCTTTCATGCCTGTGGTTACAGCAAGTTCTTCCCCTGCGAACCGGTTGATAATGGTTTCATCCTCCAGCATATGTACCCATCCGGTAACATTATCCATTCCGTTTTTTCCTGCCAGAATCCGCAGTTTATACTTTTCTTTTGTCTCTTCATACATTTCCCAGAGTCGGATTGCCATAAAACGCCTTCCTTTCCCTATACTTGTATCGGCAGTACATAATTATCCTGTTTTTTTCAGGCTAGCAGATTATGGACGAAAAGTCCAGAAGATAATATAGTATAAGCAAAGAGAAACATTGGGGTTACTGGTCACGGAGTGAACAGTAATTGGGGATGTATCTAAGGAGGTTGGGTTATGAACGCATTTGATTTGGACTATAACAACAATGCTATTTTGTCCGGACAAAAGGTGGTATATCCGGAATGGGTGGCAACGGAAAAATTCTATAACTGTGAGAACTTCGGAAGGATATATGCCGGAAGAGAGCCTTTTATCCGCAGCCTGTTCGGAAGGAAAAGAGGGAAACGGTAATAGTGATATCATATATCCGTAAATCCGTCCTTGCAGGATAAAAGGAAGCGGAAAACAAAATAGAAATGGCAGTTGTCTCCGGATCCAATGGATCCGGAGATTTTTTGTACACAGTTGGCAAATATGGAATTGGCTTGGACTTGCAACCGTTACCGTACCCGGCAAAAAAAACCGCCACGCGTGTGGCCGGATGCCTGCAGCCACCACGTTTTCTTACGGTCAGCGCAGTAAATGTGCAGACCTGTCTGAACGGTTACAAGCAGACGACAGATTTATTACTCAAACTTCGCAGGAGCAAAATGGCCTTCCGCCCGCTGGCAGAGCGGTGTC
>URMK01000066.1 GCA_900548905.1 uncultured Lachnospiraceae bacterium | reverse complement strand
GGGAGATTGCCGCCCGGTATGGCGGGACGGTGCAGTTTGAGCAGAAAGGCGGGATGTTCTACGCCTCCGTGCTGCTGAAACTCGTCCCGGACGGGACGGGGAAAACAGCACCGGCTGGGCAGGGGCTTTTCCGCTAAAACAATAGCGGCAAACAGGATTCCGTTGATACCGCTGCCGGCTTGATTTCTTTCAGCGATAGAGGGAATCAGCAGAACAAGCGGTACGAAGCAGACAATATCGCGTGTCAGAGAAGCAATGACCGCCATAACCGGTTTACCCACAGCCTGAAAGAAGATAGAGGACATTTTAATCACGCAGGTGAAAATAACGAGCGACAGGAAAATACGAAACGTGCGCTGTGCATATTCAAGATAAAGCGCATCATTTCCAGAACCAAAAATGTTGATGATAACCTGCGGACAAAGCTCAAAAACCAAAGTTGACACTACGCCGACAACAAGCGTTGCAATCAAAATTGTTCGGTAAGTCTCCTTGACGCGATTATATTTTTTCGCGCCGTAATTATAGCCCAGAATCGGTTGTCCGCCAAGTACGATGCCAACAACGATGTTGATGACAATGGTAAACACCTTTGTTTCAATGCTGATAACGGAAATGGGAATATCTTGCCCATAAATGGATAAAGCGCCGTATTTGGCAAGCATGATATTACAGGCTAAAGAAATAACCACGATAGACATTTGTGTAATAAACGACGATGCGCCTAATTTAAGAGCATTGCTGAAAATTTTGAAATGTGGAACAAAACTTTCCTTTGTCAGACGAAAACTTTTTGTTCTGAAAAAATACAGCGCACTGACGAGGAAAGAAATCGTTTGACCAATGACTGTCGCCCATGCCGCGCCGGCAATGCCCCAGTTTAGGACAAAAATAAACACAGGGTCAAGAATGATATTCAAAATTGCACCAAGCGACATGGACGCCATTGAAATTGCCGGACTTCCGTCCGCACGAATGACAGCGTTCATCATGTTCATCAGCATAAAGACCGGGAAGAAACAAAGCACAATGGTGAAGTATTCCATCGCCATTCCAATGGTCTGGTCAGATGCGCCAAACAGTCGTAGCAACGGTTCTTTCCACACCGCACACAGTACCAGCAGAATAACACTAAGAATCAGCGTAATCGTAATGCCTGTGCCAACACAGCGATGTGCGTTCCCCGTATCCTTTTTTCCTTGACAAATGCTGAGATAGGCGGCGCTGCCGTCACCAATACACCATGCAAAGGCTTGTGCGATAATTAGAATGGGAAAGACGATGCCTGTGGCCGCATTGCCGAGATACCCCAGTTCACTATTGCCGACAAAAATTTGGTCAACGATGTTGTAAAGTGCGCTGATAAGCAGCGAGAGGATGCAGGGAATCGAAAATTTCAACAGCAGCTTTGATATTTTCTCCTCACCAAGCATCAGATTTTGATTTGTTTGTTCCATGATTTTCCTCCTGATTATGAATACGTTATTTGGAGTCTTTATCAGAGAAAAGCTACCTAAAAACTGCGAAGGGCAAAAAAATAGTGCGTAGAATTCGTTCGGAATTCTACGCACTTAGCTGTCCAGCTCAATTACGATAACATATTTTTTCTGGAAAAGTCAAGAGGGTTCTTTGAAAAAATAAGCTGTTACCTTCTTTTGGCGGGACATAAGCCCCCTTTTCCATGTTACGATATTTTCGTATCCATAACCTCCTTCAGTCCGGGCAAATCAGGAAGCTCTTCCTTTTTTATTTCTTCAGCCGCCTTCGTCATAGTACATTTTCCATCAAATACCGCATTTTCATCCATGATCAGTGTTTTGGTCAGGATATCCCCGTACAGCTTGCCGGTGGAAAGGATTTCCGCTTTTCCCCGTACTTTTGCATTTCCGCTTAACTCACCGCCCAAGGTGAAATGCTCCGCGGATACATTTCCTTTAATCAGGCCTTTTTCACTTACCACAACCTTGTTTTCCGAATGGACATCCCCCTCCACAATCCCGTCTATACGCAGGATGGTTTTGCAATGGAGAGTACCTACAATCCGCGTTCCTTCACCGATTATGGTATCTATCTGGATAGGCGGCTTAGGGGCAGGGGCGGGAAACGGTTCCGGCGGCAGGGCCGGTGATATGTCAGCCGGGGGGATTTCCTGAAAGGGTTTGGTTTCCTGGTTGGATTTTCCGAACATGATTGTGATCTCCTTTTCTTTTGTCAGATTAGCAGTAGTGGTTCAGCACATTTCCTGCGCTGACCGTGAGAATGTATTGCAAGGTTATCCATTGATTTCCAGCACATCTTCCGGATTGATATAGGCACCGTTGCAGAGGGTGCAAAATTCCATATGAATCATGCCGTCTTCGCCGGTAATACCGGTATAGGCGATGGTATCTCCGGCCTTAACCTTTTGACCGGATGAGACAGTTACTTCCTTATTATAATGGTAGTCGGAAATATAACCGTTTCCATGGTCAATCCGGACAGACCATCCGTTTTCGCCGTCCTCCGCGGCAGACAGAACCGTACCGTCTCCTGCCGCGATGACAGGAGTGGATTCCTCCATCCCAAAATCCAGGCCCATGCAGAGGGCGGCGGCACCGTCCTCCGGCATGTCTTCTCCAAATGCATGCAGGATGATACTGCTTCCCATCAGAGGATAAACAGCCCGGAAACTTTGGGGTTCAGCGGGCAGGGCGGCAGGTGTTTCCGCCTGAGGTTCCGGTTCCGGCTCCGTTTCCCGGGGGGCGGATATGCTTTCCTCCAGCTCCTTTATTTTGGACTGGCTGCTGGACAGTTCTTTTTGCAGCGTTTTATTTGATTCGCTTGTGTCCGACAGCTGCTTGCCGATAAAGAAATAACAGACAGCCGTAAAAAGGATGGCCAGGAGCAGAAGACAGTTCCGGAAACGGAAAAAGCGCCGGCGTTTTTTGAAAACGGGTTTTTCCCGGCCGGCCGGCGAGATCTCGAAGGAAATAATTTTTTGATATTCTTCCAGAGCCTGCTGCCGTTTCCTTTGCCGTTCCTGTTCTAAATCATCCATATACCCGGCCTCCTTTTCTTGATGGAAGGAAAAACATTTATTTATATATCGGCAGAAAAGAGGATAAAATAACCAAAAAGCAATATTTTCTTTCCCGGCTTATTTTTTCCGGGAAAAAGCCGATATAGGTTGTGTGACATGGGAAACCTTATTATTGATAAAGAAGATGGTGAATGGCGATGAAATGGAAAAGAAAAACGTGGATAGGGATAGCGGCTGCAGGTTTTGTATTGGCGGCGGCGGGCGGTATAGCCGTAATCTGGTCACTAAATAAGAACAGCGTTCCAAAGCCGCCGTCGCCTCCTGCCTATTATTTTGCAAAAGAAGATAATATATCATCGCTGACGGAAGTGGTGGGAGAACGCGTATTTGAAGAAATAAACCCGGTTGACGACGGGGACGGCGAAAGCACCGCCGCGCCGGAAGAAACCACCGGTCAGGCAGACACCGCCGCCCCGGAAGAAACCGCCGGGCAGGCAGACACTGCCGCCCCCGATGGGGAAGAGCGAGAAGAGTACCGTTACTATCCGACAGAGGACGCTGCTGCGGATTTGCAGGCCTATAAGGATTATCTGATGCAGGAGAAGCATTTTATTGAACCTGCCGCAGAGGATGAAGATATGGAAGATACAACAACAGAGGATCCCGTGGAGATACGCTGTATTCTCGCAGGCCCTTCTTCCGACGAAAACAGTTATCTGGAAATCACGCTGGCTGCCGGGCAGACGGCCTGTACTATCACTGCGGTAAAAAAAGATGAGGCCTGGGACGGTTATGTGGCCCGCCTTTACGAGGAAGAGAAGAAAAAGGTACAAAAGCAGCCGGAGGAAACGATCAGTACGAGGCAGATAGCGGAGGACACCGTGCGCGGCATGTCCCAGGGACAGCTTGCGCTGCCGGAGCCGGTGAAAAATTATGAGTTCATTACCAATCCCGGGCTTATTATGGTGGACGGAACCAATTATTACCGGGTATCCGCCTACAAGAAGCAGGAGAACGGCACGCTTTCTTATGAATGCGCGTATCTGATGGATTTTGCTTCCGGGGATGTGAGCTATAAATTCGATGATGTGACGGAGGCGTTAGAGCCGTTGGGGTAACCGGTAACGGAAGGATAAAAGGCGGAGGAGTACATGGAGAAGGAATTGCCAAAAACGGCGGTATTTGCGCTGGATATCGGCACACGGAGTATTATCGGCATGCTTGGGGTGCCGGAGGCGGGGAAAATGAGAGTGACCGCCATCGCCCGGGCCGAGCATTCAAAACGAGCCATGGTGGACGGACAGATTGAGGACATCGGGGAGGTGGCCCGGGTGGCCGTCCGGGTCAGGGAGGAGCTGGAAGCACAAAGCGGCTGCCGGCTGGAACAGGTCTATGTGGCGGCGGCCGGAAGGGCGTTGATAACCCAGGCGGCTTCTTTTACCCTGGAGCTTCCCGGAACGGACCTCATTACGGAAGAAACAGTAAGCCGCCTGGAGGCAGGAGCGGTGCAGGAGGCGCAGAAGGCCTTCCGGGAAACGGAAGAGGACAGGGAGAAGCAGTTTTTCCTTGTGGGTTATACGGTTTCCCAATATTATTTGGATGCGTATCCCATATCCAGCATTCTTGCGCATAAAGGAAGAAAAATCAAAGCGGATATCGTGGCGACCTTCCTTCCGGGCGAGGTGGTAGAGAGTCTCTATTCTTCCATGCGTATTGCCGGCCTGGAGGTTGCCGGGCTGACACTGGAGCCTATTGCGGCAATCAATGTCGCCATACCGGAAAAATTGAGGCTTTTGAATCTGGCTATGGTGGATATCGGGGCGGGGACCTCCGACATCGCGGTCTGCCGGGACGGGAAAGTGGTAGGTTATACGATGGCAACGCTGGCCGGTGATGAGATTACGGAAAGTATTATGAGAGCATATCTGGTGGACTTTGATACTGCTGAAGCCATAAAGCTGCAGCTTGGCATAACCGAAGAGGTTATATTCCAGGACATCCTGGGCTGCGAGCAGCGCTATTGTGCCGATCAGGTGCTTACCATGCTGGATGAGAGCATCACAAAGCTGGGACAGGAAATCGGGGAACGGATACTTCAGGTAAATGCAGGTCCTCCGTCCGCGGTATTCCTGGCCGGAGGCGGCAGCAGGCTTCCCGGGCTGATGGAGCAGATTACCCGTGCCCTTGGAATGGAAAAGAACCGCGCCTCCGCGGCAGGGCATTATTTTTCCATACAGGCCTGTTCCGATATCGTAACTATCGAGGATCCGGAATATGCAACCCCTCTGGGGATTCTTGTATCTGCGGGGCTTAACCTGATAAATGACAGCTTTTCCGTGATGCTGAACGGGAGAACGGCAAAGCTTTTCAGTAACGGGACGCTGCATATATCCGATGTCCTGATGATGTCCGGCTATACTTATAATGATTTTATAGGCCGGTCGGGAAAGAACATCCGTATCACCCTGAACGGCAGCCCCCGAAATTTCCACGGAACACCGGGGGAACCTGCGGTGCTGCAGCTGAACGGTGCGGACGCCAGGATTTCCGATTTGGTCCATGCAGGGGATCATATCACGTTTGTCCCCGCCGGAAGGGGAGAGGATGCCTGTGTTGCCGTTTCCGATATTATCGGAAAGCAGACTGAGGAAAAGGGGACACGCCGCCTGCTGGTCAATGGGAAACCGGCAGAAGGGGATGTTTTTCTTTCTTATGGGGATGTGGTGGAAACAATGGAGGATGGAGCCGGGGAACCGGGCCGGGATGAGGAGGCGGATATTCCGGATAAAGGGCAGCTTTCATTTACCCTGAATGCCAAAACCATAGTGCTGCCGCCCAAGGCGGATGGGATGCCTTATTACCTCATGGATTTTCTGCAATATTCCGGTTTGGATCTGGAACATATAACTGCGCCCGTCGTACTCAAGGTAAACGGTTCGCCTGCTTCCTTTCAGAGAGAAATCAAAGAAAATGACATGATTGCCATTTATGAAGAAAAAAATTAAAAAAATCTGTTTTTGACTTAAGTTCCTGAGGAGACTGCCGATTAATTATACATAATACAATTTGGGGGTATTATAGATGAATGGATTATATGGAAATACGATATCATTAATGAACAAGGCTTTGGACTGTCTGTGGAAAAGACAGGAGGTGATATCCAATAACCTGGCTAACGTGGATACGCCGGGCTATAAGGCGCAATATGTGACTTTTGAGGATGCGCTGAAAAAGAATATAGAAGGAAGCGCTGCAAAAGGCCGGCAGAATATCCGGGAGGCGATCCTGAGTTCCCCCTGTGAAGTACTTGAGACACAGGGCCGCACGGAAAGACTGGACGGCAATACTGTGGATGCCACGGATGAATTTGTGGAGATGACCCGTGCAACCTATCAGTATCAGTATTTGTTAAATGCGGTAAACCAGGATATATCCAGACTTAGAACGGTTATAAAAGGAAACTGAAAAAGTATACTATTTATTAGTTGTAAAGTTGACAAAATTGGTTACAATATCTGTTAGACACCTGAAAAATGTGAAAAGGGGTCTAGCAGATATTTTTTTGAAATGGAAGGGACAAGTAATGGAAGAAAGAAGCACATTTAACACGATATTAAAAAACAAAATAAAGGATGAACGGAAAGACAGCGATTGGGAGGTAATAAATGAGACCGCATATATTAACACTTTCACTGATTCAGGAGTATAGAGGTAAACTGTATGAGGAGGAAAAAAGCAAGGCTACGATAGACAAATATGTAAGGGATATCAGAGCCTTCTATAATTTTCTGCCCGATGATAAAAAGGTAGTTAAAGCAGAGGTCATACAATACAAAGAAATACTTTTGAAGAAGTATAAGGCATCCAGTATTAATTCCATGTTAATTGCATTGAATGTTTTCTTTACCCAGCAGCATTGGGACGACTGTAGAATAAAACTAATCAAGGTACAGAAAAGCGCATTCCGTGATTCGGAGGAAGGGATGTCCAAAGAAGAGTATGCCAGGCTGATAGGGGCGGCGAACGACGAGAAAAAGCCCAGGCTGGCAATGGCCCTGCAGACTATTTGTTCTACAGGAATCAGAGTGAGTGAATTACAGTATATAACAGTGGAAGCGGTAAAAGACGGAAAAGTAGTCGTGAACAACAAAGGCAAAGTCAGGATAATCCTGATACCTCCGGAGCTTCAGGAGCGGCTGAAGCAATATTGTACGGAAACGGGAATAAGAAAGGGGATGATTTTTACCACAAAAAACGGAAAGCCGATGGACAGAAGCAATATATGGAGAGAAATGAAAAATTTGAGCGTGAAAGCCCATGTGGAAGAAAAGAAGGTATATCCTCATAATCTGAGACATCTCTTTGCGGTCACGTATTACGAGAAAGAAAAAAATATTATTTATCTGTCGGATGTTCTTGGACACAGCAGTATGGAAACCACTCGGATTTACACCCGGATCAATGATGCGGAACATTTCCGACGGATATCCGGTATGGGTCTGGTTCTTTCTGAACAATAAAATAACAACATAATATGGATTATGTTGTTATACTATATCTGTTATTGAAATCATTATAGTTGATAGTATAATGGCATATTCCAGAAATTGCAACAACAATACAAAAATTCGACATTTTTTTTCCAAAAATATTATTATTTCCGTACATATCTTTCGTTTGCGTAACATCTTGTTATTTGAACAAATATTTATATTTGCTTTATTAAATATAAATTACACCAATTCTATAGAGTAACTTCCATTTCAATATTATAAGAGCACCACTGCAATCCTGCAGCGGTGCTCTTTCCATTGGCAAAAACCGTACAACATAATCCATATTATGTTGTCGATTATCATTATCACATCATGGAGGCTGGTTATGGAAAATTTATTTATCATTCCGCTTACTCCCGGACAATTTCAGGCGGGAGCAGAAAGTATCGGTGAAGGAGGTACGGCAGGAGAGAATGGGGCAGTGATGTTCAGGGATGTTTTTCAGAACATGCTGTCGGAGGCAAAGGAGGCCGAAGAGAATTACTCCCAACAGCAGTATCTTCTTGCAACCGGACAGATTGAGGACGCCCATTCGGTGACAATAGCTGGTTCCTATGCCCAGCTGACGGTTGATATGGTGGTATCGCTGAGGAATAAAGCGCTGGAATCTTACAATGAACTGATGAGGCTGAATGTGTAAGCTTCAGAAGCTAAAAGGATGACAGAGGGAACATAAAAATGAATACAAAAGAGATATGGTCTAAAATCAGGGAAACCGTCGGAAAGATAAACGTAAAAACAAGAAAGCTTATTTTGATTGGGGCGTCTGCCCTGATTATTTTTGCGGTGATACTTGCCGTAATGATAAATCATAAGGAATATACCGTCTTGTATTCCGGTGTGAATGCGGAAGATGCTTCCGAAATTGTCACCAGGCTGCAGGAAAGCGGCGTGGCCTACCAATACAGGGAGAACGGGGATGTGCTGGTGGACAGAAAGGCTGCGGATCAGGTCCGTGCCCAGCTGGCCCAGGAAGGATATCCCAAAAGCGGGTTTTCCTATGACCTTTTTATTGAAAATGCAGGGGGTATGACCACAGATTCCGACAAACAGACCTACAAGCTGTATGAGCTTCAGAACCGGATTGGGGCGACGGTAGGGCTGTTTGACGGGGTACAGGATGCGAAGGTTACCATTGCCCTCGGGGAACAGCAAAGATATGTGCTTCAGGAGGATTCCCGGGAAAACGGTTCCAGCGCTTCTGTGGTGGTCCTTATGAAAAACGGAGGTTCTCCCACAAAGGAACAGGCATCTGCCATTCAGCGTCTGGTTGCAGGCAGCGTGGCCGGAATGCAGATGGAAAATGTTTCCGTCTTTGACGGCAACGGCATGGAAATAACAGCCATGGGGGATTCCGGAGAAAGCGGCAGCGGGAGCGGGGAGCAGATAGCCCAGATTGTGGAGGGGCAGATTACCGCAAAGGTAATGAACCTGCTGGGCGCCATTTACGGAACGGACAATGTGAGGGTATCCGTAAAGTGCAAGCTGGACATGGAAGAGCTGATCCGGGAAACACTGACCTACTCCACACCGGACAAAATAGACGAAACGGATAAAACGGGGATCATATCCAGTGAAACCGTAAGCGAAGAAACCAGTGACGGGATTACGGGGACCGGAGGCGTGGCAGGCGCAGAAACCAATGCGGACGTCACCCAATATGCCGGCACGACAGGGGGTGCCGGAAGCAGCAGCTACTACAGCTCCGGCGCGACGCGGGAATATGTGATTAACCAGGTGAAGGAGCAGGGCCAGGTGCCCGCCGGCGCTTTGGAGGATCTGACCATCTCCGCGGCTATAAACGGCAGTGATTTCGGAGAACTGAACCAGAACCAGCTGAAATCCTTAATCGGGAATGCAGCCGGGATCCTTCCGGAGAACCAGAATGACAAGATAACCGTGGTCAGCACACCTTTCTTCAGGTCGGAGGGAAGCAGCCCGGATACAGGAAGGCTGCTGGAAGGCATCCTGGAAGAATTAAGCAAGGAACCTCTCCTGGTGCTTATCGGAGCCGGCGTATTGTTCCTGTTGTTCCTTCTGCTGTTTGTGTTCTTCCTTATCCGGCGGAAACGCAAAAAGAAGAAACGGGTTATGCAGGGGAGCCGGGAGGTTGAGGTGGTAATCCCCGAACACAATCCGGAAATCGACAAGATACAGAATGAAAAAGCCCGCGGCTTGCGGGAGGATGTGAGGGACTTCACGGAACAGAATCCGGAAATATCGGCACAGCTGCTGAAAAGCTGGCTGAGTGGAGGAGGTCAAAATGGCGGCTGATACTTCTAAGAAACTGACACCTGAACAGAAGGCCGCAGCGGTCATCATATCGCTGGGCGCGGATAAGGCGTCTAAGATATACAAATATCTGGGTGAAGAGGAAGTGGAGAAAATTACCGTGGAGGTGGCCAAGCTGGGCCACCTGGACGCGGAGCAGTCGGAGGAAACTCTGGACGAATTCTACAAAACCTGCCTGACCCAGAAAATCGTTACGGACGGCGGGCTGGAATACGCCAGAAGCGTCCTGGAAAAAGCATACGGGGAATCCACCGCCAGCGAACTGCTGTCGAAGGTTGCAAAATTTCTGAAGAATCGTTCTTTTGAGTTTGTCAGAAAAGCCGACAGCAAAAACCTGTATTCCATGCTGCAGCATGAAAGGCCTCAGACAATCGCCCTGATTTTATCCTATACCGATGCGGAGCAGGCGGCCCAGGTGATCGCGGAGCTGCCGGAGGATAAGAAAATACCGGTGGTGGAATGCATCGCCCGCATGGAAAGCGCTTCCCCGGAGGCCATTAAGCTGGTGGAATCACAGCTGCGTAAGAAATTCGACAATATCCTGACGACGGATTACACCGTAATCGGCGGCGTGGATTATATCGCGGATGTAATGAACCATATGGACCGCAGCAACGAAAAAGCCATTTTCGACGAAATGGGGAAAGACGATCCGGATTTGGCGGATACCATACGCAAGAAGATGTTTGTTTTCGAGGATATCTCCACCATGGACGAGCGTTCCATCCAGCGTTTTATCCGCGATTGCGATATGAAGGATATTGTATATGCGCTGAAAAATGCTTCCGAAGAAATGTCGGGCCTGTTTTACCGGAATATGTCCTCCCGTATGGCGGAAACCATACAGTCCGATCTGGAGATTACGGTCAACGTAAGGCTGCGTGATATCGAAGAGGCACAGCAGCGTATTGTAAACACAATCCGGCGGCTGGAAGAGGCCGGAGAGCTGATTATTAACAAGGGTGGTAAGGATGATATCGTTGTTTGACAATACAGCACTTAAGAAAAAAGAACCGCAGATCCGGCCGTTTGATTCCTATCCGGATCTGCGGGAGAAAAAGCCGGAGGAGCCGGAGCCGGAAGAAGACCCGGGGGAAGAAAAAGAAGAGGAAACCCTGAGTTATATATTCGAAAAGGAATATCAGAAAAAAATCCAGAAGGCCGAAACCATCCTGAATACCGCCCGCGCGGAAGCTGAAAAAATAAAAGAAGAAGCGTTTGCGGAAGGAAAGCAGGAGGGGTATGAAGCCGGTTACAAAGACGGCGAAGCAAAAGCGTATGCAGACCACAGACAGACCTATGAAGCGGAACTTGACGGCCTGCGTCAGGAAATCTTCGCCCTGATCCGGGATATGGGGAACAAAAAGGATAAGGTGCTTGAAAAATATATGGATGATCTGAAGGACATTGCGTTGGCAGTGGCGGAAAAAATCATCCACACAAGCCTGAAATCCAGCAGTGAAATCATAAAGCGCATGATCATTTCCAATACGGAAAAGCTGAAAAAGACTTCATGGGCCAAGATTTATATCGGGAAAGAGGAACCGGGAATCAGCATACAGGGCGATTCGGAGTTTATCCGGGAGCTATCCAAGCTGTCGGACAATGTGAAGATTGTGGTAATGGAAGAGGAACCCGGTACCTGCATCATTGAACTGCCAAGCGAGATCATAGATTTGAGCACGGGCACCCAGCTGGAAAATATACGCGGAATCCTGGAAAATGCCCGCCCTTAAGGGAAGGAGGCGGTTACGGTGCTTAAGAACCTGCCCGGACTGATTTCCGGATCGGAAACAGTCAGTCATATAGGAAAAATAGAAAACATTGTGGGAATGGCCATGGAAGCTTCCGGCGGCATGGGAAGCATAGGCGATATCGTCATGATATATAACGAGGATTTGAAAAAACAGGTTCCGGCGGAGGTCGTGGGCTTCCATGAGGATATGCTCCGGCTGATGGCTTATGACGATATGAGCGGAATCGGTGCGGGAAGTTTTGTGAGAAACACCAGAAAGCGGCTGAAAATACCGGTGGGAGAGGCGCTCCGGGGAAGGGTTATCGACTCTCTCGGACAGCCCATGGATGATTTGGGGCCTGTGGAATCCTCCCGGTATTACTATGTGGAAAGCCCGAAAATCAATCCCCTGAGCAGACCGATTATCGAGGAAAAGCTGGATTTCGGCATCAAGGCCATTGATGGGCTCAATACCATCGGCAAGGGACAGAGGATAGGGATTTTTGCCGGCAGCGGCGTTGGGAAAAGTACCCTGCTGGGTATGATTGCCAAAAATGTAAAAGCGGACATCAACGTCATCGCCCTTGTAGGGGAGCGTGGCAGAGAGGTCCGGGAGTTTATTGAAAAGGATCTGGGGGAAGAGGGAATGCGCCGCTCCGTGCTGGTGGTGGCGACTTCGGATCAGCCGGCTATGCTCCGGATGAAATGTCCTCTGGTGGCTACCACCATTGCGGAGTATTTCAAGGATCAGGGAAAGGATGTGCTTTTGATGATGGATTCCCTGACCCGTTTTGCCATGGCTCAGAGGGAAATCGGTCTTGCTACCGGGGAACCTCCTGTGGCGAGAGGTTATACCCCTTCGATATATGCCGAATTCCCCAAGCTTCTGGAGCGCAGCGGGAATTTTGAAAAGGGATCCATCACCGGGGTCTATACCGTTCTTGTGGAAGGGGATGACACTAACGAGCCGGTGGCGGATACGGTGAGAGGTATCCTGGACGGCCATATCGTGCTGACCAGAAAGCTTGCCAATGAGGGGCATTTCCCGGCTATCGATATCGGCGCAAGCATATCCCGTCTGATGACAAGTGTTGTCTCCAAAGAACACGAGGAGGCGGCGTCGGGCATCCGTAATATACTCAGCATTTACTCCCAGAATGAGGATTTGGTGTCTATCGGGGCCTATAAGGCCGGAACCAATCCCAAGCTGGACTACGCGATTTCCAAAATCGGTCAGGTGAACCGGTTTCTGGTACAAAAGGTGGATGAGAAATTCACGTATGGGGATATCCTGACGGAAATGAACCGTATTCTGGATAAAGCGGCAAAATAACAAGAGGGGACGAACGGAAGAGTTCCAATTCCGGATGAGGAAGGGACATGAAAAAGTTTGTTTTTACATTGGATAAGGTTCTGGACTACAAAGAGCAGGTGGAAAATAGCCTGCGCAGTGAATATTCACAGAGAATGGACCGGGTAAAAAAACAGGAACGGTATATTGACAGCCTGAACGCGGAATTCGCCGGAGTCAGAAACGAATTTGAAGCCAGAAAAAAGCAGGGCTGTACGGTAAATGTCATGGTGGCTTATGACGGCTACCTGAACAATCTCCGGAAAAACACGGAGAAGGAAAAAGAGCAGCTTGCCGTATTAAAGACGGAAGCGGAGCTGAAACGCAAGGAAATGGTGGCCGCTAAGGTGGAAACCTCTTCTTTTGAAAAACTGAAGGAAAAGAAGCAGAAAGAATACGAGAAAACGGCCCTGAAAAAGGAAGAACAGTTTATCGATGAGTTTGTTTCCAATACGACAAGCCTTGTGAGACGCGATCAGGAGAGCCTGGCAGGCAGGGCATAAAGCGGGGTATTACTGCGACAGCAGTTTGCCAAATACATATTTTCAGGGAAAGGAGGGAAGGCAGATGGCAGTTGATTTTACCGCAATACCATCTTCGGGAAGCCAGGGAACGGTTCGTTCCGCCTCAGACAGCGCTTCGGTTTCGGATAAGTACCGGGAGATGATGAAAGATATCATGAATTCCGCAAAAAACGATAAGACGGGAAGTTCTTCCGGCAGAGATACCGGCAAGCCCGGGGAAGCGGTTAAGCCCGGAGACGACGGGAACAAAGAAGAAAAGGGCCTGGATGAATCCGGAAGCAATGCGGATGGAACGGCGGCCTGGATAGCTCCGGACGCGGCACTGAGCGCCATATTGTGGATGCAGCAGCCGGGCAGGGGGAATACGGCCCTGACGGGTCCGGTTCCGGAGGATATCCGGGCATTGCAGCAGACTGCTGCGGCAGATGGGACACCGGTGATACTTACCGGGGAAGACCCCGCTACCGGCGTAACCGGAAATACCGGAATGGCGCCTGAAACAGCGGCGGCAAAGGCGCAGGGCCCTGACGCTTCGGATATGGATCCGGCGTGGGCGGAGGCAAAGACAGAGGTACAGGAAACGCCTGTCACACAGCAGCAGGTTCTGCAGGAAAAGCCGGAAGGCGGGGAAACCGTACAGACGGCGGAAAAAAGCGGGACCGGACAGCCGGAAATTACCGGAGATACCAGGAAGGCTTCCGAGAAAACGCAGGAAGGGGTACCGGAACAGGGTATGCAGGCAAACCACGGCGTATGGGACAGCATTGCCGGCATGCAGCCGGATGCAGCAGCGGGAGAGCAGCCTGTGAACGGTACGTTTAAAAACAGCGAAGAGGTCGCCGGGAAACTGCCCGGAGAGCTTTTTGACAGACTGGCGGCGGGGGAGAAGGATTTTACCCTGCAGCTTGAGCCGGAAAGTCTGGGAAAGCTGGTAATCAAAGCATCCTATGAGAACGGCAGGGCTATGGTATCCATCCAGTGCACCAATGAAAAGACACTGGAACTGCTTTCGGGACATGCCAGGGAGCTGGGTTCCATACTGGAAGGAAATCTGGGAACGCCCACCAGCGTATATCTGGAACGGACGGAACATAACTATCTGGATCAGGGACGCAGCGATCAGGGCGGACAGCAGAATTATCCGCAAGAGGAGCAGGACAAAAAGAAACATTCCGGAAAGGAAGAAAGTATGGATTTCCTGCAGCAGCTCAGGCTTGGGCTGGTGTAAGAGAACAAAAGAAAGGAGGGAAAACAGATGCCGGAAGTAAATGATGCGACGAGCGCGGCCTCCGGGCAGGCATCCGCATGGAGTACGACGAGAACCGTAAGCGGTTCGGGGAACGCGGGCCTGTCGATAGAGGATTTTTACAAACTGCTGGCGGCACAGCTGAGATACCAGGATGCGGACAACCCCATGGATACCAGTGAAATGATGGCGCAGATGGTACAGACCCAGATGATTGAAACCATCAATCAGATGAACCAGATTTCACTTATTACCTATGCCTCTTCCATGATTGGGAAGGAAGTGACGGTAGCCCTTATTGATGAAAAAACAGGAATGTTAAGCGGTAAAACGGAAACCGGAACGGTAACCGGCGCTTCTATTTTCGGAGAATCCCCCATGCTGTTTGTGGATGGTAAAAGTTATTACCTGTCCCAGGTGACCATGCTTGGCAGCCGGGCGGAAAAGCCGGAGGGTGACGGCGGAGATAAAGATTCGGGAGAGGATGATAAAGGCCCCGGTCCCACAGATGGTCCCGGAGAGGATGGCAAAGGCCCCGGTCCCACAGATGGAGCGGAAGGCGATGATATCAAACCGCCGGAAGTCCCCGGAGAGGGAGGATCCGCTACTCAGCCGCCGGACGGAGAGGGAGAGGGCGGTAATGATGTACCCCCGTCCGGAGAAAACGGAGGAACGGGAGACGGTACACAGAAGCCGCCGGAACAGGGAGATGAAAGCTTATGACAGACATAAGAAATCCGGTTTCCGGAATCGGCGGATTTCAGCTTAAGCATGAGATGGAAGCCCATCGCCGGAACCAGGATACCGCATTTTCGGATGTCCTGCGTAAAACACTGAATCAGGAAAGCAGCGTACAGTTTTCAAGACACGCGGCGGAACGGATTACGCAGCGGGGCGTGGAGATGGACGCAGGATTGCTGGAAAGCCTTAACAGGGCCGTGGATACCGCCAGGCAAAAAGGCTCCAAAGATACGGTTATCCTGCAGGGAAGGGACGCTTACATCGTTAATGTCCCCAACAATATTGTGGTAACGATGGTCCCGTACCAGGAGATGAAAGAAAACATTTTTACCAATATTGACAGTGTTGTTTTGATTTAGCCGGACCGGTTGCCGGGCGCTAATCCGTCTGTCAGACAGACAGCGGAAGGCAGCAGTTATTTATACAAAAGAAAGGAAGTACATAAAATGGTTGGTTCAATGTTTGCTGCGATTTCAGGTTTGAAAGCGCATCAGAGCAAGATGGATGTTATCGGAAATAATATTGCTAACGTGAATACATGGGGATTTAAATCCCATTCCGCAAACTTTGCGGACGCTACTTACCGTACCAGTATCGCCGGAGGGGCGGGGACAGCGACCACCGGAGGCGGTGTCAACCCTTCCCAGGTCGGTTATGGTGCCAATGTGAATTCTATTACGGTTAATTATACGACAGGAAACCGGAATCCTACGGGATGGGGATCGGATTGTATGATTGACGGCCCGGGTTTTTTTGTTGTGACAACGGCCCAAAACCTGGACGCTTCGGGAGCTCTGAAGAATATAAAGGACGAAAACGTAATGTTGTCCAGAGTAGGCATCCTTAAAATCGATAATCAGGGATATCTTGTGGATGATAAGGGAAATTATGTGGTGGGATCTGACGGTAAAACGATTAAGACCAATGAGAAAGACGCGAATGCCACTTACTCATCCCTTACCGTACAGACTGACGGAACGGTTACAGGCGTAAGGTCGGACGCTGGTAATGAGGGTAAAGTGGACAAGGTTGGCCAGATAGGCGTAGCCAGCATCCAGAATCCCAGCGGCCTGGAAAAAACACAGGGTTATTATTACCGGATCGGCCCCAACGCAGGAACTGTTTCGATGGGAGCCGCCAACAAAGCCACCGGTGAAATCCTGGGAGGTTACCTGGAAATGTCCAATACCGACCTTTCCACGGAAATGGCCAATATGATTACCACCCAGCGTGGTTTTCAGGCAAATACGAAAATCATTACCGTAACGGATCAAATGCTGGAAGAGCTTGTGAACATGAAACGTTAACTTTCAGCGCGGAGGGTTACCCCCCTCCGCGCCGGGAATGAGGGGTAAACAAAGTGATTGAGCTGACAAAAATAAACGGTGAGCTGATTATAATCAACAGCCGCCTGATTGAATACATCGTTGCCATTCCTGAAACAAAGATCATAATGATCAACGGCAGATACCATATAGTGAAGGAACCTGCCGAGGAAATAGTCAGGAAGGTAATCGCTTATGAGCAGAAGGTGGCGGAAGGCTTTAACGGGTTAGGGGAACAGTTGCTGAAAAACATTGCAGGCCTTTGTAATCCGCTGGAGGCGGAGCCTTCGATTGAGGAGGAGGAGGTTTAACCCATGGATATTACAACACTTCTCGGCATTATTTTGGGTTTTGCCGTAATTGTCTGGGGGATCGGCACCAATTCCCTCGGCAGCTTTATAGATATGGACAGCGTGTTTATTACGGTGGGAGGTACCATTTGTGCGGTACTGGCATCCTTTTCCTTCAGACAGCTGGCAAAGATAGGGGTACATTTGAAAATACTGCTGTTCGGCAGTAAATATAAGCCGGAAACCGCTATCAACAAGCTGGTGGAGCTTGCCCAGCTGGCAAGAAAGGACGGGCTTCTTGCGTTGGAAGAAAAAGCGGCGGAAATCAAGGACCCGTTTTTCCAGCGGGGAGTGCTTCTGGTGGTGGACGCCATGGAAGCGGATAAGGTAAGGAGCCTGCTGGAAGGGGAAATTGATGCCATGGACCAACGGCACGGTGCCGGGGCAGAGTTGTATGAAAAAGCGAGTATTTACGCCCCCGCCTTCGGTATGATCGGGACGCTGGTAGGACTGATAAAAATGCTCAAGGATATGAACCTGGATGAAGGGGCCTCCTCCACGCTGGGACTGAGCATGGCTACGGCCCTGGTAACGACCTTCTACGGCTGCATTCTTGCAAATCTGCTTTTTCTTCCCATAGCCAAAAAGCTGCATATCCGGAATGAGGAAGAGATCCTGTACCGGCAGATTATTGTGGAAGGCGTGGTAGGCATACAGTGCGGGGATAATCCCAAGAACCTGAAGGAAAAACTGGTATCCTGCCTGAGCCAGAAGCAGCAGAAGAAGCTTTTGTCCGATAATGCCGGGAAAAAGGGCGGCAAAGAAAAGGGACAGTAAACGGACAGACAATAACGGCTTATGAGAGTGACGGCGGGTGTCTATATGAAAAGAAGAAAAAAGGGATCGGAAGAAGGCGGCTGGCTTAATACCTACGCGGATATGGTAACACTGCTTTTATGCTTTTTTGTCTTGCTTTACAGCATTTCCTCGGTGGACAAAAGCAAATGGGAAAACCTGGTTATAAGCCTGAATCCTGATGCCGCAGAAGCGCTGAATGAACCCCGTTCCGACGGGACGGAAACGGAAGGAACCCTGGAAAAGCTTCCGGATGCGGATTCATTTGAAAAAATCTATTATTCCCTGATGCAGGCGGCGGAGGATCTGGGAATCGAAAGCCAGGTGAGCATTACCCAGGGGGACGGCTATACCTTCATTTCTTTTAAGGACAAGGTTTTCTTTGACGGTGACAGCCCTGTCCTGAAGGACGAAGGGAAGAAAGTACTGGATATGTTTACACAGGCCATCGCCCCGGCGGCAGAGGAAATTAAGGAAATAGAAGTGCTGGGGCACACTTCCCAGGGAGATCCCAATATTCCCAATGAAGTGATTACGGACCGGGTGCTTTCTGCGGAACGCTCCGCACAGATCGTGGCTTATATCCAGGAAAAAGATATTATTGAGCCGGCAAGGCTGATCAGTATGGCTTTCGGTCAGTTCCGGCCCATAGATACCTTCCAGACCCAGGAGGGAAGGGCCCATAACCGGAGGGCGGAAATACTGATCACCAAAAACGGTTCCGTGGAACGAAGCTTAAGCTATTACTACGAACAGGTATATGGAAGCGAAACCTACGAGGAATGGGTGGAGGGCCAGGATCTGCCGGAGGAAAAAAATGAGGAATAAATTAACAGGAGTAGGCACATGGCTGAGGTATTGTCACAAAGTCAGATAGACGCATTGTTAAATTCCATGATGAGCGGGGGCGGGGAAGAGACGCCGGCAGTGGAAACGGATGAGAAATCCTTCCGTTACTACGATTTTAACAGCCCCAAGAAGTTCACCAAGGATAAATTGAAGCTTTTGAAGGGTATTTATGATAATTACTGCCGGATAGCCTCTTCCCAGATAAACAGCCTGTTCAGGGTCAATTGCGAAGTGGAGGCGGTTACCGTGGAGGAGCAGCGCTACTACGAATTCAGCAATGCCCTCGGGGATAACGATATTCTGACCCTGGTGGATGTGAAATTCGCCGACAACACGAGTAAATATCCGCCGCTGCTGATTCATATCAGCCAGACGCTGATGGTCAATATGATTGACCGGATGCTGGGAGGGAATGACGACACTATCGATATCGATTCCTCCTACATATACACGGAGCTGGAGATGCCCCTGTACCGCAAGATTATGGATTATTTCATCGTGATTCTGCGGGATGCATGGAGCAGCTATATCAAGATGCAGCCCCGTCTGGAACGCATAGAGGAAAACCCCAGCCTTTTCCAGGATATCAGTGTGGATGAGACGGTGGTCATTATCCTGCTGAATGCCCAGATGCAGGGAGGTTCCGGAAAGATCAGCTTCTGTATTCCGGAGAATCTTCTGTCCGGCATATTCGATGTCATCGATAACCGGAAACGGACGGAGGATGAATATGAAAATGTTCTTCCGGATGTCCACGAGACAATTATGAATAAAATAAGAGGCTCCGTAATGACAATGAAAGCGGATCTGGGAGAAGCGGAGCTTGACCTGGCGGATATCTACAATCTGCAGGTGGGAGATGTCATTGATTTGAATAAGCCTCATGATTCCGAGGTGATGCTGTATGTGGAGGAACAGCCCTGGTTTTCAGGAAAGCTGGGCGTGAGCAACAAAAAGATAGCAGTGAAAATCAATAACCGTCTGGATCAGACGGAGACGGAAAGAAAAGAAATACAAGCGGATGATTTCACATCTGTTATGTAGATAGAACCTAAAGCGTTCAAAGATGTTAAAAAAAGCGAGGTATGCAGAAATGGCAAAAATTCTGGTAGTTGATGATGCGGCATTTATGAGAATGATGGTGAAGGATGCGCTTTCCAAAGGCGGCTATACGGACGTGTATGAAGCGGAGGATGGAGCGAAGGCTGTGGATGAATTTGAACGGCTGCTTCCGGATTTGGTGATTTTAGATATTACCATGCCCAATATGGACGGGCTGCAGGCCCTGAAAAAAATCAAGCAGTCCCATCCGGACGCCACCGTGGTAATGTGTTCCGCAATGGGACAGGAGAGCATGGTAATTGATGCGATTAAATCAGGGGCAAAGGATTTTATTGTAAAGCCCTTCAAACCGGACAGGATACTGAAAACCGTATCAAGTATCCTGGATGCGTAAAGGAGGAAGGCTATGTCTTTTCTGAATTCATTGAACATAAGCGCCTCGGGTATGGCTGCCCAGAAGCTGCGCCTCGATGTGGCGGCGGAGAATATCGCCAATCAGGAAACCACGAGGACGGAAGGCGGAGGCCCTTACAGGCGGAAAATGGTGGTACTGCAGGAGGCTGGGGAAAACAGTTTCCAAAAGGCACTGACGGCGGCAGGAACCCGGCAGCCGGCAGGCGTACAGGCGACCCGGATAGCCGAAGATGAAACCGCTCTGAATCCGGTTTATGATCCCACGCATCCGGATGCGGATGAAAACGGCTATGTCCGGATGCCCAATGTGGATTTGGTGAAGGAAACCATAGACAGTATGTCTGCCACCAGATCCTATGACGCCAATATAACGGCCTTCAATGCCATGAAGCTGATGATGCAGAAAGCATTGGAAATTGGAAAATAAGCATAACAGGACCAGAAAGAGAGATTGGATAAATGGGTGCGAATAGTTTTAGTCCGGTAGAAATAGACGCCATAGGCGAAATACTCAATATCAGCCTCGGCGCTTCCGCAACTGCCGCATCAACAATGCTTGATGCCAGAGTGGACATCACTACTCCGGTAGTGCATGTGGAAAAGAGGGAAGAATTCAGCTTTTCCAATCTGGAGCCGGCGGTAGGGGTGGAAATTACCTATATTGACGGTCTTACCGGGGACAATGTGATGCTGCTGAAAAGGCAGGACGTGAAGGCCATAGTGGAAATGCTGATGGGAATGGAGATAGAGGATGAGGATTTCGAACTGAACGAAATGAACATCAGCGCTATCTGCGAAGTGATGAATCAGATGATGGGGGCTTCGGCGACCGCCCTTTCAGAGCTTTTGGGAAAGCCTGTTAATATTTCCACGCCAAAGTCTTTTGAAATAACAAGTGACGAACAGTTTAAAGATAAATATTTTACCGAAGGCAACGCGGCAATGGTGGTCATCAGCTTCCGGCTGAATATTGCGGAAAAGCTGGAAAGTGAATTCATGAACCTGATGCCGATTACGCTGGCTAAAGAGCTGGTATCCGGATTCTTCCCGGATGGGATGCTGGAAGAACTGCAGGAAGAGGAGCAGACGGCTCCGGCGGAAGAGGATGAGGCGGAAATGAGTAATGCAGCGCAGGGGCGGACAGATATGCCGGAGCAGACGACAGAACCGCTCCATGCCGGGATGCAGGGCCAGCCGCCGGCACCGGGGGACTATGCGGTGCAGAACCAGGCGGGAATACCGGGGGACTATGCGGCGCAGAACCAGGCGGGAATGCCGGGGGACTATGCGGCGCAGAACCAGGCGGGAATGCCGGGGGACTATGCGGCGCAGAACCAGGCGGTGATGCCGGGGGATTATGCGGCGCAGAACCAGGCGGTGATGCCGGGGGACTATGCGATGCAGAACCAGGCGGTGATGCCGGGGAACTATGCGATGCAGAACCAGGCAGCGGTATCAGGAGACTATGCAGCGCAGAGCCAGCCGCTGATGCCGGGGGACTACACGATGCAGAACCAGCCGCTGATACCGGGACAGGCCGCAGCGGCGGATCCTTCTATGACAGGCGGGGCGACATGGCAGCAGAACCAGCCGGCGGCACAGGCCGGAGCGGCCATTTCCCAGGAAATACTGGAGCTTCAGAGAATGCAGATGGAGCTTATGGAGAATATGAGACAGCTGGAAGCGGCCAGACAGGAAAGAAAACCCAAACAGATACGGGTCCATTCCTCCGTGGAGCCGACCCTGCGGGAGGAAAACGGCGGGGACAGCGATCCGGACAGCAATCTGGATCTGATAATGGGTGTGCCGGTGGAGGTTTCCGTGGAAATTGGAAGAACCAGAAAGCTGGTTAAGGATATCCTGGAATTGAATAAAGGTTCCCTGGTGGTGCTGGATAAGCTGGCAGGGGAACAGGTGGATTTGTTTGTCAACGGGCAGTGCATTGCCAAAGGTGATGTGGTGGTGGTTGATGATAATTTCGGCATCCGGATCACGCAGATAGTGAGCGAAGATATCCCGGTTGCATAAGGATGGGAGAGCATGTTGGAAGGGATTGTCTCGGCGGCCGGAACGCTGCTTCTGATTGTAGTTATCCTGGCGCTTTGTTATGTTGCGACGCGGAAAATCGGAAAGATACAAATGGGAACGGGAGCGGGCGGCGGAAAATATATAAGCCTTCTGGACAGGCAGGCCCTGGGCCAGGATAAGGCAGTTGCACTTGTAAAGGTGGGGGAACGGTATCTGCTTTTAGGGATCGCCGCTTCCCAGGTTTCCCTGCTGGCTGAGGTCCCCTGTGACGAGGTCACGGAGGAAGGCCCTGCGGAGCAGGAAACCCTTGATTTCAAATCCATTATGGAAAAGCTTAAGGACAGGAAAAAATAGGTATGGATGAAAATTCGTTAATCAGTATAAACGGCGGGGAAACCCCCACGCTGGAAATCTTGTTGTTGATGACAATCATAATGCTTCTGCCGTCCATCGTTATAATGATGACCTCCTTTACCCGGATTATCATTATCCTGTCTTTTACCCGGAACGCGCTGGGAATCCAGCAGACTCCGCCCAATATGGTGCTTGTGGGCCTGGCCCTTTTTTTAACCCTGTTTATCATGCGGCCGGTGCTGGACGAGATCAATACCAATGCTTACCAGCCCTACCTGGAGGAGAAGATCACCCAGGAGGAGGCGCTTACGCAGATGCAGGAGCCGCTGAAGCGTTTCATGCTGCGCCAGACCGATGTGAGCGCCGTGGAGCTGTTTACGGATTTATCAGGAACAGAGGCGGTGGAGGATCCCATGGAGCTGCCTTTGACGGTGGTTATCCCTTCTTTCATGACAAGTGAGCTGAAAAGAGGGTTTATGGCAGGGTTTGCCATATATGTTCCGTTTCTGCTGATCGATATCATCGTGTCAAGCACCCTGATGTCCATGGGTATGATCATGCTTCCGCCGGCCACCATAGCCCTGCCCTTCAAGCTGTTGTTGTTTGTGACGGTTAACGGCTGGGAGCTTCTGTTCTCCAGTATCGTGAAGGGATTCAATTTTTAAGGGAGGTCCGCGAAAATGACAAACGGGGAAGTAACAGATTTGATGTACAAGGTTTTTCTTATGACACTGCAGCTGGCCGGCCCGATTCTGGTGATAAGCATGGTGGTGGGAATCATTATTTCCATCCTGCAGGCGGCCACACAGATTCACGAGCAGACGCTGACCTTCGTGCCGAAGCTTTTGGTTATAGGGATTATCCTGGTGGTTGCCGGGCCGAACATGCTTCAGTCCCTGCAGGAATTCACCAGTGATATCTTTGCCATGATAGCCGCGGGTTAACAGGAGGGCGAGGATGAGCGGCGAACTTACAAGACAGGTGGTGCTGTTTTCCCTGATTTTAATGAGGATGTCCGGTTTTATACTGTTGAATCCCGTCCTGGGACGCAGAGGGATACCGGGGATGGCAAAGGCGGGGATGATAATGGCCCTTTCCGTTATGATCTATCCCACGGCGGTGCTGGAGGGCGGCGAACCCGCTTCCACATTGGCCCTGCTGGTATTGCTGCTGAAGGAATTTGCCTTCGGGTATCTCATAGGCTTTACCATGCAGCTGTTTGATTATGCGGTGACCTGTGCGGGTGCTGTCCTGGACTTTCAGATGGGGCTTTCCATGGCGACGGTGTATGACGTTCAGAACGGAGCGCAGACAGCGCTGTCCGGCTCCATTATGAATCTTTATTATATGCTCCTTTTTTTTGCGGTAAACGGCCATCTGGCCCTGATGAAGATTCTGACCGCCTCCGGACGGGTCGTCCCTTACGGGCGGATTGCCTTCGGGACAAGCTGCTGGAATGCCATGCTGGAGATATTTATCCGGTGCACGGAGCTGGCTGTCAAAATGGCCTTTCCCCTCATAGCCATAGAATTTCTCACGGAGGTGGGGGTGGGGATTCTGATGAAAATCATTCCCCAGATTAATTTATTTGTGCTGAACATCCAGCTGAAGGTGCTGATAGGGCTGCTGGTCCTTCTGTTCCTGATATCGCCCATAGGGGATTATTTCAGCGGGATGATCACGGAGATGATGAATACCATACAGGAAGTAGTAAGGCTGGCGGCAGGATAAAGGAAGTGAGAGAATGGCGGCCGATTCCAAAACCGAAAAAGCCACACCCAAAAAGCGGCGGGATGAGCGGAAAAAAGGAAATGTATTTTTAAGCAATGAAGTGACGGTTATATTGGGGCTTCTGGGAATGTTCGTTCTGCTGCGTATGTATTTTCCGGTACTTTTGCAGGTGATCGCCGGGTATGCCAAAGAAATGTTTGCCGCATCCAGCCTTCTGACGGATTTTACGGCAGGGGGCCTGGGAAACATGGCCTACCGTTTTTTTATAAATGTGCTGAAGGCCGGGCTGCCGCTGCTTCTGACAGCTATGGCGCTGCCGGTCCTTGCGGTAGGGATCCAGACCCGGTTCCTGTTTACCGCCAAGAATTTCACACCAAAATTTAACCGGCTGAGCCCGTTGGAGGGAATCAAGAAGATATTTTCCCTGCGCAATGTGGTGGAGCTTCTGAAAAATATCCTCAAGACGGTGGTCCTGGTTATCATATTGTATTCGATTTTGAAAAAGGATTTCCTGGAGATCGTCAAGACCATGGATATGGATCTGGCACTTTCCTCCGCTTTTATGCTGAACCTGGTATTTGACATGATCATGACCATCGTCCTGGTGTTTACCGTGATTGCAGGCTTCGATTTCTTATACCAGAAGTGGGATTATGAACGGCGGATCAAGATGAGCAAGCAGGAAGTAAAAGAGGAATTTAAGGAAACGGAAGGAAATCCGGAAATCAAGGGAAGAATCAAAACCCTGCAGCGCCAGATGGCGCAGAGGCGGATGATGCAGGCCGTCCCGCAGGCCGATGTCATTATCCGTAACCCCACCCATTTTGCAGTAGCCCTGCAGTACGATGCCGAAAAGCATGCCGCGCCGGTGGTGATAGCAAAGGGGCAGGATGAACTGGCGCTCAGGATTGTGGCGACAGGGGAAGAACACGGGGTAACAGTGGTGGAAAACAGGCCCCTCGCCAGGGCACTGTATGCCCAGTGTGAGCTGAACCGTCCCATTCCGGCGGAGTTTTACGGAGCGGTGGCGGAAGTGCTTGTCTATGTCTTTAAGATGAATCAGAAGTGGAGTAATAACGGTCAATGAAAAAGCTAACCAAATACGCGGTATCTTTATTTGTTATTTTAATAGTCCTGCTGTTGATCATACCGCTGAATCCCTTTTTGCTGGACGTGTTTATTATCATGAATATTTCCATCTCCCTGGTAATCCTGCTGATAAGCATGAGCATCCGTGAGCCTTTGGAATTTTCCATTTTCCCTTCCTTACTTCTGATTACCACCCTGTTCCGGCTGGGAATCAACGTTTCTTCGACGAGAAACATCCTGATGAATCAGGGACAGGCAGGACAGGTAATCAAATCCTTCGGTACCTTTGTGTTGCAGGGAAATCCCATCGTAGGCTTTATTATTTTCCTGATCATCGTGCTGGTGCAGTTCATTGTTATCACGAAAGGAGCGGAAAGAGTGGCGGAGGTTGCCGCCAGGTTCACCCTGGATGCCATGCCGGGAAAGCAGATGGCTATCGATGCCGATTTGAGCTCCGGGCTGATTACGGAACAGGATGCCCGCATGCGCAGGCAGAAAATCCAGAGAGAAGCGGATTTTTACGGCGCCATGGACGGTGCTACCAAAATCGTAAAGGGCGACGCGGTGATGTCGCTGATCATTACCGCCATTAACCTGATAGGCGGGACCGCCATAGGTATGGTGATGTCGGATATGGCTTTTACGGAGGTCCTTTCCATGTATTCCATCGCCACCATCGGCGACGGCCTGGTTTCCCAGATCCCTGCCCTGCTGATTTCCACGGCGACAGGCATGATAGTAACCCGGGCGGTTTCCGAGGGAAGCCTGAATGACGACGTGTCAAGGCAGTTCATGGCCCAGCCGCAGGCGGTTATGATTACCGGTTTCATAATGCTGATATTGATGCTGGTCCCGGGGATGCCCAAAATCCAGATGCTGGTGCTGGGAGGCGCCCTGATTGCCACGGGGTATACTCTTTCCCGTAAAACCCGGGACGCGGCCCGTCTGCAGGAGGTGCAGGCGGTGAAGCAGGAGGAAGAGGAGCAGCGCAGGACGGCGGATGAAGGGGAATATTTCAAGGATATCAACAATGTGTATTCCATGATTGGTGTGGACCCTATCGAGATGGAATTCGGCTACAGCCTGATCCCCCTCGTGGATGAGTCCAGCGGCGGAAAAATGATTAACCGTATTGTGATTTTCCGCCGGCAGTATGCCCAGGAGATGGGGGTGGTCATCCCCTCCATCAGCCTCAGGGACAGCAGCAGCCTGAACACCAACCAGTATATCATCAAGATAAAAGGGGAAGAGGTGGCCCGGGGAGAGATCCTGGTGGATTATTACCTGGCCCTGGAGCCTGCCGATCCGGCAGGGGAGGTGGACGGCATTGATACGATAGAGCCGGCATACGGCATACCCAGCAAGTGGATCCTTCCGGATAATAAGGAGATGGCGGAAATATACGGTTATACGGTTATCGATCCTCTTTCCGTTATGATAACTCATTTGTCGGAGACCATCAAATCCCACGCATATGAGGTGATAAGCCGTCAGGAGGTTATGCATTTGCTGGATAATGTGAAGAAATCCTCCCAGGAACTGGTGGATGAGATATTTCCGGGCATCATGACCTACGGAAGCTTCCAAAAGGTGCTGGTAAGCCTGGTTAAGGAAGGGATTCCGGTGAAGGATATGGAAACCATATTGGAAACCATAGCGGATGTGGGGGCCGCGGTCAAGGATCTTACCCAGGTAACCGAAGCCGTACGGGTGGCCCTGAAGCGTACGATTACCAGGCGGTTCTGCCAGGGAGGGCAGATGTGTGTGCTGACACTGGATGCGGATTTGGAAAAGTCCTTTGTAGCCAGCCTGACCAAAGGCGAGCAGGGGGTTTACTCCGCCCTCAGCCCTGACATCATGCAGCGGCTTATCACCCAGGTGGATGAGGGCGTTAAGAAATTCAATGAACTGTCCCAGGATGCCGTCATACTGACGAGCCAGGTGATCCGGGTGTATCTGTACCGGATGCTGGAGCAGTTCTATCCCAATGTTTACGTTCTTTCTTTTCAGGAAATTGCCAACAATGTACAGATTCAGTCAATTGGGAATATTACATTATAACAGCCGGGGGAAGAAATGGTATCAGAAGTGAAAACGGTAAAAATCGATTATCAAAATTGGACGGATGAAAAGCTTTGGGAGGCATATGCCGCCACGGGCAGCATGAAGATAAAGCAGGAGCTTGCGCTGCGTTATCTGTATATTGTGCGTAATGTGGCAATCCAGATGCGCAACGTATATGTCGGCTTTGCCCAGCTGGATGATATCGTAAATGAAGGCGTCATAGTGATTATGAATGCCATCGATAAGTTCGATATCCATATGAACGTAAAATTCGAAACCTTTGTTTCCAAACGGATCCGGGGAATGATCATAGACATGGCGCGCAAGCAGGACTGGGTGCCCCGGACGGTAAAGAAAAATGCAAAGGATATTGACGAGGCGGTCATGAAGCTCTACGGCAGGAACGGCAGGATGCCCACGGCGGAGGAAACTGCGGAATATCTGAATATGCCTCTGGATAAATATGAAAAAACCCTGAGTAAGGCCAGCCTGTTTTATATTCTGTCCCTGGATATGCTGATGGAAGAAAAGACGGAAAACGGGAATCCCAAAAACGTGCAGATCCCTTCCATGAATGCCGGCGAACAGCCGGAGGAAAGTTATCTGGGCAACGAATTCAAGGAAATCCTGATGGATGGGATAAAAAGCCTGAAGGAAAATGAGCAGACAGTGATTTCTCTTTATTATATGGAAGAATTAAGCGCACGGGAAATTGCCAGGATCCTGGAGGTAAGCGAACCCAGGATATCCCAGATACACTCCGGCGCCATCCGTAAACTGAGAATGTACATAAATGAAAAATTGAAGTAGAGAAAGAGAGGAAATTGCAATGTTTCAGGGGTTTTACAATCTTACTTCGGAAATGCTGAGCCAGACCAGAAATCTGAATGTAATCAGCAACAATATGGCGAATGTGGCTACTCCGGGCTTTAAAAAAGATGATTTCCAGGCAGTCACCTTCCGGGAAGAGCTTATGGCGAGATACCGGGGAAGCGCGGACAATTCTCCGGCGCCGCTGGGGGAAATGGCGATGATCCGTACAGCGGATGAAACCGTTACGGATTATACCAGGGGAGCCATCCGGGAGACGGACAGCCCGTTGGATTTTGCCCTGGAAGATGCAGGCTTCTTCTGTATCCAGTCGGGAAACGGCACGGTTTATACAAGGAACGGATCCTTTTCCCTGGATGAGGAAGGCTATCTGATTCTTCCCACCATAGGCAGGGTCCTGGGGGAAAACGGTCCCATCCAGCTTCCTACGGATGAGGTGACGGCGGACCGGCAGGGGAATATTTACAGCAGCGACGGCCGGCAGCTGTACGGAACGCTGCGGATTGTGGATTTCCAGGACTATGGGAACACCTTGGTAAAGACCGCCGGAGGTGTGTTCGCTTCCGGGGAAGAGGGGACTCCCGCGGCACCGTCCGTCCACTGGAAGGCTGCGGAGGATTCCAATGTGAATGCGCTGAATGAAATGACGGCTATGATGAGCGGACAGCGTTCCCTGCAGAGCGCCGCCCAAGTGCTGAAAATGTACGATCACCTGATGGACAAGACAGTTACCCAGCTCGGGCCGGTATAAGCCGGAAAGGAGAAAACCAATGAATATGTCATTTTACACGGCGGCCCTGGGAGCCATGGGGCAGCAGGAAAAGATGAATGTAATAGCCAATAATATCGCCAATGTGAATACGGACGGCTTCCGGGCCAAAAACGCCGTATTTTCCGATCTGATGTATTACAACATGCAGAGTGAGCCGGAGGCGGACAGCCGGGTAAAGGCCGGCAGCGGCATCACCATGGGGCGTACGGATACCAACTTTGCGGAATCGCCCATGAACCCAACAGGCGGGGCATACGATTACGCCATCACCGGAAGAGGCTTTTTCATGCTTCAGAATCCGGCGGACGGTTCGCTTACCTATACGAGGAACGGAAAATTCAGTCTGTCCCTGCGGGACAATGCGTTCTATCTGGTAAATGATTCCGGCAAGCTTGTGCTGGATGAGAACCGCAATCCCATCCGTCTGGACGAGGAGGGATCCATGGGAGAGACAAAGGTGGGCGTCTTTGCTTTTCCTGTTGAAAACGGGATGCGCAGTGTCGGGAACAATGAGCTGGAAGCCGTTTTGGGGAACGGGGAGCCGCAGCCGGCGGGGGACGCCAGGCTGAACCAGGGATTTCTGGAGCAGTCCAATGTGGATTTAAGCGACGAAATGAGTAAAACCATAGAAGCCTCCAGGGCATACTCCTATGTGTTGAAAATGATTCAGACCTCGGATGAGATTGAGCAGGTTATCAACAGCCTGCGGTAAAGGTGGGAATGAAGATGAAAAGCTATGATGATATGAATTATATGGAAATGGATGTGATTCGGGAGGTGGGCAGCATCGGGACCGGGAACGCGGCGTCCGCCCTGTCCTCCCTCCTCGGGACAGAGGTACGTATGGTGCTGCCGCAGGTGACGGTCCAGGATTTCAATACCGCATTGAATACGGTGGGAAACCCGGAATCCATTGTCGCTGCGGTCATGGTGAAAATGAGCCAGGAAATTAACGGGATCATGCTTTTTATCCTGAAGCTGGATTTGATCAATGACATCATCGGACGTCTTCTGACTCATCAGATAGAGGACTATGCCAAGCTGGATAATATGGACATTTCCGCAGTGAATGAGGTGGGAAATATTATGATATCCTCTTTTGTCAATGCCTTGTCCGGCCTGGCAGATGTGGAGGTGTCCCTTTCCGTCCCGGAGATCGCGGTCAATATGCTGGGAGGCATCCTGAGCGTGCCTATGGCCGAACTGGGCTATCAGACGGATAAGCTGATGATGATCCGGGGGAAATTCATTATAGAGGGTAAGGAGCTGGACAGCGACCTGCTGATGCTTCCGGATGTGGAATCCCTAAACTATCTTATGACAAAGCTGGTAAATAATAATGGATAAAGAAATCAAGGTCGGTATTGCCGATTTAAAGGTGGCCAGAAGGCAGGGGCTTCTGATCACCTATGCGCTGGGATCCTGTATCGGGGTAGCGCTGTATGATCCGGTGATTAAACTGGGAGGGCTGCTTCATATCATGCTGCCTTCCGCAGAAAATATAGCGGTGGACAATACCTACAAGTTTGCGGATACGGGAATACAGGAAATGCTGCGCAAAATGCAGGTTTTCGGCGGGATGAAAAGCCGGTACATCTGCAAAATTGCCGGTGGGGCCAAGATGTTTGAAATGCAGGGGAGCCTGGGGAACATCGGGCAGAGGAACATAGAGAGCGTGCAGAATACCATGCGCCGCGAAGGTATCCGCATTGTACGCCAGGACGTAGGCGCCAACTATGCCAGGACCATGTCTATGGAGGTGGAAACCGGGATGGTAAAGATCAGGTCCTACGGCAGACCTGAGATTGTTTTATAAGCAGAAGAGGAGGGCATAAAATGGACAAATGTGTAGTAAGACAAGCGATTAAGGAGGCCGGAAGCCAGAACATCATCGGCTATGAGATTCTGTTTCAGGCAAGCAGCGACGACCTCTATTCTAAGACGGAATATTCTTCCGCAGACACCATCATTAATTTCATGATGCAGAACAGCAGCAAGATATTTTCGGAGCTGCCTACATTTCTCACTTTCACACCGGCTTTGCTGTTCCGCAACCTGCCGAAGATCTTTGAAAAGGATAAACTGGTCATCCAGATAGAGGATAACCTCATCGTCCATCCGCTGGCGCTGCCTATGATCAAGAAATATAAGGGAGAGGGTTACCGGCTGGCTATCAATGATTTCCAGTTTTCCCCCAAATATCTTGACATGCTGGAATATGCGGATTTTATCCGGATATCGGTGAACGGCAGGCTGCAGAAAGAGAAAGCTTCCCTGGACAATGTGGTAAAGATGGCACAGGCCTTCGGGAAAAAATGCATTGCCACCGGGGTGAACAGCAAAGAGGAATACGAATTGGCCGCCGATCTGAAGGTGGAATACATGGAAGGCAATTACATCGCGGAAACGCTGGTGACAAAGGCCAATAAAGTGGAATACCTGCAGGGAACCTTCTTCCAGCTGGTAATTGCCATATCCAAGGACGAACCGGAAATTGACGAGCTGGAGGATATCATATCCAGGGACGCCGGCCTGACCTATGCTCTGCTGAAGCTGGTGAACTCCGCCTATTTCGCCCTGCGCAAACGGACCGCATCCGTCCGGCAGGCCATTATCACTATGGGAATCGGACGGCTGAAGGAATGGGTGTATATGCTCAGCCTGGATGACGAAAATGCTGCGGGAGGTTCGGAGGAGATCCTGAAGATGTCCTTCCTGCGGGCGAAATTTGCGCAGGATCTCACAGGGCTTATCAACAGGCGGGATTTCCCCATCAACAAAGCGGAGGCTTACATGATGGGTATGTTTTCCGGGCTGGAATACATGGTGGATGCCACTCTGGAAGAACTGCTGGAGGAAATCCCCATCAAGGATGAGGTGAAGAAGGCCCTTACCAGCCATGAAGGGGAAGCCGGCAAGCTGATGCTTCTGATTCTGGCTTATGAAAAGGCGGACTGGAAGGAAAGCAAAAGGCTGGCAGGGGAACTGGGAATCGCATCCAATACACTGGCCCAGATATATATGGACTGTATACAGGATGTCAATACTATCTGGGAGGCGCTTACCACAGATTTCAGGCGTAAGGACGACGGAGGCGCAGGGAGGGAGTAAGCTTTGGCGGTTAAAATTGTGCTGACCAACCAGAAAGGCGGCGTGGGGAAAACAACGACCGCGGCTTCCCTCGCCGCAGGCCTGGTGCTGGAGGGGAAAAAGGTATTGGCCCTGGATCTGGATCCCCAGGGAAACCTGGGCTTCAGCCTTGGCCTGCCGGGGGAAACGGATGGAACCATATATGATTTGATGAAGGGAAAGGAACGGATCCAGGATATCATCTGTACTACCGAATACGGGGATATCATTCCTTCCGACATCACTCTGAGCGCAGGGGTGAAGGAATTTTACGAGCAGGGCAGGCAGCTTTTGCTGAAGCAGGCCCTGGCTTCGGTGGAAAGGATCTATGACTATGTTATTATCGATACGCCGCCGGCGCTGAATATTCTCACAATTAACGCCTACGCTGCGGCTGATTACCTGATTGTCCCCATGTCCTCGGAAATCCTGAGCCTGGTTGGGCTGGCCCAGCTGAAGGATACGGTGGATTCGGTGCGAAGTGCACTGAATCCCGGTATTGAGATACTCGGTATCCTTCTGACGAAGTTCAGCCGCAGGACAAGGCTGGCGGGGGAAGTGAAGGAAATGGCGGCAACGGTGGCAAAGCAGATGGGCACCACGCTGTTTGCGAATGAAATCCGAAGCGGGGTGGCCGTATCGGAAATGCCGGCACATGGCATGAGTATCTTCCGGTATGCGCCCCGATCCAAACCGGCGGAGGATTATCGTGGTTTTGTGAAGGAAGTTATCGAAAGGATCGGTTAAAGGGGAAGAAATGACCAGAAAAACAAACAAGACGGATCATGTACTCAATATACTGACGGGAGCGGAAGGCGAGACCCTGGAAAAAGGCGAGAAAAAGGAACCGGAAACCCCGGCTGTAAAGCACCAGGGGAATGTCCATGTGGTGATGGCAACGGGAGGGAACGGGGACCCGGTTGCGGAAACGGTAAAAGAAAGGCTGCAGACCGAGCTGGAGCAGCAGGAGGAGAAGGATCGCAGGGAGGAAGCAGCGAAACACGCGCCTGCGGAGCCCGAACGGACGGAACAGGCGGCGGAAGAAGGGCAGGAAACGGCGGCGGAAGAACAGGAGCCTGCGGATCCGGACGAGATGGACGGCTATGTTTTCTATAATATCATGGAAAAAATCGTGCAGGACAAAGCCATGAAATATATGAAGCAGTTCGGGAACTGCACCTGCAAACGGTGCGAAACGGATACCATAGCCCTTGCGTTAAGCAAGCTGCCGCCCAAATATGTGGTGGTGAAAAAGGACTCCGTTTCCCCCCTTCTGAACTTTTATGAGGATCACTATGCAGGGCAGATTATTGTGGAAATAACCAAGGCCTGCATTAAGGTAAACAGGAATCCCCGGCACAACAGGGAGTGGATTTAATTGCCGTCTTTTTGTTAAGTTTGGTTTCCTTCGGCCGATACTATTAGTAGAAAACCAACTGACATGCGACAGAGAAAAGGAGTGTACATATGGCTACAATCGGCGGATTAAGCAGTAGTTCAAGCAATGCTTCTTCAATTAGGGGCTATGGCGGGCTGGCCAGCGGCCTTGACAGGGACACCCTGATTGAAAATATGACTTATGCCACCACAAGTAAAATTAAACAGAAGCAGCAGGCGAAGCAGAAGGTCGCCTGGACCCAGGAGTCTATGAGAGGGATTACGGATAGTGTCTATTCCTTTAATCAGGGCTTTATTTCCTATACCTCCCCCAAGAGCCTGCTCAGCAGCAAGCTTTTCCGGGCAGGCAGTGTTACTCCAAAGGGGGCAAACAGCGGCTGCATAAGCGTTACGGGAACCTCATCCACAGCGGATTCCATGACGATCGTGGGAGTGAAGCAGCTGGCCTCCAATGCGAAGCTCAGCTTTTCAGGAAATGCCTCCGACAGGAAGCTGGAAAGCGGCGGCATCCCTGATGATTTATCCACTGAGAAGGATTTCAACGCCATTGCAGGCACCAGCCTCACCATCAAATACGGAAACAAATACTACAGCGTATCCCTTCCCGAGGATAACAAGGATTATAGCTACGATAATCTGACCCAGGTTACGGAAGCCCTGAACAAGGCGATGGGAGAGATTACCGTCGGAGAGGATAAAACGCTGGCAGACGTTATGAGCGTTACCGAAAACGGGGGGAAACTCACCTTCAAAAGCACGGATACCGCAGGAAATACCATAAAACTGGCGGGAAGTACGGGGAAGCTTCTCACTAACCTCGGTTTTACGGAAACTACCGGCGGAATCGAGATCACGGATACCGGCGTTGAGGCGGCAAGTGCGGCCACTCTTACGGAACATAAATCCATAGCCGCCCAAATCGGCGGGAAACAGATTGCGGTGAGCTATAACGGAAAGACAGAGTGGATCACCCTGGCGACGGAAAAGGAACTGAAGGAAAGCGCCAAGGGAAACACTCTGGAATCCCTGACGGACGACCTGCAGGCAAAGCTGGACAAAACCTTCGGAAAAGGCAGGATTAAGGTGGGAAGAAACGCAGCCGGGACAGGGGAAAGCAGTCTGTCCTTTATGACGACCGATCCGAAAACCGGACTGGAGGACAAAAGTTCGGTGCTTGCCATCGGATCGGGAGAAAGAGGGCTTCTGGGCAAATACGGGGCCCTGACCGGCCTGAGCGCCGGAGATTCCAACCGGCTGAACCTGGATACAGCCCTGTTAAAGTCCGGCCTGAAAACGGCGGAAGGAAAGACCTTTCCCACCGGCGGAAAACTGACGATCAACGGCGTGGATATTGAAGTGAAGGAGGAAAGCACCCTTCGGGAAATCATGGATGCCGTCAACAGCTCGGAAGCAGGGGTAAAGATGAGCTACCTTTCCGATGCGGATAAGTTTGTGGTAACCTCCACACAGGACGGTGCCAGCGGTTCCATTTCCATTGAAGGGGAAATCGGGGAACTGCTTTTCGGAAAGAAAGCCGACGGGGACTATACCATACAAAGTGGCCAGGATGCCGTTGTGGCAATCAAATATGACGGATCGGACGAAGCGGTGGAGGTCACCAGAGGAAGCAATTCCTTCGCCGTAAACGGCCTTACCATTACGGCAAAGGGGCTGTTCGGATATGCTGCGGACGGGACGCTGGATACGTCTGCAGAAGGGGTAACCTTTGATGTGAAAATGGATACGGAGCCTGCTACTACGGCGGTAAAGGAAATGATAGAGGCTTTCAATGAGATGGTGAAGCTGATAAATGATGAGGTATCCACCAAACCAAACCGTAAATATGCGCCGCTGACCTCAGAGCAGGAAGACGATATGTCGGAAAGCGAAATCAAGGCCTGGAACGAAAAAGCTAAGGCGGGACTGCTTTTTAACGACAGTGATGTCCGGGGCCTGGCGGATGGCCTGCGTTCCATGATCAGCCAGGATGCGGCGGTTATGAAAAAGATGGGCATAACGGTTTCCACCAGCTATGCCGATAACGGGAAGCTTGTTTTTGATGAAGAAGCCTTTAAGAGCGCCCTGGAAACGGATCCGGAGGCTGTGCTTGATGCCTTCACCCGTCCTGAATCCACGAATGACGACGGAAAGACCGTCGATAAAGGCGGACTGATGGTACGTCTCCAGACACTGGTGAACAAATATGCCTCCACAACAGGGGCTACGAAAGGAATTCTGATAGAAAGGGCGGGTTCCCAATATGCGCCTACTTCGATCCTCACCAATTCCATGCAGAAGCAGATGGATGAGATCGACGATGAGATTGACCGGCTGATGGATAAGCTGGAAATGGAACAGGACAGATATATTTCCCAGTTTACCACCCTTGAGACATTGATTTCACAGATGAACAGCCAGAGCAGCTGGTTATCCAACGCTTTTGGTGCGTAGCTTCATTTTGACAAAGAAAGTAAAGGATAAGGGAAATGAACAGGAACGGATACCAGCAATATAAAGAGCAGTCGGTCTATACCATGACACAGGGGGAAATGCTGCTGCTGCTGTTTGATGAATTGCTGAAAAGGCTTATGCGGGCCGAACTGGCGCTGAATCAGGAGGATTACACATCCTTCGGGGAATCGGTGACACGATGCAGGGATATTGTCTGTTATCTGCAGGACTGTCTGGATCCCCAATATGCCATTTCCAATGAGCTGCGCAGAATGTATGAATTCTTTTTATACGAGCTCAGCCGTTTGGAGGCAGGCAGGAAAAAGGAGATTATCCGGGAGATAAGGCCGCTGGTGTTACAGCTTCGGGAAGCCTTCCAGGAAGCGGATAAAATGACACGTTATTGAGACGGGGCATGAAATATGAATGAAGAATTGTTATTGGAAATACTGAAGCAGTACAGAAAGCAATACAATCATGTGAACGAAATCAGCCGTATCACCAGGGAACTGGAGACGGCCCTGCAGCGCAACGACACGGTATCCGCCCAGCTCCTGCTGGGGATGCGGGGGGAAGAGATGGCGGAGGCGGACAACTGCCGAAAAAATATCAGGATTCTTTCAGAAAATGTACAAGAGGAAGATCGGGAGCGCATGGAGCGGCTGCTGTGTGCCGAACCTGAGGTAATCCGCAGGGAGGTGGGGCTGACCAGACAGGAAAGCTCCTTCCTGAACCAGATTTCAGACATGCATCAGAAAATAAAGGGGATATTAAAGGCTGTCATGGAGGTTGATAAAGTCCTCAGCAAAAAGCTGGCAGGAGAAAAGTCCTATTATGTATCATAATGGGACTCTTTCTCTTCGGGGGAAGCGCCGGGGGAGATGACCCAGACGGGCCCGCCTGCGGAAGCGTTCACGGATAATTCCTCCAGAAGCAGTTCCGGGGGCCAGCCAACCCGGTTGTTTTCTTCATTAAAGGGATCGGCCACGCGGATATTCCCTTGGGAGTCCACGCCTGTGAGGATAATGAAATGTCCGCCCTTGGTGAAATGCCCGGGGCCCATGAGAAGGACGACCAGTTTGTTGTAGTATAAAGGCATCGTCAGGGCTTCCGGGGAACGGATGGAAAGGCTCTCCACCTTCAGGCCGAAAGCGGCCGCCCCTTCCGGGATCAGCTCGTGCCGGCTGCCGCCTCCGGGGCTGAAATAACCATGCTGCGCCGCCCAGTCCGCCATTTCAGGAGGGGTCGGCGTGCTGCCGGTAAGGTTTGCAACCAGCATTGCCAGCACGGTAGGGCCGCAGCCGTACTTGGACATGGGATCCCTTCCTCCATATAAATAATTCTTCCATTCCGGGTCTGTCTGGCTGTAATAACAGAAAGACAGGGAGGAAGGGGAGTGAAGGGAAAGGAACAGTCCTGAGACCTGCGTATTATTTTTTCTCAGCTTGCTGCAGGGGACTGCATGAAAAAGAAAGGCCCCTGCGGTAAGGATCAGGGACAGTGCCAGGACTGCCGGAATTATTCGGATTTTTTTTCGCATGCAGCTACTCTCCTTGCTAATCAAATATTCAAACTTCGCAGTTGTCAAATGGCCCTCTGCCCGCTGTCTGGGCGGCGCCTC
>URMK01000065.1 GCA_900548905.1 uncultured Lachnospiraceae bacterium | reverse complement strand
AAAAAATAACCCGCCCCCACCCAAGAAAGGACCAACGCCTTATGACCCCACAAGAAAAATACATGAAAGCCGCCCTCACCCAGGCCCAAAAAGCATACGCCCTCGGAGAAGTTCCCATCGGCTGTGTCATTGTCCACCGGGATAAAATTATCGGCAGAGGCTACAACCGCCGCAACACCGACAAAAACACCCTGGCACACGCCGAAATTACCGCTATCAACAAAGCCAGCAAAAAAATCGGCGACTGGCGACTGGAGGACTGCACCCTCTACGTAACCCTGGAGCCCTGCCAGATGTGCTCCGGCGCCATCGTCCAGGCCCGCATCCCCGAGGTGGTCATTGGCTGCATGAATCCCAAGGCCGGCTGTGCCGGATCCATACTCAACATCCTGGAAAACCCCTCCTTCAATCACCAGGTAAAAGTAACCAGAGGAATCCTGGAACAACAATGCAGCGACATGCTTACCCGGTTCTTCAAAGAACTGCGCGTGCGTGTGAAGGAAGAACGAAAGGCACGTAAAACCAATCAATAAGATATCCGCCTGTTAAAGCGCCCCCGAGAATTTATACATGCTCAGAAACCGCCGTAAAAAAACATGCCGTGCAGCAAAAGCACGGCATGCTCTGTTAGGAATCACTTCCATAACTCCATCTGTTTTCTATATTTCTCCGTATAAATCGCTTCAATGGCAGAAGCCTGATTAGCGTCGATTTCCTGAATCATACCTTCGTAAAGAGATACTACCTGTTCCTCCGATTCCGCATAAACCATATTTGTGAATGCCGTATCAATAATGTCCTTTATTTTCTGCTCCGACAATGCTTCCGGCGTACCGGCCGCAGGGCCGATGTAATCATAAGGAGCGGTATCCCATGTGGAATCAGCCATGGAGGTTAATGCATGGGTGCTGATCGCATCCCTTTCGTATTTGGTGGCCAGATCATAAGGTGTTCCATCGCTTCCGTAACCGTTTTTTATAAACCAGGTCCATTTACGGATACCGGTTTCCTTGGTAAAAGCATTCCAGTCGTCCTTAAAGCCCTGCAGAGTTTCCGGACGAGGCACATGCCTGCCCTCTTCCATGTCCCAGTCCTTTCCTTCGATCCCCCACATAAGCAGATACTGTCCTTCCTCACTTGCGAGGAAATTCATAAACTGAATCGTTTCCACAGGATGTTCATTTTTAACGGTAATCCCTATGGCATCCCATCCAAGGGAGCTTCTGGGGCTGAACGTAGTTTCGTTCGGTTCCGTTCCGTCAGTTACTACCTTGAACATATAGAACTGTGCATCCGTATCTTCTCCATTATCTTCCCGGAGCAGTTTATTCCCATCAGTAGAGAGGCCGATGGTAGCAGCCACACGCCCGCTTCCTGCTTTCTGTGTAAAAATCTGTTCCTTATTGACGGCCCATTCCTTGTCAAGCAGCCCGTCCCGGTACAATCCGTTCATATATTTTACCATTTCCAGATAAGCAGGGTCGCGTACATCAAAATAAAGCTTTCCGTCCTTTTCATAATAATTTTTCATACCATACATAGCCTTAAAGGTACTGATGACTGCCGGCATATAATCCGCGTTTGAAGATAACGGAATGGCGGACTGTCCGTTCCCGTCGCTATAGGTGTCCCGGAAGCGGGTGAGGATATCGCGGAATTCTTCCTGCGTAAAAGAATCACCCTTTTCAGCCCTGTCACCATAACCCAGCTCCTTCAGTACATCCATGCGTATGCATATGGCTCTGTCGGGATCCGGATCCAGCCCGTACCAGTTATTCAGATAATAGTTTTTTCCATCCTCATAACGGCTTTTATTGAGGATATCTCCATACATTTCCCGGATAGCAGGGCCGTATTGGTCAATCAGATCATTTAGCGGTACCAGCGCTCCTGCGGCAATATATTTGTTGACAATATCACTGCGCCTGTCCATCAGGACAATATCCGGAAGATCGCCGCTGGCAAGCATGAGATTCAGCTTTTCCTCCGGATTACCCGTGGGCTGCTGCACTTCAATCTTAATACCGGTTTTTTCCGTAATAGCCTGTGCAACCGGATTATCAAAAGTATCTCCCGTATTTTTGTCAAAAAAAGTCAGTGTAATGATTTCCCCGGATCCGTTCTTTTCATCTGATACACCGGCACCGGAGGAGACCGGATTCTCTCCGCCGGAGGACTGGCCGGCACTTTGGGATGAATTACCGCAGCCGGCCGCCAGGCAGGATAAAGCCAGGATACAGGTAAGCAGTATACTTATTTTTCTTTTAAACATAGTTTTCCCCCAATCAATTCTCTAATTAAAATTCGGTAAATATATTTTATTAAACTCCAGCATTTCGTCACACATTTTCACAATATCTCCAATGGAAAGCTCTGAGGAGGTATGCGGATCCATCATGGCGGCCTGGTATACATGTTCCCTTTTGCCGGTAAGGGCGGCCTGGATAGTGAGAAGCTGCATGTTGATATTGGTACGGTTCAAAGCGGCACATTGTTCCGGAAGCGGGCCGAAATGGGTGGGCTGAATGCCGTTTCCATTTACGAGACAGGGAACCTCCACACAGGCTTTTTCAGGGAGATTATCAATCAGAAAACCGGTGTTCAGTACATTCCCTGCGATTTCATAAGGAATATTCGTTTCCATGGCTTCCATTATATAAGAGGCGTATTCTCTGCTTCTTTCATGGGTCAGTGCAGAGTTTTGTATTAAATCACTCACTTCTTGCCAATACTGCGCCTTTCCGTTCGCCCAGTTTTTATAACCGTCGGTGGGAAGATGATATTGCTCCTTTAATTCCGGATACCCGGCCTTATGATAGTATGGCACATATTCTGAGCCGTGGGAACTGGATTCTGTTACATAATAGCCGAACATTTTTAAAAACTCATATCTGACCTTATCGTTATGATCATCCATGCGTTCCATGGCCCTGCGGCGGATTTCAGGATACAGATCCAAGCCATGGCGGGAAATATCCAAAAGCCAGGCCTGATGATTGATTCCGCCGATCCGGTAAATAATATCGTCGGAAGGCATACCCAGACCTTCCAGGAGTTCTTTTGCACAAACCTGGACACTGTGGCAGAGGCCCACGCATTTTACAGAGGTGGCCTGCTGTACGGCTCCCGTGACAATACACATGGGATTTGTGTAATTGAGAAGCCAGGCATCCGGACATACTTCTTCCATATCCTTTGCGATATCCAGCATAACCGGTATGGTTCGCAGGCCCCGGAACAGGCCTCCCATGCCAAGCGTATCGGCAACGGTCTGATAAAGACCGTATTTTTCCGGGATTTCAAAATCCGACACGATAAAGGGGGAATATTCTCCTACTGCAATGGCATTAATGACATAATCCGCATCCCGCAGGGCTTCCTTCCGGTCATGATATACTTCTACGTTTGCATGACCGCCAAGGTTTTCATTGAGACAGCGGAGCATAGTTTCAGACTGGCGCAGTCTTTTTTCATCAATATCGAACAACGCGAGACTGGATTCGGCAAGAGCGGGGGTACACATGCAGTCGCCTAATACATTTTTAACAAAAATGGAACTGCCGGCACCGATGAATGTTATTTTTGGCATAGAAACCTCTTTCCGGCGCAAAGCGCCTTTTTTTATAGCAGGCCGCAGAAGTATTCCGCGGGCTTCCTGTCAGTCTTTTACGGCTCCCAGCAGCATTCCTTTGATAAAATATTTCTGAAGGAACGGATATACCAGGATAATGGGGAGGGTTGCAACCATGGTCACCGTCATACGGATACTTTCGCTGCTGACCGGCATTTTCTTGGCTTCATTCGCCATCTGCTGGGCCTGGGAAACCATGGCTCCGGTCTGGTATTGGTTCAGTATTTTTACAAGGACCGCCTGAAGGGTTTTTAACTGGGGTTTATAAGTATAAATATAAGAATCATACCAGGCGTTCCAATGGGAAATAGCGGAAAAAAGCAGGATGGTGGCAAGCACCGGCATACTCAAAGGAAGCACTACTTTCAGGAAGATGGTAAATTCCCCGGCTCCCTCGCTGGCCGCAGCTTCAAACAGTTCGGCAGGAAGCCCTTCTATGTAAGTGCGCACCAAAATCATCCAATAAATATTGATCAGACCCGGAAAGATAAAGACCAGGAAATTGTCTATGAGTCCCAGTGCTTTAATAACCATATAGGTGGGGATCAGACCGCCGGAAAAATACATGGTAAATACAAAGAAAAAGTTTATAGCGCTTCTGTGGACCAGTTCCTTTTTGGATAGAACATATGCCAGCATGGCAACACAAAAAACAGTGAGGGGGACGCCTATTATGGTTCTGGCGACGGTTACCCCGAGAGAGGACAATATTTCCTCATTCTGAAACACTGCTTTATAGCTGCTCAGATTCAGTTCCCGGGGCCAGAGAAGAAGGCCTCCCCGCAGGGAATCACCGGCATCATTGACAGAGAGCACGAAAATCTGCCAGAACGGGAAGAAAGTAACAATAAATATAAAGAGCAGGAAACCATAAACCACTATCTTCCCGGCAACCTGGCCGGGAGTGGGCAGGCGCAGCCGCCTGCTGCGTGAAATCGGATTTGTTTGTCGCTGTTTCATAAATATCTCCGTAACTGTTCAGACCTGACTGAATAGTTACATTCTCCTTTCATTATTTATCGGGACCAAGCCTTTAAAGGCATGTTAAAAGAGATGGCTGCCTTCCAGCTTTTTGGATATTGTGTTTACTGTGAGCACAAGAAGAAATGCAATGACGGATTTAAACATGCTAACTGCAGAGGCATAAGAAAACATGCCGTTCTGGATACCATAGCGGAAGGTATAGGTGTCTATAACATCGGAATACTGTCGGTTCAGGGAATTACCGAGCAGGAAATACTGGTCAAAACCGGTATTAAGCAGGCTTCCGATGGAAAGAATGAGCAGTATCAGGATGGTGGGACGAAGCAGCGGAAGCAGGATATACCAAATTTGCTTCAGCCTGCCCGCACCGTCCACCTGGGCGGCTTCAAAGAGTTCCGGATTGATTGCGGAAATCGCGGCCAGATACATAATGGAGTTATAGCCCATATCCTTCCAGGTGTTGGAAAGTGCTACAATCAGCCAGAAGCGTTTGCCCTCCTGGAGAAAAAAGATACCTTCATCAATAAAACCGCAGGCCATCAAAAGCTGATTCAGAAGCCCTTCTGAGGACAACAGTGTCACAATGATATTGGCGGCAATAACCCAGGAAATGAAGTAGGGCAGATAAGAAACAGTCTGTACTGCACGCTTGAAAAACTGGCCCTTGACCTCATTGAGGGCAATTGCGATAAATATCGGGATAACAAAGCCTATGCTTAGGGTCAGAATACTGGAGCACAGCGTATTCCTAAGTACATTGAGGAAATCCTGGCCTGAGAAAAAATACCGGAACCAGCGCAATCCCACAAATTCACTTCCGAAGAAGTTAGACCAGAAATTACCCAGGGAAGGCTGATAATCAATAAAGGCCATATAAAGCCCGGCCATTGGCCCATATGCGAACAGCAGTGCCCAGAGAATTCCGGGTATCAGCATGAGGTATAAGGTGCGCTGCCGCTTCATAAGACGATGCCTCGCCTGCCTTCGATCCCATCTGTTTCCGGTAGTTTTTTCCATTCCCGTTTTCAATGCATTCCCTCCTTGGTTAAATTGTATTAATGCAACGCTTCTAAGACCTGATTATAGTGAATTATATACAATATTTCCATAACGGAAATCACCGATTTATAACCGAAACGTACGGATATGGGGCATGTATTCTTGAATTCCTGTAAATTATGTTATATGATGCATTTGTGAAAGTGTCTTAATCAGGGAAGAATTCAGGGGGAACAGATATGTACCGTATTTTATTGGTTGACGATGAGTGGCTGGAATTGGATACTTTAAAAAATTATATACCCTGGACGGATATGGGCTTCCAGATTGCGGGAACGGCAGAAAACGGCAAGGCTGCCCTGCGGCTGTTAGAGGAATTGGAGATTCAGGCGGGGGATGGTACGGATGGAAGGCTTTTGCCGGATGTGGTGCTGACGGATGTTAAAATGCCGGTGATGGATGGACTTGTTTTCAGCAGAACGGTACATGAACGGTATCCGGACATGCAGATTGTATTTTTAAGCGGTTACAATGATTTTGAATATGTAAGATCGGCACTGTCGGTGGAAGCCTGCGGTTATATATTAAAGCCTCTGGATTTGGAGGAATTGAAAAAAACCATGGTAAAGGTCAGGGAGAAATGTTCCCGTACATTTCAGGAAAAGGCATCCCGGGTATTGGTGACTGTGGAAAATCTGAAAAACTGCATTGGCTTCAGTATGGGAGAGAAGGAAGTGCTTTGGGAAGATATCTGCCGTTCCTGTAATGCCATTCTTCACTGCAGCCCGGAAAACAGGACGTTTTATACGGGAATGCTTTCTATTGATGAATACCGGTTTCTGTCAGGATATGAATCCAATGGAAAAGATATCCTGAACGCCATACATATGGAAATCCGGAGGCTTACCAATAAGAGAATCCTGCCCCTGCATATCAATGACAGCAGCTATCTTTTTTTATCCGAGTCGGATCCTAAAAATGCGGCTGCACAATTTATGGAACAAGAGGGGGAAGCGGCAAGATGGACTACTATATGCCTGTATGAAAACAGGCAGTCCCTGGAACATCTGCCCGTATTATGCGGAGAAATGGACCGATACCGCAGGTGGTACGTTAAGCTGTATGGCTCCGGTCATATAATCGTCTGCGGCAGGCCGGAGAAGCACGCTTATATTCAGGCAGAAGGAGAACCGGCGGATTATGAGATACTGCTTTCCTTCCTCCAGAATGGAGAAAAGGAAAATATAAAAAAGTGGCTGGATACTTTTTTTCTGAAGTATCCTGCAGCGGATGGCGATGTCGGCAGGGAAGCCTTCGAACTGACCGAGAACATCTATTCCTCCGTGACGGCAGCTAATCCCGCTGCCGAGGAACAGATGGAGGGAAAAGCAGGATTATATGGAAGGCTTTCGGCTGCCGAGGGCCTTTCCCTGATTAAGGAAATCCTGGAGCAGTTTCTGGAGAAAACAGCGGATATTCTTGTTGGGCTGTCCGGGGACAGAAGGCTGGAGGTGGTTAACCGTGTCCGGCGTTTCATTGAGGAGGAATATAACGTACCTTTGACAATAGAATATCTGGCGGAAAAGGTTTATATGTCGCCCAATTATCTGCGCACACTGTTCAAGGACTATACGGGGGAGACGGTATTGGAGTATATGACCAGAACGCGGATTAACCGTTCGGTAGAGCTTCTGCGGGAGACAAATATGCGGGTCAATGATATTTCCAGAAAAGTGGGGTATGAAAATCCCTCCCATTACTGCGCGGTGTTCCGAAAACTTATGGGTGTGACACCAAATCAGTTCAGAAACAGACTGACAGGGGGAAGAAAAAGTTGATAAACAGACTGAAGGCATTGTTTTATAATCTGCCCATGATGGGAAAGCTTCTGACATTGCTTATTATCTGTTCCCTGGTTCCCCTTATGGTTATTTCGGTTTATTCCTTTACTTCGGCTAAGAACCAGCTCATGGAGCAGGCTTACGATAATATGAACCACATGAACCAGCAGATCAATAACAATATCAGCAGCCAATTGGACAGCTTTCATCAGCTCTCGGGAATGCTCTATACAAATGCAACTTTGAAAGCTTATCTGACGCGGGAGTATAAGCAGGATATTGATTTTGTGGAGGCCTACAGCTACATAAATGACCTTTTTTTTGGGCTGATGGCAGCAAACAGCAACGTTGACGGGATTACGGTATATGTTTTCAATAATACCATTCCTACAGACGGTGTATTTGTTAAATATTTATTTGATACAAAGGCTTCTCCGGAGTGGGTGAGAAAACTGGATCAGAGCTATGGTAATGTGGTTTATACGGGTATTACACTCAATGACAGGAAAGAACGGGTATTTTCCCTGGCACGTATCATGAATTTCAGCAGCCTGAATTATCCTTACGGTGTACTTACCATTTCTGTGAAGGAAGATTACCTTTATTCTATGCTACGGCAGGAAGCGGAAGGGAAAAGCATCTATGTGGTAGACGAAAAGGGGGACATCCTTTCCACAAGGGATAAAAACCTGATATCCGGAAAGCTTTCGGAGGTCCTGGGTGTGGAGATCCCCATGGAGGACGCTGCGGGCCGGCTTGTTATGGATATTCAGGGAAAACCTTCCCTGGTGGTGTTTAACCGAATGGATCAAGGCTGGAGAACAGTATCCATAGTGCCGGTAAATGATATCCTGCGAAAGACAAGGCGGTCCGCCAGCCGGATCCTTATGATGGCTGGAGTGAGTTTTCTCCTGGCTCTGATTTTGATTGTTTCTATTTCAAGGTATCTGACGGGGAGGATCAGGAATCTGACAGGGCAGGTTGCCCTGATAGAAATGGAGGATTTCAGCGGAAAAATTGAAATCAAGGGAAATGATGAAATAGGGCAGCTTTCCCATGCTTTTAACCGGATGACGGATCAGCTGAACCGGTTGATCAATGAACTGTATAAAAAAGAGATTACCCGAAGGGATGCCGAGCTGTATGCCCTTCAAAGCCAGATTAACCCCCATTTTCTTTATAACACCCTTTCTGTAATATCATCTCTTGCCATACGGAAGGGGGATGGGGAAATAAGCGGTATTATCAACCATCTCTCTTCTTTTTACAAAACTTCACTGAATAAGGGAATGCGTTATATTACCGTTGAAAATGAACTGGATATTACCAGACACTACCTGGCAATTCAGCATATGCGTTTCCGGGATCATTTCCGGGAAAGTTACGAGGTGGATGAGACTCTTTTTCCATGCAGGACGTTGAAACTGGTTCTCCAGCCGTTTATTGAAAATGCAATCAACCATGCCGTATGTGAGCGGGAGGAGCCGCTCCATATCATAATCCGCGTGTTTTGTGAGGAAAACAGGATATGTTATGAAGTGGAGGATGACGGAGCCGGAATTGAGGAAGAGAAGATGGAGAGACTGGTTACAGGGCAGCCGGAAGCCGGATATGGTATTTATAATGTAAATGAGAGGATACAGCTGGCTTATGGAAAGGATTATGGTGTTTGCATCCGGAGTATTCTGGGAAAAGGGACAAAGGTAAAAATAACGATACCGTTATAGGAGAGGATGCCGCAGGGCACAAAGGGCCGTCTGAGCTGTTACGAAGTAGTTACTGTTCACTCAGTACTGTGCATTTACTGCACAGTACGTGAGAAAGTGATTCAAGAGTGCATAAATCCCATCGCCGCAGGCGATTTTAAATGGATTTATGCATGTTACTGGGCACGGAGTGAACAGTAACACGAAGTAACCTATACCGGACTTTTTTGTCGATACCCTCTCTTGCATTTTCCGGGCGTTTCCTGTATAGTGAAAGACGTAGGCAGAAAGATAAACATACAAACGTATATGGACAGGTAGGTCCATAAAGGAGGAAACGTTTATGATGAACGAAGAGTTTCTCACTCTCACAATTGGAAAGCAGAAAAACATCGCACTTATTGCCCACGACAGCAAAAAGCCTGAGCTTATCAGCTGGTGTGAAGAGCACAAGGATGTCCTTAAAAACCATTTTCTGTGCGGCACAGGAACAACGGCAAGGATGATTACCGATAAAACCGGCCTTCCCGTAAAAGGTTATAACAGCGGTCCCCTTGGCGGTGACCAGCAAATCGGTGCCAGAATCGTGGAAGGCCGCATTGACTTTGTGATTTTCTTCTCTGATCCCTTAACTGCCCAGCCCCACGACCCGGATGTGAAAGCCCTTCTCCGGATTGCCCAGGTTTATGATATCCCTATTGCCAATAACAGGGCCACGGCGGACTTCTTAATAACCAGCACGCTTATGGATCAGGAATACGACCATCCCATTGTGAACTTTAAAAGGAATATTGAACACAGGGCCAATACCCTGTAGGTTAAAACGCCGGTTTTTGGATTGTATAGAATGCAATCCAAAAACCGGCATTTTTAAAAGGCCCCCATCTGTATGACAGGAACGGTAATTTTTATCTGGCACAACAGACTGCTTTAAGATTTCAGCCTGCGATAGGCTCTGGGCGACATACCCAGAGCTTTTTTGAATATATCCGAAAAATAAGCGGAAGAATGAAACCCGCAGGCATAGCTGATATCGGTAATACTTTTGCTCGTATTTTCCAAAAGACTGCAGGCCTGAAGAAGGCGGATGCTGTTCAGATGATCCATAACCGTACTGCTGGTGGCGCTGCGGAAAAGCCGGCAGAGATGATATTTGGTGATATAAAAATGGGAAGCGATATCATCAAGACACCGGATTGTGTTGTAATTCTGATTAATATAGGTGATAACCTCGGCAATGAGAGGCGTGCTTTCCGCGCTTTTTTCCCTGTCCTTTCCGATCGGGTTCAAGGCATTTTCCCGACAGGCGTCCCCCAAAAGGGAAAGGATCCGTACGAATGCAGGATAAGCCCTGTCATACTTATTTTTATGTACTAAATCACGGATTTGGAACAAAAGCCCGAGCGCCTCCGAAAAGCGTTCCCCGGATAAAGAGAGCTGTCCCACAGCAAAACAGGATAAAAGCAAAGAATGGCTTTTTTCCGTGAAATACCGGTTTAAAAAGCGGTCGTCAAAATACATAAGCGTTCGTTCATTGCCGGCACGTCCGAGGGATTTGTGCATACAATAAGGCGGAAGCAGGGAAACCTGGTTTTTGTGCATGGTATAGGCGGTATCCATGGTTATCAGGGTATATTCACCCTCCTGCAGAAATAACAGTTCATAGGCATTGTGATAATGAAAGGTTCCCATGTCATAATCCTGGGGATGCCTGGTATATTCCACCTGCAGCATATGCTCCGGTGAATAAAGATTTGCGTTCATAATCTCTCCCTGCTCATCTCTCCCGGTATTTCCCGGAAAAAAGCACCTGTAATATGTTAATATTTCTAAAATAGTATATAAAAAAAGAGGACAAACAGCAATATAATAAAAGAAAAATAAGATAAATTGACTTATTATGATAGGTAGGATGTATCAGGAGCAGAATGCGGTGTCCGGGCATGGATGCGGCAAGGGAGGAGTTTTATGGATAGCAGGATATTTACTTTCACGGAGAAGAAGGATGGGGTACGGGTGGCACCCGGAGATATGTATGATGACAGGAAAGGGTACGGATTTTTGCAATTCGGTACCCAAACTTCGCCAGCGGACCGGTTTACCGGAAGCGGCGGCTGGAACCCCGGGGAGGAGTGGATAAAAAAACAGGAGGCTCTGTCTTCTGTTTTATGGTATGAGACAGAGGATGGGGTGGAGATTTCGGAAGAGGGGATGCCTTTACGCTTCCGGGCGGCGGTGCCGGAAAACGGTACCTACCGGATAACGGTGGACATCCGCGGCGGCAGGGACGGCCTTATGGATCTGATGCTTTATTCCGGACGGAGAAACCTGGTGAGACGTGATTTGAATATCGGCCCGGGAGAGGAATTTTCCATCAGCTACTGTGTACAGGTGTGCCCTTACATCCCTGTTGTGGGAAAAGGCGCCAAAGACGATCGTTCCATATATGTGACCGTGCTTAACAGAACAGGCGGCAGGGCACGCCTTACCGGAATTACAATAGAAAAGACGGAGTGTACCACCCTCTATATTGCGGGGGATTCCCTGGTAACCGATTATGAAAGCCTGTATCCATACAATCCTCTGCGCAATTATGGAAGCTGGGGACAGAATCTGCTGCAGTATTTCAGCAAAATTGCCGTCAGTGATCAGGCGCATGGGGGACTGACCACCAACTGCTTCCGGGACGACGGGCATTGGGATATCATTTCCCGGAATATAAAGCCGGGCGACCTTTTTATGATGGAATTCGGACATAATGATCAGAAGCGGAGGAATTTAAAGGCTTTTGATCAATATGCGGCCAATCTGCGTTGGTATATTCTCCAAATACGCAGAAAAGGGGCGTTTCCTGTAATCGTCACCTCTCTCAGCAGAATTCCGGGAAAAGACGGGGATGGTTATTTTGATCTGCTGGAGGATTATGCGGAAAGCTGCCGCAGAGTGGGAAAGGAACTTCATGTACCGGTTATTGATCTGCATTCCTACAGTTTCCGGCTCTGGTGCGATATGGGGCCGGCTATATATCCCGATTATTTTTGTGATACCACCCATACAAACGATTACGGCGCCCTGCTGGCGGCAAAGTTTATTGGGGAAGAAATCCGAAGACTTGCAGCCGAACCTCTGTATGCATGTATAGCAGCGGGTATAAATGCTTATGACGGTGATGCCTGGGTTCCGAACAAATCCCTGCGTCCTGCTGCAGATACAGGGACAGGTGCATCGCATTCCGAAGTACTGGAGGAGGAGCATCCGGTTCTCCCCACGGATTTGCCGAACTGCCTTATGCGGATTGCTGCGGTATCCCCCGGGAGCAGGAGCTGAAGAAAGCCATGGCAAAAGGGCTGCTGGATCCCTGTATCCTGTATTTTCATCCCTTTGATGAAATGCCGAGAGGACAGTTTTTGTATCTGTTTTTCAAGGCGGCGAAAACGCCGGCGAGACGTTCCTATCAGGGCAGATATTGTGATATTTATAAATATGAATTTGACGCCCAGAATGTACAGACGGCGTTGGACGCAGGACTGCTTGATGAAACGACTACCCCGGACGACAGGTTCCGGCCGGATGACGGCCTTACCTGCGGCGAACTGGTAAGCTTTATGGTACGCAGCCTTCAACCGGAGGCGGATCGGGATCTGGACATGGAAATATGCGAAAAACTGGCTGCAGATATGGGGCTTCTGTGGGACGGCTACCGCAGGGAGGAGAAAACGAACAGAGCGGACTGTACCGCAGCCCTGGTAAAAATGATGGATATACAGGAAGCCGGGAAAATGGCCTGCAAATAACGGAAAACAAGCGGTATGCGTGTTACGCACACGCAGAAGGGAGCCATAATGCCAAGAACAGAAATAGAATTAATGGAAGGCTGGGAATTTACACGGAGTCAGACAGGAGATGAAGAATCTTGTTACCAACCGGTCATGCTGCCCCATGACTGGGTGATTGGCGCCCCCTTTAACAGGGATATGGAGGAAGGGGCGGCCCAGGGTTTCCGGGAGCGAATGGGAATCGGCTGGTACCGCCGGACACTGGTGGTTCCTCAAAAAAAGACCGGTTTCCGTTATTACCTGGATTTCGGCGGGATTTTTGAAAACAGCACGGTATGGGTGAATAACCGGGAAGCTGGCGGCCGGAAATATGGCTACAGCTCTTTCCGGCTGGATGTCACCGATTTGGTAAATGGAGGGGAAAACCGGATCGTAGTTAAAGCGGATAATACGGCAAGCCCTGCGGATCGCTGGTATAGCGGCGCCGGTATTTACCGGACTGTAAAATGGATAGAAGTGGAGGAAGCCCATCTGGATGAACAGGAGGTGGTGGTGCATACCAGGCTTCAGGGAACCGATGCAAGGGTTGAGGTTGCCGCCGGATCGGACGGAACGGTAAAGGGGACACTTTCGGACGGAACCGTCTGCATTGAGGCACAGGGGGAAAACGGAAACCTGAATTTTTCCGTGGAGAATGCCGTTCTGTGGTCGGCAGAGGATCCTCACCTGTATACCCTGACCTTATCCCTTATGGACGGGGAAAGGGAGGCGGATACTATTGTGATGCGTATCGGGATCAGGCAGTTTGCGATGATACCCGGAAAAGGCATGTTTGTAAACGGGCAGCCTGTAAAACTGAAGGGGGTCTGCCTTCATCAGGAGGCCGGCTGCGCCGGGATTGCCGTAAGAAAGGAAATCATAAGAGAAAGGCTTCTTTTGTTAAAGGAAATGGGCTGTAATGCCATTCGGGCGGCACACCATACACATTCTGCGGAATTTCTGGATTTATGTGATGAGCTGGGGTTTTACGTCTATGAAGAATGCTTTGATAAATGGACGGGAGGGCTGTATGGCCGCTATTTTCAGACGGAATGGAAAAAAGATGTGGAAGCTATGGTGAAGCGGGATAGAAACCGGGCCTGCATTTTTATCTGGGGTGTAGGAAATGAAGTGGAAAACCAGGCCCAGGACTCTATGCTTTCCATTTTGAAAATGCTGAAGGAATATGTTCTTACCATGGATTCCACAAGGCCGGTAACATATGCCATGAATCCTCATTTCAAGCGTGAAAGCAATGTGGATATATCTGAAATTAAGGATATCCAGCAATTTGTGGATGAAGCGGATGATACGGAGATCTATGACAACCGGGAAAGGGTGGAACGGATCCGGAGAATCGGAGAGATTGTGGATGTCATAGCCTGCAATTACCAGGAGCAGTGGTATCCCTTGATACAGGAAGCCGTGCCGGATAAACTGATTCTCGGTACGGAAATTTACCAGTATTTTATGGGTCATCCGGAGCAGATGCAGAATTTTACAGAAAAGAACCCTTCCCTGGTCCCTTTGGAACAGGATTATATTATGGGAGGTTTTATATGGACAGGGATTGATTATCTGGGCGAGTCCATGGGATATCCGGCCAAGGGCTGGAGCGGTGCTATGATTCGCACCAATAACCGGAAAAAACCGGGATTTTATACGCTGAAAAGCTTCTGGAATGATGCGCCTATGGTACATTTTGCCGTCCTGGATTATTCCCTGGAGGACGAGGGGGTAAAGGAACACTGGGATATGCCGCCCTATGCGGAGCACTGGCATTTCCCGCAGTTCCATAAAACGGTAATTCCCTACCGTATAGCCACTAACTGTGAGAAAGTCGCGCTGTATCTGAACGGGAAACGTTTTTTTGTACCTTCTCCTGCATCCTGTCCCAATCATACGATTACGGGATTCCTCCCCTGGCAGCCGGGGTGTGTAACGGTCATCGGATACCGGGAGGGAAAGGAAGTATGCAGTACCACCGTAAAAACACCAGGCCCCGCAGTGAAGCTGGAATTTGAACAGGAGGAACAGAGGATGCCCGCCCAAAGAGGGTATCAGCAGCTGCTTACCGTAAAGGCTGTGGATGGGGAAGGGATTCCCTGCTTCCGGGAAAGTGCCAGGGTCCGTTTCCAATTGGAAGGGGACGGGGAAATCCTGGCGGTAGATAATGGAAATCTGATGGGAAACGAGCCCTATCAGGAGAATTGTATCCATATGTATCAGGGGGCGGCAAGCGTTCTCATCAGACTTGGCGGTGCGAAAGGGCGTATGGTGGTTTATGCGTATGCGGACGGAATGTATGCCGGAAAGACAGTCATAGCCATGGAATAACTGTAGCAGACGCAAACGAGTAAGTTTAACCTGGAGGCACCGGGGGAGGCACGGACAGAGTCCCATGCGGCGCTTCTTTGGGAGAAAGTGGAAGGCGCACAACGGTACCGGATCTATGTGGACGGGAAAGAAACGGCTGTTACGGATAAAACCGACTATACCCTGCGGGGGCTGGAAAGCGGTCATTCCTATGACATATATGTGGAGGCATCTGCCGGCCCGGCTACGGCGGTGAGCAGGCCAACGGTATGCTGCTGCGGAAGCTGGAGCTGGCGGAAGGAAAAGGGAAGCTGGGACGGGCAATCTGCCTGCGGCGCACGGACGGTGTGTACCTGGAAGGAATCACGGTACGCCAATCGCCCGCATGGTGTGTCCATCTGGTATATTGTAACCATGTCAGCCTCAACGGCGTACATATCCATACCAAATATGATGAAAAGGAAAACCGGTATGAAGGAATTACCAATGGAGACGGACTGGATCCGGATTCCTGCAGTTATGTAAAGGTATTCAACTGTACCATTGCAAGCCAGGATGACTGCATTGCCATTAAAGCCGGACGGAATGAGGAAGGACGCAGGGTGGGAATCCCGTCGGAGCATATACGGATATCCAACTGCACCTTCTTAAGCGGTTTTGGGGTGGCAATAGGCAGTGAAATGTCGGGCGGGGTGAGGGATGTCCTGGTACAGGACTGCACCTTCCGGGATGTATACAGTATATGCAGTATTAAAGCGCCCCGGGGCAGAGGCGGTATGGTCGAAGATATTACCTATGATTCCATAAAGCATTGCAACCACAGCAGGGAGCACCAGGATTGCAAATGGTTCCGGGGAGCCGTCTATATCGATCAGTTTTACAGCCATGACGAATACGACTGGGAGAATTCGCAGCCCGTTGATGATGGAACTTCCCATATAAGGAATATAACCCTGAAAAACATGGAGGCGGAAACTGTGACGGGAAATGCGGTCTTTCTCGCGGGTCTGCCGGAAAGCCCTCTGGAAAATATCAGGCTGATCAATGTGAAAGCAGGGGGAAGATATGGTATGAAAGCCGCCAATATCCGGAATCTGCAGATGGAAAACGTTACAGTAGGGGCCCGTGAAGGCGGAGCTTACGAATACCATGCGGTAAGCGGAAAAAAAGAGGGAGGAGAGATTAGAAGCAATGGATGAAAAAATGCGCAATATTTATATCTGCTTTCCGGAGGGAAAGCACAAGGTTCTCACCATGAGTTTTGATGACGGACGGCTGGAGGACAGACGGCTGGTGGATATTTTTAACCGGCATGGGATAAAGGGGACATTCCATGTAAACTCTGCCATCCATGAGGAGAAGAGGGTACCGGTAACCGAATACCGCAGGCTGTATGAAGGACATGAAGTATCCTGCCATACCTGTACCCACCCTACCATAGCCAGATGCCCCATGGAACAGGTGGTAAGCCAGATTCTGGAGGATCGTAAAAATCTGGAGGCAGCTGTGGGTTATCCGGTACGCGGCCTTTCCTATCCCAACGGATCCTACAACGAAGATATCGTAAAAATGCTTCCGGCCCTTGGTATCCGTTATTCCAGAACCGTGGAAGAGACAAACGGATTTGCCATGCCGGAGGATTTCCTGAAATGGAAAGCAACCTGCCACTATAACCATAATCTAATCAAGCTGGGAGAAACATTTGCGGCGCTGCACAAAACCCAGTATCTGTACATGATGTATGTATGGGGACACAGCTATGAATTTACAGAGTATGATAACTGGGAGGTTATGGAGGATTTCTGTAATAGGATGGGAGGAAGGGATGATATCTGGTATGCTTCCAATATAGAAATCGTGGATTACATGGAGGCGGCCGAACGCCTTCAGTTCGGGGCCGGCGGTGATATGGTCTACAACCCTTCGGCAGCTTCAGTATGGATAGAAGCGGATGGGGTGAAAAAAGAGGCAAAAGGAGGACAGCTTACCAGGCTGTAGCCCGGATCTCCTCCTTTTGCAAATTACGGCGCCCTTCTTCCTGTCTTTATGTATTTCCTGCCCACTTTTTACATTGTTCGATACGTGCCCCTACAGGGAGATCCCCATTTTCTTCATCGCAGGAATAGCGTGTAAGCAGATCACAGGGGATCCGGGGGCACTGCCCGCAATGGACAAAACCCTGCTCCTGGCAGCAGGCGGCAACGGGACATTCCCCATGGAACGGGTTGCCGTTTGTGGGGATACATCCTCCGCATCCGTGGGACTCCTTCCAGGTACAGCCGGTGCAGTGCAGGCCGCACCGGGAATCAACGATTTCGGTAAATGCAAGTGTATTAGCCATATTTTCCTCCTTATGGATGTCATTACTCTCGGAATCTCTACGTCTTATTTTATGGTGCTGCCTGTTATACCAGGCCTGGCAGTTTCCTTTACAAAGTTTATGGCACCGGTGAACTTTGTCTGCCGGGCACAGGATTCCGGGAGCTAATCATAGAATAGCATGACTAACATGACAACTTATTGTCGTGTTTCTTTTGCTATATATTTTTTTATCGCAGAAAAAATCCTTACTTGTAAAAAATAAGTGTTTCTGATATAGTTAACACATCGGGAAAATTCACTTTCCAATACGTATTTCATATATCATTATATTCAAACGGCATTTCGCCAAAAGTTTCGCTTGATTACAAAAAAATATTGATAGATACGGAAAGTTTGCGTATAATAAAAGCAGAAAGCAACAGGTGACGTAACTGATGCAGAAAAAGAACATTCTGCCTGTCCTTTCCGTATCGGGAAGGACGTAAAAATGAAAATTGTATCACCAAAATATGACTACTGCATGAAGGAACTTTTCCGGAATGAAGTAGTACGCAGGCATTTTTTGAGCGATGTACTGGATATACCGCCGGAAACAATCCGCTCATCCCGGCTGCTGAATACTTTTTTATGGAAAAGGTATCGGAACCAAAAGCTGGGGATACTGGATGTGCTGATTGAACTGAATGACGATACGAAAATTAATATCGAAATCCAGGTAAAGGCCAGTGCCGACTGGGATAAAAGGCAGATCTTTTATCTGTCAAAGCTATACACGGCAGATTTACACATGGGGAATGATTATACCTGCCTCAGGCCTTGTATCGGGATAAGTATATTAGATTTTAACCTGAACGGCAGGCCGGAATACCACAGCATTTACCGTTTGACGGATGCTGATGGAAATCTGTTTACAGACATGCTTGAGATACATACGATCGAATTGAAAAAGAAGCTTGCAGGGCAGAACCGTGTTGATGACTGGATACGGCTGTTCAATGCCGAAACAGAGGAGGATCTGGATATGATAAAAACGAAAAATGCAGGGATTTGCGAAGCAGTACGTGAGGTGAAGCTTATGAGTCTGGGAAAAAGACTGCGCGCCCATTATGAAGCGTATCTGAAAGACATGCGTGACCAGGCGGCAAGGGAAAAATATGTACGGCAAGAGGCAATGGAAAATGGGTTCAATAAGGGGATGGAGAAAGGTATAGAAGAAGGCATTGGAATATTTATTCTTGATAACATGGAAGAAGGGAAAAGCAAGGAGCAGATTATTAAAAAACTGATAATCAGGTTTAATCTGCCGGAAAAAGATGCGGAAAGGTTAATGGATAAATATATTAATAAAGTTAATTCTACACGCTAAGTATAACAGTTCAGACGGCCCTTTGGGCCGTCTGAACTGTTACCGCTAATTTTCTTACATTTTTATAATAACTTAAAAGGATTGACAAATCGTTTAAAAAAAAGTATACTAATTAAACCGTGCAGCCGGGGGATTAGCGGTCCCTTGTACCTGAAATCCGCTATAGCAGGGGTGATGTCCGGCCGAGGGCTTGTGCTTGTGTGGCTGCCCTTTATAAGTGGCGTTGAAGTTTGGGTCTTACGCAACGGATGTCTGCGAACCGTGTCAGGTTGGGAACAAAGCAGCACTAAGCAGAATTTTCCGTGTGCCGTGAGGGTGCCTGGCGGAGTTAACTGTAAAGGTAACGCATATGGGTTTATGTTCGAAGCAGGATGCACGGTCTTTGTTTGTATATATGGATAACAGCCGCGACTGGCAACAGGGATTGCGTTGGATGATTTCGTTAAACGAAATGGTCTGACGCATTTTTTACGTACCGGAAAGAGAATGGTAACAGGCCGGATTTGTCGGAACTGTTAAAGAGAATGCGGTATACGTCAGCGGAATATGTGAAAATAATCGATGCTGCGTTCTGCAGGTCCTCCTTGTGCCCAAGTCAAATATCTTACAGTAATAAAAATACGCCCCTATACAGAAGGCGTATTTTTCCAGGTTAATTCTATTTAATTATTTTTTCCCCAGTCAGAAGATAAGACAACGGGAATCCTTTTTTATCATATACCTCGGATAAACCGATGTCATAATCATATTCATTCAACTTGACAACACGCAGCCCGGCATTGCTTACGGCATTGATTATGGCTGACATGGTGTGGGAGAAGCTGGTGAAGGTTTTTGAGTCATACTGTTCGGACATGTATCCCATCCCCTCATTTTCAATCCATGGCTCCTTCCTGAAATAGGAATAGGCAATCCGGTTAAGGTGTTTCTCATCAAAACCGGGTTCGCCGGGCATAGGCAGCATGTTCATAATCGGATGAAAATCGTTGATAAACAGGATACCGCCGGGCTTCAGGCAAAGGGACACTTTTTGAAAGAGTTCGTTCAAATCCTCAAACCATGTGATGGCTCCGATTGTAAACATAACAAAATCAAAGGAGCTGTGATATTGTTCCGGAATGTCCAGGATATTGCAGGCGGTGAACCGGCAGTTATCAATTCCAGCCTTATGGGCAGTATCAACAGCCTGGTTTATAATATTTTCAGCAATGTCAAATCCAAATCCCGCTTTTGCACCGAGGCGCATCAGGGACAGCAGTTCACGTCCATTATTACAGCAGAATTGGGCAATGGTTTTGCCGTTGAAATCTATTGCAGTGAGTTCCTTAGCCGCATCAGGGCAGAAGAAGGGAAGCCCTTCGTCGGACAGCTTCTCATGGTTTGTTTCTCCCCAGCCGGGATGGCGGTGCTCAAAGGCTTCTTCCCAGGCCGCTTTATTTTCTTGAAAATAGCTCATTTTATTTCCTCCGTATCGCTTTTCTTACTTTATTTATTCTGTGATCATTATCATTGTGGGAGAACCAGGACGTATTCAGTGTAGAATAATATCGTAACATTGTCAATTTTTTTTACTTAAAAAGAGGCAGGTATGAGACTTGGCACCTGCAAAATTTAAATCATGAAATTTTGAACACAAAGAAAAGTGGATAGTAATAGAAATTAACTAAAGTTCAAAACCGGGTATCGCATAGACTTCCATTTTTAATCTCCGTACGTCCTGGGAAGAATTCCCCTGGGAAAATACAGTAAATAGTGACAATATGAAAAGGACGTTTCCCATAGCTATATCCGATTTCTTCGGCCAGCGTCAGTTTACCCAGTGGGGATATATATTTTCCCTCTCCGTGCTCAGCCGGCTGCCTATCCTGCTAATTTTCTGCCAGAAGTTCTTTGTGGCGGGCCTGACGGCCGGCAGCGTTAAGGGATAAGGGAGTTGGGAAGGCGTATTTTGCGGGAAAATGGGTAACTGCCAAATATTGTGTGTTGTACCGTTCATATGCTGCCCTTTATAATTAGGCATAAAGCGCTGAAGAGAAGAAACAGCGCCTTATGCCTGATTATTTACGGAAAGGAAGCACATAATGAAAAAACATATTATTCATTCTCTTGTGGCGGCAGCTGTACTGCTTCTGGCAGGTACCGGTATGGGAGCCAAGGCCGCTCCGGCAAAAACAGATACCGGAAATCTGGTAGTGGGTTATTATACGAACTGGTCCTCGGATAAAGGGTATACCCCTGCGGATATTCCGGCGAATAAGCTCACTCATCTAAATTATGCGTTTGCCAAAATTGATCCGGCGGTAAATACCATTGCGATGGCGAACCCGGAAAAGGATATCAAGAATTTTGAACAGCTTAGAGCTTTGAAAAAGAAAAATCCAGCATTAAAAACATTGATTTCGGTAGGAGGCTGGGATTATTCTACCTATTTCAGCACGATTGCGGCGACGGAGGAAAGCAGGAACCAGTTTGCTTCAGGGTGTCTTACCTTTATGCTTACCCACGGATTTGACGGTATAGATCTGGATTGGGAATATCCGGTTTCAGGAGGTCCCGCCGGGAATATGAACAGCCCGGAGGACAAACAAAATTTCACACTTTTGCTGTCCGCAATCCGGAACCAACTGAATGCCCAGTCTCTGCGGGACGGTAAAAAATATTATCTCACCATAGCCGGCGCGGCTAATTCCAGTTATCTGAATAAAATAGAACCGCTGCAGGTAGCCGGGTTGGTGGATTATATTTTCGTTATGGCTTACGACATGCATGGTCCCTGGGATACCTATTCGGATCTCGGAGCGCCGCTGTACAATCCGGCGGAAGAAAGCCCCCAGTATAAAAACAGTGTGCAGAATGGGATCCAGGCGTATCTGAACGCGGGCGTAGCGGCGGGCAAGCTGGTGCTGGGCATGCCTTTTTACGGGTATCTTTATGAAGGGACGGCGGCGGAACGGGAGGGAAGATACAGTACCTTTTCCAAAGCACGTGCCTTGGGTTATGATGCCATTAAAAGGACATATCTGAACAACCCGGCATTTTCGTCCTTTTTCCACGAAGGGGCGATGGTTCCTTATCTGTATGGAAACGGCGCCTTTCTTTCCTATGAAAATCCACGCTCCATAACGGCTAAAGCCGCATTTGCCGGAAATGCTGGGCTGGCCGGGGTCGGAATATGGGAGTTGTCCCATGACAGCGGGGGAGAGCTTCTGGAAAGCGCCCGGGCAGGCCTGGCCGGGGCATAGGTATCATTAAGAGGATCCCCGGTGTCCGGGGGTCCTCTTTCCGGCTGCCGGTTGCTTTCCGCCCATGGCGGTACCAACTTTTTTTATTTATACCCGCCAGGGGCAAAGTGCTCTTGTAAAAGGAGATTCGATTCGGTATAGTAAGTAGGATAGAAAATGGTAAAGGTATTTGTAACTGTTCAGCAGGTCTGTGCATTTACTGAACAGTTACAGGTATTAAAAAAGGAATAGGATGGAAAATCGGACATTAGGGTATGAAAGAATATTGGCCGACTGTACGTTGTGCCCCAGGAACTGCCACGCGGACCGGCTTGGCGGAAAACGGGGCTACTGCGGGCAGGGCGCGGAAATTATGGCGGCTAGGGCAGGGCTTCACTTCTGGGAGGAGCCGTGTATATCCGGGAAAGAAGGTTCCGGGACGGTTTTTTTCAGCGGCTGTGTGCTGCGGTGTGTATACTGCCAGAACACCAGTATAGCGGAAAGCAGGGCCGGCAGGGTGATCAGCGGGGAACGGCTGTCGGAAATTTTCCTGGAACTCCAGGAAAAAAAGGCAAATAATATCAATCTGGTGACGCCCACGCATTTTGTCCCCCAGATTGCCCTGGCATTGGAACGGGCAAAAGCACAGGGGCTGCATATCCCTGTGGTATATAACACGGGAAGTTATGAGCGGACGGAGACGCTGAAACGCATGGAGGGCCTGGTGGATATTTATCTGCCGGATATGAAATATATGTCCTCCCGGCTGGGAGAACGGTATTCCCATGCGCCGGATTATTTCGATACGGCTGCCCGGGCTATAGAAGAAATGGTGAGACAGACAGGGGATCCGGTTTTTGACGAAAACAGCGGCCTGATGAAAAAGGGGGTTATTGTACGCCACCTGGTTCTTCCGGGCTGTACCGCAGATTCAAAAAAAGTTCTGTCCTATCTGTATCATACTTACGGAGACAGGATATATATCAGCATTATGAACCAATACACCCCGGTGTGTGACTTATCCGCATTTCCGGAGCTGAAACGGAGGATAACTGCCCGGGAATATGAAAGGATTGTGGATTACGCCCTGGATATGGGGGTGGAGAATGGTTTCATCCAGGAAGGGGAAACGGCGGAGGAAAGTTTTATACCGGAATTTGATGGGGAAGGCCTGTGAGATAATCACAGGTCTTTTTCACAATTATTTCTGAATTGACGCGGGGAAATGCCATGCCGCCTCTGAAAAAGCCGGTTAAAAGAAGAAAGCGTATGGAAACCCGATTGCTGCGCGAGTTCCAGAATGGGCAGGCTCGTATTGATAAGATAGTTTTCCGCTGCCATCAGCCTTATGGAATCGATATAGCTTTTAGGAGAAAAACCCGTAATGGAGCGGAAAAGCTGATTAAAGTAACCGATGCTGAAAGAGCATAAGGATGCCAGCGTTTCCGTGCGGATCTCTTCCTGGTAATGCTGTGAAATATAGCTGATGGCTGAAGATATCGGACTGCAATCGGCAAAGAGCATGGTTTCGTCCTTTATAGAGTGCAGCCGTCCAAGCTTTACGGAAAGCAGGTAAAGCAGATGGCCGACACACGCACGGGAACAGGAATCCGTTTCTGAAAGCTCCTGCAGCAGCATATCAAGGAGCTGAGAGCACTCCAGATTGACAGTCAGGATGCTGTTAGGAGGCATCTGTGTAAGATTCCAGAAGGTTGGGTCGAAAAAAATAAAGATCCATTCACTGGGAAAGTTATTGGGGCTTTGAGCAATATGGGGATGCCCTTTTTCGATATAGGATATGGTGTTCCTCTGGAACGGATAAATCTGATTATCAATAAAAAAGATGCCGCTTCCCTTCAAACACAAACCCAGTTCCGCACAATTATGATAATGCAGATCTCTTTTATCACGAAATGACTGGGACCAGTAAACATAATAAATGGGAAACTCTTCTTTTAAATTTTCCTGGAAATAAATATAGGCTTCCGACATGCGATTCTGCATACTTTTCCATCCTTATTACGTAGAAAATAGTTTATATGACACATTATACTATAAATATATAGAACTGGCAAAAGAATAAAGAAGATAGCAGGTTTGTGTATCCATTACATAAGAGTACGAATGGGAAACGATAATAACCTTACTTTATTATAACGATAGTTACCCTGTGTGGAATGCGCCGCTCCCAGTTGTGTCATATAATCAAAGCAATGATTGCGACGAAACAAAAATATAGTAAGTGAAAAAATATATGTATAAAGACTAAAAAAATAAATTAAATATAAAAAATATTATGCATCTTGCGGAACCATAACCTGTATTGTGAGATATACAGTCTGCTTATTTGTAGATTTTTATTATTTTCCAAAGGGATTATCGGAAAGCATAGTGAGAATATATTCCCATAGTATAATTGGGATTTATATTTTTTATCATGCCATGTCACATCATGGTTAAACGAAAAAAGAATTTGGGTAACCGGGAAGGTACGGGACCATTAAGAATGTAAGTAAAACGTGAAAAAGGAGAAGGGGTATGAAGAAGCGTAATAACACAGTACGATGCAAAGTATCAGCAAGAGAAGATTTTAAAAAGAACAAATGGTACTACTGTATGGTTTTACCTGGTTTGATAGCACTGTTGCTGTTCAGCTATGGCCCGATGTTCGGGCTGGCTATTTCCGTATATGATTATAATCCGGTTGCGGGATTTAAGAACAGTGAGTTTGTCGGCTTAAAGTGGTTCAAACAGGCATTAGGGGATGTATATTACAGGACGGCTATCAGAAATACGGTCATTATTAAAATAGCCCAGACATTGGTTACTTTCCCGATAGCGGTCCTTTTGGCACTGTTTTTAAATGAAATAAAGAACAAAAGCAAAAAGCTTTTCCAGACAGCTACTATCCTTCCCTATTTTATATCATGGGTGGTTATTGCCACAATGTTCCGGAATTTGCTGAGTCCAACAAATGGTCTTGTAAATGAAATCCTTGTTAATGTGTTTAGGATGGAAAAAGGGATAAGCTTCCTGTCGGAGCCGCACATTTTTCCCTTCATTATTATTCTGCAGGATGCATGGAAAATGGCTGGATATTGGGCGTTGATTTTTCTGACAGCGATATCGGGAATTGACCCATCCTTATATGAAGTGGCTACGCTGGACGGAGCCGGAAGATGGAGGAAGATGCTGAGTATTACGTTACCATGTATAAAAACAACCCTGATAACCGTTTTTATTATACTGATGGGGTATTTGGTGATAGGCCCCTTCGAACAAGTATTTACCCAATATTCGCCGTCGGTTTATGCAACGGGCGATATTGCAGAAACTTTTTCTTTCAGGATGGCAATGACCAATAATAATTACGGTTATGCTACAGCGACCGGGCTGATACAGTCATTTTTGGCTTCTATTCTTGTCATAAGTACGAATATCTGTTCCAGGCGCATTGCCGGAGAAACAATATATTAAGAGGAGGGATTACCTATGGGGGTTAAAAGGATGAAAAAGTCAGGGAGCCAAAAAACACGGTTTTCTGTTGGTTTGCCCGTTATTTATATCTGTCTGTCTGTTTTTGCAATTACTTGTTTTTATCCGTTTATTTATGTGCTGGCCCTGGCGGTGATGCCTTATGAAAATTACGTGCAGAGTTCTGTTCATTTCTTTTTTGATGGGTTCACGCTGGAATACTTTGAAAAAATAGCCCAAAACAGCGAAATATTGTTTGCTTTCATGCGATCGGTTATACGTGTTTTACTGGGAACTACGTTAAATGTCATAGTCACGATGCTAGCAGCGTATGCACTTTCCAGAAAAGGCTTGAAGCATGGGAAATGGATGGTGATACTTTTTCTGATTCCTATGTATTTCAGTGCCGGTCTGATACCCTATTATGTTACCTTAAATACCTATCATCTGACGAATAAATTTATGGCTTTAATCCTTCCAGGCCTGGTATCATCCATGCAGTTTTTTATTGCGAAGTCCAATTTGTCGTCCTTTCCTGAAGAAATTATAGAAGCTTCGGAGGCGGACGGCTGCGGGCCGATCCGGACATTTATCAGTATTGTGTGGCCGTGTTCGAAGCCATTAATTACCACACTTTGTGTGATGTATGGACTTGGCCATTGGAATGAATATTTTTGGACACGGATTCTCGTTCATTCGGATTTATGGACGGCACCGGCTTATTTATATGGAATGATTAATTCCAAGATAGCCTTGCAGGGAGTCGGGGTGGGTACGCCTATGGAAATGCAGTCGTATATTTCCGCTGTTTCCGCGCTGCTGATTTTACCTATTCTTATATTTTATCCGTTACTGCAAAAGCATATTATTGCCGGGATGACAGTGGGAGCCATTAAAGGATAAAGGGAAATATCACACGAAAAGGTGTGGTTAAATAAACAACAATTTACACAGGGAGGTAAATCGTATGAAAAGAAAAAATTTGCTGGTTCCGTTGCTTCTTACCGTTTGTATGGCATTGAATGCCTGTTCCGCATCGGGTACAAAGCCTGCATCGGAAGAGGCCGGCGGCGGAAAAGAGCCCGTAGAAGTATGGGTGGGAAAGGTGGCCGGTGAAGTATCGGACTGGGATAACAATGCTATCCTGAAAGAAATTGAAGAGAAAACGGGTACAGAGATTAACATTACCTGGATGGATCCCAGCAGTTATTCGGATCAGCTGAACGCAGCTGCTGCGTCGGGGGAATTCCCGGATATTGCCTGCTGTACTTATGCCAGCAGGACTACCCTGCGGACCTGGATAGACGGAGGCATTATTGCTCCATTTGAAGGTGAGGTTGCGGATGCAGCCCCGAATGTAATTTCCCAGTATGAAAATAACGAATCCCTGAACGAAATTAAGATAGACGGTAAAATTTATTTTCAGCCGGTATATTGGGGAAAAGGGAATGAGCCTAATATGGGTATTATTCATGTCAGAAAGGATTTGATGGAAAAATACGGACTGGATGAAATCGATACCTACGAACAGTTCGTTACCTATTTGACCAAAGCAAAGGAAGATGGCCTGCAGGGGGTTACTTTTACCGCCAGCCAGGGGTTCGGCGCAAATAATCTCAGCGCAATGCTTGGTGCATACGGAAAACCCTATACCGGCTGGTATAAAAATGGAGACAACTATGAACATTGGTCAGTGCAGCCGGAGGTGGCAGAAACACTTGTTCTCTGGAGGAATCTGATAGCGGATGGCCTGGTAAGTCCGGAGGTATGGACAAGTGATAATGATATGGCTCGTGCTGAGTATGTGTCAGGAAAGGCTGCTGCGCTTGTTTTTAATGGAGGAGGTCATATCGGCCGTGTGCAGAATGACATGGCACTGATTGATGATTCTTACCAAAACATGATATTGCCTGCATTGGATTTCGGTACCGGTACAAGAGGATATACGAATGAACCGATGTATTCCGGATACACGGTGATAGGAGGCGGTTCTAAAAATAATCCTGTGGCAGCGGCAAAAGTAATTAATTTTCTGGTAAGCGAAGAAGGGGAACAGCTCACTGCAATAGGCATAGAAGGCCGTGATTATGTTAAAAACGGTGATGAATACGATGATGTGGAATGGCTGGATGAACGCTTTAGTGACGGATTCCCAACGGAAGCAAATGATGCGGGCGCTCATCCCCTGGCTTCCGGCATCGTGAGCTGGCAGCCGATGAAATGGCAGGAATTCGCAATGCTTTATGGAAAAGATGATACCTATAAGGAATGGTACAATGCCCAGAGGGAAAATCAAGTGAAATATGTTGTGGATGCGTATGGAATCAACAGCAGCTGTGCCGAGTGGGATAAATTTGCGTCCACTTACGAGGACTTATATAAAAGGGCCGCTATTGACGCCGTAAAAGCGGCATCGGACGAAGAAACCCGGCAGGTTTGGAATACGTATATCGAGAATTTTATGAGCCAGGGCGGGGAAGAGGCAAGCAAAGCAATGAATGAATTATTGAAAGAGCAGTTTAATTAAGAATTTACATGGGCAGTGAGGTAGAATATGAGCTGGTATGTTAACCAAATGGAACAGATGAAACTTACGGAAATGAAAAACAGATATCCGGACTGGATTTGGAACCGCAGCGATACCCATACATTTCTGGCGGTGCCGGGAACGCATGAGGCATATAAAACAGTTGTTGAACCGGGGAATACTTTTTCCCCGGGACCGGCAACCTATGGGGTTTCCGTATGGCTTTATGATGAAAGGCTTCATACGGTAGAGGAAATAAAGCTGGAAGAATTTAAAACCTGCTTCAAATATCGTAAAGTGCCGATACTCATCAGCAGGTATAAAATGGGGGATTTTGAAGTCCAGTCTGAAATCTTTGCGGACGGATCGACAGAGGATTATAATTTTATGGATTATTTCCGGATCCGGGTGACCAACCAGGCAGCCGTATCACGGAAGGTACATATTTATGTGGTACTGCGCTCTTTCGGCGCGTCAGGAGGCCCGATCCGCGAAATTACGTGTGGAGATCAGGCAGTAATCATGAATGGGAAGAAACAGTTCTATTTTAATACGGTACCGGACCGATTCGGTGCCGTTTCCCTGGAGGAAGATCTGACGGATATCGGAGAAGTGCTTAAACAGGGAAAATTCCCGCAAAAAACCAGTGCGGCAGATAAGGCAGGCTGGTGCGGCGGCGCATTGGATTATGCAGCGGAATTAGGAGCCGGGAAGTCGGCCGTTTATGACTTTGTGTGTCATTTACATGGCGGGCATCCTAATCTGTACTGGCAGACCGAGCCGGTGATTCCTTTTCATTATGACCATGTAGAAAAAGATTTTATAAATAAATGGGAATCGTTGCTTACCTTCGATCTCAATCTGCCATCCAGCGATTTTTCTAATGCGGCGTATTATAATTTAATGCATTTATATATGTTTACAGTTGCTGACGCACCGCGGACAACCCCTTATACCTATCCGATGTGCTGGTTTCGGGACGGAAGCTATCAAATTGTGGCTATGGATAAGGGAGGGCTGCATGACTTTGCTGAAAAAGCGTGTCTGCTCACGCAGAAGAAGGACTTTACCACTGGGTTTGGTTCGGAAGCCGATACAATAGGCCAATATATCTGGATGATGGATACCCACTATGAATTGACGCAGAATTATGAATTCCTTAAAACCGTCTGGGGCAGTATCTGTGAAAAAGCGGAACTGCTAATAGAGGCTATGCAGACTGAAAAACCGATAATTGCATACAGTGAAATGATTACGCATGAGCATGCAATCCGGCCTGATGTCCAGGTGATTGCCGGTCCGAATATTGACGGGCTGATTGCAGGACGGATGGATCATCATTATCCCTTATATTTTGTCAATGCGTTTGCGTATGCGGGCCTGTCATCTGCTGCCAGGCTGGGAGATGTACTGAAGGATGAACGGGCGGCGAGGTTTGGGCAGTATGCAGAGATCCTCCGAAGCAGAATGCTGGATCAGGCTGATGAAAAGTTCTGCAGGAATGAAAGAGATACCATCTGTGCATTCTGGCCCACCTATTGGGCGGACAAAAATAAGGAATCTATAGTAAAAGGATATGAGGATTACTGGTATTCCAAGTGGAATATAGACGGAAAACAGGTGCATGAACCACTTTGGACCTATTTTGAAGTGGGTGACGCGCACAATCGGATGATTTTAGGGCAAAAGAAACGCGGCTGGGCAATACTGGAACATTATCTTAAAAATCATACATTTCCCGGATTATATACCCATAACGAAGGTGACAGAGATGAAAATTCAGTACTTTTGATTTGGGAAAAATGCCGCGGATGGGATAAAAATACGACTACAACTCCCACGGGCTGGACAGCTGCAGAATTATTTCTTGCACTGAGGGACTGTCTGATCCGTGAAGAGGCCGGGCAGCTGATTATAGGGGAAGGGATACCTGATGAATGGCTGAAGGAGGATTTTTCAGTCACAAACCTTTCCAGCAGCTTTGGGGCCGTGTCTTTCCATTATTCTGCCGCCGAAAAAATGTTTACTGTAACGGCAGAGCATGCGCCGGATAACATAAGAACACCGTTGGAGCAAATAAAAATTATCAGTCAAAGAGAGGGTTAATGATGCCTGGCTATGCAACGTGGAAAAATCTGTACAAGGAAGAATATTTCCAGCTAAAGGAAGAAGGATATCCGGTAGATGATTTTATTGAGATATCTAAAGAGAAAGAGCAGCTTCCCTTTCCGAAAGAGTTCATGGAACAGGAAGAGGAAGCATGTGAAGAAGAGGCTCTATGGGAAAAAAGGTATCACCAGTTGTGGAAAGTGACTGAGGGCGGGCTCAGGAAGGGCTTTCTATATGAAGAACCGGATAGTTTGGATGAGATTTATCAATCGGCAGCATTGGATCAGCAATATGAAATGCTGAGTTATAAGGAGTATCTGGAACGCCTGAAAGGTGCATGGTTTGGCCGCTGCAGTGCGGTTATTCTGGGAAAACCTCTGGAAATGGGCTATGATCGGAGGATGGTCAGAAAATATCTGGAGAGTGTGGATGCGTATCCCCTGGAATATTTTGTGCCTGAAAAATCAGAAAAGCTTGGTATCGTGCTGCGGACCGACTGCATTCCGTCTACCCGGGGGAACGTCCATTATGTACAGCCGGATGATGATATTAACTATACGATATCCAGTTTGCTCCTGGCAGAAGAAAAGGGACTAAGTTTTACTAAGCTGGATGTGGGGATGAATCTGTTGGATCATATTCCCTATAACTGGCTGTGGGTTGCGGACAATCAATGTTATTACCATATGGTGAATCTTACCGCAGACAGGCCAAAGGAAGAACAGGTGGAAGAATTTGCGCGTAAACTGAACCCATGGCGTGAATGCATGGATGGCCAGCTGAAGGCGGATTTCTGGGGCTATATCTGCCCGGGTGATCCCAAAAGTGCATCGGAATTAATTTATAGACAGAGCGCCTTTAGTCTTGTGAAAAATGGAATTTATGGAGGGATGTTTATAGCGGGATGTATTTCTGCAGCTATGAGCAGGAACCCTGCAGTAGACAAGATTCTGAAGGGAGGGTTATCTGTAATTCCCCAAAAGAGCCGGTTATATGAAGCGGTAACCAATGTAATGAAGTGGTATGAGCAGTACGGACATGATTGGATAAAGACAGCAGATAAGATATATGAAGTATATGGTCACTGGTATTTTGCCGCAACACTTAACAATCTGTCGTTTGTAACTTTGGCATTGCTGCATGGGCAGCTGGATTATTCAAAGACTATTACAACTGCGGTAATGACAGGGACAGATACCGATTGCAATTCTGCTACGTCGGGAAGCATTGTCGGGGCTGCAATAGGATATGAAGCAATTGATAAGAAATGGACTGCTCCGTTAAACAATACCGTTCATAGTACGGTAGCCGGGTTCAGATATGGTACCATTACCGACCTTGTGGAAAGAACAAGTAAATTTGTGAAGCTGGTTTAATACGCCCTGTTTGGCAGGCGGAATATCAATGCTGGTCCGCGTAGTATAGCGGACCGGTATTTCTGTATAGAAAGGTCATTGGGCTTATGAAAAGATACATGAATATTGAGAGAAAGGAAACGGATGCCCTGTTATCTGATTTTGAAATTCACTGCAGCTATTATCATATTATTGAAGCCGAGGATGAATGGATCGGTTATAGCCACTGCCATAAAACATATGAACTGGCGTATGTCCTTTCCGGAGAGGGAGAATACTTTGCAAACGATATTTCTATGAAAATTATGGAGGGGGATTTAATCATCACACCCCCCTTTTGTGAACATTATGAAAAAGAAGAATCCGATACATCATTTTCTATTATATTTTTAAATGTTACCCATGCAGGAAAGCAGGCAAAAGAGATGGAGAACCTTTTCGGGGAGCTGCCTGTTAAAATAAGCCTGAAAGAAAAAAAGGTGAAAAATCTGATGAATAATCTGTCCTATGAGCTCTATGTACAACAGCCTGGGTTTTATACAATGATCATGCAATATTTGAAAGAATTATACATTTTTACATACAGACATATAAAATCTTCAGAATCTGCGGCAAAAGAAATAAAAAAATACCAGCGCGGGCAATCTGCTGAAATCACCAGTAAGGTAAAAGAGTATGTCCTTATAAATTTATCGGAAAAAATAAACATAGAGAAGATGGCAGAATACTTTTTTTACCATCCCAAATACCTGAATACAATAATCAGGACGCAGACGGGAGAAACCCTGACAAATTATATCCAGTCAATCCGTATCCAGGAGGCCTGTACATTGCTGGCCGGCTCTATGCCAATCAGCAATATTGCAGAAGCTACAGGATATTCCTCTGTTCCGTATTTTTATAGATGTTTTGAGAGCCGTATGAACGTGACGCCGAATCAATACCGGATTTCACTGAGTCTGGCAAAGGTGGAACCTTATAAGGAAGAAAAGGAGTAACGGTAAAGGAATCCAACGTCCGGGGCATCGGTATCTGTCTGCTGGGTTGATGTGGAACTGAAAAGATGGATTGCTTTTCCTGTCAATACCCCTTTCTTCAAAGAAGTTTAGGAAGAATAAGATAATTTGGACTCCAATGGAAATAAAATTATTTTAAAGCAGCTAAGATATACAATGGACGAAAATCGTGATATGCTTATTTCATTAGACGGCTTGTAGGGGATGGGAATCCGGGGGCTATGGCTGCGAACCTGATTTTCCATACATTATATAAGACTTACGGGCTTTTGGCGTAAAGATGCTGTTTGCTTTTATAAGAGGAGATAGAATGAAAAGACATGAGGAAATAATCATGGATGCATTACTCTGTACAAGGTTCAATGTATGGGCGGAACTTGTGCAGAGGCTTTCTGTTTTGAAATAATAACCGCCGCCCGCATTGGATTTTGTACTTATAGAAAATAATTAACTATAAGGAGAAAACCAATGAACAATATAAAAAATAAAAAGAGTGGATTTATATGTTACATTACATTTTGGCTCAGCCAGTCCGTTTCTCAGCTGGGAAGCGCCATGACAGGCTTTGCTTTGGTGATTTGGGCCTATAAACAGACGGATTCCGCCATGGCGGTATCCCTGATGACCTTTTGTTCGTATGTGCCTTACATTATTGTCAGTCTGCTGGCGGGTTCTTTTATAGACAGACACAGCAAAAAGACAATTATGCTGGTATCCGATTCGGTTGCGGCCCTGTGCACGGTTTTTATCTGGGGATTGCTGGCGGGCGGAAGGCTGGAAATTTGGCATATTTATGTAGCGAATGCCATAACCGGGTTTATGAACGCTTTTCAGCAGCCTGCGCAGTCGGTGGCTATCGGAATCCTGGTTCCCAGGGAGCTGTATGCAAGAGCCAGCGGTATGGAATCCTTTTCCAATAACCTTCTTACCGTAGTAACACCGGTAATGGCAGCTTCTGTCAGCGCGTTTTGGGGGCTGGAGGGAGTGATACTCCTGGATTTATGCAGCTTTGTATTTGCGTTTTGTGCGCTTTTTCTGTTTATCCGTATCCCGGAGGAACAGACAGGAGAAAAAAAGAAGGAAACGCCCTTTTCCGGGCTGAAGGATGGCATTGGTTTCCTTAAGGAAAGGAAGGGGCTGGCTTCTATGATTCTCAGCATGTGCCTCATTAATTTCCTTTCACGGCTGACCTATGAGAATATCCTGTCCCCCATGCTGCTGGCACGGACCGGAGGAAACGAGCAGCTAATGGGAATGGTGAGCAGTGTCCTGGGAATGGGAGGCATTGCAGGCGGCCTGCTTGTGGCTGCCGGGAGAATAAAAGGGAAGCCCGTAAAAATGATATATCTGTCTGCCGCATTTTCCTTTTTGTTTGGGGATCTGTGTATGGGTCTTGGCAGAAATGTCTGGATATGGAGTCTGGCAGGTCTTGCAGCCAGTGTTCCGATCCCCTTTCTTTCCGCAGGACAGCAGCAGATTCTGTATAACCGGGTTCCTCGGGAAATTCAGGGGCGGATTTTTGCGGTACGGAATGCTTTGCAGTATTCCAGCATTCCCGCAGGGATCCTTCTGGGCGGCTGGCTGGCGGACTATGTATTCGAACCGTTTATGAGCGGCGGTTCCCGTGCGGCAGCTCTTTTTGGTATGCTTGTGGGGGCCGGTAAGGGCAGCGGCATGGCCCTGATGTTTTTGTGTACGGGTGTCCTTGGAGCTGCTGCCAGTATCTGCTGGTATGGGAATCGGGAAATAAAGGCATTGGATGCCGAAGAGAAAGGGTAGCAGTCCTGGAATTATGTTCTTTGCATATTCTAACACTGTTATTGATAAGAAGCGTTAGAAACGTTAGAATTAAATGCAAGGAAGCGATAATGTGATTTTTTAAGAAAGGGAAACAATAGAATGGAAACAGATCGTCGTTGACGATGTGAAGAAGAAAATTGTGGCATTTGCCAACAGTATGGGAGGTACTTTGTATATTGGTGTTGCGGATGATGGCAGTATTGCCGGGGTGGAAAACCCGGATATGGCAACACAGCAGATCGCTAATATGATCCGGGACAGCATCAAACCGGACATTACTATGTTTCTTCACTATGAAACTAAGGGGATTGACAGAAAACAAATTGTTGCTGTCGAGGTACAGCGTGGAACAGAACGCCCATATTACCTGGCCAAGAAAGGACTGCGCCCGGAAGGGGTATTTATCCGGCAGGGAACGTCTTCCGTACCGGCTACCGACACTGCCATTCGGCGCCGGATCATTTCCGGCGCCGGTTTTGTGTGCGGGATACAAAATCGGGCAAGAAATGTTAAGACAGGTAGAATTTTGTTTTTTATACTATTTATGTAGCCGTTACAAATTAAGCGCGGAGGTGGTGCATTGAACAACTTCACAAAAATTGGCGAGGCATTGAAATATATTGATGAGCATCTGGAGGAGCCTGTAAATCTGGAACTTCTGTCGGAGAAATTTTATTTTTCCGCTTTTTATTTTCATAGGTTATTTACTGCTGTGGTAGGCAAAAGCCTGGCCGCGTATATTCGGGACAGGAGGATTCTTTATGCCTGTAAGATGCTTAGTTCCGGGGATGATACCATTCTGAATATTGCTCTCAACTGTGGTTTCCATTCCGCACAGGCTTTTTCCAGAACGTTCGGAGATGTGCAGGGAATCTCTCCAAGCGAATATAGAAAACAGGGGTATCGGCCTGAAATAATCAGTGCGGAGGAACTGGTTATGCGATTTACCAACAGGCTGAGAGGAGGGATGATTCTGAATCCCAATATTATAAAGCAGGGCCGTATCCTCATTGCGGGTACTTGTGGGGATGGAAGCAAAACATGGGATGTATGGAATGCTTTTGAAGCGCTGAGTGCAGAAAAACCTCTCAAAAATGCAGTATCCGGGCACGGATATGAAGTAAGGATGTATGAGGGAGACCTGTGCACTGTTTATGTGGGACATGCGGTTTCAAATAAGGAAGTGGATAAGGCATATACTATATTGGAACTGCCGTCCGGCATATACGCTTCTTTTGAGATCTATGTATCCAATGGGTATGAGAGCGAAAATAATGCCATGGATGAATGGCTGGATACAAACGAAGAAGGATATGCAGAAAAGCTTCTGGACGGAAAAAATTATTGCGTGGAGTATTACGATGAACGTTTCAGCGGCGGGAATAGCGGATCCATTGTTGAGATATGGATTCCTATAGAAAAAGAAAAATCCCGGAGTTCCATGATATAAAATAGCAAACAGCAAAACGGACGCCCTGCTTATATGGCAGGACGTCCGTTTTGCTGTTTGTTCCGAAAGCCGGAATCAGAGATCCTGGTTTTGGAAAATATGGCAGCTGATGCGATACATCAGGTATGCCCAAAGAATGACAAACAGCGGTGACAGGTACAACAGATTGGTGATAAACGTATCGGAAATGGAAATGCCGAACACGGCAAGCAGCCTGTATAATCCGAAACCAACGGCAGTGGGGGCGGCAAAAGCGGCAATGGAAAGCATTCTGGCCTTTTCCGCACCGAATTTAAAGAGCATGGGGATGACCAGGCTTCCGAAGAAAATACCGATGGCCAGACCTAAGGCGGCTACTGTGAGGAGCGTAAGCCAGTCTTCTTTGGAATGCAGTTGAAAGCATTTGAATAGAAGTCCTCCCGCCACACCCAGCACCAGGCCGGATACCACACCGAACACACAGAAGATAATCAGCACAAGGAATTTGGCGGCAACCAGATCCTTTTTTTTGATTGGCATTACCATGGCGTATCTTTCCCATTTGGAGGTGTTGTCAAAAGAAAAAGTAGTCATTACCATCATACTGCAAAGCAGGCAGCTGGTAATCAGAAAGGCCGAAGGGCCGCCCTGAGGAACCATAAGTACGATAAACAGTACCAGAAGCAAGGCCATGGATCGCATATTATGCATTATGTTGTAGATATCCTTTAATACCAAACTTTTCATTTCACCGCTTCCCCCTTTACATACAGCAGAAGTATATCATCGATGGTGGGATGATCCACCACGATGCTGCGGTAACGGGCCATCGCTTTTTCCCGATCCGCCACAAGTACGTTCCATTGGTAATCTTCTTTCCGATATGCCAGGATTTCCCCGGGATCTATCCTGGAAAAATCTTCTTTTCCACAGCGCATAATCCCATAATTATAAATCAGCTCATCCTTAGTTTTGGAAAAGATAATTTTACCTTCATGTATGAAGGTGATGTAATCTGCAACCTTTTCCAGATCCGTTGTGATATGGGAGGACATCAGGATAGAGTGGTTTTCATCCTGGATAAAATCCAGGAATACATCCAGAATATCGTCCCTCATAACCGGATCGAGGCCGCTGGTGGCTTCGTCCAGAATAAGCAGCTTGGGATCGTGGGAGAGGGCATTGGCAATACACAGCTTCATTTTCATTCCTTTGGAAAAGGTTTTGATTTCCTTGTCCGAAGGCAGCTGGAATTTTTCCAGGTAGCCTTTATAAACAGCCGGATCCCATTGCCTGTAGGCGGCAGCGGATATCTTTCCTATCCTGGCGGGAGTGAGAGTTTCATAAAAATTGATTCCGTCAAAGACAACACCGATATCCTCTTTCAGCTGCCTGGGGTCCTGGGAAAGCTCCTTCCCCCAGTAAGTAATGGAGCCGTCATCCCGTTTGATCAGATCCAGTACGGCATTGATGGTAGTACTTTTGCCGGCGCCGTTTTCCCCAATCAGGCCCATGATGGTACCCCGGGGAAGGGTAAAGGATACATGATCCAGCTTGAAGCCGGGATATTCTTTTGTCAGGTTAGTTATCTGTAATGCGGGTTCCATATCTTCTCCCATCTGCGTGCAGGACACGCCAACTTATTCATTTAATTCCAGGAATCTTCATAGAACAAAGCCAGGATTTGCTGCAGCTTTTCCAGCGGGATACCACAGGTACGGGCTGTCTCGGCGGCTTCCTGCAGAAATTCTTCCACCCTGCGCTGCTGTTCCTCCTGATAAAAATCATTGTTTCTTGCGGATACGAAGCTGCCGCGTCCGACAGTGGTTTCGATAAATCCGTCTCTTTGCAGGTCTTCATAAGCCTTTTGAACAGTAATGACACTGATATGCAGTGATTTTGCCAGAGCCCGCATGGAAGGGATAGCATCCCCGGCCTGCAGCTGCCCGTTCATAATCATCGCTTTTATCTGTGAGGTAATCTGTTCGTAAATGGGCTTGCTTGAATTATTACTGATTATAATTTCCACAAAACCCCTCCGGAGTGTTTTATAGTGTACTTATTGCACAAGTACACTATAAAACACTGTATGGCAGAAGTCAATACCCTGTTCTTCTTTTTTTCAAGTATTATCTGGAAAAGGTTACAATTCACAGCTCCTTGTGCCGCCGCCCTGTGACTTTGCCTGCTCAGTAAGGTCATGGACATGACTGAACGATATGAAAAAGCTGCGGGCGGCCGGTGGAATGGGGGGATTGCGGGGAAGGTTGTAAACAAAGAAATGGGGCTGTCGCTTTAGCGATTGAAAATCGTGAGCGGCAGCTTCCTTTTTTCCCCT
>URMK01000064.1 GCA_900548905.1 uncultured Lachnospiraceae bacterium | reverse complement strand
CGGAGGGGCACAGGACGGGGCGGCAAAGGCAGCCGCACAGGGAACCGGTGACAGCTAAAAGAAAAGGAGAGAAAAAAATGCGTGTAATTATGTTTGACATCGACACCCTGCGGGCGGATCATATGGGGTGTTACGGTTATGGGAGGGATACGACGCCGGTTATGGACAGCGTGGCGGCAGAGGGGGTGTGCTTTGACCGGTATTATTGTCCCAATGCGCCCTGTCTGCCTTCACGGGCTTCGCTGATATCAGGGCAGTATGGCATCCATAACGGGATTGTGGGACATGGGGGTACCGCGGCGGATATGAGGCTGCAGGGCAGCAGCCGGAGCTTTACGGATGAAATGTCGGAAAACGGCCTGTTCATGCAGTTTCGAAGGGCCGGCTTCCATACGGTATCCTTTTCCACTTTTGCGGAGCGTCATTCCGCCTGGTGGTTCAATGCGGGCTTTAACGAGTGCTTCAATGTGGGGAACCGGGGCGGTGAATCGGCGGAGATGGTGACGCCCCATGTGCTGGACTGGCTGGAGAAAAACGGTTCCGGGGATAATTGGATGCTGCATGTACATTACTGGGATCCCCATACCCCTTACCGGACGCCGGCGGATTATGAAAGCCGGTTCCAGGGGACGCCGCTGCCGGATGACTGGATTACGGAGGAGATATTCCAAGAGCATCTGCTGCATATCGGCCCCCACGGGGCAAATGAAATCAATATGTGGAATGACGATACCTTTGAACAGTGGCCAAAGCATCCGGGAAGGCTGCAGACAAAAGAGGAGGCGAAGCATTTCCTGGATCTGTATGACGATGGTGTGCGCTATACGGATGACAATATCGGAAGAATCCTGGATTACCTGAAGGAAAAAGGGCTCTATGATGAAGAACTGGCGATCATCATCACTGCGGATCATGGGGAGGATCTGGGTGAATTCGGCGTTTACGGCGAACATGGCATGGCGGATGAGCCGGTATGCCGCATTCCCATGATCCTGAAATGGCCCGGTGTGAAGGGCGGCAGGCATGTGGAAGGTTTCCATGACAACGTGGATCTGCTGCCGACCATACAGGAGCTGCTGGGAACGGAACGGTTCGGAAACTACCGTTATGACGGTGTTTCCTTTGCGGGCACGCTCCGGGAAGGAACGGACTGTTCCAGAGACTTTGCGATACTTACCCAGTGCGCGCATGTGTGCCAGAGAAGCGCGCGTTTTGACAACTATGTATACATCCGCACCATACACGGTGGTTTCCATCTGCTTCCGGATGAAATGCTGTTCGACGTGGCGGCGGATCCCCATGAGCTGCATAATCTGGCGCCGGAGCGTCCGGATCTGTGCGCGAAGGGGGCTAAGCTGATACTGGACTGGAACGATGCCATGATGAAAACATCGGCATATGATGCGGATCCCATGTGGACGGTGATGCGGGAAGGCGGGCCGGAGCACTGCGGGGGGAATCTGCAAAGCTATATGGAAAGGCTGCAGGGAACACCCAGGGAATACGGAATTGCATTATTGTTGGAAAAGTATGCAAACGATTTGGACAGGTCTGCACGGTAACAGTCTAGGTTTGATTGACTGTTGCAGCATAGAAAGGGTTCGAATAAAAGGAGAAAAAATATGTATTTCATACCACAGCCCATGAAAACAGAATATAAGGATGCAGGAGAAGGGCAAAAGGAGTTTGTCCTGTCCTACCGCAGCTATCTGGTACTGGATCCTGCCTGCGGGGAAAAGCTTACAAGACAGGCGGGGCTTGTACAGAAAACGCTGGAGGAAAAGCTGGGCTTCGGCCTTGCTTTGACCAGGGGGGAAGGCCGGAACGGCGATGTAATTTTAGAGCAGTGCCCCCGGATGGAAAAAGAGGAGTACCGTCTGACGGTGGATGAAAGAAACGTGCGTATCACCGGGGGAGAAGCCGGTGTCTGGTATGGCTGCCAGACGCTTCTGCAGATGGTGGAGCAATGCGGGCCTGTGCTGCCTTTTGTAGTGATAGAGGACAGGCCGGACATACCTAACAGGGGCTTTTACCATGATGTCACAAGAGGCCGTGTCCCGAAGCTTTCCTTCCTGAAAAAAATGGCCGACCGGATGGCATATTATAAAATGAACCAGCTGCAGCTGTATATAGAACATACCTTTCTTTTCCGGGATTTCAGTGAGATTTGGCGGGATGATACGCCCCTGACGGCCGCTGAAATCCTGGAGCTGGATCATTACTGCGCGGAAAGGGGGATTGAGCTGGTGCCTTCCCTTTCCTGCTTCGGCCATCTTTATAAAGTGCTTAGTTCCAGGGGATATTCCCATCTGTGTGAACTGGAAGGGGCACAGGAGATGCCCTTTTCCCTGCGGGGGAGGATGCACCATCATACCATCAATGTGACGGATCCGGAAAGCCTTTCTTTCATCAAGGGGAAAATAAAAGAGTTCATGCCTCTTTTTACCTCCAGACAGTTTAATATCTGCGCGGATGAAACCTTTGATCTGGGAAAAGGGAAGAGCGCAGCCGCGGCTGCGGAAAAGGGCGTGGATCGGATTTACATTGATTTTGTGAAGGCGCTGTGCGAATTCCTGGTGGAGAACGGCAGACGGCCTATGTTCTGGGGGGATATCATATGCGGCTTCCCGGAGATGATTAAGGAGCTTCCGGAGGAAACGATATGTCTGAACTGGGGGTATGCGAAGTACCAGAGGGAGGACGAGACCAGGTGGCTTTCGGATGCCGGAGCGGTGCAGTACAGCTGCCCGGGTGCCTGCGGCTGGAACCAGTTCGTCTATCTCATAGAGAATTCCTATGAAAATATCCGGCGTATGTGCAGCTATGCGGCCAAATACCATTCCATCGGCGTCCTCAACACGGACTGGGGGGATTTCCTTCATGTAAACCATCCGGAATTCGGGATTGTGGGTATGATTTACGGGGCGGCTTTTTCCTGGAACGGGAAGATACCTGCTTTTGAAGAGATTAACAGACAGATTTCCAGGCTGGAATTCGGGGATAAAGAAGAGCGGTTTGTGGGCATTGCCGCCTCCGCCGCCGGGGAAAGCGCTTTTGCATGGGAAACGGCCATACGCTTTAAGGAACTGGGAGAGGTTCCGGAATTCACGGAGGATCATAAGGCTTACATCGCGGAGCATCTGGGGGATATGGAGGATGTGGACGGGAAGAACCGCAGACTTTCAGAGATCAGCCGGAAGCTTTACGGATGTATTGGGCATATGGGAGCCGGGAAAGCAGAACTGGTGAAGCCCTATCTGGTGGCGGTGGATGCCATACGGCTGTTTAACGAGCTGGGGAAGGTGGTTACCTCAAGGAATTACGGCCTTTCCTATGAGCGGCAGCCGGATGCCTGGCAGCTGGCGGAGGAACTGGAAAACTGGCTGTATCATTACAAAGAAATATACCGCAGGGTGAGCAAAGAATCGGAGCTTTCCCGCATCCAGGAGCTTATTGTCTGGTATGGGGACTACCTGCGGGCAGAGGAGGGAAAAGCATGACGGAGAAAACCTTGCATACAGGCTGGAAAATGAGGCGTCTGGGAGATATGGAGTGGCTGCCTGCCGCCGTGCCCGGCAGTGTCTACGGCGATCTGCTTGCTGCGGGCAGGATGGAGGATCCTTTCTGGAAGGACAATGAGGACAAGGCCCTTGCGCTGATGGAATATGATTATGAGTATACCATGCAGTTTGACTGTCCGGAGGAGATTCTGGAAAAGGACAGGATCCTTCTGCGCTTTGACGGGCTGGATACCATTGCAGATGTTTATCTGAACGGGGAGCATCTGGGAAATGCAGACAGCATGCACCGGATCTGGGAATATGACAGCCGAGAACAGATAAAGCCCACGGAGAACGAACTGAAGGTGGTGCTGCATTCCCCCAATCAATATATCCGGGAGGCGTTCCGGGAATGCCGCACACTGGGAAACGATGATACGCTGGAGGGCTTTGTCCATATCCGGAAGGCCCATTATATGTTCGGATGGGATTGGGGCGCCCATCTGCCGGACGCCGGTATCTTCCGTCCGGTGACCCTGCTGGGTATAGACAGGGGGCGCATTGATAATGTCCTGATCCTGCAGGAGCACGAGCGGGTTTTGGAGGCGGACAGCGACAGGGCGATAGCCGCCCTCGGCAACCGCTGTGTCAGCCGGGTGAGACTTCAGCTGCAGGTGACGGAAGAAACGGCGGGGATTACGGACGGGGTGCCGAAGCAGATGGATGTCACGGGAGGCCGCGTGTTCGGAGGCTGCGGACAGCACATGAGCTATACGGCGGCGGTTACGGCTCCCGACGGGACCAGGGTGGTCTATGAGGATTCCCCTGAAGAAATCATAATAGAGGATCCGAAGCTGTGGTGGCCCAATGGCTATGGAGCCCAGGATCTGTATACGGTAAAGGTGATTCTGTACTCCGACGGCCGGGAGATAGACAGCTGGGAGAAGCGTATCGGCCTGCGCACCATGACTATGCGCAGGAAAAAAGATGAATGGGGAGAATGCTTTGCCCACGAGGTAAACGGCGTTGCGGTATTTGCCATGGGAGCGGATTATATCCCGGAGGACAATCTGCTGGGAAGAGTGACGCCCGAAACTACAAGGAAGCTGCTGGAGAAGGCCAGGTTTGCTAATTTCAACGCTGTCCGGGTATGGGGCGGCGGCTATTATCCCAGCGACTGGTTTTATGATATCTGTGATGAACTGGGCCTCATGGTCTGGCAGGACTTCATGTTTGCCTGCGCGGTATATGAGCTGACGCCGTCTTTTGAAGCCAATATCCGCCGGGAATTTATTGAAAATGTGAAACGGATCCGCCATCATGCTTCGCTGGGACTGTGGTGCGGCAACAATGAAATGGAGCAGTTTGTTTTTGAACGCAACAGCTGGCTTACCAAAGCCAGTGAAGTGCGGGATTATTTCCTGATGTTTGAACGGATAATCCCGGAGATTGTGCACACCTATGATCCCCAGGCCTTCTACTGGCCGGCCAGCCCGTCCTCGGGCGGCTGTCTGGACGAGCCGAACGATCCGGATCGGGGCGATGTGCATTATTGGGCGGTCTGGCACGGGAACAAGCCTTTTTCCGAATACAGGAAGTACTTTTTCCGGTATGCCTCCGAGTTCGGTTTCCAGGCATTCCCGTCTATCAAGACGATTGAAACCTTTACGGATGATCCGGAGGATTATAATGCGTTCTCCTACATTTGTGAGAAACATCAGCGCCAGTACAGTGCCAATGGGAAAATTATGGGCTATATGCAGCAGACCTACAAATACCCTTCCGGCTTTGATACCTTTATTTATGCTTCCCAGCTGCTGCAGGCGGACGCCATCCGTTACGGCGTAGAGCACTTCCGGCGCAACCGGGGACGCTGTATGGGGGCCATATACTGGCAGCTGAACGACTGCTGGCCCGTAGTCTCCTGGTCCAGCGTGGACTATACCGGCAGACTCAAGGCACTGCATTATTATGCGAAACGTTTCTTCGCCCCTATCCTGCTGTCCTGTGAAGAACAGGGCATGATGAGCGCAGAAGCCAACATGAACCGGGAACATTTTGAATTCGAGAAATCCATCCGTCTCAACGTAGCCAATGAAACCATGCATGAGGCGTTGGTTACGGTGCGGTGGGCCTTACGCACACCCGCGGCAAAAATCTGCAGAAGCGGAGAGGAAAGCCTTTCCGTCCCGGCCCTTACCAGCGTCTGGCTGGATAAGATCCTTTTCCCGGAAGCGGATCTGCGCACCAATTATGTGAGCTATGAAATGGAAATGGACGGCGTGATCCTCTCGGAAGGCACGGTTAATTTCTCCTACCCCAAATATTTTGCTTACCAGGATCCCGGGCTTACCTGCGAGGTGGATCAGGATGTGATTACCGTTAAGGCACAGGCATATGCGAAAAGCGTGGAAATACGGAATGAAGCGGATGATCTGGTGCTGTCCGATAACTTTTTTGATATGAATGCAGGCGTGCGGCAGATTCAGATTCTGGAAGGGAAGGCGGATAAACTTTCGCTGCGCAGTGTGTATGATATTAAGTGATGGATTCGGCAGGGAAACGGAATGTTTTCTGCAGGAAGACGGTATTTACATCCGGCCCGTGAAAATTTTCATCAGGAATGATAACGATATATGAGATAGAATATGAGAAAAGGCGGCCGTTAGAGGGCGGCCTTTTCTTGTTGAATATTTGGGCGATAGCTTGCTAATTCCATATGAAAAAGGTAAAATAAAAAGTAACAGTTTAAGGGCGGAGGGATATGGATGACAGACGAAGAACAGATCGTGCAGGTATTCCGGGATTTTGAAGACGGCGGGCTGGTATCAAAGGATATAGGGAAGGTTCTTCGGTGTGTGGCCGGCAGCGTAATCGGGATAGGAATAGGGGAACAGGGATTTGTCAATTCCAGGGATCAGATACGGGAAATTTTTGAGAAAGGCCTGCGGGAGGCGGATACCGCTGTTTATTCCCTGGACTATGACAACATGGAGGTGCTGGTACATCAGGGCCGGTTTGCCAATGCCTGCGGTGCGGTCAGTATCCGGAGGGAAGAAAACGGCAGTGTTATGACGAGCAGGCTTTTGCAGACCCTCGTATTCATCAAGGAAGACGGAGAATGGAAAATATGCGGGCTTCATGCATCGGCACCTATCGTAACGGAAGAAAATATGGAGGCATATCCGTTAAAGATAGCGGAAAAGCTGCTGTGCAGCCTGCGGGAGGAAATCGGTGAAAAGGCCTTTCTGGCGGAAGAACAGTTCCAGAAAGCGGTGCTTGCGGATACGATTGCATTTTATATTATCAATTTTACGAAAAACTGTTTTGAGAAGTGCCAGGTGAATGAAGAACTGTGTGCCTATGTGGAGCCGGGTACTCCTTTTGAGAAGTTTGTTCAGGATAATATATATAACTATGTCATTGATAAAGACTGCCCTGCTTTTTTGAACAGGCTTTCCCTGGAAAATATCAGGGAAGCCATCCGCAAAAACGAAAAGGAAATCAGCTGCGAATACCGGCTGCAGCGTCCCGGTGGCAAAGCTTTCTGGGCGGTGACGGTAATCCGGCTGATTACAGACGGTGTGACCGGCGATTCGAAAGGAATTATGTATGTAAAGGATATCGATAAGCAGAAACGCCGGGAAATGGAGATGCGCAGCAGGGCGGAACGCGACGATATGACTTCTTTTTATAAAAAGGCAGCATTTGTTGCATGTGTGGAAAAACTGCAGGAGGGGCAGGAGAAGGGACAAGGGGCCTTTTTCATGCTGGATATCGACAATTTCAAGGCCATCAACGATACCTGCGGGCATCCGTTCGGGGATCATATTTTAGTGGCTGTGGCGGACATTATAAAAGACGTGTTTGGGGAGCACGGTGTCTGCGGAAGGCTGGGAGGTGATGAGTTCGGGGTATTTGTTACCGGGAGAAGCGCAAAGGAACTGGAGAAGAAAGAAGCGGTGGAGCTGATGGAGCGGCTCGGGCAGATCCGGACGCCGGAGCAGACCTCTTTTCCGGTATCCTGCAGCATAGGGATAGCGGATGCACCCTGCGGCTGTTCCTTCGAACTTCTGTACCGGCAGGCGGATCAGGCTCTGTACCATTCCAAACAGAAGGGGAAGAGGCGCTGTACCGTATTTACGTAACCGGTCAGGCCGGTCTGCCCATCTGCTGCCCGAACCGTAAGAAAGGCAGGCCTGCTTGCCCCCGGACGGGGGGGGGGGTGTGATACTATGGATACAGTAAACGAACGGTTACAATGAAAGATCAGGGAGGAAAATAATGAGCAGAAGAAAGGTTTTATTTCTGATGACCGATTCCCAGAGGGCAGACATGGTGGGCTGCTATGGGAATCCGGATATGCATACGCCGAATCTGGACAGGCTGGCGGGAGAAGGGATCCGCTTTGAAAAAGCATATACCACCCAGCCTCTGTGCCAGCCGGCCAGGGCGGGTATCTTTTTGGGGTGCTATCCCCATTCCTGTGCATCCTGGTCCAATTCCATGGGGGTATCGGGAAATGTGCAGAGTATCGGAAAGCGCCTGTCCGATCATGGGGTACATACGGCTTATATCGGCAAATGGCATCTGGACGGCGGCGACTATTTCGGACTGGGCAGGTGTCCGGAGGGCTGGGACACAAATTACTGGTATGATATGAAAAATTATCTGGAGGAGCTGACCCCGGAGGAACGGCTGCTGTCCAGAAGAACCGACAGTATTGAAAAATATGATATCAAAGAGGAATTCACCTTCGGCCACCGGGTGGCAGACAGGGCGATTGATTTCCTGAAAAACTACAACGATGAGGATTTCTTCTGCGTGGCATCCTTTGATGAGCCTCACGGTCCTTTCCTGTGCCCGAAGAAGTACGTGGACATGTATGCCGATTATAAGCTGCCGCGGCCGAAGAATTTCGACGATACGCTGGAGGATAAGCCGGAATTCCAGAGGCTGTGGGCTAAACCTTTCCGCCATTTGACACAGGATCCGGAATTCCGGGCATCCCATAAGGAATTCTTCGGCTGTAATTCCTATGTGGACTATGAGATCGGCAGGGTGCTGGAGGCAGCGGAAAAATATGCGCCGGACGCAGTCATTATCTACACCTCGGATCATGGGGATATGCTGTTTTCCCATTCCCTGATCGGAAAAGGCCCGGCACCTTATGAAGAGAATGCCCGTATCCCGCTCCTGATCAAAGGCTTTGGCAGCAGGGTGGATGAAAATCCGGTATCCCATATCAATTTGGCGCCCGCTGTTTTTGAGATGATGGGCATTGACGTTCCGAAGGCATTTGAAGGGAAGAGCCTGTATCCCGAGCTGAAGGACGGCAGCGTGCGTGTGAATGACCATATTTTCGTGGAATACGGAAGATATGAGGTGGATCACGACGGGTTTGGATCCTTCCAGCCCATGCGCTGTATTTTTGACGGCAGATATAAGCTGACAGTCAATCTGCTGGATACGGATGAGATGTATGATCTGCAGGAGGATCCGGATGAAATGGTAAATCTGATTCAGGAAGAAGGCGTAAGCGGTATCCGTGACCGGCTTCATGAAGCGCTGATTGACCAGATGTACCGGACAAGGGATCCGTTCCGTTCTTACCATTGGGAGGATCGGCCATGGCACAGGATGGGGCGTGACTGGGACAGCCGTCATATGACCAGACAGAGGGAAAATGAAGAATATGAACCCAGGCAGCTGGATTATGATACGGGCCTGCCAATGGAAACGGCAGCCAGAAGAAAATAGAAAACAGCTGTAAAAAGGGAGGAAGCCAGTACCCATGGGGTACTGGCTTGAGTTATGAAAAAGAGTATCTATATTGAAAAAGCTTTATTGGCTTTCTGTGATTATAGGATACCTTATAATTGTGACGTTTTTGTGTTATACGATTGAAGTTTCTGTGAAGTAAAACGAAAGAATTTACTAATTATTTATGAAAAAAAGGGGAAGATTTCAGGCGCACATATTGTATGGCGTTAAGAGATACCTTGCCCACAACCCGCAGATCGGCTGTGGAGTCCCTGGCAATCAGATAGGAAGAATAATCCGGATTAAAAGGAATGAGCTCGATCCTGTTTACATACAGCTTTATCATGCGGCAGACGGTTTTCCCGTCTGCCGTAAATATACCTATTTCACCGGAATCCAGTTCCGTATAGGGGATAATTTCCAGTAATTCCTGGTTTTTGATGACTGGTTCCATACTGCTATCGTCTGCAAATAATACATATGCTACCAATCTGTTGTAAGAAGGGACAAAACCGGGAATCGCATCACCTGTTAAGGAGGCCGGAAATTTTGATACGGAACCGATGACAGGAATATTTTGCGGCACATCTTTTGTTTGCGCTGCTGTTTTTCGTGTATGGTTAATTTCCGGATTTTCAGTGCGACCGAGAAGATAATCAACAGAACAGGAAAGAGAATCGGCGATTTTCGCAAGATTGTCGGCCCTTACCATGGAACCTCGTGAGAGCATGGAGGATATTGTGTTTTTGCTTAAACCGCTGCTTGCCAACATGTCCTTTTGCTGCAAATTTTTTTCCTTTAAAATCTTATTAATACGTTCGGCCACTTTTGCAGACTCGTACATAGGAAACTCCTTTATTGTATATAATTAATTGTTACAATTCAGCCTGTATTCAGCATTTCCTGTCTGATTCGTAACTTTAATCCAACAAATGAGATACCAAATATTTACAATCCATCATTTGTGGGATATACTATTATTGTGGTAATATATAAACATATTACCACAGTAATAAACGGGAAAGAAGGGAAAATTATGTCTGTTGGAGAAAATATCAAGAAAAGACGGGAAGAAAAGGGGCTGAGTCAGATGGAGCTGGCCAGCGCTATCGGGGTAGGGCAGTCCTATTTATCGCAGATTGAAAGAGGTACCAAGGCGGCGTCCATACAGCTTGGCAAAGAAATTGCCGAAATACTGGATTGCACACTGGACGATTTGGCATAGGACGGACTTGATAAATCGATGGAGAGACAGGAGGAGCAAAAGATGAAGATTGCCGTTGCAAGCACCGGAAACCATGTAGCCAGGCATTTTGCCCTGTGTGAAAAATTTTGTATTTTTACGGTTTACAGCGGAAAAATAACAAAAGAATCAGAAATCTCGAACCCCGGATTCCGTCCGGCAGAAATACCGGCATATCTGGAAAGCCAGAAAGTGAACGTGGTAATCTGCGGCAGCCTGGGCGGCCAGACGGAAGAAATTTTACATAAAAAAAGGATAGAAACCAAAACAGGCATAATTGGGGAATCCCGTACGGTGGCATTGGATTATCTAAGACAGATCCGTGACAGAAAAGAAGAGGACGGGGCTGGCGGTACGGAGAAAGAATCGGATGAAGTTTGTTTCAAATAAAGCTGAAAATAAAGCCGTGAATTTTACGGATGGATTGTAATATATATTTCTTTTTGTTATAATACTAAATATTGTGGTTAAAATATTATAACTGAGAAAGGAACAGGTGAGTAGAATGACTAAGTATGTATGTGACGTTTGCGGTTATATTTATGATCCCGAACTGGGAGATCCGGATAACGGAATCGCACCCGGAACCGCTTTTGAAGCTATCGGGGACGATTGGGTATGCCCTCTGTGCGGCGTGGGCAAGGATCAGTTCTCTGTAACGGAATAAGTTAATAACAAAAGAGGTTACTAACAAAGGGAAGCCCATAGCAAAAGGAAGAACAGCGTCTGCATTTACAGTGCAGGCGCTCTTTTTTATGCCCTGGGGAGGTTGATTGTGACCGGGACGGAATGAAAATGGGTTAAATGGTATATTGAGTATAAAATAAGATTTATTTGGTATATGTCTTGAATTTACACAACGCAAATGTTATTTTATTTACATAATAAATAAGAGTATGTATCGGATATTAAAGGGGGAACGTAATTGTATCTAAAAATATACCTGATTTGTCACTATTTCAGTCAAGATTTATAAAATTGATATATGGTATGAATGATATATTGTGAATTGCATAAGGGAGAGAGGATATGGCAAAAGAAAAAAAGAAAAAATACAATATTATTACGGACGTCCGGAGGAACAAGGTGTCGTATGCGATGCTGGTTCCGGCGGCGCTGTATACCTTAATTTTTGGTTACTTTACGATTCCCTATATGGTGATCGCTTTTGAAAAATTCAGTTTTAAGAAAGGGATTTTCGGAAGCAAATGGGTGGGACTTAAGAATTTCGAATTTTTCTTTAAATCCCAGGATGCGGGCCTGATAATCGGGAATACGGTGAAGCTGAATCTGCTGTTCCTTCTGTTTACCATAACGGCTGCGGTGACCCTGGCGATTATGATAAATGAAATCCGGAATAAATATTTCAAAAAAGTGGCTCAGTCCACGTACCTGCTTCCTTATTTCCTTTCCTGGATTATTGTGAATTACATCCTTTACGGAATTATCGGAAGCAAATACGGCCTGCTGAACCATATCCTTGCTTTCTTCGGAGGGAAGTCCATCAACTTTTATAACGAACCGAAGTATTGGACAATCATTCTGGTCATCCTGAAGGTGTGGAAGGATTTGGGGATGAATATGGTTATTTATCTGGCGACCATTACCGGTTTTGATGAGGAGCTTTACGATGCGGCGGCCGTGGACGGCGCAAGCCGGTGGCAGATGTGCAGGCGAATCACCATTCCCATGCTGATGCCGACCGTGATTATGCTGGGGATCATTTCCGTGGGAAAGGTGTTCTATGGGGATTTCGGTATGATTTATGCCCTGGTAGGGGACAACGGGGTGCTTTACCATAAGACGGATGTTATCGATACCTATGTGTTCCGTACCCTGCGGACAACGGGTAATCCGTCCCAGGCTATGGCGATCAGCCTTTTCCAGGCGGTTATGGGATTTATCTGTGTGTGGGGGTCCAATTTTCTGGCAAAGAAGAAATTTACGGAAGGAGCGTTGTTCTGATGAAAAAAAAGAAATTCTCATGGGGAAAGACCCTGATTTATCTGTGTACCTCGCTGACGGCGGCCTTCTGTGTCCTTCCTCTGCTGCTTATCTTCATTGTTTCGTTTACCAAGGAATCCGCGATTGTAAGAAACGGCTATTCCTTTTTCCCCCAGGAGGTGACCCTGGAGGCTTACGCCATGCTGTTTGAGAACGGGGCGGAGGTGCTAAGGTGCTACGGAAATTCTATTTTTGTTACCGCTGCGGGTACGGTGCTGGCGGTGATGATAACGGCTATGGCTTCTTATTCCCTTGCCAACCCTTCCGTGAAATACAGGAACGGGATCGCCATGTTTTTCTTTGTGACCATGGTATTCAACGGAGGTATGGTACCCTGGTATATGATTTGTAAAAAGATAGGGCTTTCCGAAAATTATCTGGCCCTCTTAATCCCTAATCTGATATTTACGCCTTTTAATCTCTTCCTGGTGCGTAACTATATGAGTGAAATCCCAACGTCCCTGATGGAATCCGCGAAGCTGGACGGGGCCAATGACGGGCAGGTGGCCTTTAAGATTTATTTTCCTCTGTGCAAACCGATCCTGGCTACGGTGGGCCTGTTTTACGGTATCGCTTACTGGAACGACTGGTGGAACTCCATCATGCTGGTATCCGACGCCAAGTATTATCCGATCCAGTATTATCTGATGAAACTCAAATCGGATTTGAATTTTATGAGGAATCTGCAGAGCGCCGGAGTTGCCGGAGGCGGCTTTACCCCGACGGAATCCCTGCAGATGGCTACGGCGGTGGTCACCATCGGCCCGATTATCCTGTTATATCCGTTTTTACAAAAATACATAGTAAAAGGTCTGGTAATAGGAGGTGTTAAGGGATAGGGCGTATTTTGAACATGCCCGGGGAAAAGCAAACGCACAAAACAACCTTCCGCGGAAAGCGGAAAAAAGAAGGAACCGTTCAGAGCTGATTGAACGGTTGCAAAAGGAAAAAGCGGCAGCGGCCGCAGAAATGTCAAAAGACATAAGGAGGTACTTATGAAGAGAGTATTAGCTTTGGTTTTATGTGCATGCATGTCTTTCACATTGCTTGCAGGCTGTGGGAACACGGCAAAGGAAACGGCATCAGAGGCGCCGGCAGCGGAGAGCGCCGCGGGAGAGAGTACGGCGGCAGAAGGCACCGGAGAGGCGGAGAGCGCCAAACCGGAAGCCTCGGGAGAGAAAACAGTGATTACCTATCTGCGTCCAGGTACGGAGGTGGATCATAATGCGGAGCTTGTGCAGGCCATCAACGACAAGCTGGATGCGGACGGAACGGGCCTGGAGCTGAATATCATGTATATTCCTTCCGATGTGTTCCAGGACAAGCTGAATATGATGCTGTCCTCCGGCGAAGAATTCGACCTGCTGTGCATTATGGAGGATCAGAAGCCCTTCACCTCTTTTATCGCCAATGAAGGGATCGTTCCGATAACGGAATATGTGAATGCAAGCGAGAACCTGAAACGGGTGATTCCCGATTATATGTGGGAATCCGCAACCATGAACGGGGATATTTATACCATTCCCGCTAACTGGTGTGAAACCGCGGATCAGAACAACTGTATAACTATAAGACGGGAAAAGCTGGAAGAATACGGCCTGGAGGATCCGCAGACCATGGACGATCTGCTGAATATGTGCAAGGTATTCACGGAAAACTGGGACGGCGAGAACAAGCCGGTGGTAATCCCCATGTTTAAAGAGCCTTTTACCTATCTGTTCCGGACACTGGATACCTATCCCTTCACCGTACAGAAGGATTTGATTTTCATCGATCAGGAAGGCAATGTAAAGAACTGGATGGAAACCGATGAGTTCAAACAGTGTGCCGAGTTCTTCAGAAAGCTGTATGAAGGCGGCTATATCCCTGAGGATGTGCTTTCTTCCGGCTGGTCAAGCTGGAACACCATGCTGACCGGTGATTTCATCTGGGTTGACCAGTGCCAGCTCTGGGATACGGAAGAAGTATGGAAGGAAAGAATCCCGGGCGTTGAACTGGATACCATTTATCTGAACCAGGATGCAAAACAGTTCCGTCCCAATTCCTTCCGGAATGACACGGCGGTTTCCGCCACCTCCGAACACCCGGAAGAAGCAGTTAAATTTATGGACTGGGTATATTCCTCCCAGGAAAATTATGATTTGATGGTATACGGTGTGGAAGGCCTTACCTGGACGGACGAAGGGGAAAAATCATACAGCAAGATCGATCCCGCCTTTGAGTTCAATGCGGACTGGATGATCGGCAACATGGAATATGAAAGATACCAGAAGGGAACCTATGACAAGTTCATTGAAATCATGGGCGAGGAAAAACCGGATGCGGAAAACAGCATCGTACTGAACTTCACCTTTGATCCCACCAACGTGGCCGACGAATATGCGAACTGCCAGGCAGAAGTGGTGCAGAGCATTTATCCCATCAAGCTGGGTCTTGTTTCCTATGAGGAAGGCTATGAAGCGGCCCTGTCCAGGATGAAAGCGGCAGGAATCGACAAGGTTGTGAAAGAATACCAGAGACAGGTTAACGAATATCTTGGAAAGTAAGTTGTTCCGGTGAGCGCCCCGCGGCGGGCGGACGACAGGAGTAAGACAGAATTATTACGGCAGAATGCAAGTATTTCCAGGCCGGGGCTGCCCGGCCTGGTTATTCGACATAACATACGGGAGAGATCCGCCAAGGCGGATATGGGGAGAAACTATGAAAGTTACCGGGTTAGAGGGAAACTATAAACTTAAAATTTATGATTATAATTCCTTTTCTATCGATGAAATCACGAGTCCTGCATTTTACCCTGATGACTGGATGGATACCAGGGTGCCGGAGGATGTCAGGACAGTCCTGAAAAGGTATGGTTATATTGACGGTTATTATTACGGCAAGGATCTGGATAAAGAAAGATGGATTGAAGAAAAGGACTGGGTGTATTACCGGTCATTTTATATAGAGAAGGATCTGGAAAACAAGGAGAATACGCTTTGTTTTGAAGGGATCGATACGATAGCCAGAATCTGGCTTAACGGCATCTGTTTAGGGCTGTGCAGGAATATGTATCTGGAATATTCCTTTGATGTGACGGATTTGCTCCGCTATGGGGAGGAAAACTGTCTGGTGATCCAGGTGATATCCCCCATAGGCTATACGGCGGAAATGTCCAGGGAAGGAATCTATCCGGAGGACGACACCACCAGAATGCTGCTTCGTAAGTCCCAGATGAACTGGGGATGGGATTTCTGCGGCCATTGCCTCACTACCGGGATTTGGAAGCCGGTACTGCTGAAAAGCAGGGATCACGCCGTCCTTCATGAGACCCGGCTGGTTACGGAAAAGCTGGAAGAGGGCAGGGCACAGATGAACCTGCAGTGCAGTGTCCTGGACTATGGGGAAGAGGAACAGGAGAATACCGTTCTGGTGGAAATCGGCGCCGGAGGCCGGCCGGTTTTTGCCAGAGAGCTATCCCGTAAGGAGGCGGAAGCCTTTTCATTTTCCCTGGACAGTCCCAGGCTGTGGTGGCCCAGGCCCTATGGGGAGCCGTTCCTGTATGACGTGCACATCAGCCTGAAGGGACGGGAGGGCGTGCTGGATGAAAAGAGCTTCCGGTTCGGCATACGTACAGTGGAGCTGATTCAGGAGAAGGATGAGGGCGGGAGAAGCTTTCTCTTCTGTGTCAACGGAAAGAAGCTTTTTATCCGCGGGGCCAATTGGGTGCCGCTTAACAGTGTGTACGGGGAAATCCGGGAAGAAGAATATGATTATTACATCGGCAGGGTGGTGGATTCTAATCTATCCATGCTGCGTATCTGGGGCGGCGGTATTTATGAGTCGGAGCATTTTCTGGACCTGTGCGATGAAAACGGGATTATGATCTTCCAGGATATGATGCTTGCCTGCGGGATTTTTCCCCAGGACGCCGGGTTCCTGCAGGAGGTTTATGAAGAAACCGGCGTTATCGTAAGAAAGAACTGCAACCGGACCTGCATCCTGATCTGGTCCGCGGATAATGAACTGGATGAAGCGTACCGGTGGTATGATATGCTGGAGCAGTTCCCGGAAAATAAGGTGAACCGGGTTGCGGTCAGGAAAGGGGTGGAGGAAAACGATTCTTCCAGGCCCTTCCTGGTCAGCTCCCCCTGCAGCCCTTTTGCACAGGAGGAAGGCGGAGAGGATCCCAATTCCGACAAACAGGGGGATATGCATCTCTATCTCACCCGTTTCCTGAAAAACGATGAATATTACTATAAGAAAATAAGGGAATTAAAACCCCGGTTTATGAGCGAATACGGATTCAGCAGCCTACCCTGGGAGACTTCCTATTACCGGTTTAATTTCCGCGGGGAGCCGGTGGATCTGGTGCGCAATCCCTGGCTGGCCCAGCTGGACTGGCTGCGCGAGGTGGGAGAAAAAGGGGATGTATCGGAAATTATTTACTATTCCCAGTTCACCCATGCCCAGGGGCTGAAATACTGGATTGAGTATCTGCGCTCCCTGAAATGGCACTGCGGCGGTTCCCTGTACTGGAAGTTCAATGATCCGGTGGCGCCTAACCGGGAAAATATGCTGTTTCCGTCCCTGATGTCCTGTATTGATTTCTTCCGCCTTCCCAAGCTTGCCTACTATTATGCAAGAAGGGCCTATGAGGACAAGATACTGGCATTCCGGGAGGATATGGAAGGGAATCTGGCCGTGTACGGCTGTAACGAAACAGATGATGCGCCGGAAGGCAGCCTTTGTGTTTCCCTGAAAACCTACGGAGGGGAAACGGTGTGGAGTGATACCGTAACATGTGTCCTGGAAAAAGATAACGCTTCCCTGCTTTACGCCATTCCGGCAAAACGCCTGGCAGCTGTCCAGAGTGATACCTGTTATCTGCATGCGTCGTTCACCGCAGGGGAAGAACACCTTACCAACCTGTTCCATCTCACGGAAATCGGGGAATGGAACCGGGTGAAGATGCCTCCGGCGGTACTGAAGGCGGAATGGAAGGAAAAGGGAGACGGTATTCTCGAAATTACCGTAAGCACGGATTCCTTTGCCCAGGATGTAACCATTGAAATCCTGGATGAGGATGTGTATTACTCGGACAACAGCTTTTGCCTGGGAAGCGGGGAAAGCAAAACAATACAGGCAAGGCTGACGGCGCCGGCCGGAAGCAGAGGCGCGGGGAAAATGCGTATCCGGGCTTATCATGCAAAGCCTTTGTGCTTCAGCTTAATGCGGGGAGGGAAGGAATATGAGATTCAGGCTTGATAACTGGGGCGGGGAGGATTGCCGCTGCTTTGATGAACTGGCGGCGGTTCTTCCCCTGGAAAGGGCGGAGGACGGGATCCCGCTTCGCCTGGAGAAGGCGCAGCGGCCGGGCTGTTCTATGCAGCAGGCCGGGGCGGTAATCGCTTATTCCGCCAGACACCAGATATGGCGGGAACTGGGACTGTTATGTGAGAAGCTGGAAACACAGGAGCGATTTTCCTGTACCGAGGAGCCGGCCTATACGGAACTGGGCGTTATGCTGGACTGCTCCCGGAACGGGGTGCTGACCACGGCCGCAGTGAAGGATATCACCAGATATCTGGCGCTGATGGGGTATTCCTCCATACAGCTTTATACCGAAGATACCTATAAAATCGAAGGACAGCCTTATTTCGGTTATCAGAGGGGCGCTTACAGCAGGGACGAATTCCGGGAGATGGATGATTACGCCTCCCTCTACGGAATCGAACTGATCCCCTGTATCCAGACGCTGGCCCACCTGGAATGCATGCTGCGCTGGAAAGAATATGACAAAATCAGGGATATTGACAATATCCTCCTGGCAGACGAAGAGGCGACCTATGATTTCATCCGGGAAATGTTCAGGCAGATGGCCGGGAACCTGAAAAGCCGCAGGATCAACATCGGTATGGACGAAGCCCATATGCTGGGGCTGGGGGCGCATCTGGACAGGCACGGCTTTGAAAACCGCATGGACATCATGCTCCGCCATTACAGACGGGTTATTGAAATCGCACAGAGCTTCGGCTACCGGCCTATGATGTGGTCCGATATGTTTTTCCGTCTGGCGGCCCATGGGGAATATTATACGGAGGAAGAACCTGTCATTGACCCCGGCGTGGGGGAAACGTTGTCCGATGATGTGACGCTGATTTATTGGGATTATTATACGCTGGAAGAAGAAAAGTACAACAAAATGTTTAAAAGCCATAAGAAAATAACGGATCGGATCGCTTTTGCAGGCGGCGCGTGGAAATGGGAAGGCCCCTGTCCGAATTCCTGGTACAGCAGGGCGGTCGCGCTGCCTGCCCACAAAAGCTGCAGGGAAAACGGCATCAGCCAGGTGATGATTACCGCCTGGGGGGACAACGGGGACGAATGCCCCTTATATTCTGTACTGCCGGCTTTTTCACAATGGGCCGAATTGTGCTATGCGGACTGCTGTGAGGATTCCCATATGGAACGCCGGTTCCGAACCTGTACCGGCGCGTCTTATCAGGCGTTCCTTCATCTGGGAGATGCTGCCGTCATGCCGGATAATCCGCCTCCGGGACGCTGCGGGGTGAATCCGGTCAGATATCTGCTGTACCAGGATCTTTTGGGCGGCCTGTTTGACGCCCATGTGGATGACGGGCAGAAGGAATATCTGGAAAACTGTGCGCGTCTCATGGACGGATACAAAGAAGCCGCACCGGATAAATGGAAATACCTGTTTGAAACACAGGGAGCCATAGATCGGCTGCTTGCGGGGAAATGTATGCTCGGTGTGGAAATCCGGAAGGCTTACAGGGAAGGAAAGCGGGAAACGCTTCTTTCCTGCATCGAACGGATACGGGCCTTGCAGGCGCTTCTGGAAACCGTGATAAGCGATGTACAGGAGCAGTGGTGCAGGGAAAATAAAATCTTTGGGCTGGATATTCTGCAGCAGCAGCTGGGCGGCCTGAAGCAGAGGATGCTGTTTGCCTGTGATAGGCTGGAAGGCTACACGGAAGGCCGGTACGACACCCTTGAGGAGCTGGAAGAGGAAACGCTCCCCTATTACGGAAGGGAAACGGAAGGGAAAGCGGTGGTATCCCCTTCCTGGAACCGTATTGTATCGGCGGGAAACCACTAATGACTGGAAAAGGGAGCAGAGGGTACGATGAAACAGGTTCCGCTTTATGAACAGATTTACAGGACGATTCTGAGTGACATTGAAAACGGGATATATTCTCCGGGGGAAAAGCTGCCGTCGGAAAAGGAACTGGCGGATATCTACCATGTCAGCCGGATTACCTCCAAAAAGGCTATGGGCATGCTGGCGGAAGGGAGCCGTATCATAAGGCTTCCCGGAAAGGGTTCCTTTGTGTCGGAAGAAAAGTCCTTTATAAAGACGGAAGAAAAGGAAACCGCACAGGCCCCCAGGCTGATTGGGGTAATCCTGGACGGTTTCAGCCCCAGCTTCGCATGCGGTATCCTGAACAGCATCCAGGAATCCTGTGAGGAAAAAGGGTACAGCATGGTACTCCGGTGTTCGGGAGGCAGCCTGGGCAAGGAAACGCAGGCTATTGAGGAACTGGTAAATCTGGGGGTATGCGGATTCATTATCATGTGTGTGCATGACGAGAATTACAATGAAAGGATACTCCAGCTGGTTATTGAGCATTTTCCTGTGGTGACTATTGATCGCCAGCTCAAGGGGATTTCGGTGCCTTTTGTTGGGACGGATAACGTGTCCGCTTCCCGGGAACTGACCGCATACCTGCTTGAGAAGGGCTGCCGGAAAATCAGTTTTGTCAGGCCCGAAGCCCATGAAACCATGACGCTGATGGACCGGCAGTACGGCTTCCAGCTCGCCTTCAACGATTATGGCCTGATTGCGGAGGAAGCCCTGTGGATTACCAATCTGCGCTCCACGCTTCCGGAAACGATGGGGGAAGAATATCTGAAACAGGATATCGCCATTGTGGACCGGTATCTGCGGGCGCATGAGGATATAGAGGCATTTATGGCAAGCGAATACAACCTGGCCAAGATTCTGAAGTACTGTCTGGAAAAGGCGGGCAGGTACAAAGAGGATATGATCGTCTGCTTTGACGGGCCGGAACTATTCCTGGGGGAAGCAGAATTCACCCATGTGGCCCAGGGAGAGGAAATCATAGGCAGGATGAGTATGGAGCTGCTGCTTAAAACCATTCATGGGGAAGAACGTCCGGGAACCGTAATGGCTCCGTACCGAATCATAAAAAGATTTGAAAGAAACTGGGGATAAAATTATGGAGATACCCGAAATACTGAATAGGAAAGCACAGGAGCTGGAGGCATATTACCGGGAGCATTGTCCGGAAGCGGTGCCTCTGGTAAAAAACTGCTTTTTAAACACAATCGAAACGACCGTAAAAAAAACAGGGGATGACTATTTCGTCATAACCGGGGATATCCCGGCCATGTGGCTGCGGGATTCCACCGCCCAGCTCATGCATTATGTCAGGTATGCGGGGGAGGATGAAAACCTGCAGGAAATCATAGAAGGCGTGATCCGCCGGCAGGCCAGGATGGTTCTTACCGATCCTTATGCCAATGCATTTAATGAAAGGCCGGACGGCAGCTGTTATGCCCGTGACCTGACGGATATGGGCCCTTACATATGGGAGAGAAAATACGAAGTGGATTCCCTGTGTGCGCCGGTATATCTCGTATACCGGTATTGGAAGGCCACAGGAAAAACAGAGCTGTTTGATGAGCAGATACATGAGATGCTGCTCCAGATCCGTGCGGTGTTCGGCAGGGAACAAAACCACGGGGAGTCTGCGTATACCTTCGAACGGAAGGACTGTGTGGAAACGGATACCCTCCCCTGCAACGGCAAAGGAAATCCCACCGGCTATACCGGCATGACCTGGTCGGGGTTCCGTCCTTCGGACGACCGGTGTATCTACGGTTATCTGATACCGTCACAGATAATGGCGGTGAAGGCCATGGAATACGCGCAGGAAATATTCCTTACTATTTATAAGGATGAGGAACAGGCGGAATCCTGCGGGAAACTCGCGGGAGAAATAGAAGAGGGCATCCGAACGTACGGAATTACGGAACGAAAGCCTTATGGGCGGATTTATGCCTATGAAACGGACGGACTGGGGAATTATGTCTTTATGGACGATGCGAACTGCCCCAGCCTTCTATCCCTTCCTTATCTGGGCTACTGTGAGGCGGACGAGGAGATTTACAGGAATACCAGAGCGTATATCCTGTCGGAAGACAATCCCTGTTATTTCCGGGGAAGGGTGCTCCGTGGCGTGGGAAGCCCTCACACAAAGAAGGGGAACGTATGGCCTATCGGTATTGTGATGCAGGCCCTTACCTCCGGGGATAAAGAGGAAATAAAGGAATGTATGCAGATGCTGCTCGCCAGCCACGCAGGGACGAATTATATGCATGAGTCCGTCAATGCGGAGGATCCGCAGGATTACACCAGAAGCTGGTTTGCCTGGGCCAACAGCCTGTTTGCGGAACTTCTGATCCGGGGGAAAGAGCAGGGGATATGGGAGGAAGTCCCGCAGAGCGGAGCGTGTAAGGAAGCGGCAGGCACACTCTAAGGCTCATAAAATTTTTTCTCGAACTCCTCCCAGGAACGGCTGAATTCGTGGTTCATGAAGGCTTCCTTCAGACCGGTGATCTGCTTCAGCCGCAGCACTTCATCCAGATCCATCCCGAGCTGGGCGCATATTTTTTCATCGGACCAGCCGGAACGGGTGAGATCCATGATAATGGCGCTCATAGGGCGTATGCCGTGGGTCCCTCTGGCACGGTTATGCCGGATGGTGGCGGCGATCCGCTGATCCAGGGGCTTGTTCAGGGTGGTGACGGGGAGGTAGCCGTGTATCCGGTGGTGGATATCCGGATATTCCCTGGCGATTCGGTTACGGTGGAATCCGTCCACGATTTCCCGGGAGCCGTTCTGCATGTCATAGGTAACGATAGGCATGGTATAACCATCCTCCCGGATACTGGTATGCAGAAGCTGCATTTCCGGGGAAGAAACATGGTTGGGGTTGTATTCGTTGGCCTGGACGGTTTCCTGCCTGACCCAGAGGACGCAGTCCGTGGGTTCCCCCAGGAAGGGGCTGACCTGGGATATGCCGTCCCGGATCCGGTTGATGGCTTCTACCTTTTCGTCCAGATCCTCAATGGACGAAAGCGTCTGCTGTATTTCTTTTATCAGGTTGTCGATATCCATTCTGTCTCCTTCTGCAGCCGTTTCTGCGGCTGCGTTAACAGTTCCGAACGGTCCGGGCTGCTTCGCGGATAGCCTTCTGCCAGATTAATAAAGGCGGCAGTGTGCTGCTCTCCGCTCTGGACGGGCCCGTGACCGGTATTCGCGCATTCCATGGTTAAATAACAGCCCCGCCTGGATAACTCCCGGAAGCCGTTCTTACGGAGATGGCTGATGAGACGCGGGTTGGAGGTGGTCATGCGGATAGAGGAAAAAGAATAAACCATATCCTCTACCATAACGGCGCATACCTCCGAGTGCCGGAAAGCGGACAGGACATAAACGCCCGACACATTGGTCTGCCCCTTTTTCTCCTCATGTCCATAGAAGCCTGCCAGCGTGTCCCCGTAATAGAACAGCCGCCATTCCTTTTCTTCGTTGTTAATCAGATAGGGCATTTCATCCCTGTATTTCTTTTCTGCAAAATATTCTCCCATGACAGAATAAAAAGCAACCTTATCGTACCCTTTGTTAAACTCCTTCTTTTGTAAGTTCATCTTCAATCCTCCCCACAGCATCCCGAAGCTGTTTGTTTGTGGACTGGATATCCCGGCGGATAATGCCGGCATATTTTTTTTTCAGTTCAAACAGTCTTTTTACATCCCCTTTTGTTTCGCTGAAGCTCAGGCCGGACATCCAGAAATCGTTTTTTTCGATAGCCCTTGCTATCCGTTTCCAATAGGGGGCCCGGCGGAAACCCTGGATATCCCATTTATCGTCGGGCATGGCGGACGGGGTAATCCCCGCTTCCTTTTCCCACCAGGCAAAAAATTTCTTGATTTTATAGTAATAGTGATCCCTTACCTCCGGGGCGTACAGCCCCAGGCTTTCCAGCAGAAAGACGGCATACTGCTCCCACGTCAGGGAATCCGGTTTTTCGGACTTGATGTTGCCAAGGAGGCTGGTCCGGCAGTATATGTTGCCGAAATTGACCCCTTCCACACGGTGCAGGACCTTTTCCCAGGTTTCCGGCTCCAGATACCGGAACTGATCCAGGCCCTTACGCTGGTCGTCCCCGTACGGCTGGCAGAGGCGCTGTTCGCTGATGGAGACGCCGTTTTTATACATAAGCTCGTAGATATAATTAAATTTCAAATTGTATTTGGCAACCGCAGTCCAGTCATCTGCCGCCGACCAGTCGTAAATGGGATAGAAATTCCAGCTGTCCGTGGGCCTGTCGTGGATTTTAACCCTGGTGGTCCAGGGATAATCCAGGTAGCGCTCCTTGGTATTGCTGATGATGGTGCGGAAGCGGTTCAGGCTTTCATCCGAACGGATGCCGATGCCGGCTGCTGCGGGGCCTTTCCTGCTGGCGGAGAACCATTTGGCGAAATAAAGGATAAATTCCTCAAATTCCATACCCCGGCGGAACCAGTTCCATTCCCCGGGGTACTGATCCTCCGTTATCAGGCAGATATCCTGCCGGTCCGGATCCGGAAGTGGGCGTACCCATTTATCCCGGTCCTTTTTATCCCAGCAGATCCATTTCGGGCAGATGGCGGAAGCCGCATTTCGAAGGGAGAGGGGTAAAGCCACCCAGTACCAGGTGTCGGTCACATCCGCAGTACATTGGATAAGCTCCTCCACATGTTCGATGGTGGCCTTATACTGGGCTTCCAGATCGATGTAGAGGACCGACAGCTTTCGTTTCAGCCGGCGGGCTACCTGGGCGGCCAGCTGGAGCATGATAGAGCTGTCCTTTCCCCCGGAAACCGAAAAATAAATATGGTCGAAATACCGGAATACGGTCTCGTACCGTTCTATGGCAGCCTCATATACATTTTTGTCCGAGTAAATCTTAGGCATGGCGAGCTTCCTCCAAATCATCGCAATCCATCAGCCCACAGTCCTGCTTCCTGCAGTAAATCCATTCCGCGATGCGGTTTTTATTTTCCATGTTTTTAATGTCGTTCCGGAAGGCTTCCAGCAGTTTTTCCTTCCGGTACAGGCAGCCGAGGATCCGTTCATCCAGCGTGTTGTATGCACAGATATCCCGGATACGGATATCCTGTTCCTGGCCGATCCGGTGTATCCGGTCCTCACTCTGCAGCCGCGTGGCCAGATCCCAGCTGTTGGAGTAGTAAATAATGTTGTGGCAGAACTGCAGGTTCAGGCTGTAGCCGGCGCAGTCACGGTTGGCTATCAGGAAATTGGCTTTGGCCTTAAAGGTTTCCAGATTCAGCATCCTTTTTTTCATGGGAAGGGAGCCGTCAAAGCGGGCTACGTTTTCCCCGCCGTATTTGGCGGTCAGAATCCGGCATAAAACATCGATTTCGTAGGTATAGTTGCAGAAAATAATATATTTGTTCCGGTTGTCAATCACGGAAAGGAGCCTTTGCAGCCGGGGATTGTCCGAAGGGTTTTCAAAAAAAGGCTGGGTGACAATATGCTCGTATCCGGTCTCACTCCTGCGGAAGGATACCCGGAAACCGCTGGTAACGGCCTGCAGCCCGGCAAAGAGCCGGTAGATGCTTTCCGGATGAAGTTCGTTCAGGTGGAAAAGGAGCACGTCCGCAACGTGGTTGTAATGCTCGTTCTGCCTCCGGGTGAGGGAAAAATAATTAATGGAATAGCTTTTGTCGGGCAGGACAAGGCAGTCCTTCTTGGTTACCTGGACGGTATAGGGGGAAATCTTCCTGGCCAGATAATCCGTATTCAGGCACCGGATAATTTTCTGCGGGATATCCGGATCGAATTCTATATGGTTGGCGGCAAAGGACCAGTAGGTCTTATAGCCCAGGATCCGCCAGTCCAGAATATGGAACTGGGCATACAGATCCGCCTGGTTTTTGGATATCGGCATGCCGTTCAGTATCAGCTTGTAATCGCAGTGGGAGGAAAGGTAATCAATATTCCTGGTACGGTACGCATAGGGGTTCTTGATCAGCAGGCTTTCGTCCACCACAAGATAACAGCGTTCCCGTTCGGTCAGCAGACGCAGGTAGCTGTTGGCGTGGATGCTGCGGGAAAGGGTTTCAATCCCGCAGATCGTGGTGCGTTCGAGGATTTCCCTGGGGGCGTGCTTTATCAGCTCATCCTTGAGATTCTGTTTAGTGGAACAGGGACAGAGCCACAGGATGTGGCTGATTTTATCAGCTTCCAGCCGCAGGCGGCACAGCTCCAGCGCCGTAATGGTTTTGCCTGTCCCCTGTTCCATAAACAGTGCTCCGACTTTTACTTTTTTCAGTTTTTCTACAGCCTTCTCCTGGTAATCCAGAAGCTTATTATGTAATTGCATGGTTAGTCATTATCCGCCAGATCATCCAGAATGGCGCCGGATGATTCCAGTATTTTGTGCAGGTTATTGATTTCTTCGGCAGGCTGCGGGGCGACGGGGGATACATGGGGAACCTGCTGCAGAGTATCGCGGTAGGCACGCAGCAAATCCTCTGCTTCCCGGTCAAAGCGGAAGCCATACATTTCCGCAAAATCCTCCAGTTCGGCATAATGGGCGGGTTCTATGAATATGCCGCCGGAATGATAGGCAGCGGTAGGTATCTTTCTCAGATTCAGGACAATTTCCCGTGGAATGGAAGAAGATAGAGGGATAAAAAAGAAAATTCCTTTTTTACTTTTGGTAATCCAGCGCTTATGCTCGGGGCTGAAATCGCCGTTCACCGCGCCTTCCCGCGCCTGCTCATCCGGTATGGATACGGTAAAGCCGTTTTTCAGCAGTATATTACCCAATTCCGCGGCACGGTCCCGGAAGGATCCGCGGAAAGGGGTGAGCCTGCGGAACCAGCAGCGCCCGTTCCATTCATAGTCCATCTGCCTTATGATTTCACGGAACCGATCGTTTTTCTCATAGGTAGCCGTAATCTCCTCCTGGTTTCCCCGAATCTCCACGATCCCGGGAAATTGGGGCTTTTCCGGGGAAAGGATGGAATCCCCGCGGATAAATTCCGTTTCCGTTACCTCTTCCTCGGGGCGGCACCATTTGCACCATTCCAGATATTCCGGAATAATCTGTTCCAGATTGCACAGCTCCCTGTTAAAACGGTTATTGATCCAGTAAGCGGCCTTTGTTTTCTCATGGATGAGATATTGTACGATTTCCTGAAGCATAAAAGGAAGGTTTTCCTCCGTAAGCTCCAGAGGCGTCATCGCTTCATAATTCAGCCGCAGGATAATCAGACGGATATTCCCCGGTGTGTCAATAAAGGCCTGCAGCCGCGTCAGGGCATCCACACGCAGCGTTTCCGCCCAGACCACCTGTTTTCTTGTCCCTTCCAACGGCGGAAGCTCCATCCGGGATGCCGCTTTCCGGGCGGCCGTATTTTTTTCGCTCCTGTTTCGCATAAGCTCTGCCTTGCAGCAGGCAGGGCACAGACCGGAAAATTTATACTCCTTCATTTTTTCCCTGTTACTGGCAGGGCCGATGATGTTAACGTAGCCTTCATGCCCACAGTAAAAAGTACCGGCATACCATGACATATAAGCTCCCCCTTTTACCGGCGTCCGGGAATACCCCAATCCGGTTCCGGTAATTACACTGCTGTCGAATGTCCAGTTTCTGTCTTAGTAAAACATGGAATGCGTAACCCTACAGACAAAGCGGAACGGTTACCAAAAAACTGCTTATTTTCCATATTTTGGTAAATCTATTGTAATGCATCACCAATTTATAGTCAAATGGTTGCGCGTTTTTTTCTACAGAAATGTTTTGTTATGGTTTCTGATACTGCAGGTTCCCCAGTCCGGCGGAGGAAGCATCCACGCGCCGCGGGCCGTATTCTGTTCAAAAAAACAGCTGTTTCCTACCGGTTTCACCCGGTAAGAAACAGCTGCTGACAGGACATGGCCCCTCTTATTTTCCTTTACGGGCGGCGGGAGGGATGCCGTAACGGGCCTTGAAGGCCCGGGAGAAATAAAACGGGTCGCCATAGCCGCAGGAAAAGGCGGTATTTTTGACGGAAAAACCCATTTCCAGAAGCTTTTCCGCCTGCTCCAGACGGTATTGGCAGATATAGGCATTGGGAGACAGACCCAGTGTCTCCCGGAACAGGCGGTAAAGGGTGACCCGGTTCATGTGCATGCTCCGGCAGAGGGCCTCCACGTTGAAATCGGGTTTGTGGTAATGGGTGCGGATGAGAAGCACCGCAGTGGAAAGGCGGTTATCCTCCCTGCGGGGAAGCCGGGAGGAAGGCGCAGGGTATGCATCCGCATAAAGCCCCAGAAGGGCCAGAAGCAGGCCGCAGGCTTCCCTTTTGTTGCGGTAATGGATGTCCAGGGTGCACAGACGCTCAAAAAGCGGCAGGATCTGCGGGGCGGGAATGGCGGGAGAAATGGGGCAGGAGGCGGAAAAACCTATGTCCGGAAGCAGATCCGGCGTATCCTTCCCCACAAAATCAACCCAGATATATTCCCACGGCTGTAAAGGATCCGGGTAATAGTGCAGGACGGTATAGGGATATAAAAGAAAGCTTTGGCCGGCCTCGATGCGGAAGCGTTTTTTGCCGCATTCCAGCCAGCCCGCGCCTTTGATTACATAATGAATGATGTAACATGGACGGATTCCGGGCCCCCAGGAATGGAGATCGGAACAATCCTCCCTGCCGCAGTTGGTAAGAAGCAGGGAGTGTCCGGAATAGATTTCTTCTTTCATAGTGTCTCCTTTTACCGCCGTACAGTCGGCCCTCCGCGCCCGCCTCCCCCGGTGTACGGCAGATTCTATGGGGAATTCCGGAAAAGAACGGAAAGTACATGCTTATGCAACGAAATTATATGGAATTGATCTAAAAATACATTTTATAATAAGCTTACTGAAAAACGCCGAGGAGGTCAAGAGTATGGTAAAATTAACACCGCCCATGGGTTGGAATTCCTGGAATACCTTTGGGGAAAATATCAATGAACAGCTTATTTTTGAAACAGCGGACGCTATGGTGGACACAGGGCTTTTGGAGAAGGGATACGAGTATCTGGTCATTGACGACTGCTGGTCCCTCCGGGAACGGGATGAAAACCAGCGTCTTGTTCCGGATCCGGAGAAGTTTCCCCGCGGGATGAAGGCGGTGGCGGATTATGTCCACAGCAAGGGCTTGAAATTCGGTATGTATTCCTGTGCCGGAAACCTGACTTGTGCCGGTTATCCGGGGAGTTTTGAACATGAGTTTACGGACGCCGCAACCTTTGCGGAATGGGGCGTGGATTTCCTGAAATACGATTACTGCTATCACAGCCCGATTATCCATGGGCAGTACCTGTACCGGAGAATGGGGCTGGCCCTGGAGAACTGCGGAAGGGATATCCTGTTTTCCGCCTGTTCCTGGGGTGCGGATCAGACACAGGAATGGATTAAGACATCGGCGGCTTCCATGTGGAGGTCCACCGGGGATATTTTTGATACCTGGGAATCCGTGAAGGAGTTGGTTAAGAAGCAGGAGGCGCTGCATCCTTATCATGGCGTGGGCTGCTTTAATGATATGGACATGCTGATCGTAGGAATGTACGGAAAAGGGAATGTGGGCCTGAAGGGCTGCAGCGATATCCAATATAAAACCCATTTTTCCATCTGGGCGCTGCTCGGTTCCCCGCTGATGATCGGATGTGATATCCGCAGTATGAATAAGGAGACTAAGACTATCCTGGAACATGAGGAACTGATCCGGATCAATCAGGACAGCGCCTGCCGTCAGCCTGTAAAGCTGCAGGGGATCTGGGCCGGAGACGATATGATCCTTTATGCAAGGCAGCTGGAAAATGGTGATATCGCTATCGGCCTGTTTAATATGAGCGAAGAAAAGGCGGCGGCAAGGTTCAACCTGGACGAAGTGGGCCTGGGCTTTGGCACCGGAAAAACCCTGGAAATGACCGAGGTGTGGAGCGGGGAAACCTTTAAGGTAACCAATGCCACCGTATCCAGGCAGCTGGAAGCCTTTGACTGCCAGGTATTCCGTGCAAAGGTGGTTGATCAGTAATGTCCGTTTGCATGGACTGTCAAAAAAACCTTACCTATAATGAAATAGGAGCCTACAAAAAATTTGTGAACCGGGGGAGCAGGGAATTCCTGTGCAAAAGGTGCCTGGCGCAGAAGCTGGACGTCAGCGTCGGGGCCATAGACCGGAAAATAGAACAGTTCAAACAGCAGGGCTGTACGCTTTTTGTATGAAAGGCGTGCGGCCCTGCGCCGCCGCTGGGGCCTGTGAAGGCGGAAAAATAAGAAGTTTTGTAACTGTTCAGTACCCTCACAGTTACGAAGTTTTTTCAAAGTACCTTTCCTATTATACAAATTATACAAAAAAAAGAAGCCTGATATAATCAGACTTCCCGACTAACAGGAGCAGTAGGAATCGAACCCACATCGATGGTTTTGGAGACCACTGTTCTACCCTTGAACTATGCTCCTACAACCGGCTCTCACCGAACCGACGAATTGTATTATAGCATAGCCGGAAGGGGAAAAGCAAGCCCTTTTTGTATAATTTTTTGTCGTATTATGACAGGGCCGTAACAGTTCAGACGCCCCTTTGTGTCCCGCGGCATCCCCTCCCCGGCTTTCCCCTGGGGCGGGGATGCCGCGGGACACAAAGGGGCGTCTGAACTGTTATACAGGGATTTCCATTCACAGGGCTGTTGGTAAAATTTATGTAATTTTTTAAAAAACATCTATGGAAAACCTCACTCTTATAGTAAAATAGACAGAAAGCGCAGAAGATAGAACATAGGATATGTGCTGCGGATAGCCGCAGACAGATGAGCCTATGTATTTATAAAAAGAAAGGCTGTAACGGTCCGGGATGGATTTTGGCAGTGGCTGTGAAGGTACGGAACGGTTACGAAAGGTTTATGGGAATGACAGATAATATAAGAGTGATTGCCAGTGATTTTGACGGCACGATTTTAAAGGACGGTGCACAGCATGTGGATGAGGAATATTTCCCTCTTATCCGGGAACTGAAATCCATGGGGATCTCCTTTATTGCAGCCAGCGGAAGGCAGTATGCCAATCTGCGCAGGCTGCTGGCGCCGGTGGCGGACGAGATCAGTTATATTTGTGAAAATGGTGCATTGATTGCCCAGGGGGGCACTATCCTGTACCAGAATGATATTGAAAAGAATATGGGATTGGCCCTTATACGGGATATGCAGGAAGTCCCGGGGACGGAGATCGTGGTATCGGGGGCGGACGCCTCCTATCTGGTGCCGGTGGATCCGATGTTTCCTGTAATGCTGCGGGAAAAGGTGAAAAACCAGGTTGCCGTGTTGGAGGATTTCCGGGATATGTTGATCCCCATGATTAAAATCTCTATCTATTGGCGGGACGGGATCCCGGAGGATAAAGAGCGGTGGTTCCATGCAAAATACGACCGCTGCCTGAATGTGGTGGACGGAGGCAACGGGTGGCTGGATTTTACCAATAAAGGGGTGGACAAGGGAAGTGCACTGAAGCTGCTTGCGGCGAAGGAGCAGTTTTTCCTGGAGGAGGTCCTGGCCTTCGGAGACAGTGAAAACGATATGACTATGTTGAAAGAAGCAGGCCTGAGCTTTTGCATGTATACGGCGAAGGAGCATGTGAAGAAATGTGCCGACCGGGAATGCAGAATGGTGAGCCGAGTCCTGGAGGATCTGATTGCCGGCAGGTTATAAATGTAATAATTGGTAACTGTTCAGCAGGTCAGCGCATTTACTGCGCTGACCGTAAGAAAGTGATTCAGGAGTGCAAAAATCCATCGCCGAAGGCGATTTAGGATGGATTTTTGCAGAGTAACTGTGAGGGTACTGAACAGTTACAATAATTGTGATTGCGGTTTCAGGCCGCGGAAGGGAGGATACGAATGAAAGAAGTGATTAAAAAATACCCGCGCCTGCTCCACGGCGGGGATTACAACCCGGAGCAGTGGCTGGACAGCCCCCGGGTGCTGGAAGAGGATATCAGGCTGATGAAGGAAGCCCGCGTGAACTGCGTTTCCCTTGGAATTTTTTCCTGGGCCAGGCTGGAGCCGGAGGAAGGGGAATTCCATTTCGGCTGGCTGCACAGGATTATCGACAGGCTGTATGAAAACGGTATTTATACCATCCTGGCTACCCCCACCGGCGCCATGCCTCACTGGATGACGGCGAAGTATGAAGAAGTGCGGCAGATGAGTCCGGAGGGGGTGCGTAATCTTCCGGGAAGGAGGCATAATTTCTGTTATACCTCACCGGTGGTGCGTAAGAAAATGAAAAAGATCAATCATGAGCTGTCCCGGCATCTGGGCAATCATCCGGGAGTGATCCTGTGGCATATTTCCAATGAATACGGCGGCAACGGCTCCGATGCTTCCTGCCACTGTCCCTGCTGCCAGCAGGCCTTCCGGGAATGGCTGAAGGAAAAATACAAAACGCTCGACAATCTGAACCACGCCTGGTGGACTACTTTCTGGAGCCATACCTATACCGACTGGTCCCAGATCCACAGCCCCGTGCCCAATGGGGAAAGCAGGCTGCATGGCCTGAACCTGGATTGGAAACGCTTTGTTAGCCATCAAATCCAGGATTTCTGCCTGGAGGAAATCAAAGCGGTGCTGAAATACAGCGTCCTGCCCGTAACTACGAATATGATGGAGTATTTCAAGCCCCTGGATTATTTCCGGTTCGCTCCCCAGCTGAGTATCATTTCCTGGGATAACTATCCGGAATGGCACAGCCGGGAGGATGAGGTGAATGTGGCCGTACGCACGGCGGCCTGGCATACGATGATGAGAAGCCTGAAAAAAGCGCCGTTCCTGATGATGGAAAGCACACCCTCCATTGTTAACTGGAAAGCAGTGAATACCCAGAAGCGGCCCGGCCTCCATGAACTGTCATCCCTTCAGGCTATCGCCTGCGGCAGTAACAGCGTACAGTATTTCCAGTGGAGGAAGAGCAGGGGAAGCGCGGAAAAGTTCCACGGCGCGGTGGTGGATCACCGCAATGGAAGCGACACCCGGGTATTCCGGGAGGTTTCCGCTCTCGGAAGCCGCATGGAACAGATTTCCGATGCGGTTTATGCCACCTGCAACCGGCCGAAGGCGGCTATTGTGTTTGACTGGGAGAACTGGTGGGCAGTGGAGGATATCGAAGGCCCCAGAAAAAATATGGGATATACGGACACCATACTGGCCCATTTTAAGCCCTTCTGGGAAATGGGGATTGATGTGGATTTTGTAAACGAGGACTGCGGACTGGAAGGCTACCGTCTGGTGGCGGCTCCGCTGACCTACCTGTATAAAAAAGGCTATGCGAAAAAGGTAAAAGATTACGTGGAAGCCGGCGGCTGCTATGTGACCACTTATTTCAGCGGTATGGTGGATGAGACGGATCTTTGTATCCTGGATAAGCATCCGCTGGAGGAGGTTTTGGGAATCCGCACGGAAGAAATGGATGCGGCGCCTGACCACCGCACCAACAGCATCCGCTATGAAGGAAAATCCTATCCGACAGGCTGTCTGCGGGAAATCTCCCATGTGATTCCCGGGGGAGGGACGGAGGTTCTGGCATCCTATGAAGCCGATTATTATGCGGACGTGCCGGCCCTTACCCGGAAAAATTACGGGAGCGGGAAAGCCTATTATCTGGCCTGCGAAACGGAAGAAGGATTCCTGAAGGACTTCTATGCCGCGCTGGCGGAAGAAACCGGCATATGCACGGAGTTTACCGGCAGCCTGCCCTATGGGGTGACCGTGTCCCGCAGAGAAGGCGCAGAGGCCGTCTGGTTTGTACAGAATTATAACGAAACGGAAACGGAAATAAATCTGTCCGGCAGTTATGCGAGAGTGCCGGACGGGGCACCGGTAAAGGGCAGTGTGACTTTGAACCCTTTTGCGTGCCTGATTCTGAAGGCGTCTGACTGATGGGCAAAGGCCCGGCAGCCTGCTTCGTGCATTAGATGCCGTGTTACGCAGGCCGTCTCTATGTACGATTCAAAAACGGAAGCCCGGTTTTATCCGGACTTCCGTTTTTACAGTTCTGTCACAATAAGGCACGTCTATTCCTCCTCCGGCCGGCTTTCCAGGGACAGAGGACGGAATATGGTTTTACGTCCGATAAAGCAAAGGAGCTGTGTGATTTCGATCCCGGCAAAAATGCCGATACTGTCAATCAACACATCCCTGGGGGAGGGGGAACGGCCGGGAACAAAGGACTGGTGCCATTCGTCCAGTCCGGCAAAGGCCACACAGAAAAGCCCGGCGGCAAACAGAAGCTTCCAGCCGCGCAGACGGTAGACATATAACGGAAAGGAAACGAAGACGGCCAGAAGGAAATATTCTGTAACATGTGCCGTTTTACGCACGTAGTGCTCGATCCGTTCCGCATAATGGAGAACCTGGGCATCGCTCCACTCCTTGTCCAGTACCTGGCCGCATATCTGTACGAAACGCAGGCTCACCGTACTGCTCACCGCACTGGAGGATACGCCTTCCTGGGCTGAAAAACTGAAAATGACATACATCATTACCAATGCCGGCAGAAAGGAAAGCGGCTTCAGTACGTACCGCAGTAATTTTTTCAGAAATAATTTCAAATATTTCATACATTTTCCCTGATTCACTTTCTGATTCCTATCTGATTAATGTGAACATATTAGCATACAAAAATTCGGAAAAAAAGAAAATCCCCGTAAATTTAAATAAAAATTCAGAAATGCCGGTGATGGCAGCCGGCGGAAACCATGGCGGCACTAACTTTTTTAGCTGCACCCCGTTCCCAAATGCTTTATTTTTCGGGGGTTTTATGGTACCATAAATAGAGGCGGGATTTCAAAGGGGTCTTTTTATGGGAGAAAAATCAGAGCAGAAGAAACAATTTATAGTGGATACGGCACGCCAGGTTTTTGTGGAAAAGGGCTTCGGGGATGTGACGATGAAGGATATTGTGGATGCCTGCGGTATCAGCAGGGGCGGCCTGTACCTTTATTTTGACAGTACGGCTGCGCTTTTCCGGGAGGTGCTGGAAGCGGAACAGATGGAAAAGGATGATATCTTTACAGGGGAAATCCCGGAGGATGCCACGGCAACGGATATCCTGCTTGTCTTTCTGAAGGAGCAGAAAAAAGAGATCCTTCTCAGGAAAAACAGCCTGGCCGTTGCAACCTATGAATATTTTTTGGCCAATAAGCCGGCAAAAAAGGATAACCTCCTGCGCAGAAGGTTTCTTCAGGCCGTGGAAATACTCACGGGGCTGATCGGGGCCGGTGTGGAAAGCGGGGAATTCATCTGTGAGGATCCGCAGGGGGCGGCACAGAATATCATGTTTGTGCTGGAAGGACTGCGGGTATGTTCCCAGACGATGGGATTGTCCGAAAGCAGGCTGGACAGCGAGCTTCTCTATCTTATGAAGGATCTTGTATATGAGGAATTATCCTGAACAATGAATACGGAAACCGAATACCTCAAGGATGAGCCTTGGGGTATTTTATGTCTGCGGACCGCTGAGAAGTATAACCGTTCAAACAGCCCTTTGTGCCCTGCGGCATCCCCCTCCCCAGGGAAACGCAGGGGAGGGGGATGCCGCAGGGTACAAAGGGCTGTTTGAACGGTTACTGTCAAGTAACAAAATTATATCCATTTTATTAAATTGCATTGAAAAAAAACGCAGATTTTGTATAATAAAAAGAGAATGCCCGCCTGCAGGCCTGTTTTTTTGTGCCCGCAGGCTGGGGTATGTTTGAAAATCCATTCCGGCAATCTTCAAACACACTCTGAAGCAGCCGGCGGCTTGGGAAGAAAAAAATGCCGGCCACAAACATTTGGAGGAGCCATTCATGGGAAATGTAAGACGTATCTATGTAGAGAAGAAAGCCCCTTTTGCCGTAAAGGCGAAGGAACTGAAAGGCGATCTGAAGAACTATCTGAACCTGGTAAAGGTAGAGGACGTTAGAATGTTCATCCGCTATGATGTGGAGCATATCAGCGATGAGGTATTTGAAAAAGCCTGTAAAACGGTATTTTCCGAGCCTCCGGTGGATGATCTCTATGCAGAACGGATTGAAGTTCCGGAAAACGGAAGAGTATTTTCCGTGGAATTTCTGCCCGGACAGTTCGATCAGAGAGCGGATTCTGCCCTGCAGTGCGTAAAGTTTTTAAACGAAGAGGAAGAACCAATTATCAGGACCGCAGTGACCTATCTGGTTATCGGGGAACTGACGGATGAGGAATTTGACCGGATAAAGGCTTACTGTATTAACCCTGTGGATTCCAGGGAAACGGATATGGTCAAGCCGGAAACGCTGGAAACCAGATTTGAGGAGCCGGAAGATGTGAAGATTTTTGCCGGGTTCCGGGAACTGGGAGAGGAAGAGCTTAAGGCATTGTACCAGTCCCTGGGTCTGGCAATGACCTTCAAGGATTTTCTGCATATACAGAATTATTATGTTAAGGAAGAAAAGAGAGACCCTTCCATGACGGAAATCCGTGTGCTGGATACCTATTGGTCCGATCACTGCCGTCATACCACCTTTTCCACAGAGCTGAAGGATGTGGAATTCGGGGAAGGCTATTACCGCACTCCCATGGAAAGTACGTATCAGAGCTACCTGGATACGAGGGAGGATATTTTTAAAGGAAGAAAGGACAAGTTCGTCTGCCTGATGGATCTGGCTCTCATGGGAATGCGTAAGCTGAAGAAGGAAGGAAAACTCCAGGATATGGAGGAATCCGATGAAATCAACGCCTGCTCCGTCATCGTTCCTGTGGAGATGGATTACGCAGACGGCCCCGTAACCGAAGAATGGCTTATTTTCTTCAAAAATGAGACCCATAACCATCCCACTGAAATAGAACCCTTCGGCGGTGCGGCCACCTGTCTGGGCGGTGCTATCCGTGATCCCCTTTCCGGGCGCGGCTATGTATACCAGGCCATGCGTGTGACCGGCGCGGCGGATCCCACCGTTCCTGTGGCGGATACCCTGAAGGGAAAGCTTTCCCAGAAAAAACTGGTGCGCGGCGCGGCGGACGGTTACTCCTCCTACGGCAATCAGATCGGGCTGGCAACGGGGTATGTCAAAGAAGTATACCATCCAAACTATGTGGCAAAGCGTATGGAAATCGGCGCGGTTATGGGTGCAGCACCCAGGAAGAATGTAATCCGTGAAACCTCCGATCCGGGTGATATCATCATCCTTCTGGGCGGACGTACCGGAAGGGACGGCTGCGGCGGTGCTACCGGATCCTCCAAGGTACATACCGAAGAAAGCATTGAGACCTGCGGTGCTGAGGTGCAGAAGGGAAATGCGCCCACAGAGCGCAAGATCCAGAGGCTGTTCCGCAGGGCGGAGGTAAGCAGGCTGATTAAGAAATGCAACGATTTCGGGGCCGGCGGCGTATCCGTAGCCATCGGCGAGCTGGCAGACGGACTGCGGGTGGATTTGGATAAGGTGCCCAAGAAATATGCGGGCCTGGACGGAACGGAACTGGCTATTTCCGAATCCCAGGAAAGAATGGCGGTGGTGGTGTCCCCTCAGGATGTGGATGCTTTCCTGGGCTATTCAAAAGAAGAAAACCTGGAGGCCGTCAGTGTTGCGGTGGTTACGAAGGAACCCCGTCTTGTCCTCACATGGAGGGGCCGGGAGATCGTGAATATCTCCAGAGCCTTCCTGGATACCAACGGCGCCCATCAGGAAACCGGCGTATATGTGGATATTCCGGCAGAGGGCACCAGCTACTTTGATAAATACGCGGTTCCCGAAGCGGGAGAAGCGCTGGAAGCGGGCGAGGTGAAGAAAGCCTGGCTTACCCTGCTCTCCAATTTGAATGTGTGTTCCCAAAAGGGCCTGGTGGAAATGTTTGACTCCTCCATCGGAGCAGCCAGCGTGCTGATGCCTTACGGCGGAAAATACCAGCTGACGGAAACCCAGGCCATGGTGGCAAAGCTGCCTGTGCTGAAGGGGAAGACCGATACCGTAACCATGATGAGCTACGGTTTTGATCCTTACCTTTCTTCCTGGAGCCCTTATCACGGAGTCATTTATGCGGTAACGGAATCTATGGCAAGAATAGTGGCGGCAGGCGGGAATTTCCGTAAAATCCGTTTTACCTTCCAGGAATATTTCCGCAGGATGACGGAGGATCCCAAGCGTTGGAGCCAGCCTTTTGCGGCGCTGCTGGGCGCCTTTGACGCACAGGTGGGCTATGGCCTCCCTTCCATCGGCGGCAAGGATTCCATGTCGGGTACCTTTAATGAAATTGACGTGCCTCCCACCCTCGTATCCTTTGCGGTGGATGTGGCGAAGGAAAAGGATATCATCACTCCCGAATTTAAGCGGCCGGGCAATAAGATAGTACGCTTCTGCATGGAGAGGGATGAATATGATGTTCCTGTCTATGACAGTGTTATGGAGCTTTATGATAAAATCACGGAAATGATCCGCGACGGCGTTATTATATCCGCATACGCCCTGGACAGCAAGGGTGCAGCGGCAGCCCTTCCCAAGATGGCCTTCGGCAATCATCTGGGCGTGGAACTGAGTGATGATGCGGATTTGGAAGAACTGTTTGAAAATGCCCTTGGGGATATCGTGGCAGAGGTGCCTGCGGATAAGATCAATCTGATTGATACGGCCTATGAGCTTATCGGTACGGTTACCAAAGAACCCGCAGTGACCTTCGGCGATGTGGAAATCGGCCTGGATGATATGCTGGCGGCCTGGAAGGGGACACTGGAAAAAGTATTCCCTACCAAAGCTGTCCTGGATACGGAAGCGGTAAACACCGGCCTTTATACAGCGGACACCGTATATGTCTGCAAACACAAGGTGGCGAAGCCTTCCGTATTTATCCCGGTATTCCCGGGGACCAACTGTGAATACGACAGTAGCAGAGCCTTTGAAAGAGCCGGCGCCAGCGTGGTGACTAAGGTGTTTAAAAATCTGAGCGCTGAAGATATCCGTGAATCCGTGGCGGAATTTGAAAAGGCAATTAATGATGCCCAGATCATCATGTTCCCCGGCGGATTCTCCGCAGGCGATGAGCCGGACGGAAGCGCTAAATTCTTTGCTACCGCCTTCCGGAATGCCAGGATTAAGGAAGCTGTCATGAAGCTGGTAAATGAGCGTGACGGTCTGTGCCTTGGTATCTGCAACGGCTTCCAGGCCCTGATTAAGCTGGGACTGGTGCCCTTCGGTGAGATAGCGGGACAGACAGAGGATTCTCCTACCCTGACCTTTAATACCATTAACCGTCATATTTCCAAGATGGTTTATACGAAGGTAGTATCCAACAAGTCCCCCTGGCTTGCAGGCGCACAGACGGGCAAGACCTATGTAACCCCTGCATCCCACGGCGAAGGCCGTTTCGTGGCAAGCAGCGAGTGGATACAGAAGCTGTTTGAAAGCGGACAGGTGGCAACCCAATATGCGGATCCGGAAGGAAATGTTTCCATGGATGAGGAATGGAATGTGAACGGATCCTATGCGGCAATCGAAGGAATCACCTCTCCTGACGGACGTATCCTGGGTAAGATGGCCCATGTGGAAAGAAGAGATGCCTCTGTCGCCATCAACATTTACGGGGAACAGGATCTTAAGATCTTCGAATCCGGCGTAGCCTATTTTAAATAAACATATAACCGCCCAGTCCTTCACATTTACGTAAACCTAATGAATCGCTTATTTACAGACCTTGTATAGAGGGAAATCCTTTATACGAGGTCTTTTTATACGGGGAAAAAAGGTAACAGTTCAGACGGCCCCTTGTGTCCTGTGGCATCCCCCTCCCCTCCTTTT